>JAFRFD010000150.1 GCA_017434525.1 Methanobrevibacter sp.
GAAAACAAATAGAATTTATATAATTATAAAAATTTTTTGTTTCTTCAGCTGTATCAAACTCAACACATGGAACAGTATCAAATGTTTTTAAATTATATGATTTTACTTCATTTGGTTCTTTATTATATAATTCAGGGCGTTCACTATTTTGACATTTACCATCAATAAAATATTTATATCTATTACGTGTAAATCTTACTCCATATCCATTAACATCTACATGACCACCAAGAAGGCAAACCGGAACAAAATTTTTAGAATTCAAATTTTTATATAATTTAATATTTGGTGTAATCCTTTCTTTTTTAGACATGCATTTTTTATAAATTTCATTAAATTCAGATTCATGTATTTTTTTATAGTCATATCCGCCAGTTTTATCATAAACAGATATTCCAATTTTAGTATTAAATTGAATACCAAAACAATCATTAGTATATGCTTGATCTAATTCAATAAAATTAATCATATGTTTTAAAATAGATTCTTCATATTTTGCATAATCAGAATTCTTTTTATATTCGACAATTGGATCTTGCAACCAACGAATAGGACTAATATTTGTTACAATATTAGAATGTTTAATTACTTCTTCTAAAATTTTTAAATGCAAAGAGCCATCATAAGGTGGATTCATAATTGCAACATCAAACGTCATATCAGTTTCCTTTATTTTATTTATAATATCTGAATTATCAGCCTTATATGTAAATATAGAAATTTGCTTGGAAAAGAAGTTGATAATTTTTAAAATTTGCTCTCTAAAACCACTTAATCCGTCAATTGTTTCTTTATAATTTTCAGGTAAAATAAAAGTTGCTTTTTTATTTGCTTTAAAATAATTTAACATTTTAATTGGCAACATTTCACCCATAGTTAAAAGACCATTAATATTACCAATATATAATTCATTTTCATGTTCTGTTTTAAACATATATTTAGTCAAATATGGTTTAATTACAGAAACATTTTTAAACGTATAATATTGAAAAGGATATAATTTTTTAATTTTTTCTTCATTCATGTTATAATAAATATAATAATTTATTCATTATTTGTAAATGAATAAATTATTATTATATCAAATCAGTCATCAGTTTCTAAAAAAGCCAAATAATCATTAACTTTATTAACATATCGTTTTAATTCCGGTTGATAGAAAATTGGTAAATTTTCTACATAGGCTTTTTGATAAATAGCTTTTTTAATTTCTTCTTCAACATTTAATGTAATACCAATATCTTTCCAACTATAAATCCATTTTGCAAGTTGACGTAAAAATTTAGTAATATCAGTTTCAAATGTTTCAAGATGAACAACGTCTTCAAATTGATATGTAATTTTATGGCGCGTCTTTGAACCACTAGTATATCCTTCAAAGAAATTCGGTTTAATAAATTCAAAAATTTCACCATAAAAATCAGTCAATGTTCTTGCTGCTTTATCTGCTAAATTATCTTTATCTTGAATATTAATATAAACATAGCCACAATCTTTATAATCTGTTTTTGCAGTTCCATCTATCCAACGCTCAGCTGGTCTTAATACACGACCGGTAATTTGAATAGGAGTAATAAAATTTGTGTTAGATTCCATATTAAAAATAGCATGAGTAAAAGACGGAATATCAATACCAGCTATAATTTGTCGAATATGAACAACAAAACACGGTTTATCAGAATTATCAATTAATTCTTTAAAATTACGTATATCATTATTTAAACGTGTTTTATTCATTGTTTTTCCAAATTGACAACAAGTAGAAAACACATTATATTTTTCACCATATAAATCCATAAGCCAATCACACATATTTTTAAATTCGATTGTAGAATTTGTCGTAATTAAAATTTTTGCTTTATAATTTGGATTTTCAACTACGATTTTTTCAATGTCATTAATACATATTTCAGTTAAAGCTTTAATAGAAGAAAGATTTAATCTTGGCGCTTTAGCAATACTAAATTTTGGCGGAACGAGCATTCGTGCTTGAATAGCTTGTATTGGACGAAGACAAAAAGTAAAGCAATCTTTAAAATCAGATACATGTAAATAATTTTGAATTACTTCAAAATTATCAATAGTCGGTGTGGCCGATACTAGGTGAAAACTTCCCTTATCACCAATTAATTCAAAAATCTTTGTGTAATTTACCCAAGTTCTTTCAATTTCTTTCTTTTCAATTTTTTCACCTTCTGTCATTTCAACCGTAGCATAATCTGTTTTTTCTGCTGGAGAATTTTTCAAAGTATGTGACTCATCAAAATAAAAATGATTAACAACATTTTCACCATCAACATAAACCAAATACTTTTCGTCATTTTGTAATGTAGGATTACAAATAACTGTCAATCTAAATTGACGTTCTTGTTTCATATTAGCTGTATTAACAAGAATGCCTACCGGCTCTCTACCATTTGCTTTATCTGAAATATCAAGCTTATCTTTATTATCGTTATCAAACCAAGTAAAAGAACGATTTGCTCTTCTATTTTCACAATTAGCAATAACAATATCAATATTATCAGGATTAATAACACCTGCATTCCAAAGATTTGTAAGAATACTAGATGCAGTCTGATTATTTAAGTCCATAATAGGACCAGAAATAACGAAGTTATGTTTTGTAGTTTCTGCGTTTTTAATACATTCAAGAATATGACCGTAAATAACAACAGTTTTACCAGTAGCTGTTGGCATATTTAAAACACCAACCGGGTTTTTTAACATGGAGTTAATTGCGGCAATTTGAATTGGCATAAAATTAATCATTTTAATATCCTTTTATTTTTACATTATATAATATAGTAAAAAACCCTACTATTGTCAATAATAGAGTTTATAATATATTTTATCAGTCACCCAATAATTATTTTTCTTTAAGCCAATCTAATTAAATCAAATGCATTATGACACTTTTTGTTTTCATTTAAACGATGTGCCTTCTTTTCAAGTTCTTCTTTATTTTGGTCATACCAAGTCATATAAGGCTCAATGACAATCATCTTATCATATTGATAATCAATTCCCATTACATCTTTGAATTTCTTTAGAATGTAAGACTTATATTCCTTATAAAAATCAATATCTTCAGATTTGTTAACTTTTAATTTAGCAGTTTTTTCTTCAATGAATTTAAGATATTCTTCAAGATTACCAGGACGAAGAGCAATAAACAAAAAGTAATGCTTACCTTCTTCATTAGTAGCTAGCGCCGGAAAACGTAAGAATTCTTTATTGTATTCATATTTTTCAATAGCAACTTTAATACTATTTTCACAAGCCAATGTTCTGTCATTAATCTGTTCCAATGCACTCTTAATGTCATCTTCATGCAATTCATGCTTGAAATAGAGTTCTGAACCGACTTTATAACCAGGAATAATCTTGAATGTTTCAATATTATCAACACTTTCAAACGTTAAATCATTAAGCGGTCCAAAGATATCAGTTCCCCTAATACGAACAAGATTAAGTTGAGTATCAAATGTAAATTTATCTTTACGTTCCATCAGTTCATTAAGACAATCTTTAGAAAACGTTTTCTTTTTGAAGAAATTGAACATTATTAACTCCTTTTTGATTACCTTTACAATATAGAAAAAGATTAACCCATTGTAAACCTTTTACATAATCCTATTTGGACTCAACCAATCTTTAACGTATTCAGCCCACTTCGAGTCAAATATTTTACCAGGTAAATCAGACAGCTTCATAACAGGCAATTGATTCGGTTGTTCAACTTCATTTTCCCATTCATCAATAATAAGCTTCTGAACCGGTGTAAACTTATGTTCACGATTTAGCAAATCAGGACGGTGAATTTCAATCATATTTTTTAATGTCATCTTATAATAGTCACAATCTGACATAAAATCATATTGAGGATCAATTACAATATAACGTTCACTATTGCCAGAGTCAATTCTCATTCCTTCAAATTGGCGACGACCACCAAAGATACTAGAATAGTAATTCATGACATCTTCGGATGTAATATGATGTTCAGGCATTTTATTCTCCTTTTTAATTACCTTTATAATATAGAAAAAGTAGGGTTATTTCTAAACCCTACTCTTAACATTATATCTTTACAGACAACTAGAATTAGTCGCAAATTTCTGCGATATACTGATGCGATCTATCAAATTTATCAGTATAGAAAATTGAAAGAATTTTGCGGTCACAAACCTGTTCAATCCTTGCATCCTTGATAGTCAGCTCATAATTATCCCAGTCATCAA
The DNA here is from genome assembly GCA_017434525.1 of Methanobrevibacter sp. Classification (GTDB taxonomy): domain Archaea; phylum Methanobacteriota; class Methanobacteria; order Methanobacteriales; family Methanobacteriaceae; genus Methanocatella. Next base: position 4,245 of record JAFRFD010000150.1, read on the forward strand.
TACCAGCATCATATACCCACAATACCATATCCTTAGCATTGATTTTTGTAGAAACATGGTCAAGATAATATGCAGCCAGTTTACCGATGATTACATTAAAATCAATCTTTTCATACTGAGTATCTTTCAAATGCTTGGCTTTCTTAATAGCTTTAATTTCATCTACTATCGGCTGATAATAAAGAACAATATCTAACGGCAATTCATAGCCATCATAATTAAAGTCTTCAGAATAGACACGGATCTTCTTATTTTTCTTTCCGTATACTTGGCTAATTGACGTAATATTATTATAGTCAGTCATATCACAATATTCATCAATTTCAGTTAAATTGAACTTCTTTGCAAACTTAGAAACAATTTCAGAAATCTCATCATTGTTCTTACAGTTCTTATTCAGCCAATTAAGAAATTCGCCGATAATATCACAAACCTTATTAGCACTCTTAAGAAGTGCATAATAAACGCTGATACCTGTTTCAGCTTCACCAGGACCGATAACTTTAATGTTCTTAGCCATTTTGAACTCCTTTACTTAATGATGCATTCACCATCTTTGAAAAGTGGAATATACATACTTTCGTAATTATCCCAATCAGGAATATCAGTAAAATCTACGATTTCCAAATCAAGACATCTCATAAACATATCAAGCTTAGTTTCATCTCTTTCTTTTCTTTTATCGCTTGCAACATCAATCATATAAAAACCATTCCAAAGATTTGCAATAGCTGGCTTTAATCTATTCAAGTCTTCTTCAGTAGTAGGATAGAAATCAAAAAATCTAAACATATACTGGATTAATTCCATCATAGTTTCAGCAAAGCACATGAAATCATTGTCATGAATTGTAATTCTCAAATATTTTGCTTGCATTATTATTTCCTTATACATTAATGATTGTGCCGTATGCTCCAAAGGCCTGCATGCGCTGTTCGGGACAGCGGGTATTTACCGTCTTGTCACAGGAATAGCCACAATGCGGACACCGACATGTATAGTTCACATATTCAAATGCGCCATGACCCTGACGAGTGACCTTGGCCTCGCCGAGGTCAGCATCGAAAATGCAGTCGCATTCCATACACACGAAACGTATCTTCTTGGTAGTACCTGCGCGAATGATATCCATTAGATGTTTTATCCTCTCATAATTATTCAAAAAATTCTTCAAGACCAGGTTCACTAGCCTGTGTTTCTTTGGAACACCAATTTTCAAAATCCCATTTGAAAAAATCAGAACACACAAAATTATGGTCAATAATATCGTTTACCTTCTTCGTTATCTTAACTTTATTTGCTCGCAATACGTCACGTATACGGTCTTTACACAAATCAACGTTGTCTTGCATGAGTTCAACTCCATACAATGTCTTGACTGCTTGGATAGGTTCAATACCGGATGCAATACGACGTTCGAGCATACAAATCAACATATTACCAGAACCAAATGTAGGTTCCAAGAACGTAGCTTCTGGATCTTTCCACTTTTCAGCAGGAATCTTATCCATCATCTTTTCAACCAAAGCCTTGGGAGTAAAAACTTCGCCATTCTTGGTTATACGTTCCTTACTTCTACTAATACCATCATTCTTTGTAGTTAAATCTCTCATATAACAAATATAGCAAATTATTTATGATTTGTAAAATGACAATGAATTATAATTTAACTTCAGTCCACTCTGGTGAATTGAAATCAATTTCAGGTTCCTTCTTAGTTAATTCTATCCATTTTCGATTAAATTCAGGAGAACCCCAATCATCATCGTCATGTAATTTTAACCGTCTAATAAATGTTTTATATCGTTTTTCCATTTCCCTTGCATCGAAATATCTCGATGTTTCTTGTTCAGGATCTGGAAATCCAGATTCAGCAGGTGTTTCTCGTTCAATATCGATTATACCACCAGTTGGATCCCAAGTTGACCAAGCATTAAAACCACTTCCATATGCTAAATCATATCCAATATCTATTCTTTGAGGTCGAATTCTAGTCATATGATCTCCCCATTCCCACAAATGATTTGGTTCATATTGATAGCGACTGGCGAATCTCATTCTAGCACTATCTTGTTCAATTTGTCTACGTAAATTTTCCATTAGCCGTTGTTTAAATGCACAACGTGTAACTTGTTGCTGGACATATGTTCCAATAGGAACACCAGCTGGACAATCTCTAGTTGACCAGTGTCCACCTAATTCCCAGACTACATCATAACCTGTTGCATGGTCTTTTGCGAGAATATCAAATAAATTACAGAAATTATAAATTACATCAGGAGTTATGTCTTGATATAGAAAACGAACCCAATGATTTGGGTTTGCAGCTTCTCGTCTTAAATCATCTTCTCTTCTAATTTCTCTTGGTGAACCGATACAAGTTATTCCAACTTCGTCAAATAAAACCATCGGAACTCTATCAGCAGGTAATCCAAAATGGTTTATCATAAATTCTTTACCATATTGATTAAGCTGACCTAGCTCATTAGTTAGGTGTTTATTCAATAATTCACGCTTTACGAAATTTTTTATTAACTCGGCTTTCATTATAATTCTACATCAGTCCATTCTGGTGAACTAAAATCAATAGGCGGTTCATTATGATATTCACCATCCCAATCAGGAACTTCTGACCATGCCTTCATGATCATTTCTTTTCCATATAATCTACCATTACGTTCTGTTGGTATTTCCAAAAATCTAATACATGGTCCCGGATAACTCATAACTTTAACTCCGTCCATTCTGGAGCAGTAAAGTCATACTGTGACATACCCCATGATAATTCAAAATCAGGATCTTCAGTAAAAAATTCTTTAATGACCATATTATATTGTACTTGACCTCTTGTAAGTTCTTCAAACTTACGTCGCATCAAAGTATAATATCCATTAACTCTTGACCAACGACCAGTAGTAATACCAAATAATTGTATTAAGTTATTAAACATATCATCTGTTACTTCATTCCACCATAACAGACTCCACATTTTTGTATCTTTCGGTAATTCTTTACCATCAGCATATGCTTTAATATCTTCTTGTTTAGATGCATTTACAACATATGCTCCTTGTGGCCAAAAAATTCTTTTAAGCTTATTTGCCACATCTTGTCCGAAAGTTTCAGTTGCATAATAATAACCAAAGATAGTCATATGACCGTCTTTGTCAGTTAATCCGCTATCAAAAAATATATCTTGAATATATTTAAATTTTTCTTTGGCTGTCATAAAATCTATTAAGCTCCAAATGTAAGTATAGCATTATATTCATCTTTTGTAAACCCGAAAAATTCCATTAAGCTGATATCATCACATTTTTTGTTAAAATCTACAATAGGTATGAACTGCCAAGGAACTCTCTGATTTTTTCTAATCTTACTACTATAATACTTCATTGTCTTAGATGTAAGATACGTAAAACAATTATCACGTTCTCCTTCAGACTTAAAGAAGATTAATTTATTTCCAAAAGTTTCTCTATATGTAACAAACAATTCGTGCTTATCTGAAATTAGTCTACTCGATTCTCTCCTATGAGAATTAATAACTCCGAAGATTCCATCATGTGGTCCTCTATAACCTTCTTCAGTAGAAATGTCCATCATTGTTTTATTTTTTTCACATTTAGCAAAAATCTTTTGGCAAATAGAATCCATCTGAGAAAGTTTAGAATAATCATATCCACCATTACCGAGAACATAAATTCCCAAATCAGAATGTTCAATATCGAACAGTTCATTTGATGTCTTATTATTCAATACTTCTAGATCTTCCAACTTCTTAGATACTGAATCTTCAAACTTGCTATAGTCCGAATTCTTCTTATATCTAGCCATAGGATCTTCTAGCCATCTTACTGGACTTATATTGATGACTTTATCACAATGCTTAACAACTTCCTCCATTATCTGTAAATGGAGAGAATTTGAGTATGGAGGATTGGTTATTGCTACTGAGAACTTCAAAATACTACACCTTAATCATTACGACCTTAGTTCCATCAATCTTGTTGGATAAACCACAAGCAGATATATATTCAGCAAACAGCATAGCTTTGTCTTTACGTTCAGTCCAATGATCAAAAGACTTGTTAATACCAAATAAAGTCTTTCTATTCCAGAGACAATTCTTCAAATAAAGACAACCGTCAAATGAGCCATTCTTCTTCATCTTGGCTACAGTATACATATATTTTGGTTCTTGAACTTCTTTCTTTTGTTTGAAAAAAACTGAACATAAATACTCCTTATAATTACAATATAGAAAATAGGTCAGTTATTGTAAACAACTAACCTATTATTATATTCTTTCAGACAACTTAATTAATCTTCGTCTTCACTACCTTCTTCACAGTTGAAATACTGATGATAGGCATTAGTAATGTTTTGAATACCAAGCTGAGACGGTGCAGGAATATCAATCGTATAAAATTCATCCTTGTCTGCATCATAACCTTCAATCGAAATGTCATCAAAACCAAAACGATTGCAGGAGTC
>JAFRFD010000151.1 GCA_017434525.1 Methanobrevibacter sp.
ATCAGTTATTTCCTTGTAGTTGGATGCAATTGTTGCTTCTGTCGGTCCGTAACTGTTGTATACCTTTGCGTTGGTGTATTGTTTGACTCCATTGAATGCTTTGGCTGAGAATTGTTCTCCGCCCATTACGATACATTTTCCACAACCTATCGCATTGCAGAACTCTTCAATTTCAAGATAAGATAGCAATCTTGATGGTGTGAATTCCATTACTTCCGGTTGGTTTTCTTTGATTAAATTGGTTAAATCAACAACATTTTTTATCTCATTATCATTTGCAAATATGATTTTAATGCCGTTTGTTATTCCGGTTAGGATATCTTCAAGGGAGGTGTCAAATGCTATTGTTGCAATACTCAATATGCTTGAATATTCGCATTTTGGATTTTCTGCCGCTTCATTGCATGCATTTTCGTGACTTATCATTACTCCTTTTGGTTTTCCTGTTGATCCAGAGGTATAAATCATATATGCCAAATCATCAGAGGTTACTTCAACATTTGGATTGGCAACATTTTCTTCCATTATTAATTCATTGACGTCCAATGTGTTTTTAGTTGTTCCCTCGGTATTGATTATGTAGTCCGCCTCACTATTTTCATAGATATATTTTATTCTTTCTGCAGGATATTCTAAATCTATTGGTATGAATGTGCATCCGGCCTTAAATATTCCAATGATAGTTGCTATGAGATTGCTGTTTCTTGGAAGCATTACCAAAACATTACTTCCCGGTTTGACACCTTTTTTTATCAATGAATTGGCTATTCTATTACTTCTTTCATTTAATTGTTTGTAAGTTAATGTAGCATCACTTGCAACAAGACCAATATTGTCAGGATTTTCAGCGACCTGTTTTTCAAAGCGTTTATGTAAAATAGGGGTATCGATAGGATCAAATGTAGGTATTTCTTTATCTTCACTCAATTCTATTTCACCAATAGATAATTTTTCTATATCTCCTTCAATTAATTGATTTATTACATTAACAATGCAATTTAAGAAGGTCTCTATGTAATCTGCAGTGTACAACTGGTCATTATATTGGATAAACAATTCAATATTGTCTTTGGTTTCATTAACATCCAAAGATATTTTATAATTGACTTCAAGTGAATTCAAATACTTGACTTTATAAACTTCATCGTCAATTTCAATTTCTTCAGCATCAAGATTGTTGTATGCATAGAAAAACTCAGGTTTTAATTTAAATTCTTCGGAAATTTTGGTATAAGGATAATCTGAATGACTAATGGTTTCCATCCAAATATCATTTATAGATTTTAAATATTCTTTAATTGTTAAAGTTCTATCATCGTTTATTGAGACAATAGGAAGTGTTTTAACTAGCAATGTTTGTGTATTGTTGAATAATGAGTTTGACCGTCCATTGAAAATGGTTGTAATCAATGTTTTATCAGTGAATGTGTACTTATTAAGGTTTAACATTGTTGTTGCCATGAACAAAACGTTTGGAGTTATTCTATTCACGTTGCAGAATTCACTAATCAATTCCGGATTAATATTTTTGGAAATTGATTTTAAGATTCCGTCTTCATAGTTTCCATTCAAATTAGGTGTCAAAACAGTTGAATCAACTTCCTGGGCCAATCTGTCCTGGAAGAATTTTCTAGATGATTCATATTTTTCACTGTTTTCATTCTCGTTTTCAATTAGGCTGTTAATGTAACCGTCAATTTCCTCTTTTTCAATTTCAATCCCCTGATAAGCATTAGCAATATTTGTGAATAACTTATCTAAAGATTCTCCGTCAGAAATTATATGGTGAACATCGGAGAATAAAATTGTTTCAGTAGGGGTTTTATAAATTTTAAATCTGAATAATTGGTCATGATGCAAATCAAATGGTTTTAGATTTTCCTTTTCAAGTTCATCGTCTGAAATATCTTCAACACTGACAATTGGAATATTATCAATAGCTATTGAATCGTCACGTTTTAGCATCACTTTACTTTTTTCTAGAACAATTCTGGTTTTAAGATATGGATATACTTCAATTGTCTTAATGATGGATTCTTTTAATCTATTCGCATCAATTTCACTGCTAAATCTTATGACTGACGGAAGATTATATTGTGCAACATCTCCACTTTGAATACATTCATAATAGATTCCCATTTGATTTTCTGTTAATGGATAATACTCTGTATTATGGGATAATTCAATTATACTGTCTAAATCAAGTAAATCATTATTTTCAATTTCATTTGCAATGTTTTTTATTGTAGGTTCATTCAATAATGTAACGATATCTAAATTAACGCCCATTTCATCATAAATCTTAGCATTTAATTTCATCAGTGTTAATGAGGTAAATCCAATGGCATATAAATCATCAGTAGTACCGAACTCTTTTGTTTTACTGATGGATGAAGCGATTTCATGCAATCTTATTTCTGTTTCTGTTTCCGGAAGTGTTAATGTTAATCTTAATTGTGGTTCCGGTAGTTTTTTCAAGTCTGTTTTACCGTTTGGTGTTTGTGGCATCTCATCAAGTTGCATAAATACTGTTGGAACCATATAACGAGTTAATTTGTCTTTTAAATACTCCTTTAAATCATTGCTATCAATCTCTTCATCGGCAGTGTAATAAGCACATAAATGGTCATTATTGTTTATCTCTTTAATTACAACAACAGCTTGTTTTATATTTGGATATTGACTAATGTTTGTTTCAATTTCACCAATTTCTATCCTTAAACCCCTTAATTTAATTTGATTATCTATTCTTCCTTTGATGTCAATCTCACCATTAGGAAGTTCAATTGCATAATCTCCACTTCTGTAATATGGAATGTCGTTGATAGTCAGGAAAACCTCTTCGGTTTTTTCAGGCATGTTGTAGTATCCTTTTCCAACTCCAGTTCCTCCGATGTATAATTCGCCCATTACTCCGTTTGGCACTAGTTTGCCATCAATATCACGAACATCAGTTATATAATTATCTAAAGGAAATCCCACAGTTATATCATTAATGTCAGTCACTACTTTGTTGTTTGAGGTTATTGTTGTCTCGGTTGGTCCGTAACTGTTGTATACAATCGCATTGGAGTATTTTCTAAAGTCTTCGTATACTTTGGTTGAAAATTGTTCTCCTCCGAGGAATAAACATTTCAAACAGCTTATGGCTTTACAGAATTCTTCCACTTCAAGGTGTGAAGCCATTCTGGATGGGGTAAAATCAGCCACTTCCGGATCATGTTCGTTGATTAATTCGGTTAGTTTAGGAATGTTTTTGATTTGGATATCATTTGCAAATATCAGTTTGATTCCATTCGCAAGTGCTGTAAATATGTCATCCATAGCTACGTCAAAAGAAATTGTTGTAATACATAATAAGCTTTTGTATTGTGATTTTGGATTTTGCACTTCGTTACAGATGTTTTCGTGTGAAATCATTACTCCTTTTGGATTTCCGGTTGAACCTGATGTATAAATCATATATGCCAAATCATCAGGACTAATTTCAACATCTGGGTTTTCAGTATTTTCCTCTTTAAGTAGTTCCTTAATGTTTAATGAATTCTCTTTATCCTCATCTGAAATGATGTAGTCTGCTTGGCTGTTTTCGTATATGTAGTTTATTCTGTCCTTCGGATATTCCAGATCAATCGGGATGTATGTGCATCCTGCTTTCAAGATACCTAATATTGATGCTATTAAGTCGCTGTTTCTGTGAAGCATTACAAGGACATTGCTTTTTGGTTTTACTCCTTTTTTGATTAATGAATTTGCGATTTTGTTTGCTTTTTGGTTAAGTTCATCTGCAGTGAATGTCGCATCTTCAGCTACAAGAGCAATGTTGTCTGGGTTTGCTTTAACCTGATGTTCAAAGCGTTTGTGAAATAAAGGCATTTCAACTTCAGTGAACTCAATATTTTCTTTTTCACTTACAAGAGCAATATCCTCCATGTTTGTTTTTTCAATATCAATACTAATAAATTGGTTTATAATATTTTCAATGCTTGATAGGAATGAATTGATGAAATCTTTTGTATATAATTCGCTATTGTAAAATAATGATAATAAAACCGTTTTGTCACTTTCAACAATGCTTAAATAATTTGAATAATCAATGTCTGAGTTTAAATCTTCATTGAAACTATAATAAAATTCAGGCTTTAAAAGAAGGGTATCTTCATCAATATAATCATCAAATTCTAAAGTTTCATTGTAAATCTCATGAATATTTTCAAGAAATTCCTTAATGGAAATTTTTCTGTTTTCAAATTTAGTGGCGAATGGGACATTATTTTGATTGAAAATTAAAGTTCCATCTGAAAAATTGAATTTATTCAGGGTTAATGTTAAACTGGCCAATAAAAGTTCGTTAATAGAAATTGAATTGGAATTTATAAATCCAACTAGATTTTCTTTTTTAATTTCATATTCTGATTTAGAAATTATGTATTTTTCACTTTCTCTACTTTTATTTGGAGAGATTAAAGTTGATTCGTCAAAATCAGCATAAATTTTTGATAAATGTTCCTTTATAGGTTTTAATTCACTGCTCATATATATATATTTTTATGAAATATTATATTTAAATTATATCTGTACTGTATTAGCTCTTGATTTCCTTTTTCTATCAAGTCATTTTTTTTTATTTTGTATTTAGATTGTATAATTTTCTTTTCATGTCGTTTTTCAAGGAAGAATAATCTTTTCTATTCTCGGAAACTTTTTCATTCATAGGGTCTTTTAAAACTTTTGAAAATTAAGCGATTTTATTTTTAACAAATCTACATATTTGATTGTTTTATACCTCAAAGATGTAGATATATTCTTGTATGTCATAGATAAATTATTAGAACTTGTGTAGTATAAATCATGGAGATGTTGATTTTTCAAAAGATTATTTAAATGGGGAATACAAAATGATATTTAAAATTAAAATTTTTTCTAACAAGGAATCGGTGCATATGGGGGGAATTTTATGAAATTTAAAAAATTAAACAACAATGAAAAATTGCCTTTTATATCTTATGGGGTTTACGAAATTGATTCTAAAGAAACAAAAAATGCAGTTCTCAATGCTCTAGAAAGGGGTTATACTGCAATTGATGGTGCACAGGTATATTATAATGAAAAAGAAGTTGGTGAAGCAATTAAAGAATCTGAAATCCCTAGGGAAGATATTTATTTAACTAGCAAAAATTGGGTTAGCAATTCCGGATATGACAAAACAATAAAAGCGGTTAATAAAACTTTGGAAGATTTACAAACTGATTATCTTGATTTACTACTTATTCATCAACCTTTTGGAGATTATTATGGATCATACAGGGCATTGCAGGATTTACAAAAAGAAGGAACATTATTGTCTATCGGTGTTTCAAATTTTGATTCCGCCCGTTTGGTTGACTTGACTATGAATTTTGACATTGTCCCTCAAGTCAATCAGGTTGAGACAACACCTTACTTCCAGCAATATGAAGCAAATGAAATCATGAATAAATTGGGTGTGGCCCATCAAAGTTGGGGACCTCTTTCAGAAGGTTTAGATAACTTATTTGAAAATCCTATTCTTTTAGAAATTGCAGAAAAATATGATAAAAGTGCTGTACAGATTATACTCAGATGGCTTATAGACAGGGACATTCCATTTTCATGCAGGTCTATTAAAACAGAAAGAATGGCAGAAAATATTGATATTTTTGACTTTAAATTAAATAAAAATGATATTGAAAAAATTAAAGAATTGGATAAGGGCAAAAGTCCTTTCAATGATTATGATGATCCCGAAACTGCAGAAGACTTTAATTCTGAGATCGTATAATTTCAGAATTTTTTTTATTATATATTGGATTTTATTCAACTTGTAAGTATTTCGGATAATTGTCATTAATTTTTAATAGATTAAATTCTCTATCGGAGTTTTAGTGCTGGAAATCCATAAGTATCTGAACTTTTTTATAAGTTTTATACGAATTGTTCGTATTTGTTTCAAATAATCACGCTTAAAATACTGTTAAATTTCGCATGTTTCATGTCACAAAAATTAAATAATTTCAAATCCTATTTATCAATATGGTTGAAATTGACTGGTTTAAATTTGAAGATAAAGATTATGATTTTCCGTTTTATGATAAAAATCCATATGTCCCAAAATGGGGATGGATCATTTTATTCTTTGTGTTCCTTGTTGGATCTGTTTTAACAATCTCGGAAAAACTCTCTGCTGCAATATTATGCTGTATAGTGTTTATTGTTCCTGTATTATATTTTTTAAATTGGGATTATAAGGCAATATTTAGAAAACCTTCAGGCAGGGATATCCTTCTTGCAGTAGCTCTTTTCGTTGGATATATGATATTTGCAGTGATTATGTCTACAATATTGGAGCAAGTTGGAATAGTTGGAGGGGGACTTGTTGAAGAAAGTTCTATAAACATCATGACAATTTTTACAGCGATATTTTCATTGATGGGCGAAGAATTCATTAAATTCATTCCATTCATATTTTTCTTAAGAGTGATTTACAAATACACAAGTAATCGTAAATTGGCGGTAATCATATCAGTTGCTTTAGTAATGGTGATGTTTGCATCTTTGCATGTATTAAATCCCGTCATGTTCTTATTTGCACTTTGCATACAGGGTTTCGGTTCAATATTTGAATTTATAGGTTATATAAAAACCAAAAATGTCTTGATTTCATACATCACTCATTTATGTACAGATGTTTTTATATATCTGATTATTATTATGGGGATTGGATAGAAGAGAAATCTACTTCAATATCCAATTAAATCAATTTACATTCACTTGTTTTTTCACTAAACCATCCTTGCCTGTTACCAATGTAGTATAGTAGAAATGCAGCAATTAATGTAACGATGATTGTTGACACGAAATTGGTTAAGTCAATTGTTGCTGTGGACACGTCAAATCCTAAAGACACAACCATTGCGGAGATAAAATTATTCGCACTATGGAAAGCGGACCCCGGTTCCAAACCGTTAGTCTTCCAAGCTAAAAATCCTAAAATAAGACCATCAATAAACACTCCAATCACTCCTAAAATACTGTAGGGGTGCATTGATGCAAAGATTGCCGCTTGAACAATCAATGCTAGGACAGGTATCTTAAACCATGATCCTATAGTTTGCATTATCAAACCTCTCATTAGGTATTCCTCGCCAATGCACTGGAGAGGGATGATTATTAAGCATATGATGAAGAATGTCAGTGTTAATGTATTTGGACCTTGTCGCCCCATTATCATGGCATATACAATCTGAATGATTATTAATGTTGCTAATGGAATAGTTAAACATTTTAAATAAAGTTTCCAATTCCATCCTCCACGGGATGAGGAGTATGATGAAAAAGGTCTGTCACGAACAATCCTGGAAGCAATATATATTGAAGGAATGAAAATAGCTATGGACAGATAACTGATATAGCTTCCAAGTTCAGAATTCAATGATTCATATCCTCCACTTATCAATGGAGAAATAACGTCAAAACCATAGACTACGGCAAAAATTGCAATAACTAAAGTTTGCAATATTAAATAAATAATTGCCCCAATCGCAAATACAAGCAATGGTTTATACCATTTATACTTTTCAAAAGTTCTCGGAAAAGTAATGTAATCCGGGAATTTATTATCATTTTCGCTCATGAATATATATTTATTTAAAGTATGTATATTATATTTAACTTAGAATTTCAAATATATGGTTACGAACGATATCACACGTTTATAGGACGGTTTCAATTGGGATTATAAACTATTTTAGTTTCAAATACTATTATATTCCATTTTAATAAAAATTAATAATAGTTAATCATGAGGGGGCATTGATAATATGAAGCTGGAAAATTTTCAATATGAGACAGACGATGGCAGTATCATTAATTATTATGAGGGGGACAATGATAATCCCATACTGCTGATAATTCATGCACAAGGTACAAATGCAGAAAATTATTCGGACGTAGTAAAGGATTTGTCCAAAAAGTTTCATTTGATTTTAGTGGATTGCTATGGGCATGGAAAAAGCTCCCATAACAGGGAAAAATATAATATAATTAGTTTAGGGAATGATTTGATTGATTTTATTAAATCTAAGAGTGATGATAAAATATCAATATTGGGTCATTCTTCCGGAGGTCTCATATCCTGCTATATCGCTTCAGTTTCTGATGTTTGCGGAAATTTAATACTGGAAGATCCTCCACTGTTTTCAAGCTGTGGCGAGAAAAGGTTTGACTATTACAACTTCAATGACATGTCAACGGTTTGCCATAATTTCATCAATCAGGATGAAGAGACGGATTTTGTGTATTACTACTTCATGAACCAGTATGCCTGGAACTTTTTTCCTGAAGATAAAAGGGAAAAGATTAGGGCAAAATCTGGAGAATCCGCATTAAAATATCGAAAAAAGCATCCGGATAAGCCTTTAAAAGTTAGGTTTTGGCCTAAAAAATTTTTGCAAGCTTTTCAAGGATTGAATGAATATGACCCATACTTTGGGGAAAATTTCTATAATGACTCCTTTAACTGTAATATAGATTATAAGAATTTGCTTTCGAAAATAGAATGCAAAACATTATTCATGAAGGCCAATACCATAATAGGTGAGGGTAACATTATTCAAGGCGCCCTAACGGATGAGGACTTGGAATTGGTAGTCAGCCTGATTGAAAATATTGACGTGGAATATTTCGACTGCGGACATGGTATTCATATTGACAAGAAAAGGGACTTTGTAAAAAGTGTGGTTAAAACTTTGGATGAGTAGGTTAAAGCGGAACTTTTTTACAAGTTCATACCTTGTCCATAAAATCGTAGGGATGCGAACTATTTTATATGTTTTAAACGAACAGTTCGTATTTATTTTATCTTTTACATTTATATTGTTCAGTTTTTTATAAAAATATTTAAACATAATTACTTTTTTAATTTTTAGATATATTTATTAACCCATAAATATTAAATATAACTATATATTGGGGATATAACTATGAGCGAACAAAAACCTATACAAATTTTCTCACATGCCGATGATAATATTGGCGTAAATGTCATAAAGAGTCCAGTAAAACTTACAATCCTAGAAATGCTTAGAGATAGAGACATGGAATTTGATGAGATAGTCAGTAATACTGGTAAATCCAAATCTACTGTTTCAGTTCACCTTAAAAGTTTACGAGAAAGCGGAATTATTTCATATAAAGTTCACCCTGTAGATAATAGAAAGAAAATATTCTATTTGAATTCAAAGTATATCGGGTCTGTCGACATTTCAGAACCAAAAGAGATAGAGGAAACCCAAGCTGATTATTTAATAAAAAACATTGTTGAAGTGGATGCGGAGTTTTCCACATTATTGTTCCATACCTTAAAAGCAATGCTCATTCAGGAAGGAATAAATATAGACCCAATTTTACAATCCACCGGTAATAGTATAGGCAAATCAATTTTTGATAAATTATATGATGATGATTTAAATGTTTTCATGGATAATCTTGCTGATTTTTGGCAGAGAAAAGGTTTGGGAAGACTCACTTTCAATGTCGGCCAAATAATTAAAATCACTACTTATGACTGTTTTGAATGCGAGTTGCTTCCAAAAACAGGAAAACCAGCATGTTTCTTGGACACTGGAATATTTGAAGGATTGTTTACAGAATTTTTCAATCTCCCTGTAAGTGTTATCGAAACACAATGTTACACTATGGGAGACGAAAAATGCGTATTTGAGATAGAGCCTTTAGGCATCCTATCCCATTAGTCATCTTCAAATTTGATTATTGTAGTTGTGAGATATGGTTTTTCGTGAGAGAAACCTTCAATTATTTTTTCATTTTCACGGGTACAGTTTTGCACGGAATATATCTCTTTAGGTCTTTCCTTTTGTTCTATTGTTTCTTCCAATTGTGATGTGTTTCTGGATGCCTTCATCAATACAATTGAGTCACTGTATTCAAGCACATTTTCTAATCTGTCATCTATTTTTGGAACAATGCTTAAAATTTCGTTTTGTTCCACCAATGCCTTGTTTCTAGCTGCGGCACATGCGGTAAATGATGTGATTCCCGGAACGGTTTCAATTTCAAATTCTCCAACTAATTTCTTTTGAATATATGAGTATGTACTGAATACGGATGGGTCACCGAGTGTGATGAAAGCCACGTCTCTTCCGCTACTTAAATATTGGGCAATCATTTCAGAAGCACTAGTCCAAATTTTTTCAAGTTCATCCTTATCTTCAATCATTGGAAAAATAGGTGTAACAAGCATTAATCTTTTATAATCTTTTCTTTCTTCAAGAATAGGTCTAACGATTGATAATGCAATACTATCTTTTTCTTTTGATGATTTTGGTGTAAAAACAACTGAGACTTCTTTCAATATTCTTGCAGCTTTCAATGTAAGCAATTCAGTATCTCCAGGTCCAACGCCAATTCCGTATAATTTTCCTTTTTTTGTCATATGATCACTTTACAATACAATATTTTATTTCAAATGTTACTTTTCAAATGCTCTTCCTATAATTTATTTATATTATACTAACTAATATATTTTTAATGTCAAATCCATTATTCTGCCCAAACTGCGGCATGCTAAAAAGTGATTGTATTTGTGGAAATTCAAATAATAGCAAGTCTCAAGGTCCAACCAACCTATTCAGCTTCAAAAGGACAATTTCACATTCCATTCTAGATGATGAAATTCCTGAAGTCTATTCAATCGATAACCATAAGTTGGATGAGGGGACTGTAGCATATTTAAAGGAGATTTATCCCCACATTGACGAGGATATTATTGAAAATTTCCCATTTGAAGAGCCAAGATTTGGCCAGTTGGATATAATTCAAAACATCCATGATGCAATAAGGCAAGGCTATAAATATATTATTTTGGAAGCAGGTACAGGTACCGGAAAATCCGCAATAGCAACAACCCTGGCCAAGATGTACGAATCAGCATACATATTGACAATGACCAAGCAGCTGCAGTCACAATATTCCAATGAGTTTGATTTCCCTTTGGTTAAGGGAAGGGGCAATTTTGCCTGCCTGAATAGCAATCTGGATGTAACCTGCGATATGGGGACATGTAAAACCACTCCAACCTCCAGTAACTTTTTTTGCAAATACGGCATTGCAAAAAACCCGTCTTTGGATGCAGAATTGGCTTTTGAAGATTCATTCGGTGGAGCCATTTTTTACCAATCACCAAATCACTGTCATTATTGGAACCAAAAGGCCAATGCAATTAATTCACCGATAACCCTAATGAACTATGATTATGCAATTGTCGAGCTGAACTATGTAAAACATTTCGCCCCACGTTCACTTTTGATTTTAGATGAGGCTCACAACATTGAAAATAAGTTAATGGCAACTATGGAAGTTGCGCTATATAATAGGACTCTGGAAAAGGACATAAATAAAAGAATTTCCAATGAAACCTTAAAAGATGGTGAGCTTTCAGATTGGAAAATGGAAATAGAGGCTATCAGGGACAGTTATGAAGACATTGATTTAAAGAATGTAAAGAAAAATAAGGCGGATAGAATAAGATCAACAATAGCAAGGCTGAAAACTCTTTCAAATAATCTGGAAAAAGAACCTAAAAATTGGGTCATTGACGCTGAGGAAACAGGCGTTGTATTCAAACCGTTAAGGGTTCACCATTATGCAAAAGATAATTTGTTAAAATATGGGGACGTTGTTATATTCATGAGTGCAACAATTCTTTCCCATAAGATGTTTTCCAAATGGTTGGGCTTAAATCCTAATGAAGTATATCACATTAAGGTAGATAGTCCATTTACAAAAGAAAAAAGGCCAATCATTCTTGATTTGGCAGGTAAAATGTCAGCTAATAGAATTAAAAACACTGCACCAAAAACTATACCTATCCTTCAGGAAATCCTTAAAAAACATGAAGGTGATAAGGGTTTGATTCACACTCACAGCTATAAATGCCAACAATATATTCTTAATAATTTGTATAACTCAAGATTGATTTCCCACACCTCCAAAAACAGGGAACAGATATTAAATTTCTTTGAAAAAGATGAAAATCCATTGGTTCTGGTTTCACCTTCCATGAGTGAGGGTGTTGATTTGCCGTATGATAAATGCAGATTTCAAATCATCTATAAAATCCCATTCCCATATCTTGGAGACAAACAGGTAAATATGAGAATGAAAAGGGATAAGAAATGGTATGCTTATAAAACGGTCATGACCCTTATGCAGGCTTATGGTAGGGGAATGAGGGCTGAAGATGATTCATGTTACACTTATATCATTGACAGCGATATTAACATGCTGTTTAAAAGCCCGATGTATAGGTCATTAATTCCTGACTTCTTTAAAGAAGCGGTTGTCAGAGTTAAAAATTAGCGGACCTGGAGGGATTTGAACCCCCGATCTCAGGATCCGAAGTCCTGCGTCATTCCAGACTAGACCACAGGCCCGAATAAAAAAATTAAGTTATTTATTTCCTTTATCTTCACCATCAACTGAAATAATCGGCATGTCATCAAAGTCTTCAACTTCAGCAAAAATATCGTCAATGGATTCATTTTCACGAACAGCCTGTTCGTATTCAATTTCCTCAATTTCCTTTGCAGTTAAACCTTTTCTTTCTTCTGGTTTTTCACGCGCTGGAGGAATTTTATCTAATTCTTCTTGAGTTGGTGGTGCTGATTTTTTGGTGGTTGGGTGTTTTTTAAATTTGTTTTTTAAATCTTTAATATTAAATTCACCAATTTTGTAAGATTCCTTGTCTAGTGGAATATTACTTTTTGGGATTACTTTTTCTTTTGGTTCTTCTTTTTTAGTAGTAGATTCTTGTTTTTCATTGGTTTCAATTGAATCTATACTATTAGACATCCCCTCCAGAGGATTCTTAAATCCAAAGATTTTAAAAATTCCATAACCCAGCAATAACAATCCAAATATTAAGAATATAAGGGATATAAAGTTTGTTTCACCGGATACAACATTATCAATAACTCTATCACTGCCTGATGAGAAGATTATTGCAGAAATAAGTATGAACAGCAATCCTAAAAATGAACCGATAACGGCTAAAATAGGAGTCCTTCCAATTTTCGCATGAATTATTGTGTCAAAGCCGTCACTCACTTCAGCTGTAAAATCATCAATAAAGTCTTCATTTTCAGGACTATCTTCGTTTTCCACTTCTTTTTCTTTTGGAGTTCTGATTAAGAATTCTTCATTAATATTATTTTCATCTAAATTTATAGCATTTCCTTCATCATCACCTGGACGGTATATGAATTCGTCATTAATTTCATAATCTCCATCATAATCGACATGATCTTCATTAAGATAATTGATTAACTCAATATCTTCTTCAAACTCTTCAAAATCATCAACAGATTCGTTATTAGAAACATTGTCAATCATATCTTTAAGATTTGAAATTCTATGCTCTTTTTCTTTAGAATCTTTCATATTAAACCTCAGTGATATGCTCTCCAAGTATGTTTACATTTGGCACATGTAAAGATACGTGTAGGTGCTTCATCAGCGCTACGAGTTTGTTTTAATTCATAATAAGCTTCATCATGTCCGCATTCCGGACAGGTTTCCTTGATGGTTGAACGCATGTCTTCAACTTCACCAAGCACTTTAACATTTTCTTCAGTTTCTATTTTTTTGGAAACTTCATATTCATTCTTATCAGATAGATTCTTAGTATAACCGCAACCACATTCCAATTTTCCTTCTTTTGGAAGTAACATGGCTCCGCATTCTGGACAAAATTCCATTTAACTCTCCTCTATTATATGTTTATAATCTATATATTCAATAAATCTTTTTTTTAACTTATTTAAATATATACCATTATAAGCCCTTTTTTGCCTTTTTTAGACAGTCTTTAATAATTTTGTCATGGTCGAAAGCGAGTTTTATTTCATCAAGTTTTTCCGCCGAAAATATTCCGATATCACATGCATCATCATCTGCTTTTCTATTGTCCATATTTCCTTTTGCGGTGTATGCTATTGTTATTGTGTGTCCTCTAGGGTCTCTGCCAGGTTCTGAATAGACATTAACCAAATCCATTAGTTCAACATCTATGCTGGTTTCTTCCTTTGCTTCCCGTATTGCTGCAGTTTCCACACTTTCGCCATATTCTACAAATCCTCCTGGTAGTGCCCAACAGTTTTTATAAGGATTGTTTTTTCTTTTAATTAGTATAAAATTAAAATCCTCATCAAAAATAAAAATATCAGTTGTCAGGGGAGGATTTCTGTGCTTTGACATTAAATCACATTAAAAAAAATAATACTGAAGCTATAAAGCTTCATCAATAAGTTTTTTGAAATCAGCGCTTTCTTTTTGGAGTTCTTCAGCTGCTCTTTTCAACACTATTCTAGGCCTTTTTCCTCTTTTAGTTTTAATGGTCATTTCTGGTTTTCCAGTAAGAGGGTGATCAATATTGTAAACAGCATATTCAACGTCTGGGTCTTGCATTAAAATGTGTCTTAAAGCATTGCATACGCCATGACTTTCATCTTTTACAATAAATGTTAATTCTAAAGTTTTATCCTCAATAATTTCAATATTTTCCATTTTATCAACCTTAATTAATCATTAACGTAGTTTTTAGAAACTTTACGTTTTTCTTTTTTATTACAAGTATTACATTGAAGCTCATTTTCTTTTGAAGTTGTGTGCATGAAATCTCTACAACGGGTACACATTGCTTTTAGTACGCCACAATCATCATCCACTGTGCCTAAATCAACATTGTCTCCAGTAATTTTAACTACTTTTGCTTGGATGATGTCTCCTATTCTAAAGGCATCTGATAACTTTTCGAGATAGTCTCTTTTTGCTTGAGATATATGAATTGCACCCATATATGGTAGGGCTAATGGTCTTGCATTGTCTTTAATGCAATCAATTTTAACATTTGCTCTTTGAGGCTTAATGTCAGTTATTTGACCATAAACTATGTCTCCAACTTTTAAGAGTGCCGGTTTAGCTGCACCTTCAACAGAAATAACCTTCATTTTTTGATTAATTTTAACATTACCAAGTACAGATGATTTGATATCTCCGTTATCATCATATGTACCGTCTCCTGGCAGATATTGTTCGATTATTCCTAATTTATCTCCAGGCATTACTATTTTTTCTTCTTTCTTATCCATATTAAAATCACCAAAATTAAAGATTTATAAAAAATTTCTTTAATATAATAATTTTATTTAAATTAATATTTAAAGCTATTTGTAACGTTCATGGAATAAAATTTCATCTAGTTGATAATTTTCCCATTCTCTTTTGTTCAATACAATTTCTAATTCTTGTGGAGTTAAAAGTGGTTTTTTATACATTTGGGAGTCATCAATAGCTATTCTTGGGCACGCACTAACAACAAATGCTTCTAATTCAAGATAAGGTAATAATATGTCGGGATTTATATTGTCCGCGAGGATTATATAGGCTTCCATTCCATTATCTTCAAGTGTCTTTTTCAATTGTTTTGCCAAGGTCATTCTGTATTGGCCCTCTTTTGAAGAAACAATCACTCCCCATTTTCGGGCTGTACTTGCTTTTGTTATTCTTGCAAATCTTATTCTTAGGATTCTGTCTGCATATTCATCCATGCTTCTGATTTCACTGTTATAGGGATCCAGTGCCAGAACGGGAGTATTTGAAAATAGTTTAATGCCCAATGGGTGGAAATTTCCACTTCCAATAAATAGAATTACATCGACGTCCAGTTCCTTGATTGATGAAAAATTGCACCCTAAAACCTGTCCCTTTCTAGTTGAGGGTGAGGATCCAAGAATGACCTCCTTCCCGTTGTCTTCCAGAAAGTCTTTGGTTTCATTTAAAAGATGCAAGTGTTGTGTTGTTGTAACAAGACCTATCCTTGAGTAACTTTTAAGTTCTTTCAGGCATTTTTCAAGGTCTTTTTTGAGGTCAATATTTGAGAAGGCTTCGATGAAGACTGTCGGGACTTCATATTTTAACGGCAATGGTGTGTGTCCATAGTGAATAATCAAATCAACAGAACCCTTCATTTTGTAATCGCTTACGTCACATGCTCCAAAGCAGGGGTCGCCTGAAATTATCACTGTCGCTTCGGTTTCCTCTTCGATTTGCCTAGCTATTTTAACTGCCTGCATTTTAAGGCCTTCCGGAAATTGAAGGCCAACAGTTTTTGCATCTTTTGAGTTTATTTTGCGGATTACTTTATCCAAATCCATATCATACATTGACATGCTAATCTTCGATTGTACTTTCAATTACTACTTTGCCGTCAATAACGTCTAACTTAACAATGGATAAGACATCCACTCCGGTTTCTTTTTTGACAATTTCCTTTCCTTCACCTTTATCTATGATTGCCACTACAGATTTTAAATCTAAACCGAGGTCCTGCAAGGTTTTAATCAATGCCACTAATGTCCCACCGGTACTTACAACATCATCGATGAGTAAGATCTTTTCACCTTCATGCAAATCGTTAACATAAAGATTTGATGAGCCATAACCTGTTTTTTGATATACTTCTGTTTCACCAGGCAGGCCGTATTGTCTTTTACGTATCACTACAAACGGAATATCGGTTGCAAGGGATAATGCGGTTGCCAAGTGTATTCCCATTGCTTCGACAGCCACAATTTTATCAATATCCAAATTTGCATACTTATGAACAGCAAGAGCTAGTTCCCTAAGCATTATAGGGTCCATTGCAGGAACTCCGTCACTAATTGGATTTACAAAGTAGTTGTATTCACCCTTTTTAACAATAGGTGATGCTTCTAATGATTTAATTACTTCCTCTAACATGGTCTCACACAAAAATTTAAAACTTGTTAAATATAAATATAGTTAATTATAATTATATAATTTTTCTAAAATCAATTAATTAAGTGATTAAAATGCTCGGAAATTTGGGAGAAAATCTTACTAATACAATGAAAAAATTAGTGGGAATGTCTGTAATAGATAAAAAAACCATTAAAGAAGTTGTAAAGGACATACAACGTGCATTAATTCAATCTGACGTTAACATTAAATTAGTTTTAGAGTTATCAAAAAAAATCGAATCAAGAGCTCTTGAAGAAGAACCTCCAAAAGGCATAACTCCAAGAGAACATGTTATAACCATTATCTATGAAGAGATGGTAAATCTTTTAGGTAGTGAAGCCGCCGGATTGGAAATCAACGAAAGACCATATAAAATCTTGTTCTTGGGTCTTCAGGGTAGTGGTAAAACCACTACTATCGGTAAATTATGCAGATATTTACAAAAGAAAGGTTTCAATCCTGCCGTTGTCTGTACAGACACATGGAGGCCTGCAGCTTACGAACAATTAAGACAATTAACCGAAGAAATGGATGTTCCTTTATACGGAGACCCTGACAATAAGGATGCACTTGACCTGGCGCAAAAGGGTTTGAACGAATTCAAAAACAGAAAAGTAATCATTTTTGATACTGCAGGTAGACACAAGCAGGAAGAAGACTTGATTGCTGAGATGAACGAATTGGATAACATCATCAATCCTAATGAAGCCATTCTTGTCATTGATGGTACTATAGGTCAACAAGCCGGCGAACAAGCCCGGGCATTTTCACAAGCCACTGATATAGGTTCCATCATTATTACAAAACTGGACGGTTCCGCTAAGGGTGGGGGTGCGATGTCTGCTGTTGCAGAAACCGGCGCTCCAATCAAATTCATCGGTACCGGTGAAAGAATCGATGACTTTGAATTGTTCGATCCCGAAAGATTTATTTCAAGGTTACTTGGAATGGGGGATATCAAATCCCTTATAGAAAAGGCTGAAGAAAATATAGACGAGGACATTGCGGAAAAAACCATGAACAATATGTTAACTGGTAAATTCACGTTAATGGACATGAAAAACCAGTTTGAAATGATGAATAAGATGGGTCCAATGCAACAAGTCCTAAACATGATTCCAGGTATGGGAAATAAGATATCAAAAGAAGCATCCAAGATGACAGAGGACAAAATCGACACTTATAAGATTATGATGTCTTCCATGACCGAAGAGGAAATGCTGAACCCTAAAATCATTAAACAATCCCGTATCAGAAGAATTGCAAGAGGATCTGGAGTTCAGGAAAGCGAAGTTAAGGAACTTCTTAAATATTATAACAATACTAAAAAGACCATGAAGGGCATTGGAAAACGTGGAAGCCGATTAGGCGGCGGCGCAATGAACCGTATGATGGGTCAATTCATGAATAGATAAAATGTTTGAATTAGCTAAAGAGATTTTACAGGAAACCGATGGAAAAATCTGCAAAAACTGTTTAGGCCGCAAATTATCCAAGACAATTGAAGGCACTAACAATATTGAAAGGGCAGATAAAGTTTGCAGCGAATTGAACATTGATTTAAACGATGTAGACTGTGCAATCTGCGGCAATTTGTTTGATAAACTCAACGATGATTTATATAACAAAATTGATGCTAAAATTAATCAGTTAGGCGTTGAGTTTGATACGTTTTTAGTAGGCTCAAAAATAGATAAGGACATTCAACAAAGAGATGAGGAATTATCAGAAAAATTTGGTTTGAATGTTGAAACCATTAAAAAGGAAGTCAACAGACTAATTGGGCTTGGAATTTGGGAGAGATACGATAAGGATGCGGAGTTCGAATCACAGGACATTGTTTTTAATGTTGATTTGATTGGCGAGCCAAAAATTAGAATTCAGATTAATCCATTATACGTTGAAGGCAAATACAACAAGTTCAAACGTGGAATTCCTCAAACAAAATGGCCATGCACTAAATGCAAAGGAAGAGGATGTGAAGAATGCAATGGAACTGGAAAACAATATCCGGAATCTGTTGAGGAACTGATTTCTGAACACTTTTTAAAATTAACTAAAGGAAAAGAAGCCAAATTCCATGGAGCAGGCCGTGAAGACATTGATGTGTTGATGTTGGGTTCAGGCAGACCGTTTGTTTTAGAAATTAAAGAGCCTAAAATTAGAAATATTGATTTAGCTAAGATAGAACAGGAAATTAACAAAATTAATGAAGGCAAGACATCATATCATAATTTGCATGTTTGTGAGAGAAAAAGAAAAGCTGAAATTAAGCAATCCTCTCCAGACACATATAAGGTTTATAATGCTCTTGTTAAGTGTGATGAGGCATTTGACAAAGATAAATTAGAAGAGTTAACAAAATTAGATGAAATTCACCAGCAAACTCCTTTAAGAGTTCTTAGAAGACGTGCGGATAAGGTGCGCATTAAACATGTCTTGGATTTGTCTTATGAAATAATTGATGACAGGACATTTAATATGCGTATTAAAACTGAAGGCGGATTGTATATTAAGGAATTAATATCCGGTGATGAAGGAAGAAGCCATCCTAATGTTGGTGAAATACTTGGTGTTAATGCGATTTGTGAACAATTAGATGTAATTGAAGTAAGTGAGAAATAGATATTATGGCAGATGAGTTTACACATTTAACAGAAAGCGGAGTGCACATGGTAGAAGTTGGGGGCAAACCCGATCAAAAAAGAAGAGCAATTGCAAGTGGTAGTATATTTTTAGATAAAAATACAATAGATTTAATTCAAAATGAAGAAATTAAAAAAGGAAATGTATTAACAACCGCTCAAATTGCTGGAATTCAAGCCGTTAAAAATACCTCTTCAATCATCCCTCTTTGCCATCCGTTATCCCTAACAGGAATAGAACTTGATTTCGAAGTTAAAGAGACAGAGATAATTGCCAGATGCGCAGTTAACACTTTAGGTAAAACTGGGGTGGAAATGGAAGCTATAACTGGTGTTAGTGTAGCGTTACTCACTGTGTGGGATATGGTTAAAGCCGTTGAAAAAGATGAGGATGGACAGTACCCCGATACAAGAATCAGTGATATTAAAGTTATTAAAAAGGAGAAAATTTAAACTTTATATACTAGTAATAAAATAATTATATACAGTTATTTTTATTAATTAATTTTATAGGAGATTACTTATGGCGAAAAAAGATAATAAAATTTCAATGCCTCAAACTGGTGCAGGTTTAGTAAGATACTTTGATGAAGAAAGTTTAGGCCCAAAACTCTCACCTGAGCATGTTTTAGTAGCTACTGTAATTTTAGCTATATTTTGTTTTGTTTTAAGATATTCAGCTTAATATTATTGTTTTTTAAAAAACAATACTCTTTTTTTATTTATTGATTATTATGTTAACCAAAAGAATTATTCCTTGTTTAGATTGCGACTTACAGGTTCCTGAAGGGCGTGTTGTAAAAGGCGTTGAATTTAAAGAGATTAAATATGCTGGAAACCCTGTAGACCTTGCAACAAGATACTATGAAGAAGGTGCAGATGAAGTTGTTGTATTGGATATTACCGCATCACACGAACGCAGAGCAACAATGGCTGATGTCATTGATAGGCTAACGGAAAATGTATTCATGCCTATTTGCGTCGGTGGAGGAATAAGGAAAGTTGACGATTACATTAAAATGCTCAAAGCCGGGGCAGACAAGTGCTCAACAAACACTGCAGCCATTAAAAATCCGGAATTATTGACTGAAGCTTCAAAAGTTGTTGGATCACAGGCTGTTGTAATTGGAATTGATGCAAAAAGAAGATATGTTGACCATCCTGATGATGCACCTGATAAAACAGTCATTGAAACTGATAAGGGATTCTGCTGGTTTGACACAAGTATTTACGGCGGTCGTGAGTTCACAGGCATTGATGCTATCCAGTGGGCAGTTAAATGTCAGGATTTAGGTGCCGGAGAGATTCTTTTGACCAGTATGGACGGCGATGGAACTCAAAATGGGTACGATATTGAGTTAAATAAAACAATCAATGATGCGGTCGACATCCCTGTCATTGCCAGTGGCGGAGTCGGTGAACCAAAACACATTTTGGAAGTATTTGAGAAAACTGATGTTTCTGCGGCTCTTGCAGCAAGCATATTCCACTTTAACCAATATTCAATAGGCACTGTTAAGGAATACTTAAAAGAAAATAATGTGGCTGTTCGCTTATGATTATTGAATCTCTAATCGATTTAGAATTAACACAATTGTCCGGTCAAACATCACAGCCTCCCTGGATGCAGGTTGGCGGATGTTACAGTAATGTTGTTTTAGTCAATGATAAGCCCGTTATTTTTAATGTCAAGCAATCCGGCGAATTTTTAGATTTTAGTTTTAAGGGCGAAATCTCTCAAAAGGAAGCTATTTCTAGATTGAATTATATTTTTGATTTGGATTTCGATTTGAATGGGTTTTATAATTATTTAGATAATCGTGCCGAATTATCTGAAATGTCAAAGTTTTGCAATGGCTTGAGGTTATTTTTGGCACCCGACCCGTTTGAATGTGTCATATCTTCAATTTGTTCTGCAAACAATTCCATCAAAAGGTGGACAAAATCCATTTCTGACATCAAACAAAATTGGGGAAACAGGCATGAGAATTACTATACTTTTCCTCGAAGCTGTGAGCTTGCAAAAATATACCTTGATGAGGAGGATGAATTTAATTCATCAAACATTCAAGATATTTCCAGCTGCAACAATAATCTTAAGAATTGTGGTGTGGGATATAGAGCACCATACATGAGAAAGGCATCTGAGTTATTTACACTCGAAATGGACCTTCAGGAAATCTTTTCCATGTCATATGATGAGGCATTTGAAACAATACTTGAAGTTCCGGGAGTCGGGCCAAAAGTGGCAGACTGCATACTGCTTTATGGATTCAACTTTAGAGAGGCCTTTCCTTCAGACGTGTGGATAAAGCGCATAGTGTCTCATTTATACTTTGACGGTAAAGATATAAGTGTGGCAAAAGTGAGGGAGTTTGGAATGGAGGAATTCGGTGACTATGCCGGTTATGTTCAATTGTACTTGTTCCATTATGCAAGAAAATCCGGATTGATGAGCAAACTCAAATAGTCCTAATTTTTAAATCCCCTAAGTCTCTTTCAAAAACTTGTGTGATTTGAATTTTCACTAGTTTTTGAGTCACGAAATTTTTTCGTTCTATTTTTTCTTTATTTTTAATTTAAAAGCAGTAAAATTAATATATTAGGTGGAACTTAAATATTAATATGTCCAGTA
>JAFRFD010000152.1 GCA_017434525.1 Methanobrevibacter sp.
AAGTTCTAATTTAGATAAGTTCTAAGTTAAATTAAGATAATCTTTATCTTAATTTTTTCTGATCTGTTTTTATTAAATTAGGAATTTTTCCTAATTTAAATTTTTTATTTTAATTAATTATTTTTTTAATTAAATACTATTAAGTTTCAAACTTAAATGCTATTTTTTTAGTTTTTTCAATTATTAAAAAAATAGTAGTATAATCATATAGTTTATATATTATAAAAAATATAATAATATACATATAGTTGAGTATTCTTATATTACATGTGATTTATTTTATATTGCATGTAATTGTTACCATGTAATTTTTACATGTAAGTTATAGAATAAATCCGTTGATATATCTTTGATAACATTTATTGATTATTAATTCATAAGTATTTCAAAAATATTCAACAATATAAATAACTTAACAAATAATTTTACTTAATTATATACTTAACTTATATACAATTTATAAAAAGAGGTTTTTATAATGGCAAAAGCAAAAGAACATTTAAATTTAGCATTTATTGGACACGTTGACCACGGTAAATCCACTTTAGTAGGACACTTATTATTAAAAGCTGGTGCAATCGCTGAACAACAATTAGATGAAGGTGAAGACAAATTCAGATTTGTTATGGACAAATTAGGTGAAGAAAGAGAAAGAGGAGTAACCATTGACTTAGCTCACCAAAAATTCTCCACCAACAAATACGACTACACTGTAGTAGACTGTCCTGGACACAGAGACTTCGTTAAAAACATGATTACTGGTGCATCCCAAGCTGACGCAGCTGTATTAGTAGTAGCTGCTAACGACGGTGTAATGCCACAAACCAAAGAACACATGTTCTTATCCATGACTTTAGGTATTAAACAATTAATCATTGCTGTAAACAAAATGGATATGGTAGATTACAGTGAAGACAGATTCAACGAAGTAAAAGATGAAGTATCTGACTTACTCAGATCCATTGGTAGAGACCCAGCATCCACTCCTTTCATCCCTATGTCTGCATTTGAAGGAGACAACATCAAAGAGCTCTCTGATAACATGTCCTGGTACAAAGGTAGTCCTTTAATGGATGAATTAGATAAATTAGTACCACCTGAAAAACCTGTAGACTTACCATTAAGAATTCCTATTCAAGACGTATACTCCATCACTGGTGTAGGTACTGTACCTGTAGGAAGAGTAGAAACTGGTATCATGAAACAAGGAGACAACGTTATCTTTGAACCTGCTGGAGTATCTGGTGAAGTAAAATCTATCGAAATGCACCACGAAACTTTCCCTGAAGCTGAACCTGGTGACAACATCGGATTCAACGTAAGAGGTGTAGGTAAAAACGATATCAGAAGAGGAGACGTAGCTGGACACACTACTGACGCTCCTACCGTAGCTAAAGAATTTACTGCACAAGTTGTAGTATTACAACACCCTGGTGTAATCACCGTAGGATACACCCCTGTATTCCACTGTCACACCTCACAAACTGCATGTACTTTCTTAGACTTAACTTCTAAACTCGACCCTGCTACCGGTCAACCTGAAGCAACCAAACCTGACTTCATTAAAACTGGTGACGCAGCTATTGTACAAATTAAACCTACCAAACCTATGGTTATGGAAGAAGCTGCAAGCATTCCTCCAATGGGAAGATTCGCTATCAGAGATATGGGTCAAACCGTAGCAGCTGGTTTATGTCTTAAAGTAACTGA
>JAFRFD010000153.1 GCA_017434525.1 Methanobrevibacter sp.
AGACTGGGACTGCCCAATTTGCCATACACATCACGACCGTGACCGGAATGCGGCCATTAACATCCTTAATAAAGGATTAGAAATCGTCGGGACGACGGTGCAGTAAAAATTTCCAAAAATAAATAAACTATATTTTTTTTTTGGTTTGCGAATCCCTGTCGTCAACACGACGGGGAAGTTCAAAATTTAACTTATAAACACCATTTATAATAGTTACTTCAGATGATTTAAAACATTCGTCAAATTTTAATTCCATCAAATGTGGGGGTAAATCTAAATCAATATCAAAAAAATTTAATAAATTTTTAAGAGATATTAATTTAGGTAATTGATCTTCAAAGCTCATATTAATGTCTTTAGTTTTGAATAGTGATATATGTAACGTTCGATTTAGATGTAAACATTATACTATCACATGTAATTTAAAATTATAATCGGCTAGTTGATGATTAACCTATTTTTTGGTTGATGATTAATTTTTTAAAACTCTTTAAATTGCTTATTTTTTGATTTAAACCATTTTAATTAAAAATAAAAAATTTATGATGGTTGATGATTATGGTTGTTGATTAATGTTTTATCAGATGGTATTCTGTATTTCTGCCTTTTCCTCTACTTTCAATTAATTCCTTATTTTTTAGTTTTCTAATAATTTTATAGCTGGCTTGAGGAGTGATATTTAACATCTCTTGAATATCTTTGTTTTGAATATGTCCTTTTTCTTCAAGAAGTGTTAACACGGAAATTTCATTTGGAGTTAATTGAATGGTATTATCATATTTTGATGTTATTTCACCTAATTTTAATACTTCTGATTTAACTTTATTGATGGAGTGCAATACTCCGCCACAGAAGTATTCCAGCCATTTGGTCAGGTCATGGTTTTTATCAGCGCTGTGTAGTGCATCGACATAAGCCTGCCTGTCCTGATTGTAATATTCGTCTAAAGTGAAGTAGTCATGGATATTAAATTTGTGAACGGATAGAATTAATGTTGCCATAAGTCTGCTGGTACGTCCATTTCCATCAACAAATGGATGGATACGTACTAATTCATAATGAAGAATTCCTGCGATGATGACAGGATATATTTCATATGTTGTATTGTTCAACCAGTCTAATAATTCATCTACTAAATAAGGCACTTTATAAGCATCCGGAGGCACATAATTTATTTCATTAGTATGTAGATTACCAATAACTACTGGAGTATCTCTAAATTTACCTTCATATTCTGGATTTCTTAATAAATCTTTAGTTAGGTCTTTATGTATGGATAAAATTGTGTTTTTTGTGATAGTTTTATCTGAATATTGGCCTAAATGATTTAATACATTAAAATAATTCAATACTTCCTGTTCTGCTTTATTAGTTGGTTTCTGATTGTTTTTGATTAATGTTTCTACTTCATCTAAGTTTAAAGGATTTCCTTCAATTGATGTTGAGTAATGTGAAGATCTGATAAGAGCGTCCTGTTTTAATTTGGTATCGTATAAGGGGATTATTTTAGCATTGCTGATAACTTCTTTAGCTGAAGCGATTTCTGCAATATAATTTACAATTTTATCAGTGTATGTAAATTTAGGTTCAAACATTGTATCAACTTTTATTTTTCTTAATTACTATACTATATGTGGTTGATGATTAACATATTTTTTGGTTGATGATTAATTTTTAAAAACTCTTTAAATTGATTATTTTTTGATTTAAATAATTTTAATTAAAAATAAAAAAATCAAGTTGGTTGATGATTACGGTTGATGATTAATGTTTTGTGAATAAATTTATAGAGTTCAAAGAATATGAACAAAAGATTGAAAAACGAACTCCAAATATAAAACAAATGTATTTTGATTTTCTTAATGGGAAAAGAGACATGCCCGATTTCAAGTATTTTACCTTGGATTGATTTAGTTTTAGAATATCTTAAAGTATTAAATTCACTCATCTGTGTTTTTGCACAAAGTTACACTTCAAAAATATTTATTATTAATGAAGTCGATACTTTATATTACAATTAGTGATAAGGAGGATTTATTTTGGTTGAAGAAAATGATTTAGATTCTACATATGGAATTTCTGATGAAGAACTTACTGAAAGATTTAAAGCATCTATTAAAATGGATCAGGAAATATGTAAGATTAAAGGACTTCCTATTGCTGGTTATGATGATGAAAATAAACGTGCTTATTTAGAATATCCTGATGGAAGGAGAGTTTATGTCTCAGAAAAGTAGGCTTCCTGAAGTTATGGTTTTTGCAGGTCCTAATGGCAGTGGCAAAACCACAATAACACGTATGGCAAAAATTGCTGGTGTTTATATCAATGCTGACGATATTAAAAAATCAAGTTTATGCAGTGATTTGGAAGCTGCACAAAAAGCTGAGGAACTCAGAAAATCAATGCTGGAAAAAGGTGAAGATTTCACATTTGAAACAGTGCTTTCCACAGATAGAAATCTGAAGTTACTTAAAAAAGCTAAAGAAAAAGGATACTTTTTAAGATGCATCTATGTTCTCACAGAGGATTATGAAATAAATATCGCAAGAGTAAGAATGAGAGAATCCATGGGAGGTCATGGAGTTCCTGAAGATAAAATCAAATCAAGATATGAAAAAGCGCTCAAATTAATTCCTGAATTGGTTGAACTTTGTGATATTGTCCATATTTATGACAATACTAATGTTCCATTTAGAATATTTAAGAAAAGAAAAGATGTGTATTATCATTGGGAGAATAAATATTGGAGTTATTCGGATATTGAAAAACTCACTGGAATAACAGAATATGAAAATTAGTATTTGATAAATATACAATTATTCTTGTAGTTACTATTTGTAAATAAAATTTTAATATATGTGATAGTTGATGATTAACATATTTTTTGGTTGATGATTAATTTTTCAAAACTCTTTAAATTACTTATTTTATGATTTAAACCATTCTTATTAAAAATAAAAAAATCATGTTGGTTGATGATTAAGGTTGATGATTAATGTTTTGTTTTCAAATTTCGATAATCCTTAAATATATTGTATTATAAAAATTTTATTAACGATTCAATTTTTTATTTTAAAGGTGATTTTTTGGTTGAAATTTCTGTAATTGTTCCTGTTTACAACGTATCTGAGTATCTTGCCCAATGCATGGACAGCATCATTAATCAGACATTTGAGGATATTGAAATAATCTGTGTCAATGACGGATCCACCGATGACAGCCTGAAAATTCTTGAAGAATATAGTGAAAAGGATGAGAGAATCAGCATTATTTCACAGGAAAATCAGGGACAGGGCGTTGCCAGAAATGTGGGGATGAAAGTTGCAAGAGGAAATTACATATTTTTCATGGATTCGGATGACTTCATAAAATTAAATGCGCTTGAACTTTTACATGAGAATGCAGTTTCAAACAATTCCGATGTCGTTTTTTATAGATTCTATAAGTATGTTGACGGTGAAGAGATACCTAGTCCAATGTTTAATTTTGAAGAGGAATTTCCGAATGCTGACTTCAATGATTTTACATTCACATATAATGATGCAAAGGGCTTTGTATTGAATAATGCATTCAGTCCTTGGAGTAAACTATACAGCAGACGATTTTTTGATGCAAATCCGGACTTTCATTTTCCCGAACAGATTGCATTTGAGGACGTGCCGCCCCATGTTATGCTGATGATTAGGGCATCTAGGATATCATTTGTGCCCGAATTTCTTTACTGTTATAGATATAATGAAGCTTCGAGTGTAAACAATCCTGAGAGTGCATTTGACATATTGAAGATTGTTGAGATGGTTATCGATTTCATTGAAAGGAGCAATTTGGAAGAGGAGTTCAGGCTTGATTTGGATTACTTCAAATTCAAGAGGGTCAATTTCCACCTCTCCAAGACATATTCCGAAGATTTCTTCCAGAAGTCAAAGGAACTGTGTGAAAGTATTGTTCACACTGATCTCCTAAGGGATTTTGAGCTTGAAAGGTATGAGTTCATATTGCACTCAGACAGTTTCGCAGAATACCTGCACAAAATATACACTGTTGACAAAGCCAAACTTGAAAATAGAAACAGGAAACTTAAAAAGGACCTGAAAAAGGTAAAATCATCCAACAGAAAACTTAAAAAGGATTTATTAAAGGCAAAAAACAATAATGAAAAGTTGAAAAAGGATTTGGATGATGCCAAAAAGGTCAATGATGAAATAATGAAATCCAACAGTTGGAAAATTACCAAACCCTTCAGAAAGGGAGGCAAGCTATTCAAGTAAATTCGTGATGCCGGGTCAGCATATCTGTTATTTTACAGGTTTTCAATGAGGGGAGATATATCCGGGATGCGGTTTTGAGCATTTTGAAAATTGCTTGAGGCAATATTCGATTTAAACATTGTAAAAAATAGTTTTTGAATATGAATTTGGTTTTCCATATAGTAAATTTCGTTCAGTTAAAAAAAAGAAAATAATAGCTTAAAGATTAAGCTATTACAGGTGGAATAAGTTTTTCATCATTTGATTGTATGACAATTTCTTTATTTCCTTTATCAAATGTGTAGGAATATCCTGCATCGTCATGATATAAGTAACCTTTTACTCCGGAAATCTCTTTAACTGTACCGTTCTTAAAATCAGTTAAATTACCACCAAAATCTGAACTGAAATCGTAGACAGTAATGTTGATGAAATTTGTGCCATTAGTGAATTGTTTTGCATATTCAGTGCTGTTGAAGACAAAATAGTCACTAACAGTTCCATTTTTACTGGCGTTCACATTTTCTTTAAATGTTCCAGGAATGGTGAATTTTTCTCCATCTAGGGTTACTTGTTGGTCTGCAGGCGCTCCAAATAAAGATCCTAAATCAAATGCAGATACGGTTCCAACAGCAGCAATAGCTACAATTGCTATAGTAAGTGCAAATAATATTTTTTTGTTCATATTAATCCCCCATATATTTGTATATTAAATCAATATTTCATTATGTCTCCAGAAGTCCAGAGGGAATGTTAAACTAACTCATGATTGATATTGACTAATATAATTAATTCTTTAACAGTATTCTTTTAAATATGTTTCTATATTAATTTAAGATTAAATGAAGTCATGCTGTTAAAAAATGTATTTGATGCTTTTATTTATAGAGAATATGGGGAAATAGTGGAGACTATTCCCTTTAAAAAGATTATTTGAGTTTAATGGAACCTGCCATGGCGTTCATCAAATCCGCATCGTCACACTGTATCAAAATGTATTGGGTATCATCGCCCGCAATTGCCATGTCATGATACTCTATTTCACCAATGGTGTTTTCATCATTGAAGTGTATGACTGTGGTATTGTTTACAACAGTAATATTTACTCCTTTGTCGTTTTTGGCCATATCTTCATAATAACTGACTAAATCAGCTTTACCGTTATCTTTTGTCTGAGCATAGACAACATTGATTTTTGTATTGTTATCAGTATAGGTTTTTAATAGGGTTATATTTCCTGAAGTATTGCCGCCATCGTCTGAAGTTTCAAAATTCACATTTTTTGGAACATTCATTTTGAAATAAGAGTCGAAATCATATTCCTTTAACTCAACGTCATCACTAGCAAATCCTACGCCTGCAGCAAGGATTATGGCTATTGAAATTATTCCAACAAATAATATAAATTGTCTTTTGAATTTCACATTATCACCATGATTATTTATGCCAAAGAGATTATTTAATTATTCTTTTCTGAAAAAAATTGTTTTAGGTTCGTAAAATTGATATTAATTCGTAAAATTGTTTTAAAATCAAAGAAAAATTATTTATATGTCTTGGATAATAATATTAACTATCGTAGCATTGAATTTAATTTTTTAGAGGTTTTTTATTTACTGGTAAAGTGTTTTCAATACTTTTTTAGCAGTCTTTAGACAACATTATATTGCGGTATTTCTTAGATTATTGAATAGTTCCTATACAATAATTAAGTATTTAAATGTGCAATTGTATATTTAGTATACAGGTGGTTTAATGTTAGATGAAATCTTAGGTGATTATCCTCAAATAAAAGTAATTGATTATTTATTAATGAATCCTTTTGCCGAATTATCTAAATTACAGATTGCAGTTGGGGCTGAAATTTCTAGAATTACATTGAATAAATTCATTGATGAGTTAATTGGCAAACAATTAATTATTAAAAATTCTAATTCAAAATATCATTTAAATTTACAATCTCCGATTGTAGTAAAGTTAAACATGCTTTTAGATGAATTAAATAAAATGGCAATTGCAGAAGCAATGAATAATACTGATGAATCTTATGATGAATTAAGTGATGAAGAATTGGATAAACTTTTTGATGAAAATAGTTCTGATGTAGATTTAATTCAGTTGGAAAATGAAATTCTAATGAAAGAAAACTATAATGTATACATTGAAGAGGTTAATGAAAATTATATATTAATGGTATAATTTTGAGGTTTTAATATGAAAAATGAAAATATTATAGTAAATAAAAATATGATAATCAATCCTGACTCAGAGATAATTTATTCATCATCAGTTGGTGTAGGGGCTGATGATGAAGAGGTTAGATTAATCTTATTCAACAAACGTTTGACATCATATGGGGAGAATATTGAAATTATTAATGAATCTAATACTCAAATTATATTAAACAAAGGAGCTGCATTCAAATTAAAAGAATTATTGGATGAACACTTAAAGGAATAAAGTTTCAGGCGATAAAATAGGGATAAATCAGATTAGGGAGGACATATTATATTTCTTATATAGGAATAACTACTGGCAAAACAGGCACACTCCAAAATCTAATATTTGCAATAAATTATCTCAACATCCCTGTAAGAAAATTAATAAGGAATTAAGGCAGTTGTATAAAGATGAATTGATTAGATATAAGAAAACTAATCATGGAGACGATATCTATCTAAACATTCATAAAAAATCACAAATTGAAAATGAAATTAAATATAAGTTAAATCAGTTATATAATTGGAAATAAATTTAGACAAAAAATTAATTAAGAATATCTTATCGGTACTGTTTTCTATGGTTCCAGATTTTCCTTAAACTACTCAGACCGCCACAGTTTTGGTCATATGAGTCCATGCTCGCAGTTAATTCAGCCACTTTAAGGCTTGCCTTGCAACCACCTTCAATTAAACGTTTGCCTTGAGGTTTTCTCATCCTGGAAACTGCATCATTTATATCATTAGTGGAGGCAACGTTTATTCCCAAATCATGAGCCAGGTCATTGCTTGCATGCTGGGTATGGAAACCCAAAATCTTCACTGCCGGAACTCCTAATGCACCAACCTCGATTGTCACTCCCATTCCCGCGCAATAGATTACTCCCTGTGAAGCATTCATCAGACTGATTAAATCAACATAACCCTCAAGAACAAAAATATTGTCTTTAGTGATATGGGGGGTTATGGTGGATGTTTCAAACCTGAATGGAATGACTAATATTGTCTTATCTATTTTTTCCACTTCTCTAATTATTTCGGGAATGTCTGAAGCTCTTGTATCTCCGCCTAAAAAGAGAACATAAAAATCATCATGTTTGTACTGTTCATATATTTTCTCGGCTTCCAATATCGGAACTCTGCTTACATATTCCGCCTGAGGATATCCTCCTATATTTACAGTATTTGTAATGCCGTACATCTCTTCCAACTGTTTCATTGCGGTCTTGTTTGGAACTGTAATCAAATCTGCATAGGCCATCATTTCTATCGGGTTATAAATGTCCTGTTCCATGTGAAGCTTGGGGATATTCAATTTTTTTGATGCTGCAAGTCCTTTGCGCACATCTCCCGCATTTCCGCATGTTAATGTCAAATCGACAGGATGCTTTTTCAAGGCTTTATATGTGCGGATAGTGTCTTTTAAAACCAGTTTGGCGATTGTAAAATTGCTTCTTTTCTTTGTTGTGTTCCTGCGACCTTCGCCTATTGAAAAAATTTCATTACTGTACGGACCCAATAATTCCATTGCACCTTCACTATGTGTTAGGGATAGGATATCCGCATCGACTTTTTCAATGACTGGAATTAAGGTTTTTGCAGGAGCGGTTTCTGCTACAATCGCGATATTCATTCATTACCCACCTTTTTAATGGTTACTGCATAAATCAAAATAATTATTGAAATCAGATAGAATAAGAACACGACCAAATCGGTAGGGCCTGTTTCTATCCATATTATCAAATGAGCCATCAGTATTGCATACAATCCGATGAAAATGCTTTTGACATTGGTCTGCACCTTATAGATTAAATTTATTATAAATCCTAAGATTGTCATTTGCAATATCATGGCATATAATCCGAAATCCAACAGTGCAGGTCCAAAAATTGTTGAGGTTGTTGAATGTGCCTTGCCTAATGTTGTTGAGCCAACAATCACCCTTGGATCTGAAGATTTAAAAAATCCCATCAATGTATTATATAACAATTGGCCGTGGGTGCTGCCCTGAAGGAATACTGCACGGTCCAGGACCTGCATGGTATATCCTGCCCTATAAAACAGCAGTTCAATTGGGGTTGATGACCAGGTTTGCCATTCAATTGATTTAACCGCAATATATCCCACC
Source organism: Methanobrevibacter sp. (assembly GCA_017434525.1). GTDB lineage: Archaea > Methanobacteriota > Methanobacteria > Methanobacteriales > Methanobacteriaceae > Methanocatella. The sequence goes on from JAFRFD010000153.1 coordinate 8,596, forward strand.
ACCACCAGCAATATGAATATGGCAATTACGGACAATGTCAGATATTTCCAAGGCAGATCCTTGGTATAATAGAGTGTTATCAATACGCTTATTACAATGGCCATTGCAGTTGTCCTATAACCAGTACATACAAACAGCAATAATCCTATTAAAAACAACAAGTAATATTTCTTGTTGTCATATTTTGCTATTAGAATATTGATTGAAGGCAAAAAGATCAAATAACTCAACAGCCATATTCTTGTTGCGGCACGTGCTTTAAGATAACCGCTGAATAGGGGAATTCCTCCCAGATAGATTAGATTTATAACTTGAAGCAATATTCCGATTATTACCAAGGATAAAACTAAACGCTTCGAGAAAACCTTATCTATTTTTTCAGAATTTGCATTAATCTCTTTATTTTTAAGAAAATAATTTGACAATGCCATGCCTATGACATAAAATAGGATTCCTAAAAATATTACTCCGATAGTGTATAAATCAACGCCAATTAATTTATGTATATGAAAATTAAATGCGATTTGTGAAAATATCAAATAAATAATGACCAATAGGACAAATACCATCGGTGAAAAAATATCATATTTTTTATAATCCATAATCATCTACCACAAAATAGTTAATTGGCCTCAAATATATACTAAATATATAATTATATTTTTATAAAGTTATATAAAGATTTTATTTTAATAAACATATCCAATCAAGTGAAGAGCATGTCTAATAAGGTACTTAAGAATAGTTTCATTTTAGTGATAGGCAACTTACTTTTTAGAGTAGGGGGTTACATCAATAGACTATTAATGAGCAGAATGCTCGGACCTGAAGGATATGGGCTGTATGGATTGACCTTGCCGTTTCAGGGGATATTCCAGATTCTATCTGCCGGCGGATTGCCTCCGGCAATATCAAAATATGTGGCGGAATATAATGCGCAGGATGAAAAGGCATTGACCAGACAGGTTATCTACACTGCAACCAAGTTCATGGTGTTAATGGCAATATTATTGAGCATTATCCTGTTGTTTTCATCGGATTTCATTGCAAACGAAATATTTCACAAACCACTGGTCGTGTGGCCGTTAAGGGCTGTTAGCCTGATAACTCCTTTTAGTGTAGTCGTAGGGGCTATGAGAGGCGCATTTCAGGGAGTTTATAAAAATGAATATACAGTATACAATAGGATGGCCGAACAGTTAGCAACAATTGTCTTTGCCGTCGTATTTGTTTATTGCGGATTATATGCCATGGGAGCAGTATTGGGGGGAGCATTCGGTTTTATAGTCTCTGCCATAACTGCAGTATTGTTATATAAGAAATACATTAGTCCGATGTTCTATTCGGAGGATTCACTTGATTTAAGCTTTAGGGAAGAATTGAAATTATTATGGATGCTGATTTGTTTTGCAGTGCCTGTAGCCATTACTGCATTGTCTGAAATGGCAATTTATGATGTTGGCACATTGGTTATAGGTGTTTTCATGTTATCCAGGGATGTGGGGTTCTATAATGCCGCTGATCCCATTTCAAGAATTCCTCTGGTTATTTCACTGTCAATTTCAACAGTATTGCTTCCCGCAACAGCAGAGGCTTATGTTTTAAAAGACCAGAAATTACTGCAGGAATATGTTGTGGACTGTTTAAGGTATTGCATTCTCACTGTCATTCCGATGTGTGTAGTTATAAGCATGTTCAGCATGCCAATTATTCAACTGCTTTTTGGAAACGTTTATACTCCGGGTTCCGGAGCTTTAAGTATCTTAGTGATAGGAATGTCCTTTTATAGCGTATTTATGATTAGCAGCAGCATACTTCAGGGTACAGGAAACCCTAGATTGCCGATGTATGTGCTTCTTTCAGGTACTGTATTGAATATTGCATTGAATGCGGTTTTTGTTAACATGATGGGCATCATAGGCGCCGCCATAGCTACAACAATAGCCACAGCCATATTGATGGTTATCATAATGATATTGGTAATCAGGACTACCAAGATATCAATTCCCTGGAAAAATATATTGCTTGTATTGGCTTGCAATCTAATTTTAATGGCAGTCTGTTATCTGATTCCTAAAACATTAATCGGTTTAATTATAGGAATTGTAATCGGCAGTTTAATCTATATTGCATCATTAATAAGGTTAAAAGTCTTAACAAAACGCGATATAAACTTTTTCAGCCAGTATATGGAAAAAATCCCTATACTGAAAAAATATGTTCCTAAACTGGTTAGATATATTGAAGAAAAAGAGTTAATTTATAAAAAATAGCATATGTTTTCAATAGCACATGTAAATATTATAATTCAATATAATATGGACAGATGTTTTCAAAACTGTTGTCTTTTGTTCTAAATCCCTTTGGAATGGTTCCTAGTTGTTTGAAGCCCAATTTTTCATACAGGTGGCGTGCGGCATGATTTGACTCGAAAACTGCATTGTACTGCAATATCAGAAATCCTTTTTTTTCTTGCCATTTCAATGGAATCCAAAACCAGATTTTTTCCAATGTGTTTTCCTCTCATATCATTGGATACGGCATAGCTGGCGTTTGCAATGTGGCTGCACCTGCCGACATTGTTTGGGTGCAGGATATACAGTCCAACAACCTTTTAGTTTAAAATGGCAACTCCAGTGTATGTTTGTGATGAAAAGAAATCTTTTCCGGACTTGGAATCCAGAATGTCTTCCTGGGGAAATGCGATTCCTTCCTCAACTATTTCATTCCAAATTCCAATCATCTCTTCAAGGTCATCTTCACAGAATTGTCTGATAATCATTGGTTATTATTATGTCATTACAGATATAATTAGTTTGATGTTAAAATGCAATTTCTGTTTAATTGAATAGGATTTAGTCACTTTTTTTAACTGCCGGTAAATCTATCTATTGGTGATGAAAGCAGTGAGGTTGTAAACGGAGTTTCAGAACCGATTTCATTTATAATCATTTAAAAAATATTAAATATTATTTTATCTTAATAATGCAAGAATACCATGACTTCTGTAAAAGTCGTGGATGAATTGCAAGATGGGTGTACTTATATTAAATAGGATTTTTAAAGGGTATTTTCTATTTTTATCAGATTTTAGTTTGTTATTTTTTTTGTATTTTGTGTTGGGTGTACTTTATTTTTTTTTCTTTTGTTGATGGATATTACTTTTCAAATGCTCTCTGTAAATCTTTATATGTTTTTTTACATTAGAAATATTAGTATATCATTTGTAAAAAAAATAAGTGATAGGAAAAAGGGATTTATGAGGGTTTTTTAAAGATGAAAATTGTTAAAAAGAACATTGAAATTAGAATTTGTCCTACTAATGTGGATTTTAATGATAATGGAGAGAAAATCGTTAGTATTAACAAAATTGAGTCCAACATAGGCATTAATCGATTTATCTACAACAAAGAATTAGAATTTATAAATTACTTCAAAGACCTATTAATCCAAAATGGCTACGATGATAAAGTAAAAGTCAACAATAGTTCTTGTAATGTTATTTTAATAATGTTAAGACAGGAGTATCCGTTTTTAGAAAAAGCTGAATCAAGCAGCAGACAACAAGCACAAAGAGATCTAATTCAAGCATTCAAAAGATACCATGACTCTAACCTAAAATCAAATTATCCAGTATTAAAAACCAAGAAACAATCAAAAAAACACTCATTTAGAATAATAAACAACAATAACAACATTAGAATAACAAAAGACAAAAATGGATATGATAAAATAAAATTAGCCAAACTAGGAATAGTAAAATTCAAAACAAGCAAAGAATACCGTGAATTACTGTGGAAAGGAAGTGATCCCAATGATGAAAG
>JAFRFD010000154.1 GCA_017434525.1 Methanobrevibacter sp.
TATTGGTGCTATTATCGCTATTGTCGCAACCAAAATTGTAGGTATGAAAATCCCTATTATGCTTCAATGTACTGTTGAAATCGCAGGTGCTGCTACCTTATCAATTTTAGGATTTGCTGTTGCTATTGCAGGTTCATACGATATGACTGCAATATTTGAAAATGTTGTTGCTACTGGTTTTATTGCTGTATTATTTATTATGTGTACTATGGCTATCCAACACCCATTCAACGCATGTTTAGGACCTAACGAAGATCAAGTAAGAACTCTCAAATGTGCAGCTTCTACTGCATTCTTATCCATGACTATCGTAGGTATTTTATCTGCTGCTACTGGTGGATTAGGTTGGTTTGTTGTATTAGTCATCGGTTTAATCGGATGGATTGTATCATTCAGAGCATTCGTATTAGCTTCTATTAATGACGCAGCATCAACTAAATGGGCTGGATTATGGCCTAAAGTGGAGCAATAGAATAGGAGGAATTAAATATGGCTCAAATGTTACCTATGATTCAGGTTATTCCTGAAATGAATTTCGCATTAGATCCTGCAACCGGGATTATCGGATCATCTTTAGGTGGAGGAGTTGTGCTCCTATCTATGGATGACGTAAACGAACAAGTAGCAAAAGTGGAATTAGCTGCTGATGAATTAATGGCTTCATTAGACCCATATACAAGTCCTGTAGGATCTTTCCCTGGAAGGGAAGGTTCATATGTTACCGCAGGATTATTAACAAACATGGTATATGGATTCTTATTAGCATCTTTCATCATATTTGCTGCATTACCAATCTTACAAGCATTGGGGGTATTATAGATGGCTGATAAAAAAGCTCCTGCAGATGGCTGGCCGGTTATTAGTGGGGATTACATTGTAGGTGATCCTGAAAGCCCTGTTGCAGTAACCACTCTCGCTTCTCACATTGAAGCCGAGTTATCTGGTGCAGCAATTGCAGGTCCATGTAAAACAGAAAACTTAGGAATAGAAAAAGTTGTTGCAAACATTATCTCAAATCCTAACATCCGTTTCTTAATCGTTACTGGTGCTGAAGTACAAGGACACATTACAGGTCAAAGTATCCAAGCATTATACGAAAACGGTGCGGACCCAGATAAAAAGAAAATTATCGGAGCAACCGGTGCTATTCCTTTCGTAGAAAACATTCCACTCGACGGTATTGAAAGATTCCAAAACCAATTAGAAATCATTGATTTAATCGATACTGAAGATACTGGAGCAATTAATGCTAAAATTAAAGAATGTGTAGAAAAAGATCCAGGTGCTTTTGAAGAAGAAGCTATGGTTATTTCTGTAGATGAAGATGGCGATGACGAAGACGATGGAGAAGAAATGAAAGTTGTATCAGCTGAAACTGCTTTAATTGAAGCAAGAATCAGAGATATCAACACTAAAATCGACATGGTTGGTGCTATCCAAAGAAATATGGCTGGTAATTATGCTGGTAAAGTTCAAGGTATAATGATCGGATTAGCTTTTACTTTAATCATTGGAGTTTTATTCTTGATGTTCTAGAGGAGGTTTAATTATGGTACAAATTTCAAACAAACCAAACATAAGCAGTATGAAAACTGTAGCGGATGATGCTGAATACAGTTCAAAACTCCTTGCAAGAGAAGGTAAATTATTTGCAGGTTTACTCGCAACTAGAGTAAAAGGGTTTGCAATTGGTATTTGCATTGCTTTGCTCTTTATCGTAATTATTCCTTTCATTGCAAAAGCAATAGGATTATAGAGGTGTTATTATGAGTGAAGAAAATTCCATACCTCAAGTAATGGTTTCCTCAGATGAGTTCAACCCTATCATTGCAAAATTAGATGATGCAGAAGAAAAAGTTGATTTCACTGTTGGAGAATACTACCAACGTTTAGGCCAACAAACTGGTAGAGATGTTGGTATACTATATGGTATTATACTTGGATTAATTATTTTAATTGTAGCTATAAAATTCGGTGTAGCTTCAATGTTATCTACCTTATTATAGGAGGGTTATACTTATGTTTAGATTTGAGAAAGAACAACTCGTCGTAGATATTGCTGGAGTAAAAATGGGAGGACAACCTGGTGAATACCCTACCGTTTTAGCAGGAACTATCTTCTACGGCGGACACAAAATTATTAGTGATGAAAAAGAAGGTATCTTTGATAAAGATGCTGCTGAAGGATTAATTAAAACTATGGAAGAAATGTCCGATGTAACCGGAAACCCTTGTGTTGTACAAACTTTCGGTGCTACTGCAGAAGCTATGGTAAAATACTTAGAATTTGTAGGAGACGTCTGTGACAAACCTTTCCTTATAGATTCAACCGCAGCTGCAGCAAAAATTGCAGGTGTAGAATACGTACAAGATGCTGGTTTAGCTGAAAGAGCGGTATACAACTCTTTAAGTATGGCAGCAGAACCTGGTGAAATCGAAGCAGTTAAAAACTCAGACATCGATGCATCCATTCTCTTAGGTTTCAACCCAATGACTCCTGGAGTACCTGGTAAAATCGAAATCTGGGAAACTGGTGGATCTGTTATCGACCAAGGTATTCTTGAAATGGCTGACGAATGTGGAATCACCAAACCATGGATGGACGTAGCAGTTACTCCATTAGGTCAAGGTGCAGGACCTGCTGTAAGAACCGCTTACGCAGTTAAATCCAAATGGGGATACCCAGTAGGATCCGGTATTCACAACGTTCCATCCGCATGGGACTGGTTAAGAGGATACAAAAAAGAACACAAAGAAGCATGGCCTGTTTGTGACATCGGTTCAAACATCGTACAACAAATGGCTGGTGGAGACTTCGTTCTTTTCGGACCTATCGAAAACTCCAGACTTGCATTCCCAGCATGTGGTATGGCAGATATCATGATTGCTGAAGCAGCAAAAGATATCGGTACCGAACCTGTGGAAGACCACCCAATTAACAAATTATTATAGATATAAGGGTCCCGATTAGATGATTTTATTCATCTAATCATTTTTTTCTATTTTTTTACTATTTTTCAAACACTTTTTTTCAAAACTTTTTAATAAAATTTATATTATCTTAACAAGAGATTATTAATTAACTTTATATTTTGGAGAGGTTAGATAATGTCTTTTTTAAGTAAAATTTTTAATAAAGGTCCTAAACCTGTCATTGCTCATTCTAAAGAAGGTAATTTAGCTAGTTTAAGGGCTCAAAGGGCAGGTCCCGCAAGTCCTGGAGCGGTTCAAAAGCCTGATACCTTTTATGTCACTGCTTCTGTTGAATTAGGTAACACCACTACCAAATCCATTGTAATGGCTACTAATTTGAACACTAGTGAGTCTTATTTACTTAATAAAACAGTAAAAATGACTAGGGACATCAGACCGCCTAAACCTAATGAAGAGGTATTCGGTAAAACAGTATGGGGTATTGAACTTTCTAAGGAAGCTGTAACAGAGCTTATAAGAGATACTGTTTTGGAATCACTTAGGAAATGTCAAGTTGACAAGGATGAGGATTTGGATTTTGTTGTAAGGTCAACTGGAGTAACCGCAGGTTTTGCTACAGCTGAAGAAGCGGGCCAACTCATTATTGCACTTGCTGATGGTTGTCTTGAAGCGGATATTCCGCCAAGGAAAATGTCTCCTGCAATGAGTATTTCACAACTTCCAGAAAGACTGCAAAAGCACTCCCTTTTGGAAAACATCATGTTTGATGGTGCTGTTGTAAGTGTAGTTCCTCCTGAAGGTAAGGAAACTGTTGCAAATGAAATGGAAGGGGAGCTTGTAACTGCTGGAATTAAATTAGGTGCTAAATGGACTGATGTGGATTATAGAAACCCTTGTGTTTCTCTTGATTTTGGTTCCACTTTGGCTGGACGTATTGTTAATGATAATGAACCATATGCAAATACTGTTGGTAACTTTTTAGGTCTGGCAGGGGTTGTAAGTGACTCATTGGCTAGAGGTTCAGGTCAAATTGACAAGAAAAATGGTGCGGCATTAGATTTATACTCTGATAAGGCAATGAAAAAGGCTGATCACAAACAAGCCGAAGCCAATGCTTTGGAGGCTCATAAGTTAGTTAACATCTGCAAGGTTCCAATGGATGTTGAAAGATTTGGTACTGTTCCTTTAAATCCTGAAGCTGCAGCAAAAGCAGGCACTACCTTAATAGGATGTGATGTTGGATTTAATGGTGACAAACTTCCGGAATTGATGGAATTGGGTGCGCAATTCTATGATGCTTATGGTCTTCCAACCCTGCTTTCAACTTTGGATTATGTAAGCAGAAACATTGTTACCAGATGTTTGGATGTTGCATTTGAAGAAAATGTAATTGTTCCGGGTTCTGCTTTAGGTATTACCGGTAGGGCAGGTATCACCGGACGCAAACCTCAACTTATTTTAGAGGCTGTTCAGGATAAATTTGAAAATGTTGTATTTGTTGAGGATGGTCTTGCGTTAGGTTCTGCTATTATGGCTCGTTGTATGAACTCCATGGGTACTCCTAAAGTTCCTATTGGGGGTAAACAAGGAGGAAGATGTATCCTTAAAGACCGTATGAAAATGATGGGTGGAAAATTCGCTTAAATTGAAAGTGGTTTTTCATGATTTATGCAATTTTAATGGCTGGAGGTATGGGAACAAGACTTGAAGTTCCCTGCGAAAAACCTCTCTTTAAATTATGCAATAAACCCTTAATTAAATATGTGCTTGACAATCTAAAGGAATCTAAATTAATCGATAAAATTGTTATTGCGGTCAGTCATCACACTCCCGAAACTACACAATATTTGAATTCTCTTGACGGGGATTTTCAGATATTAGACACTTCCGGTGATAGTTATCTGACAGATTTATCCTATATTTTGGATTATTTTGAAAAAAAATCGGATAAAGACATTTTGCTTTTTATTAATGCGGATTTGCCATTTATATCCACAGAAACTATTGATTATGTATTGGATTATTATTTTAAATCTGATAAAGATGCCTTGTCCACTTTAGTTCCGGTTGAAATTTTTAGGGATTTGGGCCTCAATTATTCATATGAATTCAATGGAAATGTTCCATCAGGTTTGAACGTGTTGAGGAGTGTCAATATTGTTCAGGATGAAGATCAGTTAGTTATTCCAAAACGGGAATTGGCTTTGAATATTAATACCCTTTTGGATAGTCAGGTTGCAGAAAAATTGTACAAAGAATATTATATTTAAATATAATGAAGTTAAATATTTACATAGTTAGATTTAATTTTTTTCAGGTGATTAAATGGAAAATAAACAACAAATTCCTAAAAGAGAAGAAAAATTATGGAGTGAAATCAAAAATTATCAAGTAGCTACCAACAATGCACGTATCCTTGGAGTATTAGATGAATTAATTATCAATGAAAAAACAGGCAAAATTGTTGATATAGCTATTAGAGTAGAAAGTGACCGGAATATTCATGTAAAAGGCGCTAAAAGAAATGGTGACTTGTTATTAGTTCCTTTTGCTAAAGTCGAAAAAGTCGGCGAATTCATTATTGTAACTGAATAATTTCAGTTATTCTCTTTTTTTCTTTTATTTTTTTCAAATATTTTTTTCATTATATAAATCGATTGTTAACTATTTATATTTAATAAAACATAGTTATATTGTTATAAAACAAATTCATATTTATTTTTTAAGGTGATTGTATGTTGCTTGAAATTGAAAATTTGGCAGTTGAAGTATCTGGAAAAAGGGTTTTAAAGGATATTAACCTTGCTATTGAAGAAGGCGAAACTCATGTTCTTTTAGGACCTAATGGTGCTGGAAAAAGTACATTATTTTTAACCATATTGGGTTTTCCAAATTATAATGTTGTTAATGGTACTATTAAATTTAAAGGTCAGGATATCACTGGGTTGACAACTGCAGAAAGAGTAAAATTAGGTATTGGCGTAAGTTTCCAAACTCCTCCTTCTATTAGGGGTGTTTCTGTAGGAGATCTATTAAAAATCATTTCTCATCAAGATGTAAATGATGAATTAAATCCTAGGATGAAAGAATTGGCTCAACAATTGAAATTCAGCGATGAATTTTTGGACAGAGATGTTAATTTAGGATTTTCTGGTGGGGAAGTTAAACGTTCTGAAATTTTGCAATTATTGGCTCAAATGCCTGATTTCACAATGTTTGATGAGCCGGATTCCGGTGTGGATATTGAAAATGTAGAATTGTTAGCTTCTGAAATTGGAACTTTATTAGATAAAGATAAGCCACAACGCAGTAGAAAAAGAAGTGGTCTTTTAATTACTCACTTAGGTTACATTTTAAATTTTGTCAGTGCAGATAAAGCACACGTTTTAATTGATGGGGTAATTTCTTGTTCTGGAAATCCATCTGAAATTTTAGAAGATATTAGGAAAAACGGTTTTAATGGATGTGTTGAATGTGCGCAATGTTTATGAAGATGCTGAAAGAGCAAAAGATAAAAAAGCAGCATTAGGTGCTGATATTACTATTGAAAATTTTACAGATGAGACAGTCAATGCTTTAGACATGATTGATGACTTGGATGATTTGGGAAAACAAACCAAAAAGGACCTTTTAAAAGTAGGTGTTGACACAACTGAAGAAAACAGGTCTGGTTCATTTTTACAGGTTGACCAAAGTAACATTTTTACTAATAACTCCATGTCAGATTCAATTGAAGTAATGAATATTGGTGTTGCATTGGATAAATACAGTTGGGTTGAGGATTATCTTTGGAATGTTGTTAAGCCTGATGCTGACAAATACACAGCTAAAACAGCATTACGTGAAAAAGAAGATGGTGTTAAAAGCGGTTATTTTGTAAGATCTCTTCCTGGAACTAAAGAAGTGATGCCTGTACAGGCATGCATGTTTATTAGCGATGCTGATATTATGCAGACAGCTCACAATGTTATCATTGCTGAAGAAAACTCTGAGTTGCACTTAATTACTGGTTGTGCAACTGGTGATGATGTGGCTTCAGCTATGCATGTTGGAGTTTCTGAAATGTATTTGAAACCAGGTTCCAAAATTACCTTTACAATGGTTCACAATTGGGCGGAACAAGTTGAAGTGCGTCCAAGAACTGGTGTTAAATTGATGGATGATTCCACATACATTAATAATTATATTTTAACCAGTCCTGTAAGCACTATTCAATCATTCCCTACTGCTTATTGTGATGGTAAAAATTCAAGAGCAATTTTCCAAAGTATTCAGGGTGGTAAAAAGGATTCCATTATTGATGTTGGTTCTAGGGTATTATTGAATGCAGAAGGTGCTCGTGGTGAAGTTATCTCAAGGGCTGTTGCTCAGGATGAGTCTCAAATTTATGCAAGAGGACATTTGGCAGGTACTGTTCCTGATGTAAAAGGTCATTTGGAATGTCATGGACTGGTATTGTCAGATGATAGTTTTATTTATGCAGTGCCGGAACTTGAAGCTAGTTCTGCTAATTTAGAGATGTCTCATGAAGCTGCGGTCGGTAAAATTTCTGAAGATGAAATCAATTATTTGACCTCTAGAGGAATTGAAGAGGAAGATGCAGAGTCTATGATTGTAAGAGGATTTTTAAACATGGATATTACTGGACTTCCAGATGAATTAGCTCAACAAACTCAAAATATGATTGATATGAGTCTTGATGGAATGTAATTCCATCTAAATTTTCTTTTTTTCTTATTTATTACTTTTAAATTCATTTTTAATAAATCTTGTTTTATAGTATATAAACTTTTTGACTTTAATCTCCGAGTAACCTTTATATTAATTATAAATGAAATATATTAATCAGTACATAATGTATTGCTGAGCTAGCTCATTACGTACAGAAATTGTGATTTTAAGGCGTACCTAAAACAGTAAGTCTTAAAA
>JAFRFD010000155.1 GCA_017434525.1 Methanobrevibacter sp.
ATTATCATCTTTTAAAACCATGAATAAAACAACCATAAATATTTATATCTATAATAAAAGATTGTACTTCATAGTATATAAAATTAAAGAAAAATAAGTCAATTAAAATTAGAAAAAATTGTGACTTCGTGTCACATCCTCTATTAAAGAAAAAAAAGAAAAGGAAAAAATTATTTTTCGAATTTGCCAAAATCATCTTTGCGCCAATATCCGTAAATCAGACATCCAAGAATAGCTAGAATGCTTAATACCGCCAGACCAGATGTGTTTTGTAGTTCTTTTGAAGTTGTGACTGGTGGAACGATTTCATATGCTTTTCCTTCCTGGGAAGCCTCACCGCTTCCGGAATCTCCAGCATCCAAATCCCCATTTGACAATGCATCTTCACCATTGTCAGAAGTATCCTGGGATGGAATATCAGAGCTATTTGTTCCATAATTACCTGATTTATCTGAGTTTCTTACATGAGAGCCTGCGGAATTGCCACCATGTGCATTACCCTGTGAATTGGAATTTCCCTGAACATCGGATGTTCCATCGTTTCCATCGGCACTTTGAGAACCGGTTTCACCATCTGATTGGGAGGATTTTGAATCCTTATTATCACCACTGTCACCATATGCCCTATATTTGTATTTTACCAATTCGCCCCCAATTTCTACTTCAACATCATATTCAACATTTGGATCTAATGGGACATCGATAACCGCCTTACCGTTTATAAATGTGGCTGTGTACTGATTTCCATTCACATTGACTTTGGTTTGGAATGTTGCAAAATCCTCAACGGGTTTGCCTGAAGAATCCTTCATCTGTAATCCCAAGGTGTTACTGATGGACCAAGTATCCAGTTTCATTAAGGATGCTAAAAGTCTAGGACATACGAAAGTGGTTGACAGGCCTGCTGAATCATACCAATTCTGACCCATTGCATAATTTTCATTTTCCCAATAGTTTTTAGCTTGGAAAAACTCATTATATGCAAGATAATTATATTCTACCTTAAGCAGTGAACTTCCTGAACTTTTAAATCCCTTACCTAATAAAAAACCGTTACCTGTCTCGTCCCCTCCCATGATGGACCTAGGATCTTTTCTACTGTAGGTTACAGAATTGGATTTGACCTGGTCATATGCGGATGTTGAATTAATGTAGATACCATTTGTATTTTCATAAATGGTGTTTTTATAAATCAGATTATGGGAAGATTTTCCGTTTACAGTAATCCCGTTCAAATCGTTGTGATGGACATCATTATTAGTGATATTGCAATAATGCAAACCATCTGTTAAAATGCCTGATTTTTTATTATGAGATATTTCATTCTTTTCTATTAAACTGTTTTTAATGTTTTGCAATTGCAAACCATCGCCATTGGCTTTAGAAAGATTATTGCCGGATATGACTATTTTATCTGAATTTTTAGCTAAAATACTGTTCAATCCGCCGACAACATTATTATCTTTAATCTGGACATTATTTGCATTATCAACAACAACCCCATAATCGCCATCAGAAGCAATAATGGTCATTCCAGACAATACACTTCCTGCACTATTAGATGTAAAGTAAAATCCGAAAGTTTTATCTATTCCCATATTCTTAGCTTTATCGCTTACCTCACTGGATGCATAAACAACACTATTACTTTTAGAAATTATATTTAATTTCTTGTCAATAACTAATGAAACATTGTTGTATTCACTATCTGTAAATTCAAATGTGTCTCCACCTTTCGCATTGTCAAACAATGATTGTATATCATCATTTGATAAATCAGAAGTTATTGTCTGATAGTTACCACTACCATAGCGAATAGTAATATTGTCATTATCAATATCAGTTGCATTAACTGAAGAAACCAAGAATAATAACAATAATGATATGAAAAAAAGATTAAAAGCTTTTTTATTCATATTTAAACTTCCCATAATTATATTTTTATAATCAAAGATAAAAAAATGAATAATTTTTATTTGAATGTCAAAAATTACCCACATGCATTAAATTGATTAACGAATAATATATTGATGCCAAATATATATAAATCTAACTTATATAACAATGTTATATCTAAAAATAATGGCGATATGATGAAAATTACAACAAATAAAATTGGTTAACATTGTTATATCAAAAATTAGAGGCATTTCAATTTAAATAATATAAAATTCAATATATAATTAATTGCTTATCGATAAAATTTATTCTCATAAATTAATCTAAGTAATTGATAAAATAACATTTAGAGGAGGAAAAATGAATAGAAAAAGCTTAATATTAACTATCATGTTAACATTAATGATATTCTTAAGCGCAAGTGTAGTATCTGCAGCTGATGATACAGATTTTACATTGACTGCCGATGAGACAACACATGCAGAAGTTACAGTCAATACAACTGATACTAATGATCAAATTCAAGCAAAGATTAATAGTCTCAACGATGGAGATACATTGAACTTTGAAAAAGGAGATTATAATAATATTTCATTATATGTAGATAAAAACATTACAATTAACGGTAATGGTGCAACCTTGCATGGTTATGATAACCTAGTAGAGGGAGACAGTCGTCTACCAGACAAGATTCTTAATCAAACCACACAAGGAGGATATGGCATTACAAGATCAGCAACTTTTTATATCATCCAAACCAATGGAGTAGTCTTAAAAGACATTAAAATCGTTGCTGGTGCAAATAGTGGTACCGATAAAGTTGATAATAAATACACAAATTGTGTAATTTATTGTGAAAAAGCTGCCAAAACCCAAATCATAAATACAACCGTGGATGGATGTACATGGGGTATTTGGATTTTCCAATGTGCTGACAATATCATAGAAAACAATAAAGTTATGAATCAGGGAATTACAGGAATTCTCAGCTTCCAATCACCAAGAAGCATAATAAGAAACAATACCGTGACAAACGCTAAAAACCACGGTATTGATGTAAGGCACCAAGCAGGAAATAATGCAACAGTCATCGACAATATTGTTAAAGGTTCCAAAGAAGGAATTTACCTATTGCACTCTGGAGGACATAAAGTAACTGGAAATGAAATTATCGGATGTAGTTTAAGCTCAATCACCTGTTGTGGTGCTAAAAATGTACTTATTGAAAACAACAAACTTAAAAAATCAAGAATTGGAGTCCTTCTAGGAGGAAGTACACCTACTCAAGCAGGCGCCACATATACCGCATATGAGAACATCACAATCGGTGCAAATGAATGGACATTCGACAAATTGCCAATGCCACCATCCTTTGAATTCTACGTTGCTGAAGCAAAAGGTGATTATGCAAGCCTCGATACCATGATAGGCACCTACACTGACAGCACATTATCTGACATTACTTTTGTCGAATACACTGAAATCGAAACCCCAAAAGAAGTCGTTGTTGATTATGATGCACTTTTAAAAGTTACCGGAAACAACGTAACAATCAGCTCTGGAATGAACAATGCACAAATCCAATCAGCCATTGACGGAATGTCAAATGGAGACACATTAATATTTGAAGAAAATGCAGTGTTTGAAGACATCTGTCTACTCATTAACAAAAACATCAAAATCATTGGAAACAATGCAACTTTAAAAGGATTAGACACTGCAAACAGAACCGTAATTTTGAATTCCGGACTACCTGACACATATAACGCTAAAGGTTATGCGACAATATTATATTCCGTTAACAATAGCTGCGTTGTAATAAGCGATTTGAATATTGTCAGCAAATATCCAAATTATTCCAATCCAAACGATGCAGAATACAAAACAGCTTGTATTTTTGCAGAAAACAGTGCAAAACTTACTGTCACAGGATGTAGCCTTGACGGTGCATCATGGGGATTAATTGCAGGATTCCAAAAAAATGGTTGTCCAAATTCAATAATCACAAACAATAAAGTTTCAAACCAATACACTACAGGCATTTTATGCTTCGGATCCAAATTCTCAGTCATTATCAACAATACTGTAACAGATGCTAAAAACCACGGTATTGATGTGAGATTCAATAATACCGGATTCAACGTTACCTTATTTAACAATACTGTATCCGGTGCAAAAGAAGGAATTTACCTTTTACATTCCTACGGACACAACGTTTACAACAACACTATCCTAAACTCAAAAATCAGTTCAATTACTTGTTACGGATCAGGTAACGAATACATATTCAATAACACATTAAGCGGAAGTAGAATTGCAATTTTACTTGGTGGAGGATACTACAACGTACACATCGGTAAAAACACATACATACCTGATAAATTACAAAAATTACCTCCTACATTCGAATATTATGTAGTGAAAGGTGACGCTAAATATAATCAAGATAAAACTACAGTAATGAGAACATACAGTGATAAAGAAACAGTCACCATTTCCGCACCTGAAGTAACCTTAGACTACCTTAAAACCGGTGAATTGAAAATTACATTAATTGACCAAAACAATAAGGTAATGAGTGAAAAAACAATTGCAGTAAACTTTAATGGAAATTACACCCTTAAAACTGATGAAAATGGCAGTGCAGTAATCCCTATTGCTGGCTTGGCTGCTGGAACATACAATGGAACAATTAGCTATGCAGGTAACGACAACTATGCTCCTGCAAAAGTCAATACCTCTGTAGTCATAAACCCCGCAGCATCTTATATTATTTCTTCAGGAAAAACAGTTTACTTACAGGCAATAGCTGGAGGTTATAAATATTCTGTGACTCTTGCAGATAGTGAAGGTAATGCTTTAGCCAATAGAACTGTAACCATTACATTTAATAATCTAGACTACAATGCAACCACAGATGAAAATGGAGTGGCTACTGTAACCCTTAAAGTGAAAAAAGTCGGACCTTATAATGCAGAGATTAAATTTGCAGGCGAAGACAACTATAAAGCAAAAACCAAAACCAAAACTATTACAGTTATTCAGGAACCTTCCAAAATAATTGCAAGCAAGGCTATTTTCAAAGCTAAAACCAAAAATAAATACTATACCATCAAATTGAAAACCAAATCTGGAGCACCTATTGCAAATGCAAAAGTTACCCTTAAAGTTAAAGGCGTTACCTACAAAGCATATACCAATTCTTATGGTAAAGCTAAATTCAAAATTAACAAATTAACTAAAAAAGGTAAATTCACTGCAAAAATCAAATTTAATGGTAAAGTGCTTTACGCTGGACAAATAGCTTATGTAACAATAAAAAATTACTAAAAGAGATTTAATTAATCTCTTTTAATTTCTTTTTTTAAGGGTTTTGTCAATAAATCCGTAATTTTTTAATTTTCTTTATTTTTCCAATTTGCATAGTATTTTGGCCAGTATTTCCATTAAAATCAATTTTTATTCATTATTTTTCAGTTTTAAGAAATTTTTATTTTTCA
>JAFRFD010000156.1 GCA_017434525.1 Methanobrevibacter sp.
ATTATCATCTTTTAAAACCATGAATAAAACAACCATAAATATTTATATCTATAATAAAAGATTGTACTTCATAGTATATAAAATTAAAGAAAAATAAGTCAATTAAAATTAGAAAAAATTGTGACTTCGTGTCACATCCTCAAATTAAAAAAAAATGAAGAACTATTGTTCTTCAAAGTTTGCTGCAGGTACGCCGCAAACAGGACAAGTGTAGTCTTCTGGTAATTCATCTTCTTCTAAGACAAATCCACATACTTTGCATACATAAGCCATTTTAATACCTCTATTCTACTTTTTCGAACATGTCAGCGGTTGCGCCGCACATAGGACATTTAAAGTCTTCTGGTAATTCATCAAATTCTTCAGTTGTGTATCCGCAAAGTTTACATTTAAATTTTGCCATTTTTAACAAACTCCTTTAAATTATAATTAATATTACTTTAATTAATAGTAATATATAAAATTATTTAAATTTTTTCAAACATTGCCTTAGGCATTCTACATTTTGGACATTTAAAAGAAGAAGGCAAATCCTCAAATTTGGTGCCGGCAGGAATGTTTAGCCCCTCTTCATAGTTGTCTTCATCTATAGTGTATCCGCAGATTTTGCATTTATAGATAGCCATAATTTAATCTCCTCAATATATAATCTTTTTGTAACCACCATGTAACTTGAAATTAAAATTTATTAGGGACTTTTAAGTGATCAGGAAGTGGTTTGATACGTGCAGGAGTTCCGATAGCCAAATAGAATGGCGGAACGGAATGTATTACAATAGCTCCGGCAGCAACAATGGACCCTTCACCAATTTCAACATTGGACAGGAATGTAGTGTTACCACCAATTGAAGCTCCACGCCTTATTTTAGGTCCCTGAAGTTCATAATTGATTCTTACAGGATATTTATCATTTGTAAAACAAGCACAAGGTCCGATAAATACATTATCTTCAATTACAGAATTAGTTGGAATATATACATTGGATTGGATGCTGACATCATTTCCGATAATCACATCCCCTTCAATGACAGTATTTGTTCCAATCAAAACATCATCACCAATATTGGTGTTTTCACGAATGACCACATTGTGGCCTGTCCTGAAGTTGTCTCCAATAACCACATCATTGTAAATAATTGAGTTTGACCTTATGGTATAGTTCTTACCTATGACAGGAGGTTTTGAATTTGGAGAGTATTCAACACCAAACTGAATATTTTGATCAGCCGGGAATTTCAATTCTGGTTTGGATATGTCAGGTTTTATGGACTCCCTCTCGATGACCGGTCTTTCATAGATAATCTCATCGACTTCCTGTCTTTGAGGTTGTCTGTAGAAATTATCTTGTCTTTGATAGGCAGGTTCTTGATAAACTGGTTTTGGCGGTTGGGAATATAATCTATCATCCCTCATTTGAGCTACACGTGGCTGTCTTTCTTCACGAGGAGCATAATAAGGATTTTCCCTAAGTTGCTCATTAGGTTTTTCTCTGTTTCTTGCTTGCCTATCATCAAGAGTTTGTGAAAATCTAACCATAATATCAAACCTACATTTAACTAAAATCAATCTATTAATGATTTAATGTATGTTTTTAATTAGTATATATAGTAAGTGGTTTGAATTTAACGATTTTGACTTGTTAATGTAGGAACTTACTGAACAAAATAATTTATTATACAGAAATTACTGCTCCATTAAATCTAATACAATGATTCATTGATATCAATACCACTAATCACTGTTGACAAAAAAGGGAAAAAAATAATCAAAAATGATTAAATTAAATATTTTCTTTTAGAATATAACCTAAATATACTCCAAAATAGGCCGCAACTGGAATTAAGAAAATGAATAATATAATTTTAAAAATAAAGCTTAAATCAACTGAAGGAGTATATGATGGAGTCAAAGTTTGATAAGAATTGGAGTAAGCGGTGCTTGAAGATCCAGAAAAAGCTGAACTTAAAGCAGAAATTATACCCATCAAAAATGTGAAAATCAATCCTATTCCACAGAGAACAACCGCATAGATACTTCCCAAATACATTGAAAAATTAGGAACAATATATGAATTGTCCTTACATCCAAAGTATCCAATGAATATTCCTCCAAAAAATACTGAAAATACAATAATTAATAATAAATATGTTATAAGGTCAATCGAACCACTAGCAATGAACGATGCCCAAAAAATTGAACCAACAAACAAAAATACTCCAAATATTATGAAGGAAAATATTATTATTGGGAAACTTGTTTTTTCGATTAAATTATCAAAGAATCCCTTAGAAGAAGAGTTATTCATTTCACTAATTGATTTTGATAAATCATACCCACATTCAGTACAAAATTCAACATCCTTGCCTATAATCTTATTTCCACAGTTAGGACAAATTCTTATAACATCAACCATATGAACGCACCTTATTATTAATATGGTAACATCTTAATAATAATATTTATGCATTCAAAATACAATTTTAAAAAAAGAAAATGGGAATTAAATCCCATTTATAAATGATTTAATCCAATTCAAAAGCCCATCAAGTGAAAAGCCACTATCTGAAGCAGTGCCCATGAAGTCACTTACTTGGCCTTTATAGTAGTTCACGTCCCCTTGAACATTTTGCACTTGTTCAATGGAATCCGCCAGGTTTTCAATGTCTGTGTTTGTAATGTTAATGTTATTTGTTTGAACATAATTGTTGATTATATTTACAATTGTGTTGTGATCTGTAACATTATCTTTTGAAACTTCCTGTTTTACATCATTTACCAATTTTGACAATTTATCCGCATCGACACCTGAGTTATCCACGATTTCTGCTTGTGTGTGGATTTCATCAGTGGCTGCTTCTTTTACGCTTTCGGGAATTTCAACATTAGTAGCTGCTTCATATGAATTCATTATTCCCGCAAGAGCTGACTCACCAGTGGCAGTTACCGGACTAGTTACATATACATGACCTTTTGTGATTCCAGCAGATTTTAAAGCTGAAATGTACATATCCCCAGTAATTGTAGTGATTTTTGATTTGTCTACGCTTACTTCGAGATTGTCATTGTCATTTAAATCCAAGAGTGCTGAGGACAATATTTGATTTGAACTGTAAGTTTTACCTGTTATGCCTGTTGAAATTTTATTTACATCACTAGCGCTGATGATTTTTGATTCTGCACTGTTTAAATCAACATGAGCTTGGTTTGTAAAGAAATTATCAACGGTTGATTTATAGTTTGAATTTGCGTGAGTAGCCTCACCATAAGTTACAACAACGGAATTTACTTCGCCTGAAAATCCAACAGGGATCAACATGGCGACTACGATTAAAGCTAAGATAGCTATAGTAATTTTACGCATTTTTTATCACCTCACTAAATTCCTATCTTAGATTATCTGAAGTAGTATTTAAATGTTGCAGTTTTTTGAAAATTTTTTAATGATTTTTAAATATAAAAAAATATGTAAAAAATATACAATATAATAAACTGATATTCTAAAAATTGTTCAATCAAAACATTACAGAAATTGAATACTAAAAACTACATCAAATTCCATTCCAAAAACATCATATAGTGAAAACAAAATTATTGAAACACATTTTATTAGGCCATACGAATGCCTTAAAGCATTAAATAAAATATAAATATTTTAAATAATAAAAATACTAATCAGTATAAATAATAAATTTGTAAAATATAGGAGGAAAATAGAAAAATGAAAATAAAAAATGGATTGATGATCATTTCAATTGTTCTTATTTCATTACTTGCCATCAGTGCAGCAAGTGCATCAGAAAATGTGTCTGATGCCATTGCAACGGCAGATTTCGAAGAATCTGTTGCCATTGAAGATGTTTCTGATGCAGTAACCATTGAAAACAATACGGGAAATTCGCAAATTTTATCACTAGAAAGTGAAAACGAACCTGTTACCGTAAATGTTGAAGAAAATGAAATCATTAAAGAAGGTACATCAAATAACCGTTATGACTGGACTGCCCTTTATGGTAAAGATGGCATGGGCAATAATTCAGTAGTTATTGATTTATCCGGTCTTTTTGGTAAAAATAATACTAATAGTTCATATTTAGTTCTTGATTTTAGTAACAATACTGACAAAGGTTCATATCTCGTACTTGGATTATCCAGTCTCCTAGGTGAAAATAACACCAATGACGATTCATATTTAGTAGTTGGATTATCTGGTCTGCTAGGTGGAAACAATACCAATGACAATTCATATTTAGTACTTTATCTTCCAGGTTTAGGCATAAATCTTGCGGGCAATAGTACAGCAATTCTTAATTTGAACAATCTCTTAGAAAATAAACCTTCTGAAGGTTCAACTTTATTACTTGACCCAACTATTTTAGGTATTGGTATAGATGACCCTACTCCAATACCAATTGACTTAGATGGACTCTATGAAAAAGATACAATATTAGAAGTTAATTTGACTGAAATTTCAAAAGGTAATTTTACTGGATTGTCATCATTTTTAGAGGATTTTGATTGGGATGTTGTCCTTGGTGAAAAATACGGCAACATATCTTCAGTGTTGAATGATTTAAATTGGACTGCTCTTTTTGAAGGCAATATAACTTCATTGGCAGATAGCTTGAATTTGACTAGTATTTTAGGAGTTAATGTCACTGACATTGTTTCATTGTTTGATTCCAACATGAGCACAATATTAGACAAACTAAACCTAACAGGATTCAACACATCAGACATCAAAACATTACTCAACCTAAGCACAATACTAGAAAAACTAAACCTAACAGGACTTAACACATCAGACATCAAAACATTACTCAACCTAAGCACAATACTAGAAAAACTA
>JAFRFD010000157.1 GCA_017434525.1 Methanobrevibacter sp.
AGAAATAGTCAAAGTCGATAATGTCCCTGATGTCGATGTTGCAATTGAGCAATGGGACGCATATCAGAGACTATGCAAAGGATTATTGAATGACAATGACTATCAGGAAATAATTGTTAAGGAAAAAGATGAAAACGGAAACTACGTTAAAGTGAAAAGACACTTCAAGAAAAAGTCAGCATGGCAGAAGCTCTCCCGTGCATTCAATGTCGATACCGAAATAGTGGATCGTGACATTGAGCGAACAAAAATGGGAAGAGTCAGAGAAGCCTACTACTGCGTTAGAGCATCACTTCCAAATGGCCGCAGCGTTGAATCAGATGCACTATGCTCAAGGTCCGAGAAAGGAAAGGACAAAGTCTCAGACCACACAATAATGTCAACTGCAAAGACACGTGCTACAAACCGTGCAATAGCTGAACTCATTGGAGCAGGAGAAGTGTCAGCAGAAGAAATGTCAGCTGAAAAGATTGCAGGACAATCAAAATTTCTAAAAGAGGATGATAGCTAAATCCTCTTTTAATATTTTTAGGAGAGAATTAAAATGAGCTTTGAAAACACTAAACAGACAATATTTACAGGTACACAATTGGATTATGAAGAAATTGTAGAAATTCCGGAAGGATATGAAAAAGCAGAATTAAAAGACTTTGAAGATGGAACCCTAATCAGAGGTAGGCCTGAAATGGCTTCCGTCTCATCATTCACTTTCGATGACGACGGTGAAGAAAAAACAGTCAACAGATTCAAATTATACATTTTTCAGGATGCAGACAAAATATATGTTGAAATCAATGTTAATCTTAAAAATGATGGAGACATTCACAAAAACGTAAGAAAAGGAAGTGTATTATTTGATTTCCTAACCAGCATTCTTGAATTGGAAAATGCAGGTTCAGTCGGCAAATCCAATATTTTAAGAAATGTTGATCTTTCCGAATACCGTGAATTCGTAAACAGATTAAGTGAAATGACAATTCAAGTCAAAGAAAGATCCGGAACCTACACATTCTATAGTTTCATTGTGAGGGACGTTCAGGTATAGGTAATTAAAATGAGTGAAGGAAGTTCAGCTATACAAATCAAGAAAGCTATCGGCAATGTCTATAAACCGGATTATGAGCTAACATACTTTAAAAACATAATCAGTGCTTTCTATCTGCAGGGTACAGACCCAGAAGTTGTAGAAAAAATTCTTAGAGAATTATACAACCAACTTCCTTCTCATGAGAAATCATTAGATGAAATCATTAAACTCTTCGAAGACATTTATTTGGGCGATGAAAATCCAAATAGTGGAATAAAAGGCATTGAAAGATTCATTTCAGATAAATATGACAAAAAGACCAGCATTTTGGTAGGACGTGAATTAAATAGGGCAATCATACCATATGATACAAACAAGATTTACAAACTCCAAACCGGCTCCAACAAATACATTGTCATGGACTACAGAAAGAATGAAGTCACTACACAAACAATCGAATGGAAAAAGGGAAATGAAGTGGCAGATTATACCAGAGTATTGCTTTGCTATCCACTGAAGATTACAATACATGACAATCCGATAAGCGAAGCGGGAAGAACTTTCAGCATTGAATGGAGGACAATAGAAGGGGGACATTTCCACACTAAAGACATGAACATTGTTGAAATGGAACAATATTTAGTGGAACACGGTTATGTTCTTTCACGTTACCAGTTCAAGGAAGTACTTCCAGGCATAATTCAAATAGCTATTGAAAACGATTTGGCAATCATGAAAAATGATATAGAAACTCCCGGTTTCTACTATAACGATGAAACCAAAAGTCTGACAATAGTTGAATTTGAATTAAAAGAAGCTGACATTAACAAAATGAATATGGCATTGGATTTGATTGAAGACTTAAGAAATTATTTCCAAGGTCAGGAAGGAAAGCTGGCAACAACTCTTAAGCATGCGATGATAGTTCCTTTCGGTTTTGCCAAAAAGCAGATGGGATTACCATTGGAGAACCTGATCCCATACATATTTCACTTTGGAAAAGGTGGAAGCGGTAAAACTACTCTTGCCCGTATTGGAGCTTACTTTTACGGTGAACCTGACAGTGAAACAGATATTGGAGGATCTGAATTTGATACCGTTCCAAGAATAGGTGCTCAAATATCAAAATCCACATTTGGATTAATCATAAATGAACCTGTCGGTGTGTTCAATTGCAAAAGCTGCGCGGAAACATTGAAAACCTGTGTAGAAAGGACAAATGCAAGACGCAGATATGAAGGAAGGAACTTAGCTATTATCCTTGCCTTATCTACCTTGTCTTTTACATCCAACAGTCCATTGCCTAATGTCGAAGGTTTGACAAGAAGATTTGTTCAGCTAATGTATACTCACAGTGAGAAAAAAACAGAGGATGAGAAAAGGGAATTTATGGAGCATTTCCAAATGGACTCTCCTAAAGACTGTCTGTTTCATCATTTGAAGTATCTTGCAGACTTTGTGGTAAATGAAATTAACGAGGATATAGAATTGTTGAGACTACCTTGGCAAGAGTTAAGCAATGAACTAATCAAAAGAGCATATGCCAAATGTGAACGTGAATGTCCTGATTGGCTATTGACATTTGCCGAATCAGTAACGCCTGAAGATCTGGACGATGAAGAAATAGAATATCTGAGAATGTTTTTCATTGACGAGATCAACAAGCACAACAAAAGCATTAAGGTCTATTCAGCAGAAGACGGATATCCAATCAAATATCATGACTATTTCACAGATTCTGTTAAAGACTCAAATGACTTTTATGAACGTGTCTTTAACATTATCAATGAGCGTTTAATACCTTATATAGTGCTTCATCATGGAAGAGATGGCCTTGACTATGTCTGCTTTACAAGCGGTCTTAAAAAGGCATTGAAGAATGCAGATGAAGTGTGCTATGATGTGAAGGGAATTGCTGAATTGCTAGGCTGGGAATACAAATCCGTTAAAATACCCAAATCTACAAAAGTTATGGTAGTTAAGTTTGATAAGTTTTTAACATTCCTATATCCGAACTTAAGTGAAAAGGAGGTCAATAAATAAAGTAACTTGCGAGGTAACTTTTGGTAACTTGAGGTAACCTGAGACCCAAGTTACCTCACCGAAAAAATTTAAATGATTTTTAGCTCTTTATTTTTAGATCTAAGCTATTTAAATTCATTTAATTTTTTCACATTCAGAGGTAACCTGACCCTCCAGGGGAGGGGGCATATAGTAGTGAAAAATACTTGTGTTTGCCAAGTTACCC
>JAFRFD010000158.1 GCA_017434525.1 Methanobrevibacter sp.
GTTGTTAATGTAATTACACCAGGTGAAGCAATGCCTGCATTTAATGGCCAAAAAGGACTTGGATTTTTATAAAAAAGCATACAATGATAAAAAATAACCAATAGAATAGCAAATGTTTTTGTTTCAGCTATGGCAATATTTTTTGTATAATTATTTGATTTACCCATATATTTTAATTAATATTCTCCACTA
Organism: Methanobrevibacter sp.; assembly: GCA_017434525.1. Classification (GTDB taxonomy): domain Archaea; phylum Methanobacteriota; class Methanobacteria; order Methanobacteriales; family Methanobacteriaceae; genus Methanocatella. Next base: position 193 of record JAFRFD010000158.1, read on the forward strand.
TTTAAATTAAACCTTTTTGATTTGGGGTTTATTTTAATGTGATTTTAATTGGCATATTGATTATTTCATGAGACCAAAAAAATCATTATTATAAAAACTTTTTATAAAAATAAATATTAAATAGTTAAACTAAAAATATCCAACATTAATTTAAAATAAGAAAAAACAACTATTAACTCTAACAAAATATATAAAAGCCATAAATCATTGTAAAATCTTATTGCCCGTATACTATACAAAATATAATGTACTTTTCGCCCCCACACATAGAATATTGCATCCCAACTTATATAAAATTGATATAATGCTTTTTAAACATGATTGATTAAATAACAAACACGAAAAATCCGAATTTAGATGAAATGAATCAACTACTCTCTCTTAACAATCGCATCATTCGGACAATTTTCGTAACATAATCCGCAATGCAAACAATGTTCCTGTGGAATTTCAAACTTATCTCCAATAAAAACTGGAATCTGCTGCGGACAACTTGCCTGACAAGTCCCACAAGCAATGCATTCATCAGTTATCTCAAATCCCTTAACTGTTATTTCAGCATCACCGAATTTGAAGGATTGTCTGAAAATCGGCTTTTGTGTCAAATCAAAGAATTCCATCTCATAATCCTCAATGCAAAAAGGCTCAAGAATATATCTTGCATTTCCTGGATAAACGTTATTCATGAATGGATTGTTTTCAAATATCAAATCTATCCAATATTTTTGATTGTCTAATTTATGGGCTTCACCACTAATTCTGATGGATTTATTGTCCTTCATGCTTAGATAACTGACTTTGGGATGATTCATGATTTCTGAATAGACATGCTTTCCACGGCCGGTTAAAAAATATATCCTGTCATCCTCAATATGCATTATATCAATAATTCGTGACTGCGGATTGCCATTATCATCAACAGTGGACAAAACTGCATCAATCACTTCCCTCAACTGTTTAAAACATTCTTCTTTAGTAACCATATAAACTACTCCAATTTAAATATAATCTTTCCTTGAGCCATGTTTGACTCCATCAAAGCATGTGCATTTGCAATATCTTCCAAATTATAGAATACCCTTGAAATTTCAGGCTTAATGTTATTTTCAACAATGAAATCAAATAGACTGTCCATTATCTCCTGTGTCGGATAATTGCTGAAAAAAGAAGTGAGATAACAGCCATTTGGAATAATCTTGATTGGATCGAATTCATCCATATACTCAATACCTCCCAAAACACCTGTAACGCAGCATATTCCTCCACTGTTAAGGCATTTCATTGAATCTTCAAGAGTTTTAGGACCAATCAGTTCCAATACTTTATCACATTTTAATCTTTCAGCCAAACAACCATCATCAGCAAAGCACTCATCAGCATCGTTTGACTTTAATATGTCAAATCTCTCCTCGCTTCTGGAAGTTGCAAATATTTCACATCCCATTGGTTTTGCAAGCTGAATTGCAGAAAGTCCCAGTGCAGATGTTGCTCCTCTGATTAATAGAGTGTCCTCCTTTACAAGATTAAGTGACATTAAAGACCCATAGGCAGTGAAATAAGTTTCAGGAATTGCTATTATTTCCTCCAATGTCAATTTGTCAAAAACATCTTCATCAATTTTAAAGACAATTTTTTCAGGAAGCAAAGCATATTCGGCATATCCCCCATCAAAGCTTCTTCCCATTCCACCCATAAGTGCAGCTATCCTATCACCGTTTTTAAATCGAGTATTTGATGAGTCAACTACTTCACCAACGCATTCAATACCTGGAATTACAGGCAATTCAATATAATCCTCATCAGCTTCATAATCCCTTAAAATTACTTCAGCCCTATTAATTCCAAAGCCTAGAACCTTAACTAAAACCCAACCATCCTTAACTTTAGGAATTTCAACTTCACTAACTTCCAGCTCATCCGCATTACAAGTTTTCTCCAAAACAACTGCTTTCATCATAACACCTCTTTCCAGCATTGAGGATCTGGCGAATACATATCATGGGTTGTTCCATAGCTTACAGCAGGACACCCCCTGCAAAATCTCAGCAATTCGCATCTGCTGCATTTTTCAAATTTCTCAAATTGTCTGTATTCATCCATATCATCACCCATGAAAATATCATATACTGATTCATTTAATGCATTTCCAACCTTGCTGTCCATTCTGCGACATGCAAAGACATCACCGGACGGTAAAATTGTCAAATGACTGTTTCCACAATTGCATCCGTCATAGACAACATCATCATTCAAATTTTCCGGAATCTCATATAACCCTTTTTCATATAAGAATAATGTCCATAGATGATCCTTTAGTGTAAAAAATGTTTTGCTGTCTTTATATTCATTGTATTTTTGCCATACATTTTCTAAAAGGTTCCTATATTCTTCAGGAGTCATTTGTGTCGCCTTTTCAATGCTTGTCGGACAATATCTTGCAAAACTGAATAACCCTGCATTATTTTCAACAACAACATCAATCAAATCAGGAATTTCATCAAGGTTTGTCTTGGAAACTGTGGTCATGATGCTGGCCCTGACTCCCGCATCCTGCAGGGTTTTGATTTTATCCAATGTAATGTCAAACGAACCGGGTTTTCTAAAATAGTCATGAGTGTCCTTTAGACCGTCCAAAGACAGTTGATATTGTCTGCAGCTTAAGCTTTTAAGTCTTTTTGCAACCTCATCAGTAATGTGAAATGGGTTTCCCAGTATTGAATAATGAATCTCCTTTTCGTGCAACATTTCAAGCAATTGCCAAAAGTCGGGATGGAGAATCGGATCACCTCCAGTAATGCTGAAATATGGTGTCCTGTTTGTTTTCCGGCAGAATTTTAAGCAATTATCCAAAACAATTTTCATATCCTCATACTTCATTGTTATTAATTCCTTGTCGTTTTCCTCTGAAAAAATATAGCAATGTTTGCATCGCTGATCGCAGTCGTCAAGGATGTGCCATTGAAATGCAAAAAAATCGGCCATAAAAAAACAACTCCAAAAAATAGTATAATAAAAAAATAAAAGATTTAAGATTGAAACAATCTTAAAATCTGTCTGAACCACAAGCAGTGGTGATATCTGATCCGCATGCAGTGTTAATATCAGAACCACAAGCAGAAGCAGTCACATCACTGCCACAAGCAGTGTTAATATCAGAACCACAAGCAGAAGCAGTCACATCACTGCCACAAGCAGTGTTAATATCAGA
>JAFRFD010000159.1 GCA_017434525.1 Methanobrevibacter sp.
GAATAATTTTGAACTACATCAGTTGCATTTTCCCAACATTCCAATTTTAGATAACGACCACCATAAGAAGCGCTTGTTACATAAGCCATTAATTATTTCTCCTTTCTTATGAAATGTCAAAATATAATTGTTCAGAACCATTGTCTAAATGTTCCGCTCTATCAACTATATTATTATTATTTGTATCATATACATTTTTAAACATATCTCCAATAGACACAGCACTACCATAGCTTGTAATATGCCCACATCTATCTATTTTAATTGGATATACTGCTTGAGTTGTTTGCGCAGTAATTGAATTTGAGTGTTTTATATTAATTGTTCCACTACTTGTAAGTGGACTTCCTGTAATTGTTAATGAACTATCTGTTACATTATTTAACCCTACAGATATAGAAGCATCCGTACCATTATATACAGTAAATGTTCCTATTGATGTTGTACTAGGGTCGTTTAAATACATTGTATATGTATCTGTAGTTCCAGGAGCACCAGTTCCTGATGTTCTCGAAACAGAACCTACATTATAACCTCTAACTCCTTGTGGAATAGTGAAATCTAAAATAGCGTTTGTGTTAGTTCCACTATTAACAACACTTGCATTTGTTCCAGCGGCTCCAGTAGTTGTAGTACCAACAGTTATTTCTGGCCTTAAACTATCTGCATATGCTTTTGTTGCTGGATGATATGCTGATGTTGGAGTATAAGCAGTCGTATTTGTCTTTGTTAAAACGTCTGTTACACTAACTTTTTGATTAATTAAATAAGGTAAATTTGTTAATGCATCAGTAATTGCTTGTTGAACTTCTGCTCCGGTATTTGTTAAAGAATATTCTGATATACTAGCCATTTTTTATTTCACCTCCCTATGATATTAAGAAATATATATCTCCATTTTTGCCTGTACCACTACTTGGCGCGCTACTACCATAATAAGCTCGTGCTTTATTATCATATAATTCTTTACCTTGTGCGGCAGTTAAGGCTTGAGTTGTTGAAGTAGATGTCAATGTATTATTTAATTGTACTGCCCCAGCAGCACTTGTACTCGCAGCAGTCATAGATAGCGTTCCACTGGATAATGCCAAACCATTACCGGTAGTTACTTTAATATGACCATATGCTGATGTTGTGGCAACACCATAAGTAGTAGCCGAAGAAGCGTGATTTGTTGGTGCTTTACCACTAGATAAACTTGAAATACTATCATTAAGTAATTTACCTTGCTTAGCAGTTAATGCTTGTGTAGTAGACGTAGAAGTCAAAGTATCATTTAACTGCACAGTACCAATTTGACTTGTACTTGCAGCATTCATACTAATAGTACCACTATTTAAAGTTAAACCATTTGCGGCCGTAACCTTAACGTGCCCATAAACTGAACCAGTGGCAACACCATAAGTAGTATTAACTGAAGCGTGAGAAGTAGCACATTTATTGTTATATAAATCTGTAAAGTTACTATTAAGTTTACTTCTTACTGTAGCAGCAGATTCCAAGTTATTTATTGTTTGTTGAGCCATACTTTTCACATCCTTTCATTTTATTAATTTCCGTGTTTAACCATTATCCAGGCGTTTGATAAATTGCCACCTTTAGTCATTATTTCAACACTGTCATTAGATTCTA
>JAFRFD010000160.1 GCA_017434525.1 Methanobrevibacter sp.
AAATACACAAAAATAACAAACTAAAATCTGATAAAAATAGAAAATACCCTTTAAAAATCCTATTTAATATAAGTACACCCATCTTGCAATTCATCCACGACTTTTACAGAAGTCGTGGTATTCTTGCATTATTAAGATAAAAATCAATGTTGTCTTTTGTAAACTTAAATGAATTTTTTCTTTCATCAATCAATTCATCATACAAATATAAGTAAATAATAAAATTTGAGAATTCCTTTTTAATGTAAGTGTGTGAAACTAATGAGGGAGCATAATTTGAAGATAATAGTTCCTCATTAATCATGTCAGTATTAAAATTATCTTTTTTAAATATTAAAATAAATTTCATATAATTAGTATTATTAATTTTTGTATTCATATACCTTATTCAAACTCATTACTATATTGGTAATGTGGATATCCATCAATTATAACAAAATTTAATTAGCCAAATCGATAAAAATAACATCGGTGAGTACATGTCTTTTAGTTTGGAAAGCATTGGAATGGAACCCGGAGCAAGATATGAGGCAATCTACACCACCATGAACAAGGATGGTGAGATGAACGCAGCTCCAATAGGCGTTAAATGTATTAACGATTATGATGTTGCAGCACGCATTTTTGAGGGAAGCAAAACCCTGGCCAATATCAAAGAGACTGGACTATTCGTCATTAACATAACTGACAATCCCAAGATATATGCCGATGCACTTTACGGGAATCTGGAAAATCTTGAACTGGTTAAGGATGACGATATCGCATATCTTAAAAACGCTGATGCATACTTCATCTGTCTTGTAAAATCAATAGAAGAAATGGATGCAAAAAAGGATCATGTAAATGAAGGTGCGAAAAGCTACATTGTCTTGGCCGAAAACATTAAGATTACAATAAATAAGAAGGGTGCAAAAGCCCTCAACCGAGGATTATACTCATTTTTGGAATCACTCGTTGACTACACCCGCGTGGATATAATAGACGATGACAAAAAGACGGAATACAAGAACCGCTTTTTGGAAAATGAACGTGTAATTGAAAGGGTCGCTGAAAGCGATGTCAAAGAGGCGATGGCAACCCTTAGAGAAAAGATGATTGAAAAGGGATTAGACTTATAGGTGATACTATGGATAACAAAGAAAAAGTAATAGAAGCATTCAAGAATTCAGAAGAACCTTTAAACGCCAAAAAAGTCAGTGAACTTTCAGGCGTTGAGAAAAAGGAAGTCGACAAAATCATGAAAGAATTGAAAAAGGATGAAACTATCGTTTCTCCAAAAAGATGTTATTGGACATTGAATGAATGATAATATCTTTTATTTTTATTTTTTTTAAATAAATTCAGTATGAACTTATATATTCTTTTTTTAACAAATATTAGTTTGAGGTTAAAGAATGGACTATGACGTTATTTATATTGGAAGTGGAAATGCAGCCTGGCAAGGTGGCCGTTTTTTAAGAAAAGCTGGGCTTAAGATATTGATTGTTGAAGAAAGCCTATATGGCGGAGCATGTGCAAACAGGGGATGCAACTCAAAGGCACTCTTGGATGCACCATATGAAATCAAGGCTCTTGCAGATAACTTTGAAGGCGTTGGAAAATCAGGCGATTTTGATGTGAACTGGTCTGATTTGATGAAATTTAAAAGAAAAAGAATAGCCGGAATGTCAACATTTCTCGACGGCAAATTCGATGAATATGACCTTGATGTAGCCCACGGAAAGGGAATCATAATCGATGAACACACTGTCCAGGTTGGCGAAAGGCAGTTCACAACCGACAAAATCGTCATATGCACAGGATTGAAACCTGTAATTCCAGATATCAAGGGTAAGGAATATCTCCATGACAGCACTGACTATCTTGACATTGAAGAGCTTCCAAAACATGCAATCATTATTGGAGCCGGATTTGTAGGAATGGAATTTGCATCAATTCTTGCCGAAGCAGGCCACGAGGCAGATGTGATTATCAGAGGAGATATGGCTCTGAAATACTTCCACCAGCCATATGTTCAAAAGGTCATAGACATTTTAAAGCAAAAAAACATCCGTTTCCACTTTAACCATACAGTAAAGGAAGTCATAAGCAATGTTGAAATAGACAATCCTGAAGCCAAGGTTCTAAATGTTGCTTCAGCCCAAAATGCCGATGAATACCTAAGAGATCCTGAAGCTAAAATAGACAACAAGGCATATGAAAATGGATTTACGGTCATCCTAGATGATGGCGAAAGCATTACAGGAGATTATGTGGTTGCAGCAATGGGAAGAACTGCAAATGTGGAGGATATTGGCCTTGAAAATGTAGGCTTGACATATACCAGCAAGGGAATTAAGGTCAACGGACACCTGCAGACAGAAGTTCCCAACATATACGCTTCAGGAGATGTTGCAGACACTGGAATTGCAAAGCTTGTAACGGTGGCTATTCATCATTCAAAATATCTTGCAAAAGAGTTATTGGGCGAGGCCGATGAAATCACATATCCTGTTGTTCCTGCAGTGGCATACACTATTCCAAGAATTGCAACCGTTGGAGTGCCGGCATATATAGCTGAAAAAAGTGATGAATATGATGTTCACACAATCAGATACGGTAATTCATATTCCTTGGAGCTTAAAAACGACAGGACAGCTGAGGCAAAGGTCATCACAGACAAGGACCTTCAGATTGTAGGTGCAGAGATATATGCCGCAGATGCCGAAAACGTTGCAAACATGTTTGCATTCATCATCAACAAGAAGATAACATTGGAAGAGCTTGACTATATGATATATGCATTCCCTTCAAGCAGTTCAGTCTGTCTGTACAAACTGCACAATATCCATTATAAGTTCTAAAACATTGATTTAAGGCTTTAACATTCGGATTATCATGATAAAGAGAGATTACATTCTAATTTTAATCTTATTGGTTGTCATTTTAGCGATAAGCATGGCCATCATAAGCGTTTCCACCCCGCTCAATCAAACAACTGTCAACAACTCCCTAAAAGATCATGAAATATTGGCAAATGAATCTATTGGTTCTGTTGAAGTCATAAGAAACATTGGAAATCCTGATGGTCAAAAGATTGCATATGTGATCGGTGTTCATCCCTTGGAAAACGACACACATAAAACATTGCTCAAGATATTGCCAAATCTAACGGATTTGAACTGTTGCTATGACATTTATATGATTAATGTAACAAAGGACGTTGGATATTATGGTGATGGCTCATCAGACGACAGTCCTGGAAGGCAAAACGGACAAAATCTTGCATTGAAATATGTCTATCCCCAAATCGCCAATGGATCCTACAAGTTCGCTATCGATGTCCACTCCAACATAGGCGCTTATCCATATAAGACATTTGTTTTCAGCCCAGTTAAGGAGTCATTGGCGGGCCAATATGGGCATGTTATTGCAAATTCCACACAGAACATTTCCTATTACTCTCCGGATTCAACAACCAGCGGACCTTACCTTATAATTCCATTGAATGAAAAGGGAATTCCTGCAATATATTTTGAAGAGTATAGCTTTGCACCACAAAGCGAAAAGGACGTGCACATGCTGGAACTCATTCATGCGATTGACAATCTCGATTTTTCCTAAAGCTTATAAATTTTAAAGATTAAAATTATGATTAATGATTAGAAAAAGAATTTTTTTTATTGCAATACTAATAATACTTATTGTTTTTAGTGTCTTTGTCTTTGACCAGATTAAGGTAGGCCATGACAATGGTTCTAATAACGCAACTGAAATAACCCATGAAATCATTGGAAATGATTCCACCGGTAGTGTTGAGGTCATAAGAAATCTTGGAAATCCAGATGGTCAGAAAATGGCATATGTGGTTGGTGTTCATCCTTTGGAAAACGACACACACAAGACATTTCTCAAAATCTTCAAATCAATGAACAACCTTAACTGCTGCTATGATGTTTATATCATTAATGTGAGTGAGGATTTCAGTAAATATGGCGAGCTCCTGCCCGATGATCAGCCTGGAAGACAGACAGGACAGGATTTGGCATTAAAATATGTATATCCTGAAATTGTAAACGGAAGCTATAAGTTTGTCGCCGATATCCATGCCCATGGAGGGGCTTACGGTGAGCACAATACCTTCGTATTCAGTCCGGTTGAAGGCTCATCAGGTGAAAGCTATGGCCGCATCGTTTCAAACAACACTCAAAACATTTCTTATTATGATCCTCAATTCACAACAAGCGGACCTTACCTTACTATTCCATTGAATGAAAAGGGAATTCCTGCAATCTATTTTGAGGAAAACAGTTTCATTTCCCAGTCCATTAAGGATGCCCACATGCTGGAGCTTATTAAATCAATCGACAGCTTGAAGATCAGTTAGGTCGTGATACAATCAAGGCTTATTATGAATGCGGACCCTGTATATTGAGGCAGGTTAAGGAGGTCATTGACCTTTCAACCGAAGATGAGAAACTGAAGTTTGAACTTATGGAACACTGTATGGTTCATATGGCCACAAACTTCAATGACAAAGCACAGCCGAATAGGATAGCAACTGAAGTCAACCAATACATCAAACAACAAACTAACTGTGAAGATGCATATTTCAAGCAAAAGGAATTAAGCAATGAGATTGCATTGTCCTTGCTTCCTAAGGTTAATGAGATTGTAAAGAAAGATGACTGCCTTGAAACCTATGTCAAAGCATCCATAGTTGGAAACATTCTTGATTTTGGAGCTTATAATATTGATACGGATTTCAAGGCATTGATTAAGGAGAATCTGGGCAGAACCCTAAGCATTAATGATATCGATGAATTGGATAATGCATTGAATGCTCATGATAATGTTTTGTATATAGTTGACAATGCCGGTGAAATTGTATTTGACAGACTTTTAATTGAAAAAATAAAAAGCTATGATGTTGATGTGACAGTTGCTGTTATAAGCTCTCCGATAGTCAATGATGCCGGAAGAAAAGAGGCTGTTGAAGCTGGTTTGGATGAACTTGCAGATATTGTTGATGTCGGAAGCGACATGGGTGGAATTGTAGAGGAAATGTTTTCGGATGAGTTCAAAGAAATATTCAAAAAAAGCAGTTTCATCATATCCAAAGGTATGGCGAATTATGAAGGATTGACTGAAATGGACTTGAATGAAAAAGATGTCTTCGCACTCCTTTGCGCCAAATGCAATCCTATTTCCAAAAGTCTGTCTGTTGACATTAACTCATTTGTCCTTAAAAAAATCTAATCCTTTTTGATTAGACCCTTTAATTCGTCTAATTTTGCATCCATTTTTCTGAGGCGATCATCATATTCCTCAATCTTATTGTTAAAATGCCTTATTAGGATTGCAGAGGCCAGGGTAGCTGTACCCACTCCTGATAATATATAACCGCTCCAAACCAAAATAACTCCATCTATCTTTCCGGGAATGGTCTTTCCCAGAACGGCATATCCATTACTTGTAAATGCATTTGAAACCATGACAAGTGAATCCAGTGGATTTACAGATTCTGCAACTTGAGTAAATAAAAAGCTTAAAAAAACAATTGTAAACAGCAATAATATTGCAATTCCAAGGCCATTGGACTCGGTATACTCCCTAAATTTATCAAAGTATATTTTTATCATGTACATGTATACCGGCACATGAATGAAATCCAAGAGTCCGACAAGAGTGTTTCCAAATATGACGTAGGTTAAGGAACCGAGAGGAATCAATAAGAAGGCTAGAATCTTATTTTTTAGGGATGTTTTATCCAGGCTGACAGCCACATATAATGAAAGGGCAATGTCAAATAGGGCCAGATAATATACGTCAGTTCCAATGGTCATCAGCAAATATAGGATATTTACAAAAAACAATCCCATCATTATCAGGTAAAATAATTGCCTTAAAGAATGAATCTCTTCATCTGGGAAATATTCCTGGGGATTTAATATCTTATAGGATTTAAAATCTATTTTTTTATTAATGAAATTTATAACTAGAATTAAAACCAAATAAACAATCAGTACCAAAATTAATTTTAAAATTTGTATGTTGCCGATTTCCAATTAAAACACCTTTAATATTATTTTAAAACTATATGTATTAATAATTAAGTGAAGCCAACTTACTTTGCACACCAGTGGTATGCTATTCTTGGTGATTTGTCCCTTACATATATTGTGCCGCATCTTTGAAAGCCATTTTTCTCAATCAATTTCTGCATTATTAAATTGCTTTTGTGAGTGTCTATTCTAATGTTTTCCCATAGACTCTTGCAATATCTTACAGCACAATTGAATATTTCGCCTACCTTGCCATCACTTGCAATTCTATGTATTGTTACATACATATCATCGTTTAACCATTGGCCGTTTTCAATGTATTCATAGGTCGGTTCATCACCATCTAAAAGAGCAAAAACGCCGTGGGGAGTATCACCCTTACAGATTACATGGCATGTTCCATCTGCAATGTCCTGCTTGATCAAATCACGGCTTGGATAGGAATGTCCCCATTGGGTGGGATTTCCGGACTCTATCATGAAATCCTGTGCAGCTTTGTAGATGTCCATAATTTCATTTAAATCCTCAACATTGGCTTTTCTGACATACATGGTTATCCCGCAATGATTTTATTAGTTATATAAAATTAGATTACTTCAAATCCAAGAAGTTTAATGTTATTGGAAATCAGTTTTGGATTGTCGTCAATCTCCTCGGACAGTTTGGTAGTTATGTATTTTTTATTGTCATCAGCAAAAACAGTAGCAATGTTCAAATTATCGCTGTCCATTATAACGCTGGCCAGGAAGTTTGCACCACTTGAAATGCCAATGCCCAAACCGAATTCCTTGGCTATTCTTTTGGACATGTTAATTGCATCACAGTCATGAATCAAAACGATATCATCTATCAAATCCTGTTCTACAATACCTGGAATGAAGTCATCTCCTATTCCTTCAATCATGTGGGATCCCTCTTCCATTCCCATCTTAAGGATTGATAATGTGGATGGTTCGAGTGCGAATATTTTGGAATCAGGATTGTTGTCCTTTAATCTTTTGCCTATTCCCATCAATGTTCCTCCGGTACCGATTCCTGAGACGAAAGCATTGATTTCGGGAACGGCATCCAGGATTTCTTTGGCGGTTGTATTATATTGCGCTTCAACGTTTAATGGATTATCAAATTGGAGTGGTCTGAATGCATTGTTGTTTATGGCAAACTCTTCAGCAAGTTTTAAGGCTCCTTTAAATCCGCCTTCTTCTTTGGATACGAGATGAACAGTGGCACCATACATTTCAATGATTTTTCTTCTCTCAAGAGATACCCAATCAGGCATGAAAATATGGACTTCATGGCCTAAAAGTGCACCCATTGCACTGAATGCTATTCCGGTATTTCCACTGGTAACCTCTACAATTGTCTGGCCCTCAGCAAGATTGCCTAATTCCTTTTCCTTTTGAATTATATACAAAGCAATTCTGTCCTTTATGCTTCCGGAATAGTTGTAATATTCAAGTTTAGTATATATGCTACCTTGTTTGCCTTCATATTCATAGTCAATTTTAATCATTGGCGTATTGCCAACCAGCTTCTCGATATTCATAATCTCCAATCCAAATTCAATAATAAAAAAACTAACATTGTTATTTATGTTCATTAAATATAAAATACTTTATCAATGGGTATATTATTTAATTTAACTAAGTTAATTATGGAGTTAATCTATGGAAAATAATATAGTTATTGGATTGGATTGCCATAAATCATGAACAGTTCAACGTTAATATTTTAATATGTCAAATTTAATATAATAATATATTTAATCAAAAAGGGAGGTAAAGATATGGCTGAGAAAAATATGATTGTTGCATTGATTCTTTCATTCCTATGGTCAGGATTAGGATTGATATACGCAGGAGATATGCAAAAGGGTATAATATTGGCTGTTGCGGCAGTGATAATATATCTGTTGTTCTGGTATGTATCCACAATATTCGGCATAGTCGTATTCATTGTTTGGATCTATTCATTGTATGCAACCTACAAGGAAGTCCAAGCTGTCAACGGAGCTTAAACAATTTTTAACCATTCTTAGCAATGGTTTTTATTTTTCTTTTTTTCTTTTTAAATCAGTTAACTTTATATATCTTTAATTGAATAATATACCTAACGAACGGTAGGTAGGAAAATATGAATACTAAAGAGAAAATATTTGATGTATCACTAGATTTATTTTCAAAAAAAGGATATGACTCAGTTTCACTAAATGAAATAGCAGAAAGAGTTGGGATAAAAAAAAGCTCAATATATAGTCATTACTCATCCAAGGAAGCAATATTGATGGATATATTTGATCATCTAACAAACCTTTTTGAATATGATGAATTGCTTAACAGCAAAGAGCTTTTGTTGAGAGAGGATAATGAAATATTGATTGAAAATCCGGAGCTATTCTATCATATGGGCTCAGAAGCCATAAAGACAATGTTTTCACAAGAAAGAAACCTTAAAATCTGGAAACTGATATTCATACAAATGCACTATAATGAAAAAATCAGGCTATTTTTCCAGGATGAGATACTCGTAAAGCCACTGATATTCTGGAAAGGGTTTTTCACTATCCTGAAGGATAAAGGAATAATCAAAAAGGATTACAATCCCGAACTATTGGCCAAGGAGTATTACAGTTTTCCTATTTATCTTCTTTTGGAAATCACTGCAAAATATGATGACATTCCTGAAAGCTGCCTTGAAGATTTCTTTAGCCAAGCCGAAGAACATGCAAAATTCCTCCTGGATAGCGTGAAGGTGAAAGAATGAATGCAAATGAATTCAATCTCCAGGAATATCTGGCTGTGGGTGTAGAGCAAATAGTCAAAGATGCGGTGCGCACAACCCTAAAAAATCCAAAGGAAAGTCTGTATCTGCTAAAATTTTCCAAATATGCCAAAAAGGGCACAGAAATTAGGCAAAAGTATAGCGATATGGGCCAAGACATTCCGGTCTTTTTAATTGCAAGCATTACAAGCAGCTGCAACCTTCATTGTACCGGATGTTACTCAAGGGCAAATCATGCATGCAATGATGAAAAGCCATTGGACCAGCTAACTGGCGATGAATGGGATGATATATTCGGGCAGGCAAAGAAAATTGGAATAAATTTCATTGTCCTTGCCGGTGGAGAGCCAATGATTAGGGAGGACGTCATAATAAATGCAAGTAAACATCCTGAAATTCTCTTTCCAATATTTACAAACGGCACCATGTTGAACGATAGCTATATGAAACTGCTTTATGATAACAGAAACCTGGTTCCTATACTTTCCATTGAAGGGGATGAGAATGTAACTGACTCTCGAAGAGGAAAAGGAGTATATAAGCAGTTGATTAATTCAATGAATGTGATGAGGAAAAAGAACATAATTTTTGGAGCATCACTAACCTTTACTAAAGGAAATCTGACCAATCTAATTTCCAACGAATATATCAATCAGCTGCATGATTTGGGATGCAAAGTGATATTCTATATTGAATATGTTCCAATGAATGAAAATACGATTGGTTTGGCTCCAAGCGATGCTGAAAGGCAGTTATTGTCAAATGAACTTGACCGTTTGCGAAAAGAGTATCCTGACATGCTGTTCATGTCATTTCCGGGAGATGAAAAGGAATCAGGAGGATGTTTGGCTGCAGGTAGGGGATTTTTCCATATCAATTCCCATGGAGGTGCCGAACCTTGTCCCGCTTCCCCATATTCAGACATTAATGTTAGAGACACTTCCCTTATTGAAGCTCTGAATTCTAATCTCTTCAAATCTCTTAGGGATGGTGGAATTCTGATGGATGATCATGAAGGTGGTTGCGTACTGTTTGAACACAAGGATGAAGTGGAAAGGTTATTGGAAAAGTGATTTGACCCTGCTTTTGAGGGATTTCTTAATCAGATGGAATTCGTTGTTATCAAAGGTAATATTATAGGTGTTATTTAAAGCTGTGTCATTTTCTGAAGGGATATTGCATGTTTCCTTCAATACTGTGTCATTGAATACATCGATATATTTGTCATCTTCACTATATTCAACAATCAGTTCAAACTTGAAGTCATTGAAGTTCAATGGAATCTCTAGACGGAAATGATACTTAAACTTCCAGTTGATGCCCAAATATCTTTTTATATAACTTTCTTTCTCAAGATATTGTGCCGAATAGTTTTCACCGTTATTTAGAACAGCGGTTATGCGAATGGCTTCAGTTTTGCAGTTGCTTGAAAAATATCCGTTCAATACCAAGTTCTTATTTTCTATATCTATTGATTTTATGTAGATGTTATGCTTGTGCATTCTATTTATTGCGATATCATTGGATTTCAACCACAATTTATGCTTTTTTGGATTGATTTGGGTGTGGAATTCCTTGGTTTTCAAAAACACTAAAAACATTTTCACGTCATGATTGTAGTATCTGTGATTCAATATGATGTCAATGTCAATATAACTGAAGATATCATCCAAACACTGCCAAAATTCATTTATCTCCTCTTTTGCATTGAATATATCGTCAAAGTAAGGAGATTTTATGATTCCACCAATGTCCAACAGGATTAAATATTGAATATATGGTGTGACAAATCCTTTTTTTTCAATGCATTCATTGATTATGTTTTTATAGTACAGCCTCATTTTTTCTGTAAAGAATCTTTTGGATGTTTTTGCGGTGTCCATGATAGAAGATTCGTCCTGACGTTTTCGGTAATGGTAACATGTTGAATTTATAACGCCATACCTGTTTAAATCAATCAGTATTCTTGTCAAGAGTTCCGAATCTGATCCGTTGATGAGACTTGTATTGAATTCATAATCCTTCAATGCATCAAACTCAATGAATGATGATGAGATGTGCAATTGGGGATAGTCATATTTTTCATCCAAATCAATTATTCCCTCATTTTCAAACTTATAGTTGAGGTAATGGTCACCTTCCCTTTTATCAAAGAACTTTAGGGGAATTGATGCGACTTTAACGTCCGGGTGCTTTTTGAAGAATTCTTCAACGGCCGTCAGTGTATTTGGTGACAGTTTATCGTCACTGTCCATGAAATTGACGTGTTTTCCCTCCACATGTTTCAGGCCCAAGTTACGGGCACTTGCGACTCCCCCATTTTTCTTTGTTAAAACAAGTATGTTGTTCGGATATTTATTCCCATATCCTATGGCAATATCCCTGGATTTGTCAGTACTTCCATCATCTACAAGAATAAGCTGGACATTATCCTCAAATCCTATATCCTGACTTATCACCGATTCAATGGATTCCTCAAGATATCTTTCACTATTGTATATTGCCGTAATTATGGAAAACTTAAAATCTTTCATTGTTTTTAACCTACTTAAAACAATATTTAGAGAATGATTGACCCTACAATATAGTTAATTCAATCAAATGGGTAAACTATCAATACCTTTAACCATATCTCTTGCGATTTGTTCTTTTTGGTTTTGAGTGTACTTTTGAGGGGCTTCAACTAAAAACACAGTATGGTTCTTTTCTGCAAGAGGCATGCTTACCCATTGTAGTGAAGTGCCGCTCTTGAAGGTATATACAGGGAAATTCAGACAATCACCAATAGCATTGGCATATTTCACTGTTGTTGCGGATTTGTTGTCTAAGATACCAACATATTTCTGTTTTTCCCAATAGTCTTCCATTTCATGAACATCAACGATGACATAAGGGTCATATTGATCAATGTCCGGAACGACATAATCGTATGCAAGCAGTTCCCCCATATGCCTATTGGTGTTGTAATCGCCGGTATCCATTCCGCTATCATTGAAATTGAGTTTGATGAAGTATACTATGAACTTTCGGTTAAGGCTGTTGTCTTTGGTAAAGTTCATTATCGCATCGTATGTAGCGTTATGCATTCCGCTTTCAAGACTGTGAACTCCCAATATCACTACTGCAGTATCACTGGAAAAGCTGTTGCCGCATTCAATCTTATAAACGGTACCGTTGGAGTTGTTTCCGATTACTGTTGCATATTCTTCCAAATTTTGAGTGTCATGTTGTTGTGTAAATGTTGCAATTGCCACGGCAATAAAAAGCAGTATTACTATGGCAAGCAAAATCTTAACTATCCTTTTCATTTTAATCATTTTTATTTTTATAATTGAGAGTATTTATAATAATCTAAAGTTTGTACCAGTTCCGGTTTTGATATATTGATTGGAAAAGATTCATTTCTGTCTCTATGGAATATTCTAGAAAATACTTAAATAAAAAATAAGAAAATTCTTAAATAAAAAATAAGAAAAATACTTAATAAAACTAGAATTGTCTAAATAGTTTAGGATATTCCTAAACCATCACCTTTTTAGACAATAATAACTTACAGTTTAAAGGAAGGTTTTACCCTTCTCGAATATTAAATATATTCGTGTTAATTCTTATATCTTTTAAGACATATAAATCTTTTGTAATTTCATATTTAATGAAAGTAAGGGAGAATTATGGAACTTCCGAGGGTGAACTCTTATACGTCAAGAACCTTACTTTCGCGTTCAACAACTTGTATTCAAAGGGTTACATCGACAAATCTATAATGCAAACAATAAGTGTTAACACACTTAAAAGTAATGCAACATACTTTATCATTGGCAACCCTCCTAAGATGAAAAAATTTTTTAAAATTTTTATCCATCCTGTAAGTTATTTTTTAAGTTAAAAGATTTCTATTACCTTTAACAATATAGTATTACTAATATTTAAATTTTTATTACTATTTTTCATGATAAGAATTATTAGAATTTTCTTGTGAAAAATTGAAATAAATTTTTGTTACTAACTTGAATTTTTTTATTACCAATCCAAAAATTAACGAAATCACCATATTTCAACCACTTGATGTAGGTGTCTTACTGCACTTTCTAAACTTCCCAAAGAAACTCCAAATTATCCAAATTTTATATATAAAGAGAACGTATATTTTATGTAATAATATACAGTTAAAATGAAAAGATACGAAGTCTTTATATACTAAAAAAATAAATAGTATAACAAGGGTTTGAGTAAAGAAATTTAGGAGGCGAAAAGCTTATGATTGAAGTCGATGAGCTGACAGACTACCTAGATGATTACTTAGAAGAAAAGCAAGAAGTAAAAAACTTAACTGAGGAAACCATCAAAAAACAAACATTCAATATATCCAAATTCATAGAATACCTTGAATCTGAAGGAGTGGACGAATTAAACAGTGACAACGTTAAAAAACAATTGAGACATTATCGTAGGCACTGTTTAAAACAACGTGGAAACAAGAGAACAACCGTTAAAACATATATGATGAACATTCTGGAATTCATCAACTCCGAAGATGTGCAGGAGGAAATCCAGCATGATCCAATCAAAATGAAGGATATCATTGAAGTTAAAGCGGAAGATCCTGAAACCGCTAAAAAAAGAATTGAAAAAATCTCTTTAACTTGGCAACAAAGCGATTTCTTTTTAGATACAATCCATCAAAGTGGAAATTCAAGAGATTATGCGATTTGCAGAACATTCATTGATTCCGGCATGAGGCTAAAGGAACTTGTCTTATTAAACAAGGATGATATTCAAGTGCCTCTCGATGAAAACGGCTTTTATATGCTTCCAAGTGACACTAATGAGTTCATTGATGTTAATCTAAGGGCAGAAACCACAAAAGGTGAATTGAAGGACAGAACCACTTTCATTACTTTCGATACACTTGTCAGCCTGAATGACATGATGATGGACCGCATCACAAAGCTTAGGAAAAACACCCATGACGTTTATAGGCCTGTAATTCAAAGAAACAAGGCGGCTGAAGAGGCTACACGTGAAGAGTTATTCACCAATATCAAAGGCAACAGAATAGGAAAGCGTGGAGTTCAGGATATCGTAAAGAAATACGCTCATGAATGTGACAGAAGAATTGAAAGAGAAGGGATAGATTGTCCTGTAAACTACGGCAAAAATGTCAGCGTTCACATCCTAAGACACACAGCACTGTCCCATTATGCCGAAATACTTACTGTTGCTGAGGTACAGTCAATTGCGGGACATTCAAACTCACAGACAACAGACAAGTACATCCACATTGACCGTGAGCAAATGAAACAAAAACTAAGGCTGAATTCCCAAAGATTTAACAGTTAATGGGAGTGGAAATAATTTTAAATATCATATACTCCAATATATTCATGTAAAATGTAATTTTATTGGTTTATATGAATTTTAATAAGAAAATTTTTGTATTGATAATATTTTTATGTGCTGTTTTATTATTTGGGACATATTCTGCATTTATACATGATAATGCTGTTGCAGATTCCCCAAATACCAATGAAACCGACATGATTGGCTGCTGTTCCATCATCTGGCAAGTGGATGAAAATGAAACCGTGATGTCTTATCGAAGGGATAGCGATTTGGATGCTGATATTCACATAGAAAATGTAGATTGGCATGGACACAACGTTATTAAGCAATATAAGACAGACAATAACTATTTCTGCCATGTAATCGTCACAAGCGACGGTTGGGTAATCGGTTTGGGCGGTACAGATGACGGCATTGACAATCAGATAGCGGAAAATATTACTGCAGATATGATCAATGACAACAATACCATTTCCGAATCTGAATTGAAGAAAATTCAAGAACTTAAAGAGCCTTATGGTAAAGGACATGTTGTCATTAAAGCTCCTAATGGAAATTACGGTTTTGCAACTGTCGATAAACTAAAAACAGGAACACTGGCTCCCGGTGAGTACATTTCCATTCCAAATGATTATCAGTATTCCAGAAGAGACAATATAACCGTTGGCGTGCAGGATGACATCAAGCAGATGAATAATCTCTCCAGGTCTGATTTGTATGGCCTCGACAGGCGTGAAATAATTGCATATGATATCCAGCTGGGAGAAAATAACAATACAACCAGTATCTACGCCTCAAATGAGGACGGTGGCCTTGTAGGTGTAGACAATTCAATTTATATTGATGACATTTACGTCAATGATGCTCTCATTAAGGGAGAAGAGATTCCTTTGGCTCCGGATTACATCAAAATAGGTTCCGTAACCTTTGAAAATGAAAACAGCTCATCGTTCATCAGGCTTTTCACACTGATTATTCTGGTGGTCTTTTCAGTATTCGTTGCAGTATTGGCATTTGTAATCTACAGGTTTGTAAGATTTATTAAATTTAAAATTCGTCGCTGAAATTTATTAAATTTCATGAAATTTATAAAAAAACATTAAAAATTGAAGAAAATACTCGATTTCACTAGCTTGATATATATGGAGTTATTGATATTTACTATTTTCTCAATATTACTTGAGCATTAGTGGTATAATATATACATTACAGATTTCTGTATTTACAGAAAATAGATATTAATATATTAATAGTAAATACAGAAATAAGGATAATACCTAAAGTAGTATAATACTATTATTACTATAATACTTAAATATCTATTATTACTATTAATAGGTACAATAGATATTTATATATAATCTCTATTTTTATATATTTATCTATTAATACATAAAGTAGTATTATATACGGAAATACTTTTCCGACTATTGTAATATCACACTAACACAAATTCCGCAAAAAATAATGATTTTAAGCTAATTTTAACGAAAATACGAATCAATTAAAACTTCTAACGAAATAATTAAAATATATTATATGATTTGAATTAATCAACAATATTTACATCTGTTACAGTTCAAATGGGCTTCTTATTATCCTATAAAATTATAAAATTTATTAATTTTTATAAAATTCTTGGAAATTATTAATTTTTAGCTTCAACGTTGACGATCTCCAAATTACAAAACATTATTGGATTGACTACTACATATATATGGGCTTAACTAAATATACTATTTTCTTTAAATTGCTAAAGAAAATATGAAAAATACACTGCAAAAATGTCCACACACGGGCAACATCAACAGGATTGAGATGTCATATCACAAGTATTTTTGAATTACTGCCTTGAAAAAATATTCCATTTCTCATAATTCAAGAATTATAAAATTATTTTGTCAAATATTGTTTCATTATTACAAATATTCCTAAATAATCGATTTTTATAAGTATATTTAAATATCAATTATGAACATATATATTATATTGATACTTATTATTAATTTAAAAAAATATTAACGAGGATTTTATGGATTTAAAAAAGATCATATTAATTTTAAGCATTATCGTATTCTTTTCATCAATAATCGCTGTTAGTGCAGATGACACGCAGTACGATATTTTTGATATACAGAAAATTCTAGAAGATAATGATGCAACAGACATGACAGGATGTTGCTCAGTAGTTTTACAGGAAAACGGAAACAACAGTATTATCTCCTTTAGAAGAGATGCCGGAAATGCCGCTGACATATATATTGAAAAGGTAAACTGGCATGGAAAGGAAGCACTCAAACAGTATAAGACAAGCGCCGGATATTTCTGTCAGGTAATCGTTACAAATGACGGATGGGTAATCGGTTACGGTGGAATCGATGACGGTCCGGATAATGAAAGAATTGAAGAGATAACAGGTAACATGATTAATAAAACCGGCAAAATCTCCAATTCAACATTACAGGAAATCCAATCAATCAAGGCAGCTTACGGATTAGGACATTTCGTAATCAAGGACCCTGACGGAGATTACGGAATTGCAACTGCAGACACATATTTCACAGGAAAACTAAAACCTGGCCAATACGTTTCCCTGCCGAACAAGATTGGTTTCATGAGAACCGGAAACCTCAACCTGAATACCTCAGATAAGATTGGGGCAATGGTTAACCTGGCAATTTCAGATGGATTCGGTCTTACAAGAAGGGACGTTACCACATTCGATTTCCAGGTCGTCAACGAAACCGCCAACGTGACCAAGGCATATGTTTCAAACGATGACGGATCAATGTTTGGAATGAGCACAGCAGGATTATGTGACAATGTCAATTTCACAGGAAAAGTCATCAAGGCTGAAGACATTCCAATAGCTCCTAAATACAAGGAAATGGGAAATGTGACATTTGAGCGAAACGATACGTCAACACAAGGCGGATTCATGGATACAATCTACTATATGGTCATATATTCCATAATATTGATTGTCATTGCAGTCATTGCATTCTTCGCATATCATACCATTGTGGTGCTGAGATATAGAAGAAGATACAGAAGACGATGAAAACATATTCACTGGCTTTAATGCCGGTGAAAAAATTCTTTTTTTTTACAATCCCAACAATATTTTAATTCCAATTAAAATAAGGATAACACCACCAAGTATCTGGAACTTGTCACCCACATAATTGCCTAATTTTTTACCTATGAATATTCCGGCTACGCTGAATGCAAACGCAACCACACCTATTATGAATGATGATATCAGGATTGGATCCTTGATGAGTGCAATTGTTATTCCAACGGCAAATGCGTCAATGCTTGTTGCTATTGCAAGCAATGTAACTTCCTTGAATGAAAAATAGTCGTTTATTTCCTCATCATCACTGCTTAGGCTTTCACGTATCATGTTCAATCCGATTGCCAAAAGAAGGACAAACCCTACAATCGGAGCAAGTGATGCGACGATTGATGCAATCACATTTCCGCAGAAGTATCCCAAAATCGGCATCAGGGCCTGAAAGCCACCGAAAAACAATCCATAGTATATGATTTGTGAGCCGGTCAAATCCTTCTGGGTAAAACCCTTCGTCATTGATACGCTGAATGCGTCCATGGCAAGAGCGACTGCAATTAAAAAGGTTGATAAAAAACTAAACATTGACTAATCATTTGTAAAACTAAATATATATAATTATTTAAATTGATGTTATTCAATAACCCCTTAATTAATCGAATGTTTAATTAGAAAAATCGGATATTTTCGAATATATTCAAATCAATTGTTGTTTTTGGTGAAAAATAATCGAATACTTTATTACTTAATAACGATTTAAATAATAATATATAGGAAAATGAGGTATTATATGTTAAATAAATTTTTTAAGTTAGATGAAAATAAAACTGACTTTAAAACTGAAATCCTGGCAGGTATAACCACATTCCTTGCAATGTCCTATATTTTAGGAGTAAACCCTGGAATGTTATCTGAAACAGGAATGTCACTCGAAGGAGTATTTATAGCAACCGCCATTGCCTCAGGTATCGCATGTATTATCATGGGACTCCTATCCAATTATCCGGTTGGTCTTGCTCCTGGTATGGGATTGAACGCATTATTTACCTATACTATCGTTCTTGGTATGGGTCTTTCTTGGCAAGCAGCACTCGCTGCAGTATTTTTATCAAGCGTATTGTTCTTAATAATCACTTTAGTGGGATTAAGGGAAGCTATCTTAAATGCAATTCCTCAAGACTTGAAACTGGCTATCGGTGCCGGTATCGGGTTCTTCTTGGCATTTTTAGGTTTAGCGAATGCTGGAATTGTAATTGCCAGTCCATCAACTCTTGTTACATTAGGTAACCTTGCTTCACCACCAGTATTGCTTGCATTGATTGGTATCGTAATCACTTTGGCGTTATACGTACGTGAGATTCCGGCAGCAGTATTTTTAGGATTGCTCGCTACTGCAATCATTGGAGTCATCTTTACTTTAGTTGGATTCACAGCTCCTGATGCAATCATGCCTGCTATTCCAAAAACATGGGTTTCCTTTAATTTGGACTTCAGCGTATTTGGAGGATTCATGTCCGGATTCACTGAACTGTTTAAGAACATTCCAAGCTTAATTATGATCTTGTTCTCATTATTATTCGTTACCTTCTTTGATACTACAGGAACCCTGATTCCACTTGCAAAAGAATGTGGATACGTTAAAGATGACGGAACTACCGAAGGAATCAACAACGCATTTATCAGTGATGCATTAGGTGGAATTGTCGGTGCAATATTCGGTTCAAGTACCGTAACCGCTTATGTTGAAAGTGCAACAGGTATTGGTCTTGGTGGAAGAACAGGTGTTACAGCTATCGTTACTGGAATATTATTCATCCTTTCAGTATTCCTGGCTCCTACTGTTTTATCATTGTTCACCTCATCCGTTACCGCTGCTGCATTGGTAACTGTCGGTATTTTGATGTTTGTTCAAATTAGAGACATCGAATGGGACAACCTTGCAATCGTTGCTGCAGTATTCATGACAATCATCATGATGGTTTTATCATATTCAATATCATTAGGTATTGCATTTGGTTTCATCACATACTCAATTGTAGCTATTGCAACCGGAAAATACAAAGACTTATCTCCATTGGTATGGGTATTGTTCATTGTATTTTTAATTTACTTGTTCTTCGGATTATAGAGGTCTTTCCTCTATTTCCAACTATTTTTTTAATTCAAAAACTTTTTTATATGGTCTTTTAACATATTAATAATCATGAAAGACTTGTTTGATTATTGCCAGTTTGGAGAATTTAAGCTTAACAGCCGTGTTGTGAGAACAGGATTATGGGAATCCGAAAGGGAAAAGACCGGAAACTACACTCCCGAGATATATGACAGATATGAAAACATCGCAGCCAGCGGTGTCGGATTGATAATAACAGAACTTTTCTCACTTTATCCTAAGGATGCCTTCAGCAAGTATTCGAATACCGTAAACTATGCCCGTTTTATACGTGAGGCACAGGATTTGACAAATCTTGTCCACGATTATGGAGTACCGATATTTGCACAGCTGGGCTTTGTGCAGTACCACAAAAAGGCCGAACAGAACGTACGCATCGAGGACATTACCATTGACGACATCAGAAAGATTCAAACCGATTTCATCATTGCAGCCCAAAAATTCGACTATGCAGGCTTTGACGGCATTCAGATAGCTCTTGGAAACTATTATTTTTTAACCAGATTCATTAATCCATATTTCAACAAAAGGGATGACAAGTATGGCGGAAACACTTTCAACCGTCTGCGTATCGTTTTAGAGATAATCAAGGTCATCAAACAGACAACAGATCTCCACATCAACTGCCGATTGAATGCATTTGACATTCAAAAGGGTGGAATGACACTGGATGAAACTGTTGAAATCGCCAAACTGCTTGAAAAGCATGGTGCCGATTCGCTTCAAATCACACGTCCACGTTCACCGCAGTACTTTTCACGTGAAAACTATGAAAAGAAGATTTTGGCAAGCGCCTGCAATGACATAATAGACAATGTTGACATTCCCGTAATCATGGGAGGGGGAATCAAGACCCAAAGGCAGGCAAACAACGTGTTGAACAAGACAAAGGTTGATTTCATTTCAATGCAAAGACCTTTCGTTGCAGACCCGAGCTTTCTTATTGATTGGCAGTTTGAAGGGGATGGCGAGGTAAAATGCAAGACATGCAACAATTGCTACTGGAAAAAGACCTCAACATGTTTCATATATCCTAAGGCGACATTGAATGTTGACTATTCCTCTGAATAGCTTCTGAACTTCTCCAAAAAGTGGTTGAGTTCCTCTTCAATCTGAAACAGGCTGACGATTGGCTTGTAGGTCACAAGGGAGTTTAGGGCTATCAGGAATGGAATGGCCTCTCCCACGGTCAGGTTTTTGAACTCCAAATCCTGGTATGTTATCTTGAAGTTTCCGTTTACGTGCTCGTCAATCCTTACACCGGACGGGATGAAACTTATCTCTTCTTTTTCTATCAACTCTTCTAGAACCTTTGTTCCTTCCAGTATATCCTTGAATTCTATCTTTTCCCTATCCAGTAAAGGCTCTATAAAATCAAAGGTGATGTCATAGTGGTATTTTGAATAGTCCTGCCTGAAATAGCTGTCTACCATGAGATAGTTGATGTAAAGTTCATGGTTTATTATCGAATAGCGTTTGTTGTTGAGGACAAATTCCATGATAATATTTAGTTAAAAAAAGTATAAAAAAATAATCCCTAAGGACTATTCTTTTTGTGGTGTGTATTTTCTGATTGAAATCTGTTTGAATTTTCTTATGAAGAACTTCGCCCAAAGGTATCCTAGTGTTCCTCCAACAAAACAACCCAAAACGACACCTGCATAGATTCCTGTCACTCCCCATCCGAACATGAAGCAGAATATGTATGCAAATACACTTTCAAGTATGAGTGATCTTGCCAATGTGATTATAAGGGAATATGTTCCCTTTCCGACTCCCTGAAACATCATTGATGACATCATACCGTGCGGAATTGCAAGAACAAACAGTGTCAGTACGGACAATGCCGCTGCAATCTGCGGTGCAAGGGATGCGCTTGCTGAGGTGTATGCAAAAATTGTTGCGATTTGGTTTGAGAATACATACATTACAATTCCAAGTGCGATTGATATTGCAAATCCCACTTTTATTGAATAGGAATGTGCAGTCTTGAGGTTCTTGTAGTTGTGTGCACCATATGCCACTCCGGCAACTGTCAGGACTGCTGTTCCAAGTCCGAGCAATGGAATCATACACATCTGAACGATTCTCATGGATGCGGTATATACAGCCACTGCCATTGTTCCTGCAGCCAATACCAGCATGGAGTTGATGATAATCGCCAATGCGGAAAACACTATGTTTTCAAGTGTTGAAGGAATGGCAACCTGGAGTGTGTCAATCATTATTCTTGAAGAGTATTTGAAGTTCTTAAGTGACAAATCAAGGTACATGTCCTTTTTGCCCCATATCCAATAGCTCATTACAACACATGATGCTATTGCTGATATGACTGTTGCCCATGCTGCTCCTGAAATTCCAAAGTTCAATATGTAGATGAATATTGGGTCGAGAATAATGTTCATGATTGCTGTAACTGCAATCGCTATTGTCGCACGCCTCATGTCCCCTTCGGACCTGAATATGGCTGAAGCCACACCGGAATATACGAAGACAAACAGGAACCCGAATATGATGTAGCTGTAGTCCATTGCATATCCAATCGTTTCTCCCGCACCCATGAACTGAAGGATAGGCACCATGAAAGCTTCAATCAACACGGTAAATATTAGTGATACGATAAGTGAGAGAACGACACCGTGCAATGCCGCATTGTTTGCTCCCTTGTGGTCATTGGCACCGATATTTCTTGCAATCAGTGAATTTGCACCGGCACCTATACCGTTTCCAAGTCCGATCAGCACCATAAAGAGAGGTGTGATGAATCCTATTGCCGCAAGGGCATCGGAACCGAGTCCAGCAACCCATATGCTGTCTGCAAGATTATAGAGCATGATTAGAAGCATTGAAAGCATCATTGGAATTGCCAATTTGATGATTGCCTTTTTCGGGTCTCCGGTAATCATTTCGATGTTTTTACTCTTTTCGCTAGCCATTGTCAATATCCTCCTCGTTCAATTCCATTGTCTTTACTGCAATTTCCTTTAGTATCTGCTGAAGCAGTTCCTTTGTTATGTATCCCTCTTTCTTTATAACCTCATTTTCCCATCTATTGAGAACATCAATTGATTTGTTTAACGTTTCCTCACCTTTTTTTGTGAGTGAAAGCTTGTTTTGCCTTCTGTTGTTTTCATCGATTTGCCTTATGACAAATCCATTGTCTTCAAGCTTTTTGATGGACCTTGCAACGGCCCCCTTGTTGATATTGCATCTTTGAGCTATCTTTTCCTGGTTGATGTCTGACTGTTGGCGTATCTCAAAGAGCAGATGAAGCTGAGTTGTATTTATTCCGAATTTCTTCATGTTGCTGTTGATATAGATCATGTATCCCTTTCCGATCATGTAGAGAAGCCTTCCGACCGGAATGGTTGTTGCGTCAAGGTCTTTTATCTCTTCAACTGACATGGTATCTATCCTATGAATTTGGACAGTTTTTCTTCAAACTCATCCTTCTTGACTTCCTTGGTGGTCAGTCCAAGTGTGGCGGAAGGTTTTATTGAATAGCTTTCCATCTCTGCAAATGCCTTTTCAAACTCGCTGCTCATTGCGGTGAGGAAGAATTTAACTTCCCTGAACTTTCCCTCGTTTTTGTTGAGATATGAAATCAGAGGTGTTGCAGCCTTTCCTGCCCATACCGGACATCCCAAATATACGACGTCATAGTCGGCAGGGTCATGCTTCATCTCACCTATGTCTATTATCTTTTCTGAAAGTGAGTGTTTTCCCGCTTTTGCAAAACCAATCTTTCCGTTATAGTTAACTTCTGAGATGATCTCTTCGATATCGCCATCTGTTTTGTCAGCTATGATTTCACCAACATGTTTTGTAATGCCTGTTCTTGAATAATATACAACTAATGAATTCATAACATACTATTAAACATTCATCATATATAAATGTTGCATTGACAACTATTGCATCTGCAACATTTTTCTGCAAAATCTTTATTATATTATAGTCCATAAATATATTCTCATGGACAAGACAAGACTGGCAGACAAGATATCAACAATAACAAATCCTCCGATAATTACAATTCCACTCTTTTTGATAATATGTGTGGTTTTGTCCTTTGAAAACGGAGCCTTCGATTTCAATAAATTCATAGTCCTTGAGATGATTTCACTTGTATTTGCATCAATCCTTCCGATGGCAATCATAGTGTTTTGGGCAAAAAAGCTAAACACGGACAAGGACATCTCCAACAGACAGGACCGTTTCATTCCACTTGTCATAGGAATAGTCTCCTATTTCATCGGGGTTCTGGTGTCACTTGCCTTGCATGCAGACAACTTCTTGACATTGCTTTTACTGTGCTATGCCGTAAACACCGGCGTTGTCCTTTTGATTACAGTCAAATGGAAAATAAGCGTTCACACCACAGGATTGAGCGGACCGGTTGCTGCATTGATATTGCTTTTGGGACCAATCGGAGCCGTTTTTGGAATACTTTATCCTATAGTCATATGGTCCAGGGTTCTTTTAAAAAAGCATACCCTATCCCAGGCAATATGTGGCGGCGTTCAGGGATTCTTTTTGACAGTCCTTGAAATGTATCTCTACATGTACATCTTCAATATGCCTATCGACGACATGATTTCACTTGAAATGTCCATTCTGTATATACTGGCAATCATAATCGTCCCAATAATTCTTGGAATCCTCAGCTATTCCAGCATCACAAATAAAAAAACAGTATTCTATGTGTCTGCAGCAATTGTTCTGGTCATCTTTTTAATGTTCATGCCTTTGGATGTTACAATGATATATGTCATTATTTTAGTGACATCAATTCTTGTAAGCTATTTTGCAGGCCCTGATTTTGTCTGGTTCAATGTCCTGAAATCATCATAGCTTTTTGATTTGAGGATATCACATAAGAACTTCCTTTTCACCGGACCCAAATTCTCAAGATAGTCATCAAAATATTGACTTGATTTAATTGATTCGTAGTCTTTTTTAATTAATAGATAAAGTTCATTTTTGTATTTTTCTTCAATGCCAATTAAAGCATATCGAGGACCATTGATTTTGAAGGCAAGTAAATCAAAGAGATATATATCATACCAATCATTTTCGATAAAGATGTCCATCAAGATACATCCTGCCTCGACAGTGTCGAGAAACTTGGAGTCGACGGATTCGGTGATGGAGCCCTCATGCTTTTGCCTGACATATAAATGCCTTTTTAATATTGAAACCCTCTCTGCCTTAAGGAAAGTGTAAAAGAAAAACGGCATGTCCTCAAAATAGATGCCTTCTGGAAACCTGGCATTAATGTCTTTTATAAATTGCCTTTTGAATATCTTTTGACAGGCGCTGACGGATATGTCAAAGAGAAAATCCCCGCATTCATGGGGGTTAAACACCCTACCTGTGAACTCATCAGGGAAATTGTCAAGATTAAACCAGCTGTTTTCGGAGTATTTTTCACCGTCAAACTTGATTATCTGAAAAATAGAAATATCGGTATCGTTTAATGATGCATGTTTGTATGCGCTCTCCAATGCATCTGTTGTATACCAGTCATCAGCATCGAGAAACATGACGTATTCTCCATTAATAATTTTTAAAGCGTTGTTTCTTGCAGCTCCAGGGCCCTGGTTTTCCTGATTGATTAGGATGATTCTATCATCATCAAAGCTTTCTATGACATCTGATGTATTGTCGCATGACCCGTCATTTATTATGATCAATTCAAAATCTTCCAATGTCTGTGTCAAGACGCTTTCAATCGCTTTTCCAATATAGTCTCCGGAGTTGTAGGCGGGCATAATAACTGATACTTTTGGCATGTTAAATAGTATGGGAAAACTAATATAAAAAAATGATTTTTTGTCTAGTTGTGGAGATAGATATTGAAATCGCCGCACCTTTCAATGACATGGTAATTGTGATAATTCCTGTTTGAGTTAAGAATCAGGTATGTGGCATTGTCATAATCCTTAACGTGGTTCTTATCCGGATTGAATAGGGTCACGTTTGTATTTAGATACCACCTTGCTGTTCTTGCAAAATGGTTGGTGGTTGCAAATGTCTTGTTGTGATAATCGCTGTCATTGTTTTTTATGAACTCGCAGGCATCCTCAAAATCGTTGATGAATCCTCTTTTTATCACATCTGGGTAGAGTTCGTTTTGGTTGTTCATTTCCATCGGTCCAAAAAAGCACACTGTTGAAACCAAAAGCACCAGTATGACGATGATTGGAACTATGGCGGACCTTCTTGAAAAATCAATGCAATAATTTTCATCTGAAAGCTTGGATTTGAATGTGTCAGGCTTATCGAATCCGTTAGCTATGACATCCATGATGGACTCCAGTCCCCATACGATGAAATAAATGAAAGGAGGAACAAAAATAAGGCAATACCTGAACACCTTAATTTCATAAATGGAAATGAATATGAATGAAACCGCAAAATATGCTAAAAACAACAGAAACATAATCACATTCCTGTTTTTGAAGTTTAATTTCTGTGTGAGGGAATATGCAACTGCTATTGCAATGAGGGCACATATATTGGAATACATGTGGTTTGACTTCTTGAAGAAATAAAGCATTCCTAATGATGACAGGACAAATAAAACCACCATCAATGCCCCATAATATCTGGTTTTATAAGACTCTCTATTGTCTATAAAATGCATGATGCAGTTTCTGTTTTTTACAAGATTGATAATTTTAAATAAGAATCCTATAATAATAATTGCAAAGAGCATGCATGTAAGTTCAAGCATTTCTGGCCTTTGCTGATAGAGTATTTTTGGAAGCACCTTCAGATATGCGGATTTTGAAGGGTCATAATGTGTTGCGCTTGGAGATATGTGAAAACCATTGAACGTATTGGCGGATTGGCTTAAAAATGAAAGGGATCCTCCATAGTCCAATATCAGTGTTTTACAGATAAGTAATCCTAAGGCAACAGTGATTATTATTGATGCCAATATATACTTGAACTCCCTTGATTTAAGGTAATCGATAACAGTTTCTTTGATAATGCCTTTATCGTGAATGAAATTGTCAAGGAGAGTGAAAACATCCTTGTTCATTAGATAATAAATCAATATTACCGGAAGCATGAACCCGACGGTGTATTTGACGAAAAATCCTACAATCCACAACGGAAGTGCAATCAGATAGTATCTTGGATTTACATCAACGGCCATTATGGCAAATATCAAAATCCATATTGAGATTGACATTGCCGGAATGTCTATAAGGCCTTTTGAGATGTTGAACAAAACAAGTGAAAAGCTACCGTAAATGAATACTCCGGTCAAGCTTAAAAGAGGATTGAATCTGTTTCTTAAAAGGATGTACAATCCTATATATGAGAAAAATGCAAAAACGCTTGTCACGATTATAATTGCTGAGTGATGAACCAGACCTGCCCTAAAGAGCAGTGAAGTCAAAAAGGAAATGGTTGGAGTGAAGTACAAGTCAACTGGATTTACGACATTGAAATAATCCATTCCCGCATATTTAAGGGCGCTTAACAAATAAAGACTTATATCCGGATTCAATACTGCTCCCGCCAAACAGAAGAGAGTCATTTTTAATGTGCTTAAAAATGCAAAAACAAGCAGGACAATAAAAAAGTATTTGTCTGTCCTATCCAAATTGAAGTCCGAAAAAATCATTATTCCACCAGCTCATTTGATACTATATTATATATACTTGATAGTATTTATTTATTTCAAATCAGCATATGTGAATTTAAAAAAAAGAAAAAAAAGATTTATATGATTAAAATGTTTGAGTTCCACTGGTCGGTGAGAGTGAAACGCTTTGAGTATCCATAAGGTTACTGCTTGAATCATATAAATTGATTGTAGCATGATCTGGATAATACTTATAGGCATCAGCACTTGAAATGTATAGATAACCATCTGAATGTACATTTGCCGGTACCATATTACCATTGTTTAGATTGCTGCCGTCTCTTGAGTAATAAATTTGTACAATTACGCTTTCTCCTGCATGTTCCTTACCAACATAGATTTGGGCATAGGTCTTATCTGCATCAGCACTGCCTGTCGAGAAGCTTCCTCCCAGAATTCTCATTGAAGGAGTTGTCTTTTGCGCAGTCTTTGGAGTTTCTGTGTTTGCCTGAGGCGCTGAACTCTGACTTGCGGAACCTGCACTATTGCTGCTGCTGTCATTTGCACCTGAATCGCCAAATGCATATAGGTATATGAATGCGCCTGCCAAAACAACGGCAACAATAGCCAATGCAATGATGATTATTTTTGTTGTATTGTCTGATTTTGCCTTATTGTCATTCATGGAATTGATCATATCCCCATGATTGATTGTCTTTTCCTTTAAAGGGGCACCGCATTTTTTACAGAATTTTGCAGTCTCTGAATTTTCTTCGTTACAATTAGAACACTTCATTTATCAACACCCAATAACAATTATTATTAGATAATACTATTTTTGTCACAATCTTTAATATATTTATGTGATATTATTAAAAAAAAAGAAAATTGAAATCCATATCCATTTATGATATGGCAAAAATGACTATAAAAGTTAGGATTATTATTAAAAAAAATTAATCGTAGAATTTTCCAAGGAAATCCTTCATCCTTTGGTTGTCGGATGAAAATACCTCTTCAGGAGTTCCTTCCTCAACAATCACTCCATCATCCATGAATATGATTGTATCCGCAACGTTTCGTGCAAATGCCATTTCGTGGGTTACGATAACCATGGTCATGTGCTGAGCGGCCAATTCCTTGATGACCGTTAGGATTTCTCCTGTCAGTTCAGGATCAAGAGCTGATGTAGGTTCGTCAAAAAACAGTATGTCCGGATTCATTGCAAGAGCACGTGCAATTGAAACCCTTTGCTGCTGACCACCTGAAAGCTCGCAAGGATATGCATCTTCCTTATCTGACAAGCCCATCTGACCCAATAGCTTGCGGGCATGTTCATAAACTTCCTTCTTGTCCCTTTTTTGAACACGAATTGGTGCGTTGGTAATGTTTTTCATCACTGAGTGATGTGGAAACAGGTTGAAATTCTGGAATACCAAACCGAATGTTCCGTCAAAATTGATTTCACCACTGTCTTCCTGCTCCAAATCGGTAATGCATCTAAGCAGTGTTGATTTACCTGATCCGGAAGGACCTATGATGGCCAATACCTCTCCCTTTTCAACGTTAAGAGAAATATCCTTTAAAACTACATTATCGTCAAAGCTTTTCTTAAGATTTTTAACTTCAAGTAAACTCATGAAATACTCCTCCTATTCATAATAATCCAATCTGGCTTCAAAGCGTTCCATTACAAATGCAACAAGTATGTTGAAGATATAGTAGAACAGACCTGCCACCAATAAAGCGGCGATTGATGCATCTGCAGCCGCAATCTGTTTAGCCACTGTAAACATTTCAGGAATAGCTATAACAAATGAAAGAGAAGTATCCTTTACAAGGGTTATAACTTCATTAGTTATTGAAGGAAGAACCACCTTAATGACCTGAGGCATAATGATTATGAAAAATGTTTCAAGTTTGCTGTATCCCAATACCTGGGCAGCTTCATATTGTCCGCTATTGATTGACTCAATTCCCCCTCTATAGATTTCTGCAAAGTACGCCGCATAGTTAATTGTAAATGCGATGATTACTGCAATGAATCTATAATCAGCAGATAGATTAATTCCAAACACATAATACGGTGCGAAAAATACCACAATCAATTGTAACATCAATGGTGTACCCCTCATTATAGAAATATATATCTTTGCTATCCATCTGATTGGAGCAAAGTTACTCATTCTTCCTCCGGCAATAACCAGACCGAGAGGAAGAGAGAATAAAAGAGTAAGCAGGAATATTTCTATAGAGGTAACCATACCTCCAAGCAATAGTTCAATTACCTTACTTAATAACATTAGGAATTCTCCCTTCTAACTAATCTAATCTAAGGTTGGATTAAAGCGTCTTCGGAAATTCCGTATTTTTGAGCGATTTTCAATACAGTACCGTCTTTAAACATTTCGTCGAGGGTAGATTGTACTTGATCTTTCAATGCGTCATTTCCTTTTTTGAATCCAATTCCGTATTTTTCGGTTGTAATTGCTTCTTCTAGGATGGAATATGCATTAGTATCGTTTTTCTTACTGATGTCATATTCTGCAACACCAATGTCCATAGCTACAGCATCACATGCACCTGATTCCAAGTCCATGAATGCGGTGTTATAGTCAGCTACTTGGTTTAAAGTTGCGAAGGTGCTTGCAATGGTTTTGTTGTCACCTTCAAGAGCTGCTAATGCAGAAGAGTCTTTTTGTGTTTCTACGGTTTTACCTTTTAAATCAGCGATGCTATTAATTCCAGAGTCTGATTTTACGACAAATATTTGTTTGTTGTCGAAGTATGGGTTGGACCATAAGTAGTCGTTTTCTCTTCCGTCAATAGTGAATCCGTTCCAGATACAGTCGATAGAACCTGAATCTAATTCAGCATCCTTAGCATCCCAATCGATTGGTTGTGCTTTGAATGTCCAGTTGTTTCTTTCACAAACTTCTTTTGCTAAGTCTAAATCGAAACCAGTGTAGCTTCCATTGTCGTCTTGATATCCGTAAGGTGGGAACTCAGCATCAAATCCTACAATGAAAGTGCTGTTGTCATTGCCTGAACTTGATGGGGAACCACCTAAAAAGTCAAATAAACCTGCGCTTGCAGTACCTACTACCAATAAAGATACTAGGACTAAAGCCAAAATAAAACCTATCTTTCTTTTCATTTTAAAACACCGAAATAGTTATAACTATGTAGAATTTTTTCTACATAATTATTTTACTAGTTCAAGATATTTATTTGTTTATATAAATTTTCAAAAAAATAGTGTGAATGAAAATAAATAATGAATAATATTCAGTTTAAAAAATTATAAAAATTAGTTTTTAAATAGTCTTTTAATCTTTTTTAGGGATTTAAAAACATTGGAACTGGTTGAATCTGCCTTTAGTTGATTTGAAGATTTGCTTTTCTTTTTTTGGCGTTGCTGTGATTTGAAATTTTCAATAGCCAAATCATACTCCTCATATGTATCGCACTCAAGGGCACAATAGAAAATCCTTTTCAGCTTTTCGGGACCCTTTGTGAATTCCTCATCGCTTGAGTATTCATCCCTTTTGGTTGAGAAGTACTCCTTGATTTTTTCAAAGAATTCCTGCCTGTACTCTTCGCTTATCTTGCTGTACCAAAGGTAAATGTTGTCTATGGTCTTGAGATACAGTCCCCTTTTGTATTTCTCGTAAAGTCCGTATCTTTTTGTTATCTCGATGAGCATCTCGGAAATTTCAATGTAGTCCATGAATCCCCTGTTGGAGGATGTTGATGTGATGGAACCCTCCCTGATGCGTCTTTCATATAGGTATTCGTCATAAAATAAAACCCTTTCTGCCCTCAGGAACGCTTCTACAAAAAACGGGTTGTCCTCAAAGTTCATTCCCTTGGGAAAGCGAATGTCTGAAATCAGTGATGTCCTATAAAGCTTGCTTGGAGCGGATACCGCAACCCTGTAAATCTCTTCAGGCTTCAGGTCCCCGTGGTAAAAGACCCTGTCGCCGACGGCCTTTTTTAGGAATTTCATGTCATAGTATTTGGTGGAAAAGGTTTCTCCAGTCTCATCGATGAAGTTTATGAGCTTAAAGATCACCATATCCAAATCCATTTCAGCCGCCTTGCCGTATAAGTCTTCAAGGGCATGGCTTTTAAGGAGGTCATCTGAGTCTATGAAATAGATGAAGTCTCCTGTTGCATGGTCCAGTCCGCAATTTCTGGCCATGGCAAGACCCTGGTTGGTTTGGCTAATGATTCTTATTCTGGAATCCCTTTTTGAATATTGCTCAAGTATATCCGGGGATGAGTCGGTTGAACCGTCGTTGATGCATAGGATTTCAATGTCCTCAAAAGTTTGGGCCAAAAGGCTGTCCAAACACTCTGCAAGGTAATCCTCAACGTTGTAGACCGGAACAATGACTGAAATCCTAACCAATTCTAACACCCTATCTGATACAGTTCAAATCCTTTTTTGGTTATCTTTTTGTCGTAGATGTTTCTTCCGTCGAATATGACATTGTGGTTAAGGTTTTCATTCAATATGTCAAGGTCGGGATTTCTGAATTCCTTCCATTCCGTAATGAGAATCAATGCATCTGCCCCTTCGGTTGCATCGTATCTGTTTTGTGCAAATTCAATGGAGTCAAGATAGCTGTCGTCAATGAATCTGATGAATTCCTCTGTTGCCTGTGAATCGTATGCCTTGATTCTGGCACCCCTGTCAATGAGAAGGGACGCAACAACAAGTGATGTGGCTTCCCTTACATCATCGGTACCGGGCTTGAATGCAAGTCCCCAAATGGCAAATGTCATGCCTGTGAGGTCTTCGCCGAACCTGTCTGTGACCTTCTTAACAAGAACAGTCTTCTGCTTTTTGTTGACTGATTCCACATTAGACAGTATCTTAGGTTCATATCCATGGGTCTCGGCGGTGTTTATCAATGCCTGAACATCCTTTGGAAAGCAGCTTCCCCCATATCCGCATCCGGCATATATGAAGTCATATCCTATTCTCTTGTCTGAGCCTATTCCTAAACGGACCTTCTGGACGTCGGCTCCTGTGACCTCACAGATGTTTGCTATCTCGTTCATGAAGGAAATCTTTGTTGCAAGCATTGCATTTGCAACATACTTGGTCATCTCGGAGGATTTGGTATCCATCAAAACAAACCTGTCATGGTTTAGGACAAACGGTCCGTAAAGATCCTTTAATGTTTCGAAAACCTCTTCGTCTTCAGCCCCGATGACGACACGGTCAGGATGCAGGCAGTCTTCAATCGCATGACCTTCCTTTAGAAACTCAGGATTTGAAGCCATCTGTATATTTACACTTGAGTTTTTATCCTCAAGCATTCCGTTAATGTGGTCCCTTACCTTAAAGCAGGTTCCAACAGGAACGGTGGACTTAATGACAACGAGTGAATCGTGGGTAATGTTGTCTGCAATGTCTGAAGCTGCAGAGAAGATATAATCAAGGTTTGCACTTCCATCTTCAGCCATTGGGGTTCCGACTGCAATGAATATAACGTTTGAATCATCCAGCGCCTCCTTTATGTCTGTGGTGAATATCAAGTCTCCCTTTTTTTGGCTGTCCATCACCAAAGTCTCAAGATGAGGTTCGAAAATCGGCAGGATGTTATTTTTCAAGTCTGTAATCTTTTTTTCATCAATATCTACACAGTATACCTTGTTTCCCATCTTTGAAAAGCAGGCACCTGTGACCAAACCGACATAACCGGTTCCTATAACAGTAATTCTCATAATATTTCTCCATTAAAATAAAGTAAAGTCTTTTTTTTGATAATCAAAATAATCTTTATAATATTATTATATCATTGATATATATTAAATACATTCAAAGCCTTCGAAGGCCCCTTTTTAATTTTCTGGTTGCAGAATCATAAAATGATTTGTTCTGTTTTTTCTTTGCGTTTCTTATCTCCAATTCAAGGGCTTTGCGTTTTTTTAGAAATTCATCATAACTCTTGGATTCAATCACATTCATGAAGCGCCTTTTGTTGTTTCTGTTTACACATTCCATGAACTCATCATACCTTTCATGGCCGATGATTTTGTGGAAATCCCTTTTCATTTCACAGAAGAAAAACTCCTTGAACTCATCTGCGACCTCATCGAACCTTCTCTCTAAAAGCCTGATTTTTCTGTTGTAGAGCTTGCATTTATATTGATCCCACTTGCCGTATTTCATGAAAATGCCAATTATCATATTGTGTATTGTGATTGCGCTTACAAACCTTCTGTCGCCCGCACCGGTGGATGATGCGGAGTGCCTTCTTCTAGCATATAGGCATTGCCTTAAAAAATAAATCCTTTCGGCATTGAAGATTGCCTCCCAGAAAAAGACGTTGTCGTGGAAAATCAGACCTTCTGCAAACTGCGCACCGCTTCTTTTGACAAACTCAAGGTTGTATAACTTGCACCATGGTGTTACGTTAATCTTGAACATCATGTCCCCCAAATCATCACAGCCAAGAATCCTGTCACCTGCAAAATCCGCAAATTCGGTCATGTCATAATAGCGTGTGCGGTAGTATTCGCCTGCATCCTCATCATAGTTTACTGCCTGAAATATTACCATGTCAAGACGCTTTTCTTCACATATGCCGTAAAGCTCCTCTAGGGCAGTCCGCTTGATTAGGTCATCGGCATCCATGCAGTAGAGATATTTTCCTGTGGCATGCCTCATGGCAAAGTTACGTGCAGCCCCGCCGCCACTGTTTTGTTGATGAAAAACCCTGATGCGGCTGTCATTTTCGGCAAATCCGTTGAGGATTTCAAGAGAGCCGTCAGTAGATCCGTCATCAACGCAAATGAGTTCAAAGTCATCGAGAGTCTGACTTAAAACGGATTCGATTGATTGGGCAAGGTAATCCTCACCGTTGTAGACGGGCATTATGATTGAAACCTTTGTCATGATATCACAAGTTTAAAAAAAAATAATATGGATGGCTATAAACCATCATCTATAACTAAATTAGTAACGGTTTTGGATTGCTTATTGAATAGGGTTCCGTTGTAGTTGCAGTGAACGGTATAGTTTCCGTTTTCCAATGTTTCAAGTTCAGCAGAACCTTCGCCTTCCTCGTCGGTTGTGACCTGATACCTATGGGCCCAGCCGGAATCGTCAAGAACCTTAATGTCTACGACCTCATTGGGATAGACGTTCCTGTATTCGTCTGTAAGCAACACTGTTATGAAGTCACCGTTCTTTAGTGTGGCGTTGCTCAATACCTCAATTTTGGTATTGTGGCTGTTGGCTGATATGTAAACGAATGAACCGATAGCTATTATGACTATAATGGCGATTGCAGCTATAATAATCTGTCTGTTATCCATCTAATCACCTTAATTGTTATGTACCAATAGTACGTCAATGTCTGAATTTTTCAATACCCTTTCGGCAACGCTTCCAATGATGAATCTGTGAAGTCCGCTTTTACCTGATGCGGAAATGACAATCAGATCGGCTCCGATTTCATCACAAACCTCAAGGATTTTTTCAGCCGCAAAACCTGTTTCGACCCTTGTTGTCACATTCAGGGAGGAATCAAACATCTTTTCCATTCTCTTGACGGCTTCTTCAGCTTCCTTTTTCATTCTGGCATTAACGTTTCTTACTTTTGTTCTGCTTTGAAAAGCACTGGAGGTCAATTTGCCCGCAACTGACAAAATGACAATCTCCCCATCATCGGAAATCAAATTTGTTACTCTATCAACTTCCTGTTCAGCATATCCTGAACCATCTGTAGGTAATAAAATTTTCTTATACATTATTGCTACACCTGATGATATATTAGTAAGTAATAGTTAATAATCTTTCTTTTAAAAAAAGTCACATGTACTTCATTATGGCATCCCTTACATGCCTCAAGTCTTCGGTAGGTTCGAACCTTCGAGCGACATTGCCGTCACGGTCAACCAGAAACTTCGTGAAATTCCACTTTATGTCATCATTGCCCTCATAGTTTTTGTTGGAAATCCTCAATATGACCTTCAACCTTTCGGCGTCTTTTCCTGTAATTGCCTTAAAAGGCTGCTCGGACTTGAGATACTCATACAGAGGATGGGCATTCTCTCCGTTGACGTCAATCTTGTCAAAGATAGTGTAGGGCACAAGCCATTTTGTCCGGCAGAGATGGGTAATCTCCTTGATTGTTCCCGGAGCCTGACCGTTGAACTGATTGCATGGAAAATCCAAGATTTCAAAGCCTCTTTCATGAAAATTATTGTAGATTTCGTTCAGTTGAGTGTATTGTGGAGTAAAACCACATTTTGTAGCAGAGTTTACGATTAACAGCACTTTATTTTTGTATTGGGAAAGAGAAACAGT
Organism: Methanobrevibacter sp.; assembly: GCA_017434525.1. Classification (GTDB taxonomy): domain Archaea; phylum Methanobacteriota; class Methanobacteria; order Methanobacteriales; family Methanobacteriaceae; genus Methanocatella. The sequence goes on from JAFRFD010000160.1 coordinate 35,347, forward strand.
GTTTCCTTCTCCGTCAATAACTTCAAAATCATATATTGACATGGCAATCCCTCATTATAAATTATATTGTAGAATAAATATATTTAAATGTTTTTAAAATTTTCTGCACAAACATTAATTATTGGGAAAATAAATATATAGTATTATGTCAAGACAGGAAAAAATTGTAAAAACAAGCATAATTGGCATCGTCGTGAATCTGATATTGGTGGCATTCAAGGCAACCATAGGAATACTCGTCAATTCAATCGCAATTACATTGGACGCAGTCAATAATCTGACTGACGCATTATCATCAATCATTACAATAATCGGCGCAAAGCTTGCAGGAAAGGCACCTGATGAATCCCATCCATATGGATATGGAAGAATTGAATACTTCTCATCAATAATCATTGCTGCCATTGTCCTGTGGGCAGGGATAACTGCTTTCATGGAATCATGGCCAAAAATATTCAATCCCGACGTGACAAGCTATACTACAGTCTCACTTATCATAATTGCAGTGGCCGTGGTCGTAAAATTCGTTTTGGGAAAATATGTAAAGAATGTCGGTGAGGAAATCAACTCACAGGCACTAATCGCATCCGGAAGCGATGCATTTTTTGACGGAATACTTTCTCTTGCAACACTGATTGCGGCAATAATATCACTCTTTTACCACATATCCCTTGAGGGAATACTGGGAGTCATAATCTCTGTTGTAATCATCAAGGCAAGTATAGACATGATCAAGGAAACCGTGGACAGCATGCTAGGAGACAGAATCGATTCTGAACTTTCACACTCAATCAAACAGTCAATATGTGAATTTCCAAATGTGTACGGTGCATATGACCTGATTCTGCACAATTACGGACCGGAAAGCATGCAGGGTTCAGTTCACGTTGAAGTGGACGACAGCCTGACTGCGGTCGACATCCAGCGCTTGAGCAGAAAGATATCAGCAAAGATATATGATGAGCACAACGTATTGCTGACAGGAATTGGAATATATGCCAAAAACGAAAAGTATGGAAATATCCGCTCCGATTTAAATTCAATCATCGGAAAATATCCCGAAATCAAGGAAACTCATGCATTCATGGTATATGAGGATGAAAATCTCATAACATTTGACATGATTGTGGATTTCAGTGCCGAGCGTGAAGACATAAAGCAAAAGGTCCTGGGCGAAATCAAATCAAAACATCCCGAGTTCAACTATTACATAATCGACGATTATGATTTCAGTGATTGATTGAAAAAAGACATATTATATATTAGATTGGACAAAAATATTAACAGGTGAAATATTATGGATAAGAAAAATATAATATTGATTGCTATTGTAATTTTGGTAATTGCTCTAGCGGCTGTTGCAGCATACATCTACTCATCAGGCAATGGCACAGTTGACATCACCAACAAATCCGACAACACAACCGTCATAAACGTAGACAAGGTAAACACTACTGTCGTTGGTGACAATTCATCCAGAGTGAATGAAACTGCCAACCTTACAAACAACAACACACCATATAAGGTTTATAATCCGCAAACTGATTCATATGTACCTGTAATCGGTGAAAAATTCGATGATGAAGTACAAAGATGGTACACATATGATGAAGACGGCGTAAGATACTACAACACAAGAATTAATTAGACATTAATTCTTACTTTTTCTTTTTTTTTAGTCCAAAAATACGGAATTGATCATATTGTCCCTGTAGGCCGTATCGTCTTTTAGGCTTTCTATGTGATGGATAACATTTAGCTTTAAGTCTTCAAGCTTTATTCTGGTTTCTATATCGTTGAAGTCAACTTCAAAGAAAAACAGGTATTTGACCTCCATGTCCTGGCTGTATATTACCCAGCTTGGACCGTTGATGTCCAAAAGCCTGATGGACCATCTTGACATTATTTCATTGATTTTGGAGGATGCATCTTCCACATCAAAATCGTCATCCAAGAATATTTCCTTCATTGGTAGAATGCCTCTGGGTCTGTATTCGGTAATGTCAGCTCAATTTCCTCACGATTGAAAACACCGAGCATTGTGATTTCGCTTTTTTTGACTGAAATTGCCTGTGAAACTGTTTCGTCTTCAATTGAAATCATTGAAACGTTGATCCATTCATCGTCTTCGCCAAGATAGAGGCATGGCTCAAAGAGCTGGTATTTGGTGATGATGGTCATCAGAAGTTCATTAATCTCCACTTTCTTTCCTGTATGCTGATAGTTAAGCTCCAAAATTCTTTCGCGCACGTTCATGATTGTCACCGTTATAATATTTTTTACCACATTTCATTGATTTCCTTTAGCTTTTCCACATTTTCGGATGCGAATGCGAATCCCTCAACCAGTATACATTGTATGACCTGGAAAAACCCTTCATAGGTAAGCAGGATGCAGTTTTCATGCCTCAGCTGGGTGTAGTCAGGCCTGTCCAAAATGTCGCTTCTAAACTGTGTCTTGATGTCTGAAAGCATTTGGTCTGTGATGAATGACTCGATTATTGTCTTTATCATGTGGGCCAGGGTATTTCCTATTGTCTTGAGCATTTCAATCTCATCTTCCGGCAGGTCTATTTCCTTTTGGATGTTTAGAAATGAGGAGTAGTCCTGATATCCGAAGAGAGTGAAACGTCCCTCAACAGTGTGTGCTGCATATTCATCAATCAGGCAGTTTTCCTTGGAATATGTAAGTATGAATGTTATTATTGATTCCATTTCCCTTGTCTTGGATGCGTCAAGCAGCCTGCACATTATATGGACCAGCATCTCCTTTATGAGAAAGTGTGTCAGCTCATGAAGCATTGTTGTAATCTGTAGCGCGTCAAGCTGTCTGTCATCGACAATGATTGTGTTGAAACTGTAATATCCAAGTTCCTGTCCGTATGACTTGTATTTTACATCGACAAATGCCTTTGTAAACAGTAGAACCTTTTCAAGACATGACAATGAGTCGAGGTCCACGGCGTTTTGCTTTATTGCATCATCAATGCTTTTGAGGGCAGTTATCCTAATGTCTTTTAGTATTTTGTTAAAATCACGTCTTGTGAAGTCAAAATCGTTTATTAAAATAAGGTTTTCTGTGGTAAATATCTCTTCAAAATCGCTCAGGACCGCCGAGCCGTCGAATGAAAATTCATGTTTGACATCTAACGTTTTGATGTCGGCATGCCTTAAATCATTGAGGGCAACGCCACATGCAAAGCAGAAGTTTTCATCTGCAGGATACTTTTTGCCGCATTTGGGACATATCTTTGCTGGCTTTTCCTCATATGCAATTTCACACAAGCATTCCTCGGCAACATCCAAGCCCTTCATCATGAACTTCTTGAGCTCTACTTTTGGAAGTGCACTGTCAATTAAAGCCCGCTTTTCCCTGTCGGGTCTTGTATATTTAGAAAAACTTTTCAAATCCATTTAAAACACTTTCACTGAATAAGTAGGCCCAAAAAGAAACTTATGATCCAAACAACAACTCCCAATACTATAACGAGAAGACCGTATCTTTTTGCCTTTGGGCTGTCCTTTCTAGTATACAGGTAGATTCCGATTATGATGCCTATAAGAGGTATCAGAATTGAAAATATGAAACCTAAAACAGTTGCAAGAGTATGGCTTTTTTCAACCACAGGAGGATTGAAGCTATTTGTGTTTGAAGTGTCGTTTGCCATGTTTCCATAGCTTTCCACATTCTTTCCGCAGTTCTTGCAGAATTTTGCATTGTCCACCAGTTCCTCTCCACAGAACGGACAAAATATTGACATCTAATCGCCTCCGAATATCATTTCAATCAGTTCCTCGTCACTCTTGTAGAATGTCAGGTTCAAAAGCTCAACGATGGTGTCAGGCGCCCCGACCAGCTGAGGTATCAGTGACCATGGCATGTAGACCTTCTTTGCGCCTTCGTCATAGCAGACCCTCAGGTTTTCTGGCAAAATGTGTGCTTGTGATTTTGTCAGTATAGCTGTTGAGTCGGATAAACTTTGATTGTTTTTTATGGATTCATTTGCTATGATTTCCTGTAAATCAAAATCACTGGATTCGGTTGAACCTGTCAGATTATCAATGCTTGTTTCATTATTCTTGACAGTCAGTTTGAATATCTCCCCGTCTTCAACATAGTACACCTCACCTAGGCCGATCTCCACATTTAAAATATCTTTTGAGTCGGGAGATTTCGGAATGTTGGCAACGGTGCGCCTTGGAGGCTCGTCACCTATGTTTTCAACGCTTTTCATTATCATCTGCGAAAGTTCGTCCAGTTTCGGTTCCTTTACCGGAGCATCGCCTTCACCGGCAATCTTTTTTAGAAGGCGAATTATCTCTTCGTTCTGCCTTTCGATATTCTTGTTGATTTTAATTAGCTCGGACAATTCTGACATGTTTATACCTCTAAACTTTATGTTAATTATAAATTTCTAATCTATCAGGAACAGATAATATATTGACTCGCTCAGCCTTTCGTCGTTTGCATACCTTTCAAATCCAAGGGAATACTTCAAAAGGACAGTCCTTGGAATCAGCACATCCCCGCATGACGGGTTCAATATGATTCCGTCCATGTCATCGCTCAAGACGAAATTCACAAGCGTTGCAAGATTTATGATTTGGGCGTATTTGAATCCGGCCGCATCGGCCTGCCTCAGCCTGTCTTTTGAGGAAAATATTGTGGCATACCTTCCGCCGATTCTGTCGACGTGCATGCTTGCCAAAGGTCCGGTATCCTTTTGTGAAATGAGACCTTCATCGGCCTTAACGCTCAAGTCCAAATCTGAAACCATCAGTGTGAAAAGCCTTGAGGCAGAAAGCTTTTCAAAAAGCCTCTCCCAATCGCCGATGTTGTGTGGGTTGTCCGTGAATGCCTCAAGATCTGTGTTGTCAATGCTTTCATAGAGGTCTTTCAGCTCCTCTTCGGAATAGGGGTTTGTAGTGTAGAAGTTTGTCTTTGGAACGTTTTCGATTCCCAGTATGAATTCCTTTTTGAAAAGGTACTTTTCCGAAGCGGGATTGAGTATGTATCCGTCAATTTCAGTGGTCTTCAGGACGTTTCGATACAGCTCAAAGGGGTTGTTTAGGACTTCGATGTCATCGCTTTTGTAGAATTTGTGAAACTCGTCAAGGTCTGTGAAAAGAGGAGTCAACTTTGAGTTTTCATCATCATATATTATGAAATTCAGGGTGCCGTTCTCCCTTTTGGCGGGAATGTAGAGGTTGGAATACCTGAATTCATTAATCAGTCTTAAAAGCAGCTCTTCTGTGAGGTTATTGTCATTTAGATATATGTCTTCAATGACATTTCTCAGGTGTTTGTGTGTTATCATCGGTTTAATTTATGTTTTGAAGATAAATAAAGGTATGTTGCGAGATGCTCGCAACTATAAAATGAATGCATAGTCAAGGGAGTCCCTGAAAACAGGGTTTTCAACTATTATTTCTATACCGCTTGCCTGCGGAAGGATGTCTTCACGTGCAATCACATAATCTTCTCCGTTCGGATTTATGACCACACCATCCATATCGTTTCTTAGGATAAAATCAAAGAGTTCTGACAGTACTGTAATCTGACCGTAATAGTATAGGTCAGAATCTGCGTTTATTGCTTTTGAAATTGCGTTTTTGTCTGTAAATATTGCTCCCATATGGATTTCATCGTTGTCTATTGTGCACAGGCTGAAACCGTCAACGTCATCTGCATCTATGATGCCGTTTTGGGCAAACTCATCAAGCGGCTTGTCGTTGATTACGAGATTGAGCAATGTTGAGTTTGAAAGCTCCACATACAGCCTTTCGATGTCGTCGTTTGAATCCTCGTCATTTATGAATTCGACAAGTGATTCGTTGGTGACGTTTTCAAAGATTTTCTTCAGTTCCTCTTTGTTGTATGCTTCAACGCCATCATCATCGTCTGTTTCAGGCAGGTTGAACATCTCTTCGATGAAAGGCTTTTCGATAGGCATGAAGTTTCCTTCAACGTTGAGGATAATTCCGTCAAGCTCGTTTTCCAATATCAAATCTGTGTAAATGTCAAAATCGAATGCGACAGGACCGAACTCTGAGTCTTCAAGGGCGTGCTTTTGATATTCTTCAATGTCTGTAAATAATGGTATGTATGTTGATCCGTCCTCTTCAGAAGCGATGTGCTCAAAGGCGAATGCATCTTGCTCCTCGACTGCAGGTATGAGCAGGTTGGATACCTTAAGCTCACATATGAACTTTGCAATGAGCTCCACTGGAGCGTCCTTTTCTTCATCCAAATATCTTTTCAATTCGTCCACTACATCTTTCAGATGATTATTTGTTATATATGAATCTGTCATAAAATCTCCATACAAGTTTTTATTGTTTATAATATATGTATTTTTTACATATATAATCCATGTTGATTATGTTGGCATACGTTATATTTATAATGTGTTTATTCCGAATAAAAATGTTAATACAAGTTAATAAAAAAATAATGAAAAAATAACTATCGTAGTATTTATCCTTTTACAAATTGATACATATGACCAAACAACTCAGTGAAAGCGAAAAATGGGAAATAATCGGTTTCATTAAAATATCACCAACACGTTACCAGATACTGAAAACAATAGATGAAGATTTCATGATGCCCTCTGAAATCGCAAGGTTCACAGGCCTCAGGATCACACAGGTTTCAAATGCGCTTCATGATTTGAAAAAAAAGCAGCTTGTCCATTGCATGAACGAACACGTTTCCAAGGGAAGGCTGTATCAAAATACACCACTCGGTTTGGAAATACTGAAAATGATTGAAAAAAACAGGAAATGACATTACTCTAACAATTTGGCTATCACATATTCATCAAGATAAATCAACACCACTTCGGCTCTGCTTATTTTTAACTCTTTGATTTCAGTTGCGCTTTTTACGTTTTCGATCAGTGTGTAGTCGTTGTTTGCAACGTATCCGACCGTTTCGCCTTCAAGCTCCACCCTTATTGCATCGGGGTCATGTTCATTGTCCGGTTCCATTATCAGGTTTACGATGATGCCCTTCCTGAAAGGCTCCATGCCGAAGTAGAATCTTGTACCGGTGATGTTTATCAAGGTGTCCTTTGAATTGTTTAAAAAATCGGTTTGTGAGTCCAATTCACGTATTTCATCCCTCATGCCTTCCGCCATGAGATAACATCTTCTGGACTCTATCGTCTCTCCAAGACAGTCAAGGATGCTTCCCTTCAAATACCAGAACTTCTCGAAATACTTGTCCTTGGATGAAACGGGAAGTATTTCAATCGCTTCGCTGATGAGATTCAATGCCTTATTCTTGTCATTTAGGGAATTTGCCCATTTATATAGCATCCTTGCCTTGTTTTCATATATCTCATCAATATCGTTCAGCTCCAAAGCCCTGTCGTATGCCACTGATGACTCGGAATATCTGTTCAGGTTTTCTAAGATGATTGCCTTCTGGTTGTGAAATTCAAAATTAGTTTCTATGTTTTCTATTGCAACATTGATTAAGGTCAGCGCCTCGTTGAATCTTTTTTTGGAAGAGAGTCTGCATGATTCATGATAGAGTACATCGGCTATAGACGATTTTGAAATCTCGCCGCTTCTATTTTCATGCTTTTTGTTTGTCTGCCAATGATCAAGGCTTTCCCCATATTTCCTGTCCATAATCCACCTAGATGTTGTCAATGTGCTTTGCAACCTCTTCTCCGACTTCGGTCAATCGGTAGATCCTGTTTTTGTGGGCTTCCTCATTTATGCATTCGGCCACCTGGCAGTCCTTGAGCTGCCTTAGGACATTAGAGATGTGATTTATCTTGATTCCTGAGTCCTTTGCAATGTTTGTTGGTGTCTTTTCACCGTCTTCAAGCGCCTTTACAGCCTTTGCCCTGTATGAGGAAATGTTTATGTATCCATATAGCTTCAGGGTCTCGTCATCCATTGATTCTCACCTCGCTTTGTGTCAATCTTGTTAGAATATATTTAAGTTGTGAATAAAATACTTTTCTACTCGGAATAGTCCTTGACAGAACCTATGAGATTTTCCATATCTGCCATGAGACCGTCGGCATCCTCGTCATCGGATGAATCCATGCTCAATACCAGCTCATTTGTCAAATCCTCAATCTTATCGATGATTGATTCCATGATGCCTATTTTGGTTGAAAGCTCCTTGTCTATTTTTGGTGAGTCCTCGCTTGCAAGATTTATAATGTTCAGGCTCGCTTCAGCCTCCCTGTTGAATATCTCTGCTGATTTGTCCACAAGGGAAATGAACCTTGTATATGTTATTTGAGGCGGCTCGAAACGCTTTTCGATTAAATCCCTTACGACCTTGTCCTTTGCTTCGAACTCTGTTTTGAGTTCCCCGATTTGGTTTTCATATTCCTTGAAGCGTGAAGGCTTTTCCTCTTCTGCCTTTGGTTTTCTGTTGAGGATATTGAATCTTTTGACTTCCTTTACCTTTTCGGGTTCCTTTTTTGGTGGAATCGGCTTTTTGTTGTTTGTCGGATTCGGGTTGGTCAGCTTGTGGATTCCGCATCCTATAAGAAATGCCGGTGTCTCGAACACAAGGCCGAAGAGAATGACCACGGCAAATGTTGCAGGGCCGTAGCTGACCGCACAAAGGAGCGCGAATATAACAAAAATCAAAAATGAGATTATCTTGGTTTTTGATGGCACAAATTCACCAGTATTTTTGTTTTGCCAGAAGAAAAACAGATGGAACAAGTCTGTGAGAAGGCCATAATCGTTGTATTCTATTGTCGCTTCGCTTGGAGCTCCCTTGATTTTATGCAGTGCAAATCCAAGGACATACACAATTCCTGCAATTATCAATGCAAATATGAACATTCCTGCAGGGGACGGTGAGAAAAGGCCCGCTATAAAGAAAAACAGGAATGTGAGTATTCCTCCCATCTTGGCCTTCGAGAGAACTATTCCCCCGTCATAGTTCCAATACAACAGGGATTCCTTGAGGTTTGTTGGAGATTTTGTCCTTCTTGCCGTAGGCTGGCTTTTGAAGGACTGTGATTTGCAGTTCGGACAGAAATTGTAGTCCGCATCCACCTTTGAGCCGCATTTTGTACAGATTTTGTATAGTTTAGTCATCTTCTTCCTCTATTAAAAAGTCTTCATATGTTAAAGTGTTAAGTTCTTCATCGGTTATCTCGTCTTCCAGGGCCAGTCTGTTGGCCTGTCTTGTTATGACCTCTTCAAACAGGTTTCTCACGGCACGGCCGTTTGCAAAGTTGGCTGTGCGGTGTTCATACATCGCCTCGAAGTACTCCTTGAGGTACTGTTTTGCACCGTCGTCCATGGAGAGGTTTGCCTCCTCGCACATCAGCTCGAAGATTTCATAAAGTTCAGTTTCATTATAGTCCTCAAAGTATATAAACTTATTAAACCTTGACTCGAGGCCGGGGTTTGAGTGAAGGAAACTGTCCATAAGATTCGGGTATCCGGCAACGATTACGATGAAATCATCCCTCTTGTCCTCCATTGCCTTGAGGAGCGTGTCTATTGCCTCCTTTCCGTAGTCGTTTTCGCTTGCCTGGTTAAGGGAGTATGCCTCATCTATAAAGAGTATTCCTCCAAGGGCTGACTGTATGACCTCCTGGGTCTTTATTGCAGTCTGGCCGACATATCCTCCAACAAGGCCTGACCTGTCGGTTTCAACAAGATGTCCTCTGCTTAGAAGTCCTATTTCATGATATATCTTTGAAAGAAGCCTTGCCACTGTGGTCTTTCCGGTTCCGGGATTTCCAGAAAAGACAAGATGCAGGCTCATCGCAGGCTGCTTGATTCCCCTGTCATCCCTGAGCTTTCTTATCTGGACAAGGTTAATGAGGGAGTTGACGTCCTTTTTCACCTTCTTGAGGCCTATCAGTTTGTTGAGCTCATCAAGATATTCATCAAGTGAGTGGCTTTCTTCGGTTTCTGCTTGTGGAGTTTCCTTTGTTATTTCATTCAGGATGTTGCTTGCGCTTTTAGCCATCAGTGTGTCGGTCGAATCCATGTCCAATCGGGACTTCAGGTTTGATATGAAGGCGTTGAATCTCTTCAGAGTGTTTTCATCGACCTCGGTTCCATCAACGAAAACAAACAGTCCTCCGCACATCCTGAAGCACTCGAATAGATTGGCGCAAAGGCTTTCCCCAATGCCGAAGCTTTTTGTAAACTCATCGATTTTTTGGGATAAAACGAATGATTCCGGCAATGTATTGTCCATCTTGACATCACTTAAGGCCAATATGTCCTCCTTGACGTAGGAGCAGTCCAGAAGCTCGTTTATGAATTCAAGCTCATTGTCGGTTATCACATCATCGCCCAGGCCCAGATAACTGAACCACTTGAACAAGTCATCATAAACGACACTTTCAAAATCAACATCACCGATCGGCCGGTAGAACTCCTTCAGGCTATTTATCGTGTTTATCAAAAACAAAACGGAGTTGAAATAGTCCTTGACAAATCCGATCTGGTGCCTGTCGACCTGCCCTCCGCAATTGGGACAGACAACGTTCGTGTTTTCCACCACACTTTTACAGTCTCTACAAATAGTCCACTCAATCATAATACCTAAATAATATTATTAAGTTGTTATATTAAAAATATTGTGTTAAAAACAAGCCCAATTTTTCAAGTCGATAAACTTTGATTATTTCTCATCAACATTAACAGGAAAATGTAATTTTCTGGATTTTAAAAAAAAATAGTTTTAATCAAATTTCAAGTGGTCGAATATTTTTTCCATGTGGTTGATTGCATCAGAAACATCTTGTGGCGTCAAATCTTGGTATGGTTCATAATCAGCCTTTTTTCTTAGATTTGCTAATTTAATATTCTCTTCTTTTCTTTTTTTGATTGTTTGAATATAACTCTATTTTTAGAATCCATTTAACCATTTTTTGGAAATTCATTTAACCATTTTTTAAGGGGAATGTCAATAATTTTGTTTTTTAATATTTTTTCTTATTTTGTCTATTTTTAGGGCTGTTCGGCTTTTGTTTTCGTTTTGGGGTGCTGAGAACTTTTATTTTTTCATTGTTTTTGATGGTTTTTAATCGT
>JAFRFD010000161.1 GCA_017434525.1 Methanobrevibacter sp.
AATTTGAATTCCTTATAACCAGATTAGAACCAAAGGCGTTTAATGAACTGTTACTGTTATTGACTGTGATATTGTTTATTAATCCATTGTCTCCAAGCCATTCGATAGCATCTAATGAATCATAAATATTAATATTTGTCAGACGGACATTGTCTGCAGATACAACAAATACGCAGGATTCACCTGTTCCATTAACATTAAATCCGTTTCCATTAATTGTAATTGCCTTATCTATTGGAATGCCTTCAATATAATCTGCATCATAGTAATAATATTTATAGTCATGTTCCAGATTAAGAATGTCATTAGGTGCTGTTTTGTTAATCAGAGCATATAATGCGGTGAATGAATCGTCATCATAAACTACTTCAAATTCATATTTTAACACCATATTTTTATATTTGGCATAAATTTCAGCATAAAGTGGACCTATTACTTCAAATGAAACGTTAATTATTCCTTTATTGAGTTTATCTGAAGTTTTATTAATTTTTCCATCTTCAGCATTGAAGTAAAATGTAAACATGTTAAGTCCATTATATGTTGAATTTGTTTTTGTATTGAAGTTGTATAAATTGGTTAAGTTTAAAACAACTGTTGTATTATTTCCGGCACTAATAACAGTTGAATTAGCTTTGAAAGTTGCAAATAATGCATTATCTAAAATAACATTGCTGCTGACATTGGATTTTTTATTGAAAGTGTCTGCAGTATTTCCCCACCAGTTGTAGTTTGCAGTTAATGATTTTGTGGCATAGATAACCACATCAGTGTTATTCAATAAAATGGAATTCTTTATTATGATATTGTTTCCTTCAGCATATATTGCGCTGCCGTTAATGTCATTACCGTTGATTAGGGAGACATTTTCCAAAACAACATTGTCAGCTGAAATATTAAATATGCTGGAGCTTCCTTTACCGTCAATGGCAAATCCATTCCCGTTGATGGTTATGGATTTATTTACTTTTACTCCATTTGGAGTATCACTTTCCGGATAGAACTCATAATTATTAGTTAAGTTAAGGACATTTCCTTTCATATGATCTATTTCATATTGTAATGCATAAAATGAATCGCTAGGATGCTCAACTACATTATATTTAATTTCGTATGTCTTATGGGAATATTTTGACAGATTTTCCCAAACAACAACTGTATTTTCACCATAATCGTTTGGAACATATGTAACTTTAACAGGGGCATTGTCTAAAATAAAGGAATTGGTACTGAAGTTGCCGCTATCTGATTTTAAACTTAAATTAAGTTTAAAGTTGCCAGTATAATCTGAAACTTTTTCTTTTTTAGCGTCATATGATTTCAATGTAAAAATAATGTTATTTTTAGATTTAAGATCGGTTTCTGTTTTACCGTAATCCACATCTACATACAGCCAGTCATTCAATATTACTCTTTCACCGACAGAAGGCTTTTTATCAAAATTATCAACCGTATGGCCGAACCAGTTATTATAAGCTTTTAGACGACCGTCAACAGCATAATCCTTAGATGTGTCGAGTACTTTAACACCAATATTTTCAACAAAAATGGAGTCATGAACATTAAGATAGGCATAACCTGATGAATATAGCGTGGATTTTCCACTATTTTTCATGAAAATAGAATCATGTAAATCCACATCCTTATCACTGAGATTCATTGCACAGACTGCACTTCCTTGGCCTTTTGCAGTGTTGGAATAGAATTCGCCGCTGATGGTGTTAGGCATTCCATATCTTACAGAACTTCTGACCATGTAAATTGCACCTCCATCCTGAGATGCCCTGTTATTCTGGTAGATGCCTGTGAAGTTTCCGAATGGATTGAAACTATAAACAGCACCACCAAAAGCAGCCGCATTTGAATCGAAAATGCCGTCAATGGAAATCGTTCCAATGACAAAAACCGAATCTGAACAGACCGCACCACCATTTCTTCCGGCAGTATTGTTTGTGAAATTACCTTTTAGGCGATAATTCGCAATATCATGTTCATATATCGCACCTCCATCCACACCGGCCCTGTTATTTATGAAAGTGCCTGTTATGTTGAACAATTCCTTATTTCCATAGTCTCCATAATAATAGATTGCGCCGCCTGTTGCAGTGGCGGAATTGTTTTTGAAGAAAGATGACTCCATGATTATGCTTTTGAAATATTTAAGATAAATCGCACCGCCGTTTTTGGCAGTATTGTTTTCGAATCTGCATGAATCGATAGACAAGGAAGATGTAGGGGAAGCGAAAATTGCACCACCATCATCAGCTTTACCCTTAATGAATGTGATATTGTTTAAAACAGCTGTATGTCCGCCTATATTAAAGATTCTGGCCTGTCCACTACCGCTGAGAATATGGCCCTTACCATTAATTGTTAAATCTTTATTAATATAAACGCCATCAAACAGTTTATAATCGGAAATATTTGAAAAAGTATAATCCTTGGTGAGGTTTATGACATTTCCTGAATTATTAATCAAATATTGAAGGGCGGTGAAAGAATTATCACCGTACTGATTAAGATAAATTCTATGGCTGAATAATTCATAGTTAAATTCAACAGGCATTATGCCATTAGAGCTTGAAATATAAACCACATTTCCTTCATTATTGTTTAATATTATTGAATTGGAACTGAGTCTTCCTCCCTCCTTCAACAATTTGACGTTAAATTTCATGTTTCTGAAGCTGGTTAAGGCAGTGCTACGTCTTGAGTTCACATCATATGAATAAAATTTAAGGCTGATTTTTGATGTGTTTCCCATAAGAATATCATACAAAGATGGTGCGACATTTAGATAAAGCAGACTTTTGACTTTGAAATCATTGATTCTGTCATAATTCTTTAAGATATCGTCATTTGTACCGCTAAACCAATTGTTCTCAATGTTAGCTGAAATATTCCACCGTAGTGATTCGCCCTCTGGCTTAGAAATATATTTTGATGTTGAATTGGTTAACAATATGGAATCTGTGAGATTTAATCTGCTGCTAGCGTGAAGATAAATGAAACATCCTTCCATACCAGAATTGGAATTAATGAAAATGCAATCCCTAATTACAGTATTGATACCCGTTACAATCAAAGAGCCCCCATTTTCATCAGCAGTATTGTTAATGAAAGTGGAATTGGTTATTGTAAGCACTTTTCCAACCAGGTTAATCGCACCTCCCTCAAATTTTGCTGAACAATTAATGAACCTGCAGTTATTGACTGACATATTATTTATATAACCCCAAATGGCTGAACCCCACTTTGATTTACTATTAACAATGTTCAAATTATTTATGTCTACATTAGGACGGTTGCTCATAAAAAATACTCCACCACTATTTTTTGAATCCAAAGTAAAACCGTTACCATTAATCACTAGGTTTTTTGAAATAGTTACGGTCATGTCACCGTCGATAGATTTGTCACGAGTATAATTATGAGTCAGATTTAAAACTCCGTTTTGACAGCTGTCAACAAGAGCTTGAAGTGCAGTGAACGAATTTGGTTTTATCTTAAACTTTAAAGTCAGTTTTGCACCATAACAATCTACAGTAAGAGAAGATGAAGTTTTAGAAGCATCTGCTACGAATTTAAAACTTGATTTGCCGTTAGCCAGATAAAGATTTTTGGAAACTATAGCTGCATTTACTCCACTGACAGCATAACTAATCACAGGATTGTTAAATGGTGGTAAATTGTTGTAGGATGTAGGTTCGTCACGCATATATCTAAAGTTTAAATTAACCGTAGATTCCTGTCCATTATGGTAGTTTTTATCCATGGATGTGGCAACTAGATATAGATTTTCCGCATTATTAAGGTTGACTGCTTTGCCTTTGAGTTTAGAAAAATCGTAAAACCTGTTATCCATAGTATTTCCAAACCAATTGTTTGCAATATTTATCTCTTTAGTAGACCAGACATTATAATTTCCGTTATTTAAAAATGCGGAGAATTTAACACTGCAGCCCTTATTGTCGCAATATATTGCATTCGGCTGTTCGACAAATGCACAATCCACTATGGTTGAAGATTTAGAATCAAGATATATTGCTCCACCATATTTCTCAACCTGATTTTTGGTGAACGCACATCCTTTAAAAGTAAGGAATTTGCAATCGGATGAGGCATATATTGCACCACCCTCTTTTGATGCACCATTACCCGTAAAATTACAATATGAAACAGTTCCTGAAATAATTCCATCCAGGAAATATATTGCTCCACCATATTTACAGTAATGGTTATTGTTGTTATATCCATTATTATTGAATGCACACCGGGTTATTTGAATACTTGTGTCACCAATCTTGGAGTCCTTACCTACAAATATTGCTCCCCCTTCTCTTCTTATACTATTATCTATGTAATTGGAATTGAAAACATTATCTTCAATTCTGACATTATTGCCGTATGAGGATATTGCACCTCCATAATGTCCGGCACGATTTTCATTGAATGTACATCCCTTAATTAAAGCGCC
>JAFRFD010000162.1 GCA_017434525.1 Methanobrevibacter sp.
AATACAAAAAAAATAACAAACTAAAATCTGATAAAAATAGAAAATACCCTTTAAAAATCCTATTTAATATAAGTACACCCATCTTGCAATTCATCCACGACTTTTACAGAAGTCGTGGTATTCTTGCATTATTAAGATAAATCTTATTAACTGCCATTTCCTTATGGGACGAATTCAACAGATTTGTTCCGGGAGCCAGTATAAACAGAAGACTGACAGTCCAAATTAAAATGGACAATACTGTTGAAGCCACTTCATATTCGGATCCGTAAATCAACTGGATTAGGGCAGGAGAATAAATAACAATCAAGATACTGAATGGAATGATTAAGCATCAGGAGATATTTGACTGATTTTTCATAGCTCAATATCAATAATTTTTCATGTCTTTTGAAAAGATTACTCATCACCGGAAAGATAACCGCACCATAAACCGAAACCAGAAGATTCTGCACCGGAATTAATTTGTATGCTGCATTGTAGATTCCGGCAGCATAGTTTCCCACAAGGTTTTCAAGCATTATGATATCAATGAAGTAATATGCCGAATACAGAATTCCGGTAATTGCAAATGGAATGGACAGCATTGTGATTTTTTTACAGAAATCCCAATCCAACTCGTATTTTGGAGTGACGATGTTTTTGTTTAGGGCATGATAGAGATAAGCCAATGCAATCAGATTCGCCAGAATATAGGAAATGGCAATTCCAAAGACGCCTATTTCTGTGTGAATTGTGATTATGATGAAAACCAAAAGGATTAAATGCAGAATGCTCTCTCCAATACCCTGATATTTAACTTCTTCAAATGCCTGGAAGGCTCCTTTAAACAGATTAATGAAAGATAGGATTATCAATGCAATTACAAAAAGTAGCGTAACTTTAATTGTAATTTCATCACATTTCATCAAAAATAGAATTGCCAATGTCAAAATAAACGTTACAAGTGCGAAAACTGATTTTAGCGGAATCGCATTGCCCAAATATTTTGAGGCAATACTGTTGTCTGTTGCCACATTCCTTACAATATGTGTGTTTATTCCAAAATCAGCTATTATGATTAATATTCCTGATAGAGAAATTGCAAAACCGTAAACACCATATTCGCCAACTCCCAGATATCTGGCTATAAGTATTGTCCATATGAATACACATATTGTAACAATCAGCTGTGAAAATACAAGCCAGTTCATATTGACAAATATCTTTTTTACTCTACTCATGTAACCTCTTAAAAAATTTATCTGCTTAATCGTGAGCTATAGATTTACCAAATAACTCAAAAATGAAATTATAATATTAATAATTTAAAGAAAATTATATATTACTTATAATCGTGTTGTCCTATTTAATTTACATTATTTTTTTAAAACTTATATTAATTAAATATTTTCATCCATGTGAATATTCCTTAAATAGAAAAATACATTAAATTAATAAATTAAAATGAAAATTAAGTTCATAATATTATCCAATAGAACAATAGTGAAATATTTACTATTTAATGCTAAAATAAGATTATTTAACTAAATTATGTAAAGTATAATCCAAAACTATGGAAACATTGCCTATGAAAATCCCGATTAATGAAGAACATCCAATCTTATTAATAGTCTATTCCCAGCACTTCCTTAAATGTACTTTTTAATTCACTGCGGGCTTCATCGGAATATGTATTGTCCTTTTCATCATACAAGGTAAACATTGCCAGTTCATAGACAATCCTGTTCATTGATTTTCCATATTCCGTCAGGTAATATTCGGTGGTGACAGGCGTTGTATTCAAAACCACCTTTTCAATTAATCCATTTTCTTCAAGTTCCTTTAAACAATTTGACAATACCTTATTGCTTAATTTGGGTTTGTCCTCTTTAAACTCCTTGAAATGTTTTTTACCAAAGAACATGTCCCTTATAATCTGTATGCTCCATTTTTTATTTATCAGATTTAGAGTCACATCAACAGGACAGACCACTCTTTCACCATTCATATTGTATAATCTGTTTGGGTCATTTATTATCTTTTATGTTACCTTCAGGTAACCGGGTTTCTTTTCAGTTACAAAAATAATTTAAATACATAATTATAATTATATTATTGAAGATTTTTGGAGGGATTAAGATAAACACAGAGCATCAATTGGACTTTTTAATCAGCTATTTAATTAATGAACGCGATGAAGAAATAAATATCCCAACTGATGTTGGCGATAAAAAATCACTGCTGAGATCACTTATGAATGTGAGACTCCCCCTAGATGCCTCTGATGAATTTTTACGTGTTCAGGACGAGTACCTGATCAATGAAACTTTAAAAAAGGATTTGACTTCAGCCGAAGATATTAATGAAGTCAAAGGCAAACTGGCATTATGGCAGGGAGACATTACCACATTAAATGTTGATGCAATCGTGAACGCAGCCAATTCAAAATTGCTGGGCTGTTTTATACCTCTGCATAACTGCATCGACAATGTTATTCATTCCGCAGCAGGAATACAATTAAGACGTGAATGCAGCGAAATAATGCAAAAACAGGACCATGATGAGGAAGTGGGGAAAGCAAAAATTACCGGTGCCTATAATCTGCCATCAAAGTATGTCATCCACACAGTAGGTCCCGCCATTCCTTATGGGACAAGCCCTTCTAGGCAAGATTGTGAAAAGCTAGCCAGCTGTTATAGGTCCTGTCTGGAATTGGCAAGCAACAATGGACTTGAATCAATTGCATTCTGCAGCATTTCCACCGGCGTTTTTAATTTCCCTCAAAGAAAAGCGGCTCAAATTGCAGTTAAAACAGTTGAAGATTATTTGAATGAAAATGAAACATCACTAAAAAAGGTAATTTTTGATGTGTTCTCAAATGACAGTTATCTGATTTACAAAGACTTATTGTTTGGTGATATCTAATGGACAAGTTCGTTTTAAGATTGGATAAGGCCATTGACGCCATTGATGATGCCGATTATGTTATCATAGGTGCCGGTGCAGGTTTTTCTGCGGCCGCCGGAATTGAATATACAGGCAAACGTTTTGATGAAAATTTCCAGGATTTCATTGAAAAATATGGAGTCACAGACATGTATTCGGCCACTTTCTATCCTTACAAAACACAGGAAGAGAAATGGGCTCATTGGGCACGCCATGTTTACGTGAACAGATTTTCAGTTGGAAAAACCAAGTTATATGAACAGCTGCTTGATTTAGTAAAGGATAAGGATTATTTTGTCCTGACAACCAATGTTGATCACCAGTTCTGGATTAATGGCTTTGAGGATGAAAGGATTTTTGCAACCCAGGGAGATTACGGCCTTATGCAATGCGAAAAGGCATGTCATGATAAGCTGTATCCAAATAGGGAACTGGTGTTTGAAGCCATTGAAAACACCAAAGACTGCATGATTCCAAGAGAATTGGTTCCAGTGTGTCCGGTTTGCGGAGGCAATATGGAAATCAATGTCAGAAAAGACAACTTCTTTGTTGAAGATGAAAAATGGCATGATATGTACGCCAACTACTCAAAATTTTTAGAAAAAATAGAAGAGAGTGATAAATTGGTCCTTTTGGAGCTGGGCGTAGGTTTCAACACCCCCGTAATCATCAGATATCCCTTTGAGCAGATGACCCACGACAATCCCAATGTCACTCTAATCAGACTCAACAGAAGTTATGCTCAGGCAATACCTGAAAATAAGGAAAAGACCATTAGCTTTGATGAGGAAATTTCCGAGATCTTTGACTATTGGACAAAAAGAATCTAGTTACCAAAAAGTTACCAGGCAACCTTAAAGTTACGAAAACGGTTTATATAAGCTAAAATAAACTATTAACTACAAAAATACGCGGATTGATAAAAATGAGCGAAGTTATAAACTTTTTAAAAGAAAACTCTTTAATATATTTGGCAACTAGTGGATTAGATGGAAACGCAAAAGTAAGGCCGATCTTATTCTATTTTGAAGAGGACGGAAAACCATACTTCTGTACTGCAAACACAAAACCAATGTTTAAGGAACTGAATGCAAATCCAAACTGTGAAATGGTTGTTGCAACACCGGAATTTGTATGGTTAAGAATTGCAGGTAAAGTCGAATTTACAGACAGCATAGAATTGAAACAAAAAGTAATTGACTCCAACGAACTTGTAAAAGCATTATATGAAACTGGTGAAAACCCAGCATTTGAAGTGTTCACAATTTCAGGTAAGGCAACCATTGCTGATTTTTCAGGCCAACTACCAAAAACCTACAATTTATAAGCGGATTAGTAATTTGATAGCATGCAGCTATCATTTTATCCAATCCAACTTTTTTTAATTTAACATTCATTCCACCCACCATACGTAAATTTTCATGTAATTTTTAACAATATCTGCTAATCACCACCCTACTAATTTTAAAAGATAGGTCAATTTGTTTATTTTAAATATAATGTAATATAATTGAACTTCCCCGTCGTGTAGACGACGGGGATTCGCAAACCAAAAAAAATATATTTTTTTTTTTGGAAATTTTTACTGCACCGTCGTCCCGACGATTTCTAATCCTTTGTTAAGGATATTGATAGCCGCATTGCAGTCACGGTCGTGATGTGTGTGGCAATGCGGGCAGTCCCAGTCCCGTATTCCTAGATTTTTTAGTCCTTTGAGTTTTTTATTTCTTTTTTGGCAGTTGCTGCAGATTTGAGTTGATGGGTAGAATTTTGGAATTTTTACAAATTTTACGTTTTCTTGTTGGCATTTTTGTTCTATTTTTTCTAGTAGTTTGCGTGGTGCGTTTAATTGTATTGAGTGGCTTAGATGTTTGTTTTTTATCCAGGATTTTATGTTTTCGTTTTGTACTACGATAAATGAGCTGTTTTTTACAATATCTGCTGTTATTTTATTGCAGTAGTCTTTTCTTTTGTTTAGGAATTTTTGCCATGATTTGTTGAGTAGTCTTTGTGCTTTGCGATGTCTTATTGATTCTTTTTTGTGGTGGCTCATGGTTTTTTGATATCGTATGATGTTTTCTGTTTCCTGTTTAAGGTCAAGATTGGGTATCTCTTGGCCGTTGGATAGAACAGCTAGTTTACCGCATCCAATATCAATTCCCACTTGCATTTGTGGACCATATATTTTTTCTGGGAGATATATTTGTTCAATGTTGAAAACAGCATGGTATGTGCCGTGTACTCTTTTGACTGTTACGTGTTTTATTTTTACGCTTTCATCATTGGGATCAGTTCCTTTCCATAGTAATTCACAGTATTCTTTGCTTGTTTTGAATTTCACTATTCCTAGTTTAGCTAGTTTTATTTTATCATATCCATTTTTGTCTTGTGTGATTCTTACATTGTTATTGTTGTTTATTATTCTGAATGAGAATTTTTTAGTTTTTTTCTTGGTTTTTAAAACTGGATAAGCAGATTTTAAACTAGAATCATAATATCTGTCAAAGGCTTTAATAAGGTCTCTTTGTGCTTGTTGGCGGCTGCTTGATTCTGCTTTTTCTAAAAATGGATATTCCTGCCTTAACATCTTTAAGATAACATTACAGGAACCGTTGTTTACTTTTACTTTATCATTATAGCCATTTTGAATCAGTAAGTTTTTAAATTGATTGATGAATTCCAATTCTTCATCATATATGAAACGAGAAATGCCTATGTTGGATTCGATTTTGTTAATACTAACAATTTTCTCTGCGTTATCATTGATATCCCTTTTTGTAGGATAAATTTTAACTTCAATATTCTTCCTAACAATTTTCATCTCTAAAAAAACCCCTCATAAACCCTTTTCAATCATATAATTTTACAAATGATATAATACTATTTCTAATGTAAGGATATATAAAGATTTACAAAGAGCATTTGAAAAGTAATCACAAAAAAATATACAAGCATACCCAATGTATTATCATATAAAAAAAACATGATAAAAAATTAATATTTTAAGAAAATAAATACTTAAATAAGTATTTACAATAAGTACACCCAAATTTGCGATTCATCCTCGACTTTACAGAAGTCGAGGTATTCTCGCATTTTAAGATAAAATATTGATTATTGTTTAAAATCTTGGTGATTATTATGCAAAAATTAGATGGATATAATAATTGTTTAACAAACATACCTAATGTGACCGAGTCCACATTCAATCAAATTATTTTAAATTTTGAAAAGAAAATCGATGAATCTCTTTTTATTTCAGCAATGTCTGTTTATTTATCAAGAATAAATCAATCTGAAGGCATTGTTTTTAAAATTTACAGAAATAATAAAGAAATTCCCGTAAAAATCGAGTATGATGAGAATATCTCAGTCAATTATTTATTATCAGAAGTTGATGAATTGATAAATAATTTGCCCGATGAAGATTATATTTTTGATAATGAGCTGCTTCATGCATATTCCATTTTTAACAGAAAAAATAATGATGAGTTTGTTCCTCATGAAAAGTCCATTTTGAACTGTCTTTTTGATGAAAATTCTGTAGAATTCCTTTATAATGACAGCATTTTTTCACATGTTCAGATGGAATTTTTTATTGATAATATTCATGATTTAATTAGGCGCATGGGTGAAAATCCAGAAGCCCTATTAAAAGATTTAAACATTGTTTCTGACAATGAAATGGAACTGTTGAAAAGATTTTCAAAAACAGAAAGATTGGATTTCGATAAAAATGAAACAATAATGAATTATATCCATAATAATGCTTTAAAAACACCAGATCAAATAGCCGTCTCCGATACAATAACTGAGATAACTTACGCTGAATTTGACAGATATATTAACGCGCTATCAGGAATATTGTACAATTTAGGTGTCAAAAAAGGAGAATGCGTTGGTGTCCTGCTTCCAAGAATTCCAATGTACATTGTCTCATGTATGGGAATTACAAGAAACGCCTCTGTTTTTGTTCCCCTTGATTTGACTTATCCTAAAGACAGGATAGATTATATTATTGAAGCCAGTGAGATGAATTATATCATATCTTCAAAAACTGTTGAATTTGCTTCACAATTTGAAGACAAAAACATATTATACATTGAAGATTTGGATTTGGACACTGATGAAGTGTCTCCAAATAATGCTGTTGCTAGCGATCCGGCAGTGATTTATTTCACTTCAGGTTCAACAGGCAAACCGAAGGGAGTTAAATCCTCCCATTACACCTTTTTACTTGAAGCATTATACTCTTCAAAATATTTAACACCAGGTTCAGACATTGCATGTTATGTTAACTTCACATTCGCATTTTCAGTTGTGCTATATTCCGCTTTTGTTAAGGGAGCTAACTGTATCATATTGAATGAGCATCTAAAAGAGAATGTTCCGGAATTAATCGAATTTTTACAGGTAACTCCACTTGATGCCTTAATTTTACCTACTGTTCTTGGGGCAACCATACTGGAGAGAACTGAAATCAAAACAAAGAATATGATTATTGCAGGTGAAAGATTAAAAGAAGCAACACCAACAATGTTAGGTCGCAAAACCGATTTAATTAACTGTTATGGTTCTTCTGAAGCTTTAGTTATAGCCTATCAGGATGTCAAAAAAGCATCACAATTGGATGAAATTCCAGTGGGTTTTCCTGCAGGGAATACCTGGGTTTATATTGTTGATAAAAATAACATGCCTCTCCCTATTGGAGTTCCGGGTGAAATCGTCATATCCGGTTTAAAATTAGCTTTAGGATATCACAATAACGAATCCCAGACTAATGAAAGCTTTGTTGAAAATCCGTTTTCTGATTGCTGGGAAAATGAAAGAATGGTCCATAGCCGGGACCAGGGATATTTCACTTTTAATGGTGAACTTGTAGTTAAAGGAAGAATCGACAGACAAATCAAGCTTAGAGGTTTAAGAATCGAGCCTGGAGAGATTGAAAATGTTGTTTTGAATTATTCCCCATCAATCACCAATGTAGTTGTTGAACTTAGAAACGATAACCTTGTATGCTATTATATCAGTGATGGCGAAATTGATGAGGATGAGCTAAATGAGTTCATTAAGAGCAAAGTGACCCCATATATGGTTCCTTCATTTTATATGAAGATGGATGAGTTCCCGCTTAACCTAAACGGAAAAGTTGATGTCAAGGCGCTTCCAACACCGGAATTTGCTATCGAAGAAATCGTTGAGCCAAAAACAGATATTGAAATCAAATTATTTGAAATTATCTCAAAAGTGTTAAAAACAGATAACTTTGGTGTAACAACCGATTTAATCAAGTTAGGTTTGAATTCACTCTCCTCAATAAAAATCGCTTATGAAATAGCATCCGCTTGGGGAGTGCAACTCACCATTAAAGAGCTCAGTGATGCAAAAGACATTCAAACCCTGGCAACGTTAATTGACGCTCCAATCGAATCTGAAGATGTAGCTCATGAAAAGCAAGAATTCTATCCTTTAAGCCAAAATCAGTTGGGAGTTTACCTTGAATCCATAAAATATCCCGACAAACTGATTTACAATACAACATCTGCCGTTGATTTGGGAGCCAACATTGATGTGGAAAAACTTAAAAGCTCAATTGTTAATCTGGTAAATAAATACACCTACCTTAAAAGCATATTATTCGATGAAAACGGGAAAACATATCTTAAAAGACAGGACGATGAGCCCGTTGTCGTGGACGTGTATGAAAGTCTGGCAACAGATGAGATTAAAGACAATTTCGCACGGCCATTTGACCTGTTTGAAGGACCATTGTATCGTTTTGAAATTTATTCCACAACAGATAAAACCGTTTTGCTTATGGACGTTCATCACATACTGTTCGATGGAACTTCAGTTAATCTATTTATTAATGAGCTGTTGGATGAATATGACGATGTTAATGATGCAGGAGAAGTCAGCTCCGGATTTGATTTTATCTTAGATGAAAAAGAACTTGAAGGAAGTGAAAAATACCTTAAAGCCAAAGAGTTCTTTGAAGACAGACTGGCAGATACGGAGGATGTGACTTCAATAGAACCGGACATCAGCGGTTCGAAAGAATTGGGTTCTCTTAAAGAGGTTTCAGTTCAAATCAACAAGGAAGACATTTTTGAATTCTCCAAACGAAACAGCATAACTCCAAATAGCTTGTTTTTATCTTCCTCCCTTTTAACATTGTCTAAATTCTCATACACCAAGGACATGCTTCTAACTACAATTTCCAATGGAAGAATTAATCCTAAGTATTTCAAAACATTGGCAATGATTGTAAGGTCCCTTCCGATTGCAATGACCATTGATACCAATCAAAGCGTTTTGGACTACATTAATTCAGTAAATGATGTTTTTGTCGATACAATCGACAACGAATCCTATCCATTTACCAAAATATTTGAAGAATATAATTTTGTCCCGGAAATCTATTATGCATATCAGGTTGGTTTATTTGATGAGAAAGTGTTGAAAAACGGAAATAAAGTCATAGTCGAACCGTTGGAACTTGACTATCCTAAATTCAACATCTGCATATATGTTGAAGAGGATTTAAAAAACATCAATCTCATCATACGCTATAACGACCAATTATATTCACATGAATTGATGAAAACATTGGTTGAAAGCATTGATTTAGTATTAAATAAATTCATGGATTCTTTAACTCAAAACACTTCAGACATTTCACTTTTAACACCCGTTGAAGAGGCTGAGATAATTAAAAAAGAAAACGAATTAGAATTGGATATCAAAGAACCATTGCTGAAAGATAAATTTGAGAGCATTGCTTCTAAAAAGGCAGATGAAATTGCAGTTTATGCAACTGACATTGACCTGACTTTTGAAGAACTCAACTCAAAGGCAAATGCGTTTGCAAATTCATTAATCGATAGAGGTCTAAAAACAAATGATAAAATCATATTGAAATTAAATAGAACATCCAAATTGATGATAGCGCTTATTGGCGCTTTGAAAGCAGGCATTTCATTTATTCCTGTCGATCCAAACTATCCTCAAGAGAGAATCAATCATATTCAGGAAGACAGCGGATGTAAGATGATCATATCAGATAATCCTCTTGCAGGAGAATTTGATGTTGATGAGTTACTTGACGGGAAAAATACCCAAAATCCAAAAGTGGATTTGAAAAATGATGATATTGCATTTTTAATTTACACATCCGGTTCAACTGGCCTTCCTAAAGGAGTAATGATAAAACAGGACAGCATTACAAATTATATTAAGCCTACTGCCGAAAACTCTCCAATAAATGCAATAGCCAATGACGTTTCTAGAATGCTATCGATTACAACAGCATCATTTATTGCATTCATGCGTGAATCCTTGGCAACTGTTATGAACGGTGTTCCAATGGTGCTTGCAGACGAGGAAACATCAATGAATCCAATTAAATTGGCAGATTTGATAAGGAAATATGAAATTGATGGAATGTCCGCAACACCATCCAGATTGCAACAATATTTAACAATTGATGATTTCAAAAGGGTTTTGGGAGACATTAAGGTCATCACCATCGGTGGTGAAAAATTCATTGAATCGTTATATCCTACATTAGTCAAATACACCGATGCGGATATCTATAATTCCTATGGTCCAACAGAGGTAACCATCGCATCCCATGCAAAATTGATGAAAGACAACATCGTATCTGAGGGAAAACCTATCCATAACAGCATCGATTCAATTGTCGACATTGACAACAATCCCCTGCCAAACAATATTATAGGAAACATTGCACTTGGTGGTGTTGGAGTTTCTGCAGGTTACTGGAACAAACCTGAGTTAACAAAAGAGGTATTCTATACAAAAAATAATGTTCCTTACTACAATACCGGTGATTTAGGTTATAGGCGTGATGATGGAGAATTGGTTGTTGTCGGAAGAGCAGACTCACAAATCAAGCTTAGAGGTTTGAGAATAGAAACCGGTGAAATTGAAAATATCATACTGAAAAAAAGTGATATTGATGTTGTATTTGTCAATGTTCAAATCGTCAATGATACAGAATACCTATGCGCATATTATGTTGCAGATTCACAAATTGACATCAATAAACTAAAAGAGGACATTTCACTTGAATTGACGGATTATATGATTCCAACATTTTTCATTCAGTTGGATGCATTGCCTTTAAATCCTAATGGTAAATTAGATAGAAAGAAATTGCCTGCTCCTGAAATTGATGTTGAGGAATTTATAAAACCAAGAAATGATATTGAAAAAGAGATATTTGACATGGTATCTGATATCCTGGGAATCGACGAGTTTGGAGTCAATACGGATTTATTCACCATCGGTCTGACTTCCTTGACTGTAATCCAACTAACTTCCTCAATTTATAATAAACTGAAAGCACAATTGAACGTAACCGAAGTATTGAAATACAAAACCATTGAAAAAATCGCATCTGAAATTAAAATGGAGGATGTCGAGTCAAAGGATACCCAAAAATTATATCCTTTAACTTCAAACCAGCTTGGAGTCTACTTTGAGTGCATCAGGGACACTGAAAGCATCTCATACAATCTCCCTAAAAAGATTGTGTATCCAAAACCGATTGATGTTGATAAGCTTAAATCAGCAATCATCAAAGCTATTGACAACCACCCATATTTAAAAACAAGAATAATTATGGAAAATGGTGAGGTCTATCAAGAAAGAAGGGACGATTTCAAAGTAGATGATTTGATTGAAATCACCGATGAGGCGGATGTGAATGCTTTTGTAGAGCCGTTTAAACTTGATGAAGGACCATTGTTTAGGTTTAAAATTGTGGGCAACAATATGTTGCTGGCGGATTTCCACCACATTATCCTTGATGGAACTTCCTTGAACATACTATTTGAGGAAATTGCTAAAATTTATGACGGTGAAGATTATGAGCTGGAGGAGCTTAACGGATTTGATTATGCACTAAACGAAATCAAAACCGAAGAGTCAAGCCTATATAAGGAAGCGGAATTGTACTTCGCAAACAAAATTCAGGACATAGGTGAAGCCACATTAATCGCACAGGACATCAACGGCAATGAAGAGGAAGGCAGCATTGCAATAGAGGATTTCTTTATGGATACGGACGTCATTGATCAATATTGTGGCAAAATTGGAATCAGTCAAAACAATTTGTTTTTAGCCGCATTTTCATTTACATTGTCCAAATTTGTTTATAACAAGGAATTATTGTTTGCTACCCTCAGTAATGGTAGATTCAATCCAAATCAACAAAAGACTCTAGCAATGATGGTTAAAACACTGCCTATAATACTGAAATTGAATTCCGATTTGAAGCTTGGTGAATTCTTCGAATATATCAATCATGAATGGTTGAACGTGTTGGCTTATTCCTCATATCCGTTAACTAAAATTTCAAATGATTATGACATCACTCCTGAAATATTATACGGATATCATGGAAAAATCATTGAGGATATTGAAATGGACGGAATGACTGTTGAAAGGCAGTCTATCAGTCTTAATGAAGTGGAATTCAAACTAAGTCTCAACATAGTTGAAGTTGATGGCAGGTATAGGGTGTTATGCGAATACAATGACCATCTCTATTCAAAATCATACATTGACTTGTTCTTGGAATCCCTGGAAACTATCTTAAATCAGTTTATTAATGGCAATATCAATGAATTGCGTTTGTCCGAAATAGCACTTGTAAAAGAAAGGGAAGACATTGAATTTGATGAAATAGAATTGCCAATTATCCATAAACGCTTTGAAAAACAAGTCAATGAAAAACCGGATGACATTGCGCTTGTTGCAAGCGATGCCACATTGACTTACAGACAATTGGATGAAAAGGCAAATGTCATCGCAAATGCATTAATCGATAAAGGAGTCAAACCTAAAAGCAATGTTTTATTCATGCTTCCAAGAGATAGCAATCTGATTGCTTCCATTTTAGGTATCCTAAAGGCAGGATGTGCGTTCATTCCAATCGATCCTGAATATCCTCAAGACAGGATAAACTATATTTATGAAAACAGTCAGGCAGACTACATCATTTCCAACAAATCCGGAGAAAACTCCTTGGACGTTAATGAGCTTCTTAGGGAAACCAACATTGAAAATCCTAATGTTGATGTCGATGAGGAGGATTTGGCCTATATGATTTACACTTCAGGTTCCACCGGAAACCCTAAAGGTGTAATGATTTCACATAAAAACATTTGTAATCAAACATCAAACCCTAAATCCACTTATGATAGCTTGCTGTGTATTACAACAATTTCTTTCGATGTTGCAATGGATGACATACTCACTTCACTTTCCAACGGCCTGAAAATGGTATTTGCAAACGATGCTGAAATAAAAAATATTCATGAGCTGGCCAAATTGATTGATGAGAACAAACCAGAAGTGGCTGATTTCACACCTTCGAGGCTGGCATCATATCTGGAGATTGATGAGTTTTGCAATGCAATTTCCTGCTTAAAATGTGTTTTCCTTGGCGGAGAACAATTTTCAGCCAAAGTGTTTGAGGATTTAAGAAAATACAGTGATGCGGTTGTCTATAACAGTTACGGTCCAACAGAAACAACAATCACCTCAAACAACAAAGAGGTTGTGGACACTAATGATATAACTGTCGGACATCCGTTGCACAACTACATTACGGATGTGAGAGACATTGATGGAAACCTGCTTCCTGATGGAGTAATGGGCGAGCTGTACATAGGCGGAGTAGGTGTCGGTAAAGGATACTATAACCTAGAGGAAAAAACAAAAGAGGTATTCCTGACAATAAATGACATTCCATATTACAGAAGTGGAGACTATGCAATTGCAAGGCCTAATGGGGAAATAGAAATAAAGGGAAGGATAGATAACCAAATTAAATTAAGAGGATTAAGAATTGAAATTGGTGAAATCGAATCCAACATAACCAAATTCCCAGGAATAAAGCAGTCAGTCGTTGTCATTAGGGAACTAAACAAGTTTGACCATCTTTGCGCATATTATGTGGCTGAAGATGAAATCGACAAGGACAAGTTAAAAGAGTTCCTGAAAGACAGGTTAACCTATTATATGGTCCCAACAGTATTTATGCAGCTTGAAGAAATGCCTCAAACTCCAAATGGAAAAACCGATTTGAAAAACTTGCCAGAGCCAGTTTTAATCAGAGAATATGTTGCTCCTGAAAATGATGTGGAAGCGTTCTTTGCAAAAGTATTTGCTGATATTCTGGAGCTTGATGAAGTTAGCGTAACTGACAACTTCTTTGAAATAGGTGGAACTTCACTTTTAGTTACTAAAATTACTATAATGGCTTTAAATCGTAATTATAATTTAAATTATGGAGACGTATTTGCCAACCAGAGCCCTAGACAATTGGCAGAATTCGTAATGTCAGACAAATCATTCGAGAAAAAATCAGAAATGAACTATGATTATACAAAAATCAATGATCTGCTTTCCAAAAACACCATTGAATCATTCAATGAAGGTGAATGTGCTGACAGTTTAGGCAATGTCCTATTAACCGGAGCTACCGGATTTTTAGGAGTCCATGTTTTAAGGGAGCTAATCGAAAATGAATCTGGAGACATCTACTGTTTTATAAGATCAAACAAAGCTTTAACTGGTGAAGAAAGGCTGAAATCAATTCTGTTCTATTACTTCTCTGAAAACTATGAAGAGCTATTTGGCGAAAGACTGCATGTCCTGGAAGGAGACATTACCAACTTCGAAGACTTTGAAAAGATTATTTCATATGACATTGACACCATAATCAATTGTGCTGCAAATGTAAAACATTTCTCCTCAGGAACTGATATTGAAGACATTAACTTCGGAGGCGTTTTAAACGGACTTAAATTCGCAAAAATGAAACACATCAAGTATGTCCAAGTTTCAACAGACAGCATTGCGGGTGAAAGTATAGACAATTATCCTCCGATTGACGTTAACTTCACGGAACATGATCTGTTCATCGGACAAACAATAGACAACCAGTATTTAAACAGTAAATTTTTAGCTGAACGGGCCATTTTGGAGGCTGCAGTTGAAGAGGATTTGGATGTCAAAATCATGAGGGTCGGAAATTTAATGGCCAGAAGTTCAGACAGTGAATTCCAAATTAACTTCGAGTCAAACGGATTTATCAACCGTTTAAAAGCATTTGTCACCATAGGCAAAATGCCCTATTCAATGTTAATGGTCAATGTGGAATTTTCACCTATCGATACAACCGCTAAAGCTATTGTCGAACTTTCAAAAACACCAAAAGAATGTGTTGTTTTCCATGCTTTTGATCATCATAGCGTTTGTTTTGGAGATATTGTGGAAATCATTAAAAAACTGGATTTAAATATTCAACCTTGTGAAGAGGACGAGTATGATTTGGCTTTGGATGAAGCATTGGCAGATAAAAGCAAACAAAGCGGAGTATCCGGACTCATTACCTCTATCGGTTCGGGTAAAGTTAAGAAAATATGGGTTCCGACAGAAAACGACTATACAATTCAAATATTATACCGTTTAGGAATAAAATGGCCTTTCGTATCTGAAGAATACATTTACAAGTTCATTAAATATTTGGATGATCTGGATTTCTTCAGCAATTAGGAGTAAAATAATGTATGAAAGAAATTATGAATTATTGAGAAGCAAATTTAAGGAATTCTTTTTCCCGACTTTATTGACTTCAATGGCGGGAAACATTTGCTTATTTGCTGATGGATTGCTTGTCAGTTTTTTAATTGGAGCCGACAGCCTGTCTGCAATCCAGATTATAACTCCCCTAATCACATTTATTAACTTGGTGTACTGGATGATAGGATTAGGAGGAAGTGTTCTTTGTTCAGTTTCAAAGGCGGAATTTGATGAGGAAAGATGCAATAGCTATTTCACGGTTTCGATTATATCTCTAATCGTCATCGGAATACTTTTCACGATTATCTGCTCGATTTTTGCTCCGGACATTATTAGATTGTTATGCACTACAAAACCCGAATTATATCCAATGGTTGCACAATTTTATAATGTAATAATTTTTGAAATGCCTTTCTTATGCTATGTAATGAGCTTATCCTATTTTACTCGATTAGATGGATTTCCTAAATTGGCCTTTAGAGCAATTATAATTGCAAATGTCATAAATATTATGTGCGACGTCATATTTATGAGTGCATTCAATATGGGCCTTGCAGGTGCGGCGTTAGCTAGCGTTATAGGTTATTGTAGCGGATCAATTGTTATTTCACATTATATATTTAAACCGGACAGAACTTTAAAGTTCATCCGTTTGAAAGTAAAGCCATTCTTCAGTTACCTAAAAAACATTTCAACTTCAGGTTTTTCATCCGCTTCAACCCAACTGTATGAAACCATCAGGATATTTATAATCAATGCATTAGTCGGATATTACTTCGGCAAGGCAGGTATTGTTGCATATGGCATTTGTCTAAACAGCCTATTTATTCTGTTTATGTTTTTAATTGGAACATCACAAACCATGTCTCCAATTGTATCCGTTTACTTTAAGGAAGAAGACTATTCCGGAGTAGATTATATTGTTAAACGTTCATTGAAAATCATTTTGGCTTCAAGTTTAATATTATCACTGCTATTTGTAATATGGCCTCAATCATTGTTAATGCTATTCAGCGTTAAGAATCCTGCAGACATTCCTGTTGTTTTGGATGCAGTGAGAATTTTCTCAATAAGTTATGTTGGAACCGGAATTGTATTTTTCTACACTTTCTACTCCCAGGCATTAGAAAAGAACAAAATAGCCACATTAATTTCATTGCTTGAAGGGCTAATCATTCCTGTTATAGCAGCATTGGCACTTTCCCAAATATGGGGAGGTGTGGGCGTCTGGATTTCAGTCGTAATTACTGAAATCATAACAATAGCATTCATTTTCGCCTATTCAAAATATATCAATCGAAAGACGGATGGAGAGTTCTCCGGTTTCTTTATTAACAAACATAATGATGACAAAAACGTGTTTGAATATACGATTGAAGGGGACATCCCACAGGCTGTTGACTTATCCAGCAATGTTCAGGATTATCTGGCGGGAAACAAATCCGCAACTTTGGTTAGCTTAGCCATTGAGGAAATGCTTGTCAACATCATTAACATTAACGAAAGTGTTGATGCAATTGACGTTATTGTTAGAAAAAATGAGGAATACATTCTGATTTCCATTAAGGACACTGGAGTCGACTTCAATCCAGTAGTTGAAAACGACAATCTTAAATTCGATAACATCAGCGTGTTAAATAAGATTGCCGACAAGATTGACTACTCAAGAGTATTGGGATTGAACAGTACTGTAATTACAATTAAAAATTAAAGAGGATTGCTAATCATTAATCCTAATTTATCTTCTATTTTTAGCTAAGCGTTTCATTGACCTTGAATGTATCGATGAATATTTGAGCCTCACATAAGGTCTCAAAATTTCCGCTGAAATAATGATACCGTATTTCAGCACCATCCCCATAACCAACAGTCAGATTATCCAATTCAATGAACACATCATATTCATTTGAATCCTTGAATATGTATGTTTTGTATCCCTGGGAAGTTTTGTTGCTTTCGATAATTTCATAGGAGGAATCCTCCTGATGGGCTTCAAAGTCGGTGATGCCATCCTCGCCGACACACCACAATGAGCAAATCACCTTTCCGTCAGGGTAAATATAATGGATTCCCACATCCAAACTGTCTTGTGAGGAAAGTTTGAATTCCGTTTCGTTGGTCAAATCATCGCTGATGTTGAAAAACACCTTGTTTGCGAAATTATATCCGTGTGTTTTGACATTATCCGATTCTGCAAATGCAAAGGTGCCAGCACCCAACATCACCAAAATAGCTGCCAATATCATTATTTTTCTCTTATGCATATGACCGCCTCAAAATGAGATAATATTATTTGGAGAGAGAATATATTTAATGTTTTCTTAGTGGTTGAAAAATTTTTATCTTATTGAACTTCCCCGTCGTCAACACGACGGGAAGTTCAACATGAATGTAAAGAATGCCAGGGCTTCTTTAAGTCATGAATTGATTGCACAAATTTTGTTATTGTAGATTTAGTTTTACATAACCCCATTTTTTATAAACCAAATTATTTTATTGAATAACAACATAGATTATTACATCGATTATATTTTTGGTGAATAGGCAATGGGTAAAACTAGGATAGAATGGATTGACCTCGTTCGGGCAGTGGCTATTTTAACTGTATTGTATATCATGCAACAGATGGGATTTATATCATTTCATCAGATGCCATTGTGAATTATACAATTTACTCGAGGATATTTAATTTTGCATCGCTTTTTATTGGCCGTATAGGCGTTCCGTTCTTTTTGATGATTAGCGGTTATCTTCTGCTTGACAGGGCTTATGATGATGAGCGGATTCGTAAATTCTGGAATACCAGCTGTAAAGGTTTGGTCATTGTTACAGTCATATGGGCGGCGATTTATGTTATCAGTCTGCAGTTTTTAACTGCTGGCAGCCCACAGGTTAACTATGCAGAAGCCGGAACATTGTTCTTTTCCCACATGTGGTATATGCCGATGATTATTGGAATGTATCTTTCAATGCCGTTTGTTGCAAGTGCCCTAAATCACTTTGATGTCGACACCATCTATCAGGCAACAATCGCATTTACTCTACTCGCATTCCTGCTTCCGTTCGTAACGCTTGTATGTAAAATGCATGGAATTGACGGAGTTGCCATCCAATACTGTCTCGGTTTCAGTGGAGGAATCTATGGAATCTATATCATTTTAGGTTATCTGGTTAAAAAAGGCAAATTCCTGAATGTTTCCAGTTTAAAATTGTGGGTGCTTGCGATAGTTTCATTTTTGGTTTGCATACTGTTCCAGTACTATGCGTTTGTAATTAATTATGATTTCTTCCTGTGGTATGAGTTCCCGTTCATTTTGCTTGGGTCATTTGCACTGTTTGAGTTGTGCTCAAGAGTCAAGACTGTCAGATTCTACAGTTGGGTTACAGTAATATCCAAATATTCATTTGCAGTATTCTTGATTCACAACATATTCAGATTGCCTTTGCTTCCTCTTGTTGTGCAGTTACCTTTCTCAGAACCTGTTAAAGCTATTGTTCTTTGGATTTTATTGGTTGTATTCAGTTTCACGGCTGCGGCCATAATCTATAGAATCCCAAGATTCGGAAAATATATCTTGTACATGCGATAATTGTCACATTATCTCTTTTTCTATTTCTTTAAACGCATTTTTGGCCTCAGGTATTGGGAATAATGGATATATATGGAATAGCCCTTCACCTGTGATTAATCTGGCATTATTGCAATCCCCAACATATTTTTCAATATCTTTGTAGAATATTTCCTTGTCACCCGCAAATATGAGGGTTTTTGCCAAATCGGACTTATCCCCATAAAGCGGACTTACCCTATAGTCTTTTGTATCCAGATTTCCCACCCAGGATTTTCCTATTTCCTTTAAACCGATTTCTCCTAAAATGGGATCATTTTTACTGTCGTATGGAGGATTGCTCATGGAAATATCGACCCATGGTGAGAAAACGATGATGTTTTTTGGCTGGGAAAGATTCACTGTTTTCAGGTACTGTGCAAATGACAGCACAAAACCGCCCCCTGCAGAGTCGCCCATTAAGATGATATTTTTATCGAGTTTGAGCAAGGCCCTGTATAAACCTTCAATGTCTTCAAAAGTTTCTTGCACTTTATGATTAGGAGCGAGTCCGTAAACAGGCGCCAACACATATAAACCTAATTTTCGTGATAGCTTCATACAATATAAATGGTGCTGGTAGTTAATTTCATTCACATAAGCACCACCATGTAGGTAGAGTAAAATATTTTTGGAATTTTTTAGATTTCCAAATGTGAAAGTCTGCATTCCGTTAATCTCAACACTTTTGAAAATGCTTTTTACAGGCTTGTCTTGGACTTTGGATTTTTTGGCTAAAAAATATTCTATTTCAGTTTGCGAATCCATGTATTTGGGCTTTGTATACCTTAAAATAATCCCTGTCATTTTTGCAATAAATGATTTTCCGCTCATGCTAATCCTTAATTCTAAATTTTTTACCGCAGCTTAATATTAATGAAAATGATCCTACAAACCCTACAAGTATAGCTTCAAACAGAAATAGGGCAGATTAATTTAAAACAAGACTGAAGAGCAATCTCAAATGTTAACCTATTTTGTCAACACAAATCAAAGTAATATTATGCAATTCTATTTTAGATTTGATTTGAGAGTTATTCCTGTAACTCTTTTGCCTTTTCAACCAGTCTTTTTCCTAACTCAAAAGATTTTTCCAAATCTTTAGGAAACTGCTCGTCTCTTTGCTTTCGTCTGATTTCCTCCACTCCTTCCAGCATGTCATATTTTGAATAGTCAGTGAACTGGTATGTCTGGTAAGTATACAGTGTTTCTGTGTATCCGTAGATTGTTTTAAGGAAATGCGCGTTTACTTCAAGGGCATGTTTAAATTCCTTGGCAGCCATTTCCTCGGGTGCACCGGTTGTGTAAATCATTGCTGTTGGAACTGTCCTATCAAGCAAACTGCTTTCAAGTTCACCGGTTTCTTCATTGACCTTCGGATTGTAGGTGAGGACCGGAAACATCAGGCGTTCCATGAATGACCTTGAAACTCCAGTATTGAAATAGAAATATACTGGGCTTCCAATCACAATAACATCGGCATTCAATGCCTTTTCAAGGACGGGTCTTAAATCATCCCTGATGGCGCATAACCCGTTTGTTTTTGCATTTTTAAGCTTACATGCAAAACAGCTCCTGCAACCTTTAAAGTCATAATCATAAAGATTGATTAATTCAGTTTCAGCACCTGCTTCTTTGGCACCTTCCATTGCCTTTTCAAGCATCTGATAGGTACTCCACTTCTTGCGCGGACTGCCATTGATAAATATAGCTTTCATAACAATAACCTCTAAAATTAACTTTTGTTTAAAATGCATTATATAGATTACATTAAATGCAGGATGATTAAAAGCTAGTTAATTTCGGATGGCATCTTTCACATTAACAGGACCCAATGTTAATGTTGAATTGGTTTCAACCGACACATAATACGAATATTGATTATTGATGGAATTTTGATTTAAATTTCTAAAAATCCAGCTGTTCTGCAAGGCAGATGTTGCATACTGCATTCGGAGTGTCGATATTGGCATCTTTTACAGGGCATAGGAATTCACCGTTTTCCTTTTCGACTTTCAGAGATCCTGGAAACGGCGTGCCTACCGGATGTATGGACTCTTCAATGACAAATGTCGCATATATCGAAGCTATCTCAAAAATCAATGGGACTTTGGTTTTATTTTCCAAAGTTCCTGTTTCATAATGGGTTTTTAAGATTTCAACCGCTTCGCTGAAAGATTCCAGGTCAATGTATTGAGGATAATCGTTATTGTCGTTTAAAATGTCCTTTATTTGGAACAGAAATGATTCAATGTAGGATTTTTGGCTGTCCTCCCTATAGCTTTCCTGGACGTATTTGTTTTCTTCAATTACCTGTGAGGTGAACTCCATCATGTCAAAGACTGAAATTGTTGATGAATACCTCTTGAGGATTTCGAGAACATCACTGCCTGTAATCATATTGTCTGAAGTTATCAGACTTGAAAGTTCACCATACATTTCAATGCATTCATCTGTCATTGCGGTTCTCCTAGAATCCGAAAGCTAAGCCTGCGTTTTTGCAGACGCAATATCTGCACATTGAGTTTTCCTCTTTAATCGTCATTATTCTAGATTTGCATTTGTACTCGCCATTTTGCAGGAACACCTGGTCTTTTGTCGGATTGTCACCGACAGGGTGCAGAGGCCTTTTGGCAATCAGTGAGAGATAAAGTGAGATGTATTTTGTAAATTCCCTTGTCTCCTCATCCCCTCCGGCATAAGTGTCAAAGTAAAAGTCAATGTCCTTTTTGAGGTTTTCAACTACGCCATCTTTAATTTCAAAGTCATCTGTGATGTTGAGAGCAAATATTTCATCCCATGCTTCTGAATTGTATTTGGCAAGACTTTTGGTTATAGGATCCTTGTATCTGTCATCTGTAACCTTATTTCTCAAGTATTCTATCGGATAATCCTTTAGGTTTTCCCTTATTTCCTCGATTAATTCGCTTGCTTTCATAAGTAACTATCTGTAAGACATACATATATGACATTTACGAAATAATGATATTGCTTTTGGTATTATATTGGAACTGTAAAATATTAGATATCATTTCTTTTAGTAAACTATAAATACTCCGAATTCATTAATTAACTGTGAGGCAGTTAATATGAAGATTTTAGCTTTACAGGCAAGTCCTAGAAAGAAAGGAAACACTAACAGAGTTTTGGATGAGATGATTAAAGGCGCTGAAGATAACGGCCATGAAGTAATTAAATACTATTTGGAAAAATTGGATATCGCACCCTGCAGCGGGTGTGAAATTTGCGCTAAAGGAAAAGACTGCAGATACGATGATGACGGTGCTGAAATCATCAATCAGCTTGCAGAAGGAGCAAGCGTAATTTTAGCATCACCGATTTACTTTGGCCAAATGACAGCACAGGCAAAGACAATTGTAGACAGGTTCTACTCCATTTTCAACAACCCAGATAAGAAATTCAATGGAAAAGCAGCCATGATATTTACTCATGCATATCCAAATAAGGACATTTATGAACCTTATATCAAGCTTACAGAAGCCCAACCATTTTTAAACAACACAGAGCTTGAATATATTGAAACCTTGGAAGTTGCAGGCGTTAAATTCATTGGAGATGCCGATAAGGCAGAAGATGATTTGAGAAAAGCGTATGAGATTGGTCAAAAATTTTAAGTGGGGTCAACAATGAAAGTGAATTTAAAACCCCGTTCAATAATGTATCCGTCACCTGCCGTTGTTGCCTCAGCCTTTGATGAGGATGGAAATGCCGACTGCTGCACTCTGGCTTTCGCTACAATGTGTTCCCATCACCCTCCGGCAGTGATGATAGCCATAAACACAACCCTTAAAAGAAAAACATTGAAAAGCATCCTATATTCCAAAGAGTTTTGCATAGGCTATCCCAGCATAGATCAGGTCCATGAGGCCGATTATATGGGCATTGCATCAGGATATGATACTGATAAGATTGATGATGTCAATTTCACATACAAAAAAGCTGAAAAGGTGAATGCTCCAATCATCAATGAGTTTAAGGTATCTGCCGAATGCAGGCTGATGCATGTTGCAGAAGTTGGAAGCCACACCCAGCTTACAGGCGAAGTGGTCAACATTCAGGCTGATGAGGAAATATTAAATGAAAAAA
Organism: Methanobrevibacter sp.; assembly: GCA_017434525.1. GTDB lineage: Archaea > Methanobacteriota > Methanobacteria > Methanobacteriales > Methanobacteriaceae > Methanocatella. The sequence goes on from JAFRFD010000162.1 coordinate 23,262, forward strand.
ACAAAATAGACCTGACAAAGCTCAATCCTCTGGCTTATGATGATGGAGGCCATGATTACTATAAAATGGGTGAAAAAATAGAAGATTCCCATAAATGCGGTTTAAAATTTAAAAAATAATAATATGAATTGAATATGAACCATCACCATATCCAATACCTACAAATTTAATATCCATCCAGGAAAAATTATATCATTCCAGTAATCGCCAAGGTAATGTGAGCTATAGTCGCAGACCCCAGATAAGTTCCGGAAATGACAATCATACAAATAATAATTCCTTTCCAACCGATTTTTTTAAATTCAGTCCAATCGTTACCAATTGCTATTCCAACATAAGCTAAAAATGCAGTACATATGGTAGCCAAATTAATCTGTGAAACATAATGAGCAACAAAATTAGATGTTGGAACACCTGGAATCGCTATAATTATGCCTATTAAGCTAATGTAAATGATTGATTGAATATTGAATGGAATAGCCCTTTCAAGAGACATTCCGACGATTGTGACAACAGAAATTATTATCATACCTATGAAAGAATCGATTATTGGAGAGTGATAACCCACAAAGTTTCCGACAGCGGCAATAATTGAAAAGATTAAAAGCAATGCCCCCCATCTTTCAAGTTTACCTAATGTCAATTCCTCTTTGGTGGCATACTTGTCGTGTTTCACTCCCTGAATATCATATTCTTCATCGATAGAGTCCTCATCACCATCAGAGATATGTGGAGACAACCAGCCATATAATTTTTCTGCAAGAGGTATTGAAACAAAAATACACATATAAATACCGAAGCAGAATGAAAGAAGATTACTGCAACCTGCAAAAGCTTCGAAATCAGTAGCCATAGAAGGATAGATATGAGATATGGAAGCCAAAGATGCTGCATTCATACTTGCACTCCCGATACCTGATGCCATTGCAAAAGCATAAGGATGGATAGGCAAAACTGAAACGGAAATGCTTGATAAAAGACTAATAAAAGCAGTTCCAATAATTGATCCAATGACAAAAATTGCTAAAACCCCACGTGCCTCAGGAGATTTGAATCCATATTTATCAATGATAACTCCCAAATTAGGTTCACGGCATATGGAGCTGGTCATACCAATAACTTCTCTTCTAAAGCCAAACAATAAAGCAACAGGCAATGCGATAAGAGTGCCCAAATCCCCGAATTGCTGTAAAATCAAAGCAGGACCTACATTAAATATATCAGTTATAGATTGGCCGCTTGAAATAGCCAATTTGGCTATTAAAACCCCAATAAATAAAACCATTACTCCTTCAGCAACTTTAGATTGTTTGCTGCCCACGAATTTAATAGGTTTTGCTAAAAAAAGAGCCAATCCCATAACCAAAGCATATAATAAAGGCAATAAAATTATTTGAATATTATCAGTAATCCTAATCTCAATAACACCAATAAACATTGAAATAATTACCAAAACAAAAACAACAATGTGTATCTTATATTCAACCCAAGGCGGCCTCTTTTTAACAGCACGATCTGTTTTTTCTCTAAAAGGATGTGTCTGATTTGTAATAAAATCCCTCCAAAATATGTGAAGTATTAACTATTGATTTAAATAGTTGGCTCTTTGCGAGCAATATTATGATAATTACAAATAACTATAAAAAAAGTAATATATAAATTACTATGATTTGATTCTAATTATTTCCTAAATTAGGAATAAAAATAAAATGAAAATTCATAAAAAGTGAACAAAATGAATAAATCTTATCAAAACATTTGGGGGTTTTGGAGTGAGAATAACAATGTCTTTTTGAACTATGTGTAAAAAAGGAAGGTATAAAACACCCATTAAAACTAAAATAAAACAATAATATTATCTAATAAATCTAAAAAACTTTTTAAAAGGGATTTTTCCGTATACGATACAAAATATAATGTTCTTTTTGCTCTACACATTTATATTGTCGCCAAATTATTTAAATTGTAAACTTATTTGATGTTTACAAAAATACAAATAATTGAACATAGGCCCTTAATTCAACGTAAACATCCTATCGGGATAACTTTCACCCCATCAGGCCTAGTGTAAGCCATATTCTTTCCAGTGATAACCGCTAAAAAGCTTGGTTCTTCCAAATCGATTTTCTTGTTTTCAACACTTTTTTTAATTAATTCTTTCAGTTTGAGTAAATTCTTTGCTCCTTTATCTATTTCTCGGTCGCCTAATTTGAATTCTATTAATGCATATCTCCCATCATCCAAATATATGATGCAATCTGCTTCAAGACCCCCATCATCATTGTAGTATAACACTACTCCGTTGAGTGAACTTGAATATACTAACAAGTCACGTATGCACAGGTTTTCAAATATGAATCCAAATGTTTCAAAGTATTTCAGTAATTTTTCTGGTGTTAAATTAAGACTTGCCACAGCTATTGATGGGTCAATGAATTCTTTTTTGTAGGATTTTCTGATAGTATTCGCTGATCGGATGTTTGGTGACCATGCAGGAATGTTTTGAATAACATACAACCTTTCAAGCGCATTGATATATGAGTTATATGTTGGTGGAGATATATCCCCATGTTCGGTTCTTACATCTTTCATGAGTGTTTTTTTGGTTGCCAGTGTTGATATGTTTCTAGCGTATGATTTTAAGATTGCCTTTACTCTTTGAGGATTGCGTTTAACTCCATCCACATCTGAAACATCACTATTGCATATTATATCAATGTAATCAGAGACAATTGCCAATTGCTGCTTTTTGGTTCTTTTATTTAGAGATTCGGGCCATCCTCCTCTGCAAGCGGCAAATATCAAATCAGTTATTGACAAGTTTGAGGTTATTCCATCAATGTTTAAATTCTCATCATTGAATAAGTCAATTAATGATATTTCTCCTGTGGATTCTCCGCTTTCATAGAGACTCATTGGACGCATAACGATTCTTTTGATTCTGCCGGCTCCTGAGTGCATGATTTTACTTTCATCAACTATTGTCGAACCGGTCAGGACATACAGCCCATCATCATCTGATTCATCTACCAAATACCTTACGGCATCCCATAGTTCCGGTGCCATCTGCCATTCATCAATAAGCATTGGCTTTTCACCTTTTAATAATTCTACAGGATTAGTGTCAGCAAGTTTTAGATAAGACTTACCATGAACTGGATGTTGAAGTTCTTTTAGGCTTTTACATTGTTGTTTAGCTGTTGTAGTCTTTCCACACCATTTAGGACCGGTTATCAGCACAGCCCCCATATATTCTAGAGATTCTTTCAGTTCCTGGTCAGTATATCTTGGCAAATATTCTTTCATCATCATCACTTTTTTATATTTTTCACCAATTTTATTTTATACTTTTCATCATTACATATTGATTTTAAGATGTACTCATACTATTTTTCCATCACTAAAACTCACTGGCTAAAAACATCATATCTAATTATTAAACATGCAGGTTTAACTTTTATGAAAAAATTCCTTAAAATCGAGTATAATGGATTTTGCCAGTATACTATACAAAATATTTATTGCTTAGCTCTTACACTATCCTCATATCATGATTTGACAAATTTTCAGTAACAGTTTCATTACATGACTCCATTATAACTCCATCATCACAGTCATTTTGCATAATAAGAAGAACACGTAGCCCTGCAGATGACACATATTCCAGTTTAGAACAATCGATGAACACACAGTTTACAGCATTATCTTTTTTAATCTTCTCATAATTAGCAAGAAGCTTAGGTGCACTTAATGTATCTAAATTTCCGGACAAGACTAAATTAAGCCTATCGCCGTCAATTGATGCATCCACATTAAATGACTCAGTCTTGGCATCGAGAATATCGGCATCAATAGATTCGTCAACTGTAATCTTCCATATGCATATTCTCTTAAAGCCTTCCTTAATCTGAGCTACAATCTTAGGGTCTGCATTATCTAAACTTTTAAATTCAGGTACATGGTCTGCATATGGAAGTCTCTCCAGCTTAAATCCCTTGGATTTAATGTAATTTATTGCATTTCTCATATTTTCCTGAACATTTCCCCGTACGCTGATGATTATTGTATTCTCTACGGATTCTACATCAGATTTGTCATCGATTCTATACTTGGACTGCCACATAATCTCCCTTGCTCTCTCCTCGTAGAATGCTTTGACTATCAAAAGGTAGAGAAGAGACATCTCCGGATCAATAGTAATCCAGCATCCTCCATGCTCTGAAAGAATCCTTTTAATATTGTCACACATGGCATCCATCTCAGAATCTGTAAGATACATCAGGAGCCCTTCTGTTGTTATGCATACCTCACCTTCAATCTTATCAAATGCCGACTTAAGTGATTGATAATTGGTTGCATCAACACCTTCGAAACTAACAAGCTTTTTTTGGTCTTCATCTAGAAGTGACATGATTACAGGTTCGACTTCATTAATTGTTGCAGGAAGATCCATTCCAACAAATTTCCTGCCGCTTTTTGCAAATTCAATGGCCCGAGGTGTAAAACCACATGGCAAGTCAACCTCTGTAAAACCGGATTCCATTGCGAGTTTTCCATTAGTAAAATATCTTATTTCCATAACAACGCTGTTACAGAAAAGATCGGCCTCATCGACCTTAACTGTATCACTATTCTGCGTATTTTCCAGTGTAAGATCCAACCTTTCGACTACAGCATTGGCATCATCATTACCTGCGGTCGCCAATTGAAAAAGAGTCATCTTGGCAGTGTTAAATATAGGATTTGTTCTTTCCAATAAGTCTTCATCAATTTCTATTCCATCAAAATCAAACATATTATCAACAATCTACCTTATGTTGGTCAAATATTAATTTAAATTTAAAAAACTTCTTAAAATGGATTTTGCCCATACAAAATATTTACTACTTTTAACTCTTACAATTTAATATTATATACAATAACCTAAAAATAATATGGTCAATCAAGACATTTATATTTTGAACTTCCCCGTCGTGTTGACGACGGGGATTCGCAAACCAAAATAATATAGTTTATTTATTTTTGGAAATTTTTACTGCACCGTCGTCCCGACGATTTCTAATCCTTTATTAAGGATGTTAATGGCC
>JAFRFD010000163.1 GCA_017434525.1 Methanobrevibacter sp.
GATTTCAATAAATGATCCTGCTTTTAATACGTTAAATGTTTTTGTGTCATTGCTAGGCTTGAAATTATTGGTCGCTGAATTATAAACTTCCACGCTATATTTGCCTACATTTAAATCTGAAAGATATATATAGCTTTCATTAGTATTGTTTTGATAAATAATGACATTTTTTTCATTTTTTACTATGACTGTGACATTTGTAGCATTGATTACGTTAAAGGAAATTTCAATATCTTCTCCATAATGGACATTGTCTATGTCATCTATTTTAACTGAGGTGTTTGCAGGTAGGACAGTGATTGTTTTTGAATCCTCGCTTGGGAAAACGTTTTCGGTTTCCATATTGACTAATGTGATTTGGTATGATCCGGCATCCAAATCAAGATTAATGCTTGAGTTTGTGGTTGTGAAATTATATATGTCGCCACTTTCCAAATCAACGACAGTAACCAGGATATCGGTTAAATTATCAACAGTATAGTTGATTGTAACATTGTCATAAACATATTCTGTTTCATCATCCATATTGATTGTGGAATTGACTTTTAAAACATTGAATGTAGCATAATCTCCGCTAGGATTGTAATTTGGGTTAATGAGATTATTTAATGTTATTGAATATGAACCTACAGTCAAATTATCCAAGATTAATATATTGCCTTCAACAATATCGTTGAAAACATATTTTCCGGTATTAATATCATAAATTGTAGCAGTAACGACAGTTCTATTTTCAACAGTGAAGTTTATGATTAAATCTTTTCCGTAATAGGTATCAACTATTGCTTCAAGAGTCAATGAAGACCCTGCTCTGTTGACTCTTAAATCGGAAGTAGCGTTACTGGATTGATAACGTCCAGTTTCTAAAGTGCTGATTATTACAGTATATAATCCGGTTTTCAAATCATGAATGATAATGTTAGTCTTATTTGTGGTTTCATTGAATACCACATCAGAGTTAAAAAGCACTGTAACTAAAACTGCAGTACTGTTTTCAAACTCAAATTCTATGTTTGCATCTTCACCATAAATTATGTCTCTAATGCCTGTAATTATAACGGATGAATTATATTTTAACACGTTAACTGTTGCGGAATCAACCTCGCAGTTTTTAAATGATGTTTTGTTTATGTCAGGCATAACAAGCCAAGTTCCATTTGTTGATGTCCATTTATATTCATATGCAGTATTATTCAGTTTGGCCTTTGCAGGTTTTTCTCCAATTTTGAAATAAAACTCATCAACTAATATGATATTATTGTTATCGTCGTATATTGTTGCGTTTAATAAAATTTCAGTGTCAACCATGTAGCTTGAATTTAGTTTGTTCATGCGAGCATATGTCTTTGAAAGAATAGTACCATAGTTATAGATGTAATCGGATTTGGATAGGGCATTATTGTTTAAATAAACGGTTGAACCTTCTAAAATCATTATGGATTGGTTATTTTGATTATTGAATATGCAGCCGGAGATATTTGCATCTTTACAATCTATTATTTCAACGATTCCTGAAATTGGACTGTTAATATTTTTAAATGTTGAATTTTCAATGGTTAAATTGTTCATGTTAAGTCCAATTATTGAAGGACCTGAATTGTCTACAAATCTGCAGTTGTCAACAACATTATTTGAACCTTCAAGATATAGTGAATATCTGCTGGCATGAGTGAAATTTGAATTCCTTATAACCAATTTTGAACCAAAGGCGTTTAATGAACTGTTACTGTTATTGACTGTGATATTGTTTATCAATCCATTGTCTCCAAGCCATTCGA
>JAFRFD010000164.1 GCA_017434525.1 Methanobrevibacter sp.
ATCCTCAACATTTAAATTAAGAATGTCTTCAAGATGAGCATCTTCAGATAAAACACCGATTCTGACTAAGTGCCCTAATAATTCATTTTTTTCTTCAACAGCTTGATCTTGAGCAAAACCAAGTAAATACCTTGCTTCCCTACTGTATCTTCTGACTAAAGTATCAGCTTTCCAAATTTCTTTTTTGTTTTTTAAACCGTATTTAGTCATTAATTTGTTTTCGTTTTTAATTCTTTCCGCATTCCAAGGATGTGGTGGTGTATTATACTTTTTCCTTGATTTTCTAGGTTGTCCCATTAAAACATCTCCTTAATAAAATTGAATTTAATAAATTAATTTCTATAAAAAAAGTTCTATGCCTATCCTCTTGAACGTTTTACACCAACTGAAGAACTTTTTCTGAAAGTAGATTTGGTTCTTTGACCTCTAACAGGTAAACCAACTTCGTGTCTTCTACCTTTGTAACTTCTGGTCTTTTTCATTCTGTTTAAATCATCCCTTAAGGTCATGTCAAGGTCGGATTCGATTAAATGAATGTCATCACCAGTTTCGTAATCTTCTCTTCTGTTTAACATCCAAGTTGGAATGTCAAATTTCTGAGGATTTTCTAAAATTTCTTCAATTCTTAAAACATCTTCGTCAGCAATGTATCCAATTTTAGCATCTAAATCTAGGTCTAAAGTACGGCACATAGTTTTAGATAAAGATATTCCAACACCTTTAATTTCGGTTAAAGCTTGTTCAATGGTTTTATTACCATTTACATCCTTTCTTGAAATACGCACTAAGTGCTTAAAGTCGTCTTCCATTAAATAACCTCCATTTATAGAGCGAATCTACGAGACGTAAAATTATAGATTCGAATGCTTTGAACTTTTCAAAGCACAGTTCTTTCAACAATTTAAAACTTAGCATATTGGCTAAGAGTGCAAAAATATCAGTTTAACAAGTATTTATTTAATTAAAACAAAAAACTAAGTTATAAACTAATAAACGCCGAGACTGGGATTTGAACCCAGGAGGGCTGAACGCCCACGAGATTTCCAGTCTCGCGCCTTACCAGGCTAGACTATCTCGGCATAAAATAGTTAGCAATACTTGTGCATCATATCATCTAGAATAATATGATAACATAATATTTTCTTTTCAACATATATAAACTTATTGTTTAAAAGGGATTTTTTTAAAAAAAATTATAAATTCCAATAATAAATTGTATTTTCCAATTTAAAAAAAGATTCGCAAAAAAAGATAAAGTATATCTCATTAGTATACTAATATTTTATTAGGTGAATAAAATGAATATCCTTGTAATTATCGTAATTGTATTAGCAGTCCTATTCATTGTTGGTACAATAATACATCTATACAACAATTTAGTGAATCTCAGAAATCATGTGAAAAATAGCTATTCACAAATCGAAGTACAGCTAAAAAGAAGAAATGATTTGATACCAAATCTCGTTGAGACCGTTAAGGGTTATGCGGGACACGAAAAAGAAGTGTTCGAAAACGTTACAAAAGCAAGAACCAGCGTCATGAATGCAACAAACATTGATGAAGCAAGCGCTGCAGACAACCAATTGACCGGCGCTTTAAAATCATTATTTGCTGTAGCTGAAAATTATCCTGAATTGAAAGCTAATTCTAATTTCCAACAATTACAATCCGAATTAACTGAAACTGAGGATAAAATTTCATATGCTAGACAATTCTATAACGACATGGTACTTAAATATAACAATGCCTGCGAACAGTTCCCAAGCAGCTTATTTGCAAAATGGTTCAATTTCCATCAAGCAGAATTTTATCAAGTTCCTGAAAGTGAAACCGCTGTGCCTGAAGTTAAATTCTAAGGATATGGTGAAATTATATGGATGTTAAAAAAACATTTTGTATAATTTTATTATTTTTAATATTATTTTCAGCAATTACCTTAGTTTCGGCAAGTGACGATAAAAGTTACAGTATTGATCAGGCATTTGTGGAGCTAACGGTTGGAAGTAATGGTCTACTGCATGTAGATGAAATATACGATTATACATTTCATGGAACATATAATGGAGTCTACAGAGACATCCCTCTAAAGGAAGGGGAATCCATAGATAACCTTACCGTAAATACAAAGGGTGCATATTCAGTTGTAAAAGAATCAGATGAAAACGGGAAAAAGCATTTGAAAATCTATTTATATGCTGATGAAGCGCATACCCAAAAAATCTCAAATACGGAGGTGTATGTCTACATCAGTTATGACATGAAAAATACAGTCACTCTTTTCAAAGATGTTGCAGGACTTCAATATAAACTTTGGGGAGAGGATTGGGATGTAGGAATTGAAGCGCTTACAGCAGTTATTCACCTTCCAGGAAATAAAGATATTACCTATTTCTTAAATCCTCAAGAGTATAATTCCACAAGTTATCTGATGAACAATACAATTTCCTTAACATCAAATTCCATTCCATCCGGAGAATTTTACGAGTTACTTGTATTAATGCCATTAGATGATTTTGACAATAACGCCCCTTATGCAAAACATGTGAACGAAAAGGGGAAAGAGGATATAGTTCATAATCTGGAATCCAGTTTAAATGAACGAAACTTCTGGAATACATCATATCTTGTTATGGGATTATTGTCATTAATCAGCCCAATTGTTGCAATAATAGTTTACTTCAGATTTGGAAGGGAGCCAAAAGTTGACTATAATGGAATATATGAAAGAGAACCTCCAACTAATGACTCTCCTGCAATGGTAAATGCATTGATTGATAATACTCATGACATTGGAACACCAAATATGAAAGGATTTGAAGCAACGATACTCAATTTGATAGATAAAAAAGTTTTCGAACTTGAAACCAAAAGAGATCCAAATACCGATTTAACCGAATTGTTCCTAAAATTGAATAGGGATAAAACCAGCAATCTTGCCATTCATGAACATACCGTTTTTGATATTATGGAAATGTTTTCAGACAGCCATGACATAGTGAACCTGTCCAATTTAAATAATGATTTGTCGTATGAATCAAATGCAAAACTTTTCATGGAAGAATTTAGAGAATGGCAACAAGATGTAAAACATGAATATTTAGATTCCGAGAATCTTGAAACATATTTCAATAACAAAGGATCCAAATTCATGAAAATATTGGGAATTGGAGGATTAATTCTTGGAATAATCATATTCATATTAGGCCTATTTACAAATCTTTCAAATGGAATTTATGCAATAGGCGGTGGAATCGCACTTGCAATATTCTCATTTATTGTAATAATGCTTCCAGAGGATATTTTCGGACAATGGACCAAAAAAGGTAGGCTCTTCTATCTTAAATGGAAAAACTTTAAGAAATTCTTAAAAGACAACAGTTTAATTAATGAACACCCTCCAGAATCAATAGTTATCTGGAAACAGTACCTGATTTATGGTGCGGCTCTTGGAGTGGCAGATAATGTTTACAAAGCCATGAAACTTCAAGAGACAAATATTTCAGACTTTAATGATGATATATTCCTGTACCATCAGTACGGAGGATACTATATGATGCACAATGCATTCATTACTGGAGAATCTGCAGCTAATCCTTCATCAGATGCCGGTGGTTTTGGTGGCCTCGGTGGAGGATCTAGTGGCGGGGGTGGAGGTGCTTTCTAGCACTCCATTCTTATTTTTTTTAAAATAGTGTATATGATTAAATAGAAATATATGAAAAAATAACGACTCTCTATTTTAATCAAATAGTCCCTTAATTTAATGAGTTTGAAAATAAGATAACATAAAATAAAAAAGGATAATTTCAATATTATTCAACATCGATTATGGCCTATTTGATGACTATCTTAACTTTTACAGAAAGCGGATTGTAAATTGAATTGCCGCCATATATAACATATCCCTTATAAACGCCTTTTTTAGTTAATTTTTTTAAATTAAATATGGCTATTCCCTTTTTATTGGTTTTTGCAGAGTACTTTACTCCATTAACCTTAAACTTGAGTTTGACATATTTCATGGCGTAACCTTTATTGTCTTTTAAGACAATAGAATATAATTTAGTTTTATACCGTTTAAAAGTAGCTTTATATGCAATTATTTTAGGAGTTAACTTATTAACAACAATTTTGGCATTAGCGGATGAACCGGCATAAGTACTATCTCCTGCAAATTGAACAAATACAGGATAGGTGTTTGGAGTCAGAGATTTGGTTGGAATCATGACTTGGCCATTATCATCGGTCCGATATTTAGTGGTCACTCCGTTAAGAGTAACATAAACTTTAGCATACTTAATGATTTTACCTGCTGAATCATGCAAGTTAACAAGTAAAACTTTTCTAGCCTGATAATTTGTAGTTAAATTAGCAACATATATGGATGAAGACTTAAGAAATGTAATGGATATTTTAATAGGATCGATTTCATAACAGTCATCATCAACAGTTATGGAAGCCTTATATTGGCCTGCTGCCAAATTAACAAACCAGTTATATCCCACTTCAGATTTATAAGTTCCAACAAGTTTATTTTTGGAATTATATAATTTAATTGTAGCATTTACACCAGTTACAGGATACTTTGAGTTATCATATAAACCAATATGAATATCTCCTCCAAAACCATAAACACCCTTGAAATCAGAAACATATAAATTATACACTGGCAAATTGCCTTCAAATTCAGAATCGGCAACATATGCATCAAATTTTGCCCCACCAGTTATTTTAGCTTCATTATACTTGAAAATACAAGTTGATGCTGAACTGGAAACTGATAATGCTCCACCATATTTTGCGACATTATATGCAAAGTAGCATCCCCTTGCAGAGGTTTTATATGCAGCACCGCCATATTCATCAGCATTATTATAAAATAAGCCACAGGAGACAAGGTCTGTCAATGATACGGCACCACCATTATGCGCGGAATTATATCTGAACTCTGATGAATCAGATCCGCCTTCATCAATAGCTCCACCCTGTATTAGTGCTGTATTATACATGAATTTACAGGTATCTGAATGAGCATTAAAAATTGCTCCCCCATATTCTGCAGTATTATATGTGAAATTACAAGACAAAGCTGAGTTTTGAAACATTGCACCGCCCCTAACCGCAGAATTATTTATAAAATTACATTTTACTGCATAAGCATCAAGAATGGCTCCCCCATCATTGGTTGCATGATTCCTTTCAAAGATGCAATTAGAAGCAGAACCTGTGTATACCGCTCCACCATCATTAGCATGATTTTGTCTGAATTGGCAATTATCCACCGTGTATCCATATGAAGCTCCTCCATGTTTCACAGCAACATTTCCTGTAAAATTGCAGTTTTGAGCGGAATTTAATCCACCACCCACTGCACCCCCATTATTTGCAGTATTATTTATAAAATTAGAATTCCTAATATAAGCATTGAATACCGCACCTGACATTTCATCTGCGGAATTTCCAATAAATGTGCAGTCGCTTGCAGAACTGCCGTACATGGCTCCACCATATTTGTCTGCATGATTATTAATAAATGTTGATTTGGTGGCATAAACATCATTGATTGCCCCACCATATTGAGCGGAATTATTTATAAACCTACAATTATCAGCACTTCCATCGTACGCCGCTCCACCATAAAATCCGGCAGCATTGTTTTCAAAAATGCAATAAAAAGCTTGGCCTCCAGCCATAGCACCACCAGATCCAACAGCATGATTGTTGATGAATCTTGAATTATAAACTCCATAATTGACTCCGGAGATGGCAGAACCGCCTTGAGAATTTGCATTGATGAATGTGATGTTATCAAAAGAAGCATAACTTGCTGTTACATTAAATATTCTAGCCAGACCGTTTCCATCGATTTTGTGGCCGTCACCATAGATATTAATAGAACGAGAAATAACAATTCCATTTAAAAATTCGGAATCGGAAGTGGCGTTGTAGGCATAATCATGTGATAAATGAATGTTCCAATCAGAATTATTATTAATAAAATTATTTAAATCCGAAAATGATTTAGAATCTGATATTGAATCTTCTGTATTTGAAATACTTTCATCGGCATAGCTATCATCAGAGATACTAACAGTATCATTAGTGAAACTATCAGCCGCATTAACGGAAGACATGACTAAAAACGATACCAACAAAATTGAAAGTATAATTTTTTTATTTAACAATATCAAATCCTCCAAAATATTACCTATTTTATATTTGTGTCAAAAATAATATATATTAATTGCGAAATATAATAACAAAATACTAATAATATAGTATTTAGAAAAAAAATATAGTACATATCAAAAATATGACAAAATTATAGTTATAATATTAAAAATTAAAAGTTAATGATTTAAAAAAAGAATTATCAACAAACATTACTCTCTTTTAAATCTATATGTCATATAACTTAACATTACTAAAACAAGAATTATCAAAAATAGTGTATTTAATGCCTATATTGTAGGATTTAACCCACAATACCAACCATTAGACATCAAATTTAATAAATCACATTTTGAGGTTTTCCCCATTTGAGGTAAATCTCTTGTTTAAATATTTTATGGAATATCATATATAAATGTAATTATTATTTGAGAAAGATAATTGGTTAGTGTTCTTCTAGGCAAAAAAGCCCCCACGAAAATTTTTGGTTGGAATTTTCTAAAAGCCCATCATTGATTTTGATTTTTACCAATTATCTTAAATGGAGTTGATAAGAGATATTTATACACTCCTTACAATGATTATTAACATATTTTTGATGTTAAATAGACCACTATCAGGAATGCAATTATCTCCATCAAGCTCACCTCCTTGTGATTTATTATTGACGGAGATACCACACCCATCCCTGAAGAACTGACTATGGTTAAAACGTTAGTATTATTAAATGTAAATTCATACTAACACCCCCTCCGAATGATGGGAGGCTTTTTTATAGATTAAATATTATCAAAAATATTATTTAAAGCTTGTTGAAGCCATTCCGTAAAATTGCTTTGAGAAAAACATGATATTTAAACTTTACTACAATAATTCCCTAAAAAAACGAAAACATTTTCTCTAATTTAAAAAAAAATACACATTTAACATTATTTTCCCCCATCAAAATCTTGAATCAACTTTGATGAAGAACCTCATCACATTTAAAAAAAAAAAATTCCCAAAATCTAGATAAACATGGGCAGAACTGCCCAAAATTTAAGAATTTACTTCCAAAATCTTGGATAAGTATCGGGTTTCATGAATACTTTGGAAACATTTACAGCAAAACCGGAATCCGCTTCTAGAATTTCATTTGAAGTCAATAATGAATGACCTGCACCAACCAATTCCCCTTTTAGAGTTTCAATTGCTACAATATCATTTTTTTGAATGCTGTCTGCCAAACTGCTGATTCCACCACATGCAAGATCCGCACCATGACACACCGCATCCACAGCAGAATCCTTAATAACGATTTTTGGCAAGTAATCTGCTGCCCTTTCCATCGGCATTATCGCATCACGAAGGAATGATTCATCACCGTCTTCAATATAGAAATGGTACGCATCAGTTACATCCTGAAGTGTAACTAAATTATTTTTTTCTGTAAATGAACCAACCTGGGTTCTTCTAAGCTCAGCCATATGGGCTCCAACACCCAATGCCTCACCGATATTGTGGCAATAGGTTCTAACATAAGTTCCTGCTTCACAACCAATTCTAAAAAGAACATCCCTTCCTTCAATTTCATAGATTGTAGAATAATAGATGTTACGTGTTCTAAGTTCACGTTTTACGGCTGATTTTACTGGAGGCAATTGAAATATCTTTCCAGTGAATTCGGCAAATACTTCACGAATCCTATCTTCATCCACATCTTGATGGAATGTCAATAAACAAACATACTCTTTTGGAGCTGTTAAAAGAAGTTGTATTGCACGGGTAGCGTCATCCAGACCGACCGGCAATATTCCAGTTACTTTTGGATCTAGGGTTCCGCCATGCCCTGATTTTTCAATTGGTAAAATTCGTTTAACCCAAGAGTCTATTTCATGAGATGTTGGACCTGATGGTTTATCTAGATTGATTACTCCTTTAGAGATATAATCATTAATTTCCCTTTCTTCAGGTTTGCAACCAAAATTAGGGTCAGTAAAACTACTGGATTTTGTAACCATCTCAAATTTCATGAAAAAAACCTTAAAAAATAGTAAAAAATAGTAAAATAATGAATAAATTAATTATTCATTTATAAGTCTGCTAAAGCTGCTTTGATAGCGTCGATATCTCCGGAAACATCGATAGAATCTTCAGTTGGTTCTAAGTGAGCAATATTACATCTTCTGTTTTTTACAGCTTCACCAACTACTTCTACAAAGTTTTCGTCGATAATTTCAACAATAGCGCATTTTTCGCCTGCTTCTCTACCAGCAATTTTAACACATACTCTACCTACTTCAATTGATGCCATTTATATCACCTTTAATGTTTGAATAATGATTTCTGATACATTTTCAGGATTGAAAGTATCAGTATTTATAATCAAATCATAGATATCCATATTAGAAATATCTATATTATGAATTTCCATGTATCTTAAGGCTTCACTTTTTTCACGAATTATAATTTCGTTTTTGGCCACGTCAACAGATTTTTCTTCCCTTTCAGCTATCCGTTTAGATCTAACATCAAATGGAGTTACTAACCAAAGTTTTAAATCAGCATTATCAACAAAATAAGCTGATAACCTGCCTTCAATTATTAAGTTTTCTGCTTCCTTGGCCTTTTGAGCTTGCCTTTTATCTATTTCTTTATCAATTTCATCATTACCTTCGGCAAATTCGCTAAATTCAAGGACACTCATTCCATGTTCTGCAGCCATTTCTCTAAAGACAAATCCTGCAGAAATATACGGAATATTTAACTTCTCACTGAGCAATTCTGCTGTAGTTGTTGTTCCAGTTCCAGCTAACCCGCCGATTGTAATTATCATTATTTTCTAGCCTCGTTTTTGAAAAGTTTACGAGCACATTTTGAGCATAAGTACCCACCGTATGGACGGCTAGGTCTTTTAGCTGTTTTTGATAATTTTCCAATTTCATATGGACGTCCACGAGGAACTCCATGTAACACTGCACCACATTCAGCACAAACGTGCTTAGATGGTTTTTTCTTTTTGTATCTTAAAACATTTTCTCCACCAGGAGTGTTTTTATGAACTCTTTTATATGATCTTGATCTAAACCTATTTGCAGGCATTTAATCACCTAAAATTTAATTAATTGAATAAAATATTTGATAATTGTGTAATAGCGTATTCTTAAAATAGAATACTATAATATGTCTTTTTCATCATTAATAAATGTATAGTTTAATGGCCAATTTAGAACCCTTGTTTGAATCCTAAGAATTTTCTTAAAATTTGACTCATACCAAAAGTACAAATCATGTACCACAATAACCAACCGATACCATACGGAGTTGTAGCCTGACCACCATACAGGAAACTGCCTATAACATGCCAAATTGGAGTTAATGTAACCCAATAAACTGTTTTCGGCAAGATGATTACCAAATTATGAATAGCAGATGTCCTCATCCAGAAGAAAATCAGAATAATTGGAACGAATGTGACAATCATCGGTTTGAACTGGTCGGTCATCATTGCAGTTTGATCCTTCATCATTTCAGCCTGTTTAGCTTGCATTTCAGCAATTTTCTTACCGTCCCCTCTTTTTTGAGCTTCTCTAAGTTCTTTATTGAAGTCTGACATGGCTTTTTGCTTTTCGTTTAATGCATCTTGGTCAACCAAATATTTATTTGCAACAGTAGTAATTAAAGAAACAATGAATGCAATAATTAAAACTGTTAAAGCAGGATTAGTTGGATTTGGGTCTAATGCAAGAATAGGATTAAAAATCGCATTCAAGACACCATAAATCGGTCCCATTATATCCATAATTACACCTCTATAAATTTAATACATTTACTAATTTTTCAACTGAAGAATCTAAATGATTATCATGGTTATACAAAATTTTAACAGTAGCTCCAGTCAAAGTAGCATAAGCCATTGAAGTAGCCCTGTTCATTTCTTGATGTAATTGAATTTCTTTTGCTTTTTGTTTATCTCTAACACGAGTATCATCATTCATTCTTCTGAAAATAATCTCATCAGGATCAGCTTCAATTAAAATAAAAAGATCTGGTTTTAATTGTTCTAAAACCCAAATTGGAAGACCTGGCAAGAAACCGGATGGAGTATTGATAGTACAATGAGTATCTACAATAACATTATCCTTTTCAGATCTTTCTTTAATTTCTTTAGCAGCTTTTGCTTGAATTTCCTTTTGGGTTTCAGCTGATAATTTCCTTAAAGCATCCCTATCTTGAACAATATTTTCCTTAATAGCTATTTCAGTCATTATGTCCCCATAATTTAAATGAACATAATCGACTTTATCTAAAGCCCTACCAAGTAAAGTAGAACTTCCAGAACCTGGAATTCCTGTTAATACTACTAATTTCAATTTAATCCCTCACCTTTTATAAAAAAGATAAATATTAGGAGAATTAGTCTCCTAAGAATTTTCTAAGAAGTGGATTTGATGACATGAGCTGTTCCTCTGCCATTTCTTCATAAAGTTTATGAACAATACCTACAGTAAGCAATACACCAGTACCTCCACCTAAAGCACCGGTTAAATCTGCAAGGAAAGCAATTAAACCTACATAAATACCACTGATAATGGTAAGTGCAGGAATATATTTTTTCAATATTTTATATAATTGACGTTTACTACTTCTAAAACCAGGTATTTGAATACCGGAATTATAAAGTTGTTCTGAAATCTTTTTAGCATTTAATCCACTGATTTCAACCCATAGATATGAGAACAACATACAACATGCTATAAAGAATATTGCATATATTAATACATGGATTGGTTCTGTAATAAACATTTCCAATTTAGGTGTTGACAATAACCATGCAATACCATCTACCGCTTTACCCTTTTCAATGTGACCTAAAAGCGGAACACCGATTTTTTGGAAAACATTAGCAAAAAGGGTTACGTTTACAAGCAATGCACTGGTTAAAATTACCGGCATGTTACTTGAGTAAACAAATTTCAATGGGTATTTACCAACAGACCCTCTGATTCTTCCATGACCTCTTACACTACCGTGGGAAATAGGAATTTCCACTCTCATTGATTCACCATAAAGAACAACCAGGAATACAATGATGGTTGCTATTAATGGGATTAAAACTGAAAGGTCATAAACGCCCATTGTAGCGTTTTGGATAAATTTAGGAATAATTCCTGCAAATAATCCATCAGTACCTTGTAAAATACTGAATGAACCAACAACAATTTGTTGACATACACCTGCAGCAATGAATAAACCGATACCACTACCGAATCCCCATTTGGATACAACTTCGTCAAGGTAGATAATGACTAAAGCACCTACAACAAGTTGTAAAATTAAAAGTGCAGTGTAAGAACCATCTATAGGCACTAAATTACCAGTTAATACTAAAACAGAAGCTTCAAATAAAGTAAAAACTATTGACAATACTTTTTGAGTAGCTTGAAAATGAGATTTATCCTTATGAGATGACAAATCTAAATCCAAAAGATTAGAACCTACTAACAATTGCAATACAATTGAAGCAGTAACAATAGGACCAATTCCTAATGTAAGAATTGAACCAAAACTCCCCGCCATAACAGCTCTTAATTGAGCAAATTGATCTATAGCACCTGGAGCTAAACCATACAAAGGAATTAAAGTTAAAAAGTAATATAAAACTAAAACCACTGCAGTCCATTTAAGTTTTTCATTGAAATCTTCCCTATGAACTGGAGATTTAACTTCAGGAATAACTTTAAATATTGGCTCTAATACTTCTAGTGATGACATTTTCTTCCTCGATAAATATTATAAAGGAAGCTATAATTCTATAGCTTCTCCCCCTAATTCTTCAATTTTTTCGATTGCACCAGCGGAAAATTTAGGTGCTGAAATTTTGAAAGTTTTGGTAATGCTACCTTTAGCTAAAACTTTATCATAACCTAATTCAGTCACATCAATAACGATTGCATCGCCGTCTTTTGATGCTTTTCCACTTGCAATTAAATTTTCAGCTTGTTCTTCTAAGTAACTTAAATTAACAGCATTGACTTTTTTAATCATTTTTTGAGGTCTTTTGAAACCGTGTTTACCAAAGTGGTCAGGGTCGTGAATTACAGTCCAGGTCCAGTGTTGTTTACCCATACCTGCTTTACCTTTTCCACCTTTGTTACCTGCACCTCTACGTTTTTTGGTACAGCCTCCACCGTTGGATCTAGAACCTCTTTGTTTGTTAATTTTACGTTTTGTTCTAATCATAATAATACACCTGATTTAAAGCATTCTTTTTGCAAGATCTTTAATTTCTTCTCCCCTGTAACCTAAAGATCCTCCTTCGTTTACAGATAAACGGATGTCTTCATATCCTTTTCTTGGAGGGTGTAAACGGAATACAGGTTTAATACCTACATCAGCTAATTTAACATCAGAATTAATTAAAGCTTCAGCTAATTCCTGAATGTTGCTGTAATCTGTATTTTCTGCAACATATTCATCAGTGACTTTAACATTACCTGGAAGTCTACCTCTTTTAGCAATGATTGCTGCTAAAGTTTCAGCATCGATTTCTCCCCAAGTGATGTAATCCTTAGCTTTTTGAAGCATACCTTCGTAACTAGGATTTTCTTCAACTAAAACTGCATGGCTGATTCTGTTAAGTCTTAACATGTCTAAAGTGTCAGCAACTTTTTGAATGACACCGGTTGTTCCTCTAACTCTAATAACTAAAAACATATAATCACCATCTAGTAGTTAACTCCCATCTTTTTAAGGTCTTCTTTAGAAGCTTTAACATTACTTAATTCTTTTAAAGCGTTGAATACTGCGTTAGCAAAGTTAACAGTGGTTTGGGTTTGACCGAAAGTTTGAGACCATACATCGTGAATACCAGCAAGTTTTAAGATAGTTTTACCTACATCACCAACTACTAAACCTACACCTGCAGGAGCTGGCATTAAAGTAACGCTTACACTACTGGATTTACCTTGTACTTTGAAAGGTACGGTGTGTTCTCTTCCACAAACACAACCCCAATCTCCACAGCCTCTTCTTACTTTGATAATGTTGTATTTAGCATTGTCAACAGCTTTTCTGATAGCTGGACCTACTTCTTTAGCTTTACCTTGACCTAATCCAACGTATCCATCTTTGTTACCTACAGCAACAATTACTCTGAAATTAACTTTTCTACCAGATTTGTGCATCCTTTGAACTAAGTTAACATCCATTACTTCTTCTTCTAAATCTGGAATTAAGGCATCAACTATTTCTAATTCCATAATTGGAAGACCTTTTTCAAAAATTTCATCGATATCAGTAATGGTTCCATCTTTAACCATTTTACCCATTTTGGTTTTAGGTTCCCATTCATCAATATTAAAACTCATAGTTATACCTCTGCCTCATCAATATTTTTTAAAGTTTCATCAAAGTTTTCAGGTAAATCTGTTGGATTGAGACCTCTTTCCAAATACTTTGAGAATTTTGCAGCAACATCTTCAGCACTTAAAGATTCAGCATAATTTGCAACATGCTCTCCTCTGATACGTTCATCTTCTGGGAAAATGAAGTCACCGTGAGGAACTTCTAAACCTGCATCAACAGCACCTTTGAGAGCTGCGAAAACTTTAGATCCTTTAATAGGAGATTTTAAACCAATATCTAAAATTGCATAGTCAACATCTTTAGCTAAAGCTCTTTTAGCACAGAGATATCCAGTTAAGTAAAATGCGGAAAGGTTGCTAGTATTTCCTTTGTATCCAAATCCTTCTAATTGTTTACTTACTGCAGAAGCAACAGTGATATCTCCTTCTGGAGCATAATCAATAACTTGTACAGTCGCATGAGCATTGGAAACTCTAACAACTAAACGGGATTTTTCGTAATCTACCAATTTGATTCTAGCACCGTAATCGGTTTTTCCTTCTCTTCTTCTTCTGAAAGCTACTTTGTAATTAGTTCCTTGTGCCATGTTTAGTCATCTCCTTTAATTAAATCATGGTCACGGGCGTAGTTTCTCATGTAAGATTTACTTCTAAATGCGCCACCCTTAGCCATTTTGTATAATTTACGATAGGTAGTTGCATCAATTACTTCTTCTTCACGCATTTCTTTAAGATCTTTCCTTAAAGCTCTGATAGTAGTCATCCATGCTTTTTTCTTAGGTGTACGTGCTTTTTTAGCACCTTTAATACTACCTCTACCTTTTCTTTTACCTTTTGCTTTTTGTTCTTTGATTTTTTTAGATCTGTAGCTACTATTACCTTTTTGAGGTTTTGCTTTAATAGCTCCATCATTTATTAACTGCTTTACTCCTTCTCTGGTAATCGCCATGGATACTTCTTCTAATCTTTCTGGATCAATCCATACACGATTAAGACCAACTTTGAGTATACTAGCAGCTAATCTTTTTTGAGTTGTAAGATTCATGTATATAATCCTCCATTCAGCGTAGCTGATAAATTTAGATAATATCTAAATTCCCTTTTTTTTAATATTTTTAATTTAACCAGTCAAATCAATTCAAATAAAGCCCCGGAATTGATTCAACTTATAAATATGAATAATTTATTTGTTTAAAACTTTTATTCCGAGTTCTGATGCTTTTTCTAACATCAAAGCTTTTTTCCTTTTACCGATAGAAGCGCTTATTCTTGCAGCATCAGTTGCTGGGTCTAAGTCTTCTAACTCTTTCATATTATGAACAAGAACATCGTTGTACCCTGAAGGGTGTAAGTCCCTTATTGCTCTAGGGGTTCTGTAACCAATAGCTGGCATGTCAGGTTTTCCTGCTTCATATCTTCTCATTTTACTGGTTTTACCTCTAGGGCGTCTCCATTTGATTCCAAGTTTTTTATAACGAGCATATTCTTGTCTTTTAAATCTTTTATTAGCCATTTAAATCACCAAATCTATTCTTTGCTAGTTAAGTATATTCCATCTTGGAATACTCTAGGATCTCTTCCTTTAATTTTAGTTGCTTGTTCTAAGTTAGCCATAGTTTGACCAACATATTCCTTATTAATACCGGTAATTGTTACCTCATCACCTTTAACTACTACTTTAGTGTCTCCAACTATTTTAGCAGTTCTAGGGTATTTTTCCCCGAGGAAATTAGAAATTACAACAGTATCTTTTTTAGGCTCTACTTTCATTGGAAAGTGAGCGTATACTATTTTCATATGATATTCGAAACCATCGGTTACACCAGTAATCATATTGTTAATGTGTGCTCTGGTGGTTCCAATCATTGCTTTATCTTTCTTTTTAGGAAATGCAGTTTCTAAAACTACTTTGTCCGCATCTTCTTTAATACTTACATTAGGATAAGTAAATTTTCTGGAGTTTTCTCCATTAGGTCCTTTTACAGAGACCTCATTATTTTCAATTATAACTTCAACGCCTTCAGGGATTTCAATTTCTTCCCTTATAGCTGCAGCTACTACCATTATATCACCTAGTACATGTAAGCCAACAAACGTCCGCCAATTCCTTTTTCCTTAGCCTCGTTGTGAGTCATAATTCCTTCAGGAGTGGTTAGGATTAAAATACCAAAGTTTTTTGCTGGCAAATATCTTTTTTCAAATTTCTCAAATTCATCTTTCTTAACAGCGTGACGAGGTTTAATAACACCACATTTGTTGATGTTACCAATTAATTCAACAGTGAATTTACCTGCCCTGTTATCATCAATATATTCAAAATTACCAATATAATTCTCTTTTTGCATAGTGCTTAAAACTTGTCCAATCAATTTGGAAGCAGGGGAAATAACACAAGAGTCATTTACTTGTAATTCGTTATTTCTGATGTTAGTTAAAGCATCTGCAAGAGGATCCATAAGACTCATATTTAAAACCTCTAATTATATTTTTTAAATCCCATTTTAGGAGCAACTTCCCTAAAACATTGTCTGCATAAATTTATGCCATATCTACTAACCATTGCAGAATGGTCTCCGCAACGACTACATTTTTTTGAAGCTTTACCGTATTTTCTTGGCAAAATATCACCTTATTCAGTCACATAATTAACATTAAAGTTTTCTTCCATAAATTTCATAGTTTCTTCTTTAGAAATTCTATGTTTTTGAGGAACTTTCTTTTGTCTGATTTTTCTTTTAGCAATTCTGTAACCTGGTTTTTCAAAAGTGACAGAAACGTTCATACCAAAGATACCGATATCTGGGTTGTATCTCATACCTGGAATATCAATGTGTTCTCTGATACCAAAAGAAAGGTTTCCTTGTGCATCGAATTGAGTAGGTTTAATATTTCTACTGATACCTTCTAAAACCATATCGATTGCTTTGTCAGCTTTATCTCCACGTAAAGTTAATTTACATGCGATTGGTTGTTTTTTCCTAATTCCCCATTCAGGGTTAGTGACTTTAGAGAAAGTTTTTACAGGAGTTTGATCGAACATTTCTTCTAAGAGTGTGATAGCACGAGATAATTTTTCACCTGCTTCTCCAACACCAATACTAACAGTAGCTTTTTCGATACGTACTTCATTCATTGGGTTCATTTATTAACCTCCAATAAAGATATTGCTGGTGCATCTGTACCAACAACAAACGCATAATCTTTTAAAGTTAAAAATTCATCTTTTGAACTATTTTCAATAATAATAGTATTCGGATTAGAAGATTTATTTTCAATAATTTCACTTACGGTACCTAATTCACCGGTGTGTTTACCACCAGTAACTAAAACTGTAGCTCCTTCTTGTAAAGGATAAACTTCAGCGATTTCTTGTTCAGGTACTTTTAAAGAAATAACATCTCCAACAGAGTAAGCGTCTTCATCAATGATAACATTTTTACCATCATGAAGGTTTAATTGAGTTTTTCCGCCTTTAATAGTGGATTTGTTAACAATTTTAGATAATTTAGAACTATTATCATCAATTAAGTCTAATTGTAATCTGCCTTTTCTATCTAAAAGAACTCTGTAAGATTCACCAGTTTTTGGAATTTCAACAACATCCATGAAACCAACTGGGAATTTGTAATCTTTTACAACTCTTCCATCTACTAAAACATTACCAGAGTTGATGATTCTTTTTGCTTCTCTGGAATTATCAGCTAATTTTAAAACATCCCTGATAACTAAAGTTAATGGAATTGAATCTTCAATGGAATGAGAACCTGCGGAAGGTTTTACAGTCCAGGTATCTTCTTTAGGATGAATAGGCCAGGATTTTGGTGCTTTGTATCTTTTAAGATGTTTTCTAGATCCCATTTTAGCCATATTAATTATCTCCTTTATTTTTAATTCTTTTATCGTCTTTTAAATCTGCATCAATAATTATTAAGTTAGATGGATCTACTGGGAGAAATGTAGAAGTTCCGTCAGGTTTTGATAAAGTAACTTCTTCAATTGTTACTTTGTATGAACCATAATCTACGCTGAGGACTTCACCTTCATGTCCTTTGAAATCTCCACGGAGTACTCTAACTTTATCTCCTGATCTTAAAGGTAAAGTTCTGGTACCGACTTTTTCCCTTAAATCTTTACTTAAAGAAGCACTTAAATATTTTCCACGTGCATGAGCAGGAGCATTATAAAGAGCTTTTCTTTGTTTTCTTGGTTGTTTTGACATTTTTTCACCTATACTAAAATACTTGCTGCACTACCAACACTAGGCCATCTGTCAGCTGCTTCTTTAGCTACAGGACCTCTAATTTCAGATCCTTTTAAAATTCCTTCAGGAGTAATGATAACTGCCGCATTGTCTTCAAATTTAACACGAAGACCATCAGCACGCCTGTATTCCTTTTTTTGTCTAATTACAACTGCGTTAACAATTTCTCTTCTCATATCAGCAGTTCCTTTTTTAACAGAAGCAACAACTAAATCTCCAACACCAGCAACGTCGAGTCTTCTTCTTACACCTTTAAATCCTTTTACGGAAATAATTTCGATTTCACGTGCACCAGTATTATCAACACATTGGAGTCTTGCTCCAATTGGTAATGCTTTAGTTACACTTGAGGTTAATGGTTTCATAATTAATTACTCTCCTTTAACTTCTACTAAAACAAAATGTTTAGTTTTACTTAATGGTCTGCATTCTGCAACTTTTACAGAATCACCAACATTCACACTTAAACAATCTGGTTTGTGAACATTGATTTTTGATTTTCTTTTTTCGTATCTTTCATATTTTTTAATAAATTTATAGTAACTACGTTCTACACTAATTGTCCTTTCTGCTTTGTTACTAACAACAACACCTTCAAGAACTTGACCTCTTACTGGTAAAGTTCCGTGGAAAGGGCAGTTAGGGTCATTACATGTAGTTTCAGGTTCTTGAACATTAAGCCCAACCATATTATCACCATATTAAATTTTTTTAAATCTTTTTTTTATCCTATCTTCAGGACGAATTGATAAGATATCACCATTAATTTCAATTTTTTCCCCGTTTGGAAGTTCAAACAAAAATGTTGAACCCACTTTTGGAATAATTTTTTCGCAATTATTCATGTCTTCAATTTTAATGGTATTCTTTGTCTCATCAATGATAGTTCCCATTAAATTAAGAGATTTATTCTTCTGACTTGTAACATGAACTTTCAAACCAATGAATTCATGATGAACCAAGTTTTTTGAAGTAATCATAATCCCAATCTCTTAACATAACATTTACAATAAATCATGCAGAAAAATTACAAAATTTTATTGAATATATCGAAGGTTTATCTTCTTTTTTTATTATTTTTCTTGGATTCGCGAATTTCAATTGAATCTGATGAGAAACCTAATTCAGATAAAACTTCTTTGACCTTTACTTTATGGTCACCTTGAAGCTCTATTTGACTATTCTTGGCGGTTCCCCCACAAGCACATTTTGCTTTAAGAGTCTTAGTAAGATCTTTGATATCAATTTCATGTTCGTCGATACCTTCGATAATAGTCATGAGTTTTCCGAATCTTCTTCTAACTGTAAAAACTTTTACAGCCTGAACTTCACGTCTGATTTCTTCACAAACACAAAGTTCTTCAGGAAGCCCACATACATCACAGATTTTTGACATTTAATTCTCCTTCTGTTTTTCATTCAATATTGTAAGAACACGAGCAATTGTTCTTTTTAATTCTCTAATTTTTCCAGGGTTTTCAGTTACCCCGGCAGCTGCACTTTTAGAAACATTTTTGGATAATTCAGTTCTGAGTTCAACTAATTTATCTTGAATCTCATCAACTTCCATGTCCCAAATTTCTTTACTTCTTAAAATCGCCATTGTTCCAACTCTTTAAGATAATTAAATTTATATATCTAACTATCGTCTTCTTCTACTTCTTCAGCAGATTCTTCTTCAACAACTTCTTCTAATTCTTCGAGATCTTCAACTTCCTCAATGATTTCTTCTTCGATGATTTCTTCGGTTTCAACATCGATTTCTTCATCTTCTACAACTTCACCATCTTCAACAATGGTAACTTTTGGAGGAAGGATTTCAACAGAATCAGGTAATACAGTTTCTGGAGGCATAATCCTTACGTAGATTCCTAAAACACCAGGTTTTAATTCAGCAGTAGCAAATCCTTCTTCTACTAATCTGATTGAAGGTTCACCACATTTTTTAATGTATCCTTCAACGAATTTTGCTACAGCAGATCTAGAACCTCTGATTTTACCAGAAATAGTAACTTCTACACCTTGAGCTCCAGCACCCATAATTCTACGGATAGTAGAATAAGCTACTCTTCTAAAGTGCATACCTCTTTGTAACATGTTAGAGATTTTGTAAGCCATGATTTTTGGGTTAAGTTCTGGAACTTCGACCTCTTTAACTTCGATTTGAGGATTATCTAAACCGAATTCATTTTTAAGAGTGTTGGTAATAGTTCTTACGTTTTTTCCACCTCTACCAATTACCATACCCGGTCTTTCTGCATAAACAATAACCATAGTACCTAAAGGTGTAATTTGAACTTCCATACCTCCGTATCCAGCTCTTTCAAGTTCTTTTTCTAAGTATTCATCAATTCTAGTTCTTCTAAGGCCTTCTTTAACGAAATCTTTTTCTATCATTAGTTAGCCTCCTGTAATACAATTTGAATATGAGTAGTTGGTGTGTTAAACGGAGTCATTCTACCGAATGCTCTTGGGATATAACCAGGGATAATAACACCTCTGTGAGATGAGATATGTTCAATGAATAATTTTTCAGTGTCTAAACCTTTGTACTCTGCGTTAGCTTCAGCATTTTCTAAAACTTTTAAGATTTGTTCTGCAGCTTTTACAGGGTATCTACCAGTAGGCCAGCCTTCTTGTCCTTTTCTGTGACCAACTTTTCTGTTGTGTCTTTTGAAAGGAACAGATTTTTTCATTTCAATAACATCTTCCAAGTAAGCTTTAGCTTTAACTACTTCCATTCCTCTTATTGCTCTGCAAATCTCAACACTGTGTTTTGGAGAAATCTTAAGGGATTTAGCCATAGCACGTGCAGTTTTTGCTTCATCAACATCATTATTATAAGCATATTTGTTAGCCATGATTTAATCTCCTTATTTAAGTGGTACAAACATGGATGATCTTGTAGCTCCCATACCAGGGTCTCCGTGTTGGACTCTTTTTCTGGTTGGTGCATATTCACCGAAGTAATGACCAATCATTTCAGGTGCAATAGTAACTTCTACAAAATTTTGACCATCATAAATACCGAAAGTGGTTCCTACCATTTCAGGTATAACAATCATGTCTCTACAATGGGTCCTAATTACAACAGGACGACCATCTTTAGTTCCTTCTTTATTTAATTTTCTCATTTTATCCAAAACAATTTGTTGTCTTGGTAAGAATCCTCTCTTTAAAGATCTTCTTTGTCTTGCAGGGAATAATTCCATTACTTCCTCTAAAGACATTTCTTGTAATTCTTCAAGAGTATAACCTTTATATTTAAATACTTTTCTTGCCAATGAAACACCCTCTATCTATCTTTTTAAACCTGTTCTTTTAGCTGCAATTGAACCAACTTTTCTACCTGGTGGTGCATGTCTTGAAATAGTAGTAGGACGACCAGGATGTTGTCTGTTACCTCCACCGTGAGGGTGGTCTACAGCGTTCATTGCTACTCCTCTAACAGTCATGAATTTCTTACCTTTAGCTTTATAAGCATGCCATTTTTTACCAGCTTTAAGGAATGGTTTATCTTTTCTACCTCCACCAGCTACTACACCAATACTAGCACGGCAGTTAGGATTTAAGTATTTTAATTCCCCTGATGGTAATTCGACAACAGTTTGGTTAGCATCATGAGTAACAACATTAGCATAAGTTCCAGAAGATCTTACAAAACGACCTCCGTCTCCAGGAGTGTTTTCGATATCATAGATTGGAGTACCTTCAGGAATTTCAGCAAGAGGTAATGTGTTACCAAATTTGATAGGTGCAGAAATACCACATTCAATTTCATCGTTGACTTGAATGCTTTCAGGTGCTAAGATAAATTTCTTTTCACCATTTTCGAATTTTACTTCTGCAATAGGAGCAGTTCTTGCTGGGTCATGTACAATGTCAATGACTTTACCTTTAATACTGCCTTCTTTTTCTAAAGCGTCGTAAGATCTGTATCTAATTTTATCTTTAAAACGATGAGAAGCAACACGGTGTGCAGGAGTTCCTCTACCTCTTCTTTGATGAATTAATCGTTTTCCCATTCAAATTCCTCCTTAGAATACTCCTATTCTGACAGCGAGTTCTTCTGCCATTTCTTCTTCAACAAGTTTGATGTATGCTACTTTTTCACCTTTAGTAGTGATATGAGTATTGACTTTTGCTACTTTTTCTTCGTATAACTCTTCAAAAGCTCTTTTGATTTGATTTTTGTTAGCTTTACGGTTAACAACAAAAGTAATTTCATTGTTCATATCGATTAAGTTCATGGTTTTTTCAGTAACATGAGGTTTAATAATAATTGAGTATGAATCCATAATAATCACCTATTTTTCCAAATTATTGGAATAAACCTCCTAACTTTTCAACAGCTGATTTAGTGTAAACAGTGAGTCTTCCTGCGTGAGTACCAGGTGCTAATAATTCAGCATTTAAGTTTTCAACAACCACAACATCTACACCAGCGTGGTTTCTTGCACCTAATGAAATGCCTTTATCTTCACCGACAACAACAAGAGGTCCTTTTACTTTTTTGTATTTTCTTCCTCTAGTTTTTCCTCTACCAGCTCTGATTCTTTTACCTTCTTTAGCACGGATGATATCGTCGTAAACACCTAAGTTTTCGAAAATTTCACGAGTTTGTTTGGTTGTTTTTACAGATTCGATTTCATCTTCAACGATAATAGGAACTTGTTCTAAATCTGCAACTTTGTGACCTCTGTTTTCAACAATTTCCTTATTGGTAGTTGCTGCAACAGCTGATCTGATTGCAAATCTTCTTTCTTTTATGTTGATTTTTTCGTGATGATTTTTTTCAGCTCTAGTAGGATGTGCTTGTCTACCACCAATAGCCATTGGTACGAATGCTGCTTTAGAACCATTTTTAATCCTAGGTACTCTTGCGGTACCTCTACCTGAACCCCATCCTTTAGCGGAAGTTCTTTTACCTGCCATTGGGTCATTACCCCATGGTTGTACTCTAGCGGATTGTGCTGAAAGTACAGCTCTTTTGATTAAATCTGGCCTATATACTTCATCAAAAATAGCTGGAAGTTCAATTTCTTCTTTTACTTCCCCATTAATAGAATAAACGTTTACTTTCATGATTATACCCCTTGTTTAGATTTTGTACTTATGTAATTAATTTGAGGTATATCCTCAGCTTTATTATTAGGTCTGATTGGTTGTCTTAAGATTACTAATCTTTTAGAAGGACCTGGGAGGGAACCTTTTACTAAGACATAATCATTTTTAACGACACCGTATTTTACAAATCCACCATCTGGGTTGATTTGGTCAACTTCATCAGCTGATGCAATTTTTAAAATTCTTTTGTTGAATTCAGTTCTTTTATGGTAACCCATTTGACCTGCTTGTGCAACAGTCCACATGGTTCTTCTTGGTGTCCAAGGTCCAATTGAACCTACGTGTCTACCTTTACCTGCTCTAACAGCTTTACCATATTGAATTCTAATTCCCCATCTTTTAACTACACCTTGGAATCCTTTTCCTTTTGTAGTTGCAATAGCATCAACAAATTCTCCTTCATTGAAGATTTCACTAGCTTTTACTTCATTACCTAATAATTCTAATGCAGTATTTAATTTTTCTTCAGGATTTGCTCCTCCGATTCCACATTCAAATATGTCAGGTTTTTTCTTAGGTACGCTAGTTACTTTTGGATTGGTGTGTACTAAGACCCTAATTTCTTCTGTGTTTTCTAATGCACCTTGTATTTTTGCAATAGCTTCAGATTTATTGTACTCTTTAGGAAGAGAAATTTTCCTTGAAAGTTCTTGATCTAAATTGTCTGCAAGTACTTCGGTGATTACTTTCAAACCACGAGAAGTTTTTTCATAAGCTCTAATTCCCATTACTACGACCGGAGGCACTTCCAATACGGTTACTGGAGTGAAAACTTCCATACCATTGGTTGGAGAGTTTTTATCAGTATCAGTGACTAAAGCATGAGTCATACCGACTTTATAACCTGC
Organism: Methanobrevibacter sp.; assembly: GCA_017434525.1. Taxonomy (GTDB): domain Archaea; phylum Methanobacteriota; class Methanobacteria; order Methanobacteriales; family Methanobacteriaceae; genus Methanocatella. The sequence continues at coordinate 23,754 of JAFRFD010000164.1, forward strand.
GAGGCCGAGTAATTTTGGTTCATCAATTTGAGGCCAAGATTTTACTCTAGGGGTTTCTTTTGCTGCTCTTTTCCTTGGACTAAAAGCAACAGACCCTTTTCTTGGCTGGTGATGTCTTACCATTTAATTTAACCTCCTTATTAATATTTTTCCTTATTTTTTTTCAATCAATTTAATTTTTTAATTCAACAGCTAAATTAATAGCCATTGTACAAGTTGATAAGAATTACACTAAGTATAACCTCATCGAAATAATAAATAGCTGTAAAAACAATCACAACTAGATAAATATTAAATTTCAATATATTCCATTGAGTTTTTACAAATTGAAGCACAATGAAGAATATATCCAATGTATAAATCATTCTGCGCTAAGTTTATTTTTAGGAGAGTCCTAAAAACATTAATGTATAAAAAGTTGAGCAAGTTATCTATTAGCGTGATAAGACTAATAAATCAAAGAGAATTAAAATCTCATAAAGTTAAATAAAGAAAGTGTAGCGACAACTGCCTCTTCAGTTCTGACGGTTTCAGTTCCTTGGCCTGGAATGGTATTTACTCTGAATAAATCCCAATTCACGCTAGAAACATCTTCCTCGATTGAAGAATAAGGGCCACCAAATAAAATAGCAATACTTTTACATTCATCTACTTTATGTTTTAATTCATCAAAAATAGAATCAATATAATCTCCATATCTTGTAGTTTCCACAACAAGATCAGGTTTAATTAATTTTAAGCTATTTTTAAGACTCTTATTAGAGGATATTACATTATATCCCCAGTAAACGTCATCTGGTTTATCAGGTGTGACTATTACTTCTTTCTTAGCAATTTTAGTAATCTTAAAGTCAAAAATTCTTTTAACAGTAAGTTGCTCTTTACAGAATGCAAGTTTATCCATACCTATGTCAACATAAGTTCCCTTCTTATTTCTCTTAACAGTGAAACCTTGCCTGTAATCGCCCACGTCTGGTTGATCATTGACAGGATGATGAGGAGTCCTAAGCGGTGGAAGGATACCAACATGCTTTAATTCTGGTCTTATAGGAAATGCTTTTTTCCTCAAGTATTGAGGAGTATTCATATAACTCAAAATTTCAGCAATAAATTCTCCATCCATTTCACCATCTTCATTTTTAGCATGGTTATCATTATAAATAACCACATTATCTGCTTGAAAAATAGCCAAAGCTCTTCCTAAAATCCCAACTTTATAAGTACGAATTTTAAGGTCTTTAGACTCAGAAAGAAACGAATTTGGAATAAATATAGATAGCTCATCTTTATACATTACTAAACAATATGTTAAACAACGTATATAAAGATTACCCTACATTTATATAGCTATCACTAAATAGACTTACACATTTACAAAATATTATATCACTTATAATATCCGTAGCTTCTTATTATGCTACCAACTTTTTTATACTCAGAGAATATATTAATATAAAATCTGTAACAACCACTATATAAATGTATTGTTTTACATAATAAAAAACTGGAAAAAACAAAATCTAATTAAAAATTAAAAATCTAATAATGCCCTAATCACAATAACATTAACATTTTGTTTTTCTTTTGTGTGAAACTCATAAATCTTTGGAATTGGAAAATTATACCTGAATATATGGGTGATATTAAAGCCATTTTTTTGATAGAAATTTATTAAAAACTCTTCGGTGGAGGCCATATGAAAAGAGTATAAGACACTTGGCTTTAACAAGAAGGCTTTCCTAACAAAATTTAAATCCTCACCACCCTTTGCCCTTTTTTGAGATCCAAATGGAGGATTTTGAATGATTGTATCTACATCAAATCCATTGTTAAACTCACAAACATCACTTAAGATATAATCTACATTGCCCAATTCTAATTTGTTTGAAATCTCCCTGGCCAATTGTATGGATTCCTTATCAACATCCACACCACAAGCCAAATTTGCCCCCATCAATGCTGAAGCAATGGTAAAAATACCTGTACCACAACCCAAATCCAAAACATTCATATTTTCAATATCCCCAAGGGAATATGCATTCCAAATCAAATCTGAAGCAATGATTGATGGAGTGGTATATTGTTCAAGACCCACCTTGGGATTAGGATGAGGGGGAATTGATTGAAGTTTCATTTCCAAATGCTTTTTTTTAGTAATTTTTTTCATAAAATCAACAAATTTAATAATTATTTAATATATAATATAATGTTAGTATAAAAAAATTACTTTGAGGTTTCACATGTTTGAAAAAGTATTAGTTGCAAATAGAGGAGAAATCGCAATAAGAGTTATGCGTGCATGTCGTGAACTTGGCATTGACACAGCAGCAATCTATTCTGATGCGGATAAAACTTCCCTATATACAAAATATGCTGATGAAAGTTATCCTTTAGGAAACCCATCACCAGCAAAGTCTTATTTGAATATAGATAAAATTATCGGCATTGCAAATGATTGCGGAGCAGATGCGATACACCCAGGTTATGGATTTTTAGCAGAAAATTCCAAACTTGGAGAAGAATGTGAAAAAAATGGAATCAAACTTATTGGTCCTTCAGGAGATGTAATTAATAAAATGGGAGATAAAATCACATCAAAAGCCCTCATGAAAAAAGCGGGCGTTCCAGTAATTGAAGGTACTCCAGAAGGAATTACAGACATTGAAGAAGCAAAAGAAATTGCAAAACAAATTGGATATCCGGTTATTGTAAAAGCTTCAGCAGGTGGAGGAGGAATAGGTATGCGTGCAGTTTATAGTGAAGATGAACTGGTGCAAGCTATTGAATCCACACAATCCGTTGCAGCAACAAACTTTGGAGATTCAACTGTATTCATTGAAAAATATCTCGAAAGTCCACGCCACATTGAATTCCAGCTATTGGCAGATGAACACGGAAATGTAATTCATGTAGCCGATAGGGAATGTTCCATTCAAAGAAGACATCAAAAGCTTCTCGAAGAGGCACCATCTCCAATAATGACTGATGAGCTTAGGGAACAAATGGGTGGAAGCGCAGTAAAAGCAGCCGAATACATTGGATATAAAAGTGCAGGTACTGTTGAATTCCTATATGATAACGGAAACTATTATTTCCTTGAAATGAACACCCGTATACAAGTAGAACACCCAATTACTGAACTTATTACTAATACTGACTTAATCAAAGAGCAAATCAAAATAGCAGCAGGTGATGAACTAACATATCAACAGGATGATATTAAAGTTTCAGGACATGCAATTGAATGCCGTATCAATGCAGAAGATCCATTAAATGATTTTGCACCAAATCCTGGAAGAATTACCGGATACAGATCTCCTGGAGGTCCGGGTGTACGTTTAGACAGTGGAGTTTACATGAACTATACAATTCCAACATTCTACGATTCCATGATTTCTAAATTAATCACATATGGCAGAAATAGAAATGATGCAGTTACTAAAATGCAAAGAGCATTGAGAGAATACATTATTTTAGGCGTAAGAACAACAATTCCTTTCCATAAAGCAGTTTTAAGAAACCCTAACTTCCTTTCTGGAGATTTGAATACTCATTTCATTGACCAACACAAAAAAGAAATCGACATTGAAATGGTTAATGTAATCGAAGAAGATGCAGAATACGTCAATAAACTAAAATCCACATTTATGCCTAGTAAAAAGATAGCTGCAATATCTGCCGCTGTTGGATCATATCAAAATGCTGTAAAGCACCAACATGATAAAAAAAGGCAACAAGTAAAAGATAATCCTGGAGATAGACATGCGTGAAGAAATTATCAACTTATTGAAAAAAGAAAACAAACTTTCTGAAGAATCAATAAGTGAACTAAAAAATATTGAAATCGACGATTTTGCAAATATTGTAAAAGAGCTTGGACAGGAAGAAACATCCTATATTCAAAAATCTGAAATTGCAAAAGAATTAAACACAGAATATATCGGTAAAGAACTATATGTCTTCAAAGAAGTTAGTTCAACCAACACTGTAGCTAAATTCTTATCAATGAACCAAGCGAAAAATGGGACTGTTGTCATCTCTGAAAAACAAACACAAGCAAAAGGCAGATCTGGGAAATCCTGGGAATCTCCATTAGGAGGAGTATGGTTATCAATCATATTGAAACCTAATGTTGAACAATCCAAATTTCCATTGATTACTTTGGCTACTGGTGTAGCAGTTGCAAAAACCCTTGAAAAAATTGGTGTTGAAAATCCTGAAATCAAATGGCCAAATGACATAATGATTAACGGTAAGAAAGTCTGTGGAATTCTAACAGAAGCAGTTGCTAAATTCAATACTGTTGAAAATGTCATTATTGGCGTGGGTATTGATGCAAACTTAGATGCATCACAATTCCCTAAAGAATTACAGGCCGGAACAACAACACTTAAAGAGGAACTTAAAAGGGAAGGCAATGAAAACCTTTTAATCAAAATATTCCTGGAAGAATTTGAAAAAATAAGTGAACTTTTCAACCACAAAGGATATGAGGCTATTTTAAAAGAATGGAGAAAACGTTCATATTCAATAGGAAAAATTGTAGAAGTAAGAGAACCTTTCAACACATACTATGACGGTTATGTCGTAGGCATCGATAAAGAAGGGGCTCTTATTGTTGAAAAAATTGATGGAACCCTAAAAAAAGTAATTTCTGGAGAATGTGTTATCAAAAATTGAATACAATCTCCCTACATTTGTCTTCATTAATAACTACTTCCTGTAGCTTATTAAATGAAGATTCTATTTTTTTACATAAATCTTTTAAATTTAAATTAAATGCATCGTTAGTGGACAAATCAAAGCGTATTGTTGGTGATGCACCAGGCATTGAAACTGCAGGAATTGTAATTATTCCATGATCTTTCAATAATATGAATGAAAATACGAATGCCAAATCATTTTCAGATAAATTGTGTGAAACTTCAATTTCATTAGCTAATCCATTAGGTGAAATCATGACTCCTGTGGGAGTTGTCTCAAAATTATCGAATTTTTCACTTAACAGAGCAAATAATTCATCCTTTCTGGAAAAACTGTTAATCAAATTGTTTTCATCAAAGTTTTTAATACCGTTTAACATTGCAAGAACGGCTGGCGGTTGTGCTTCAAGACCAAATTGATTAACTTTTACTTTAATTTCATCAATTAAATCCTTACGGCCTGCCATAAGTCCTCCTCTTGGACCCGGCATTAATTTATCCGTACTTGTAATTGCGATATCTGCACCCAAATCACATGCCTTTGGCTGATTATAAACAACAGTTCTGAGTCTGGCTCCGGAAGCATCATCAACCATTACTGGTATGTCCCTGTCGTGAGCCATTTCAATTACCTTTTTGAACTCATCTTCATCAATCACATGATGGTCCATGGTAGAACCTGTGACAATAACCAGTGAAGTGTTTTCCGGTATTGAAAATTCATCAAAAACATCAGTTTCAAAATAATTTGCTCCAACCAGTTTGCAACTTCTTGGAATTGATGGATGGGCCGGCAATTTGGCTAGATAATGTACAACATTAGACCCTTCACTAACTAAAGTTAAAATAGTTGCCAATATTCCTGAAGAAGTCCTATTTAATGGGAGAACTTTTTCTCCACCCATATGCTCTTTTCCCACTTTTTGGAGATCCTGTTCGAATATGGCCGGACCAACATATGTTTCTAAAAGACTGATTTCAGAAGGAGATGCAATAAAACCTCCGGACAATCCAGTTAAATCAAATAATGCTGACCTTCCACTATTTTCAACTAAATCCTTTATGATTAAAAGAGCATTTTCTCTTTTTTTTACTTCATCTAATGAATTATTGACTATCATCTAATCAGAATCATCAAATTGTAATTTGAAATCTTCAAAAAATTCTAAAATAGATTTTAACTGTTTTTCAGTAACTGGAACTGTGGTAAATTCCTCATCTTCAGGTATTCCATAGAAATAATCAGCAAATAAAACTTTACCATCAGGGCTTGTAATAAATGTGAAACCATCAGAAAGAGCATCTGGATTTTTATTTTGGAACTCCACTTCAAAAGAAACACCGAATTTTTCTGAAAATTTTTCTTTTTCTTCAGGTTCCCTATTGCACTTTCTAATTTTTGTCATTCTTGATTTCAATTTCTTTTCTGCTAATTCATTAATATCCGCCATAATAACACTTCCAAAATTTATCTTAAAATTTATGTAAATTTAAATATACTATATAATGAAATTATATATAAGCATTAGGTTTTTACTTATAATCAGTCATACAAACTCTTACCATGACTATCCATTGCAACTATAAGTGGCCCAAAATCTTTAACTTTTAAATTCCACATTGCTTCGGGCATTCCTAAATCCAACCAATCCACACTTTCAATTTCTTCAACCGCATCAACATATAAAGCCGCACATCCCCCGGTAGCCACAACATATATTGCATTATTCCTAATCAATGCTTCACGCACGGTATCATCCATTCCACCTTTGCCGATGACTATTTTTGGACCCATATCCAAAACATCACTTTGATAAGGATTCATCCTCATGGATGTTGTAGGGCCTATAGCAACCATTTCATATCCGTCGTCTTTTTTAGAAATGATTGGTCCTGCATGAAATAGAACTGCTCCCTCAATATCTAAAGGAGCACCCTCTTCGAGCAAACGTTTATGAGCCTGATCTCTTGCAGTTAAAATATTTCCAGTTAGATAAACAACATCACCTGCATTTAGTTCTGTTAAATTTTCATCTTTAATAGGAACATTCAATTTTCTTTCCATTTCCACACCTTAATACAATAATTTATTTTAATTATAAAAAATATATTCTAACCATATATAAAATTTTTTGATTTAATAAATTTAATGGCTAAGAAATATACAGGGTAAATAATATGTCAAGTATGGATATGATGGATTACTCGACAGTTTTTAATAGTTACCAAATGCTCTCTTGGATAAATCGAATATACTAAGAGGTAATAAATATGACTATGAAAACTGACGCCGACCTCATCACCTATTTTGGTACGACACGAAACCTGAAAAAAAGCACAATTGATTCCTACAAAATCTACATAAGAGAATACAGCAGGTTCAATGACAAAACAATGGTTGAACTTCTTGAAGAAGCTGAAAATGAAGAGGAAGAAGGAATCCGTTGGAAACACAGGACTTTAAGAAAAAGACTATTGAGCTTTAGAGCACATCTCTATGAAAAACACGCATACATCACTGCCAAAACCAGATTCAGTAAGTTACTGGCATTTTACAGACATTTCGAAATAGAGATTCACCCATTGCCTCCAATCAGCAACAAAAACATAGATGAAGTAGCCATTAGCTTTAAAGACTTGCCTGACAAAGACATCATCAAAAAAGCTTTGAAAATATCCACACCACTCATGAGATCAATAATTCTTTTTATGAGCTCATCAGGATGTGCAAGAATGGAAACACTAAACCTGACCATAGGAGATTTCGTAAAAGCAACAGAAGACTATCACAGAAGCAACGACATCTATGAAGTATTGAGAAGGTTGAAAAACAATCAGACCGTTGTACCACTGTTCTACCTAAGGAGGCAGAAAACAAACAAATATTATTATACCTGCTGCAGCCCTGAAGCAACAACAGAGATAATCAATTATTTGTTAAGTGAACAAAGGTATCTTCAACCTGACTCCCCATTGTTTAAAATCAATGATCAGGAGTTCTTGAAAAGATTCAGATCCATCAACAATCAGTTAGGTCTTGGCAAAGTCGGACACAACATCCGTTTCCGCAGCCATATGTTAAGAAAGTTCCATGCAAGCCAACTTCGTGAAAGCGGGTTGGACATGGACACCATCGATGCATTGCAGGGCAGGGCAAAAACTGAAGTAAGGCAAAGCTATTTCTTTGACAACCCTGAAAACATAAGGGAATCTTACATTGGACATATGGATTGTTTAACAATCAATTTGGATGTCAACTCCATTGATATCAAAAGTCCTGAATATGTCAAACTGGAAAATGAAAACAAATCCTATCAGTCTCAGATGGATGAGCTTAATGGAAAGCTTAATTTCATAATGCAGCATATCGATGAAGACATTGGACTTTCCTAAATTAAAAAGTGGAATTGAATATTCCACTTCTACTTTTATTTTTTCAAAACTCTTCAGAAATACGTTTTTTCATATATCATTTTTTGAAATTAATAGTTACCAAATGCTCTCTTGGGAAAATCCCATATTTTTAATTAATCTTAATATATCAAATAGGAGTCACATATTTCAGATGCTTTTTTTGACAAAAGCGTAAAATTGTAAATTTGGTGATGGTTGAGATCCTGGAAATGTGACTCTCTACTCATTTTTCATAAACTCTCATATTTATTAAAATCAAAAATTGGTAATTCACAGAAATGGAAAATGGTAATATGATACGGAAGAATAGTAAAAACTTAATTGAATGGGTGTATGAGAATATAGTTGACTTTACAGATGAAAATGACACTTCAACATTGACTTGGAACAGCACACAAGAAGATGCACGGAGATTCCTGCAGTCTATTTCACAAAAGGAAAGAGTTCAGAAATATGGATTCTTTTCCAGCCGTTCACACTTTTTTCTTGTGGAATCCTTTGATGATGTTAAGCAAGTCTTGGAAAAAGGGTTTATCTCTGAGATGACATGCGAAAAAATCTACAGGTGGAACTCGGAAGTCGAACGTGAAAATTGGAACATGACTGATGTTAGAGGAGTATTATATCCTGATACTACATTGGATGATGCAACTGAAGAAAAGTTTCTCTCCAACATAATGCTTAGATTATTAAATGCAGGCCTCCTTGAATATGTCAATATTGAAGAAGAGAATAAAAAGATGTTTATATTAACTGAAAAGGGCGAAGATGTATTTGGGGATATATTATAAATTCCCCATTGCCCAAACTATTTTTAAAATTCAATTCCTCATAATCCCAACATTAACGATTGGATTTAGCTATTCAAAACTTCTTTTCTTGAATGCTTTGATATATATCCCAGTGGAAAAACAGGATTGATTTGATAAATGGTGGCCGTTAATGTTAATATCACCTCATCAAATCAAATCTAAAAAAGCAGCAATTGAATTATCAACATCATGTTAATGGAAATTTAGTTCTGATAAACATATGTTTCTGATGTTCATTGCAAAGATAAAGACAAATAAGAGACTTAATAATTCATTTATACAAATAATCCTAATTAAGTTACAAAATATTTAAATATAATAATTAACCAGTTTTATTTATAAATTAATGGGAGGAATGAATTATGGTTGATAAAAAAGCACCTGCCGCTGATTGGCCAGTAATAACTGGAGATTACATTGTTGGAGATCCTGAAAGCCCAGTAGCGGTTGCAACACTTGCTTCTCATATTGAAGCAGAACTTTCAGGAGCCGCTATTGCAGGACCATGCAAAACAGAAAACTTAGGTATTGAAAAAGTAGTTGCAAACGTCGTCTCAAATCCAAATATAAGATTTTTCATTTTGGCCGGAGCGGAAGTGCAAGGCCACATTACAGGTCAAAGTTTCAAAGCATTACATGAAAACGGTGCAGATGCAGATAAAAAGAAAATCATTGGTGCAACAGGGGCAATCCCTTTTGTTGAAAATTTACCTCTTGAGGGTGTTGAAAGATTCCAGAAACAATTGGAGATTATTGATTTAATCGACACTGAAGACATCGGAACAATTCAATCTAAAATAAATGAATGTATTGAAAAAGATCCTGGTGCTCTTGAAGCAGAACCGATTGTCATGGAAGTTGATGAAGAAAACGAAAAAATGGTTATTGTCAAAAAAGACAAGAAAAAAGAAGCTGAAGCCTAACTTCAGCTTAATTTTTTTTTAAAATCACAATGTCACTAGATTTGTATAAAAAGTAACAAAATTTATTAATAGTGCTCTTTTAAAAGATATCCTTAACATTAATGATAAGAGGAATATGATGGAGAAAATGATAAACTCTTTAAAAAAGCTTGGATTGAACCGATATGAGGCTCAAGCATATATAGGACTTACTAAAATAATCACTGGCCAGGCAGATGAAATTGCAGAAGTATCCAACCTGCCACGTTCTAGAATTTATGATATATTAAATCAACTTGAAAAGAAAGGATTTGTAGAAATCACAAGAAGCAGACCTTTAAGATACACTGTCATAGAGCCTACGGTAATATTCAAACAGGAAAAGGAAAATCTCATTGATGAGCTACAATCAACTGAAAAAAAGCTTGAAGAATTATATTTAAACAATACTTCAGAAGTTCAGGCTCCAGTATGGCTTATACACACTACAGACAACATTTTAGAAAAAGAAATGGAAGTGATTAAAAAAGCATCGAAGCTAATTACATTGAGAGCCGGATTTTTACTTAAAGGCGAAGCGCAAATGATGATTAAAGCATTCAATCACCTTCCAAGATCTGTTAAAATTAAGATCATTGCAAATAAAGAGTGTTATGTGGAAAATGAAAAAATAGAAATAATTGATATATTCAAAAAAGCAAAATTGTCCAATCTGGAAATAGTTGAAGGGGACTTGCCGATGATGAAAATGTTGATACGTGATGGAAGGGAATTGGTAGGGACATTTGCAAGATTTGAAGGTGAGAACAATTCAGTAAAGCCGGAAACTGCAATTGGCGTAAACAACAGGTATGAAGCGCTGTGCAAGAATTTCAATGATTATTTCATTAAACAGTTCAATATGTTAAACTCATTTAATAAAAAAATAACTAAAAAGTGATTTATGATGAAAGCGGAATCTGTAAAAATAGCCGATGGCGTGTACTGAGTTGGTGCACTTCATTGGAACACAAGAAGTTTCCATGGATTTGCAATTCCTGGAACAACTTACAACTGTTATCTGGTATTTGGTGAAGAGAAAGTTGCATTGATTGATAATGTATTCTCAGACGGCATGATAGATCAATTGAATGCTCGGATTGAAGATGCATTTGCTAAAGAAAATCGTGAAAACAAGATTGATGTATTTATCCAATGCCACACTGAACTTGACCATTCAATAGGGCTTAAAGAGACTATTGACAAATATCCTGAAGCTGAAGTTTATGCATCTCCGAAAGGTGCTGAATTTTTAGAAAAGCAATATCATACTTACTCTGATGTTGAAATCACTACTGTAAAAACAGGTGACAGTATTGATTTGGGTGGTAAAACTTTAGCTATTGTATCAGCCCCTATGCTTCACTGGCCGGACAGTATGTTTGTAATGTATGCTGAAGAAGGAATATTATTCTCAAATGATGCTTTCGGACAGCACTTATGCCTATCCAAAAGATATGCTGAAGATTACTCTGAAGACTTTATTTTAAAAGCAGCTAAGAAATTCTTTGCTAATCTGGTGGTTTTAGGTGCTCCGATGCTCAGGATGAAATTTCAGGAATTAACTGAAGCAGGAATTGTAGAGCAAATCAAAATGATTGCACCATGCCACGGCCAAATCTGGAAAGACCCATCAAAAATCATTCAGGCATATTCTGACTGGGCGAGTGGAGTTTGTGAAGATAAGATTACAATTGTCTATGATACGATGCACCATTCCACAGAGAAATTGGCATTCCAAATTGCTGAGGGTATAATGAGTGAAGGCATCGAAGCTGTAATGTATCATATGGAAAGCGATTATGAATCAGAAGTGGTATCTGACATTCTTGATTCAAAAGCAATAGCCTTAGGTGCCCCAACAATGATGAACAAGCCTTTCCCAAGAATTGGAAACCTAATGTACTGGCTTGACTGCCTAAATTTCAAAGGTATAACCAGCGAAAAAAATGCGCTAATATTCTCATCCAAAGGATGGGGAGGTGGAGCAATTGCTAAACTCCAAAGAGATTTAGAAAGTGCAGGCTTTACAATATTTGATACAATGGACGCAGTATTTGTTCCCGATGAAGATATCTATGAAGAGGCATTCCAGAAAGGGGTTGAACTTGCAAAATCAATAAAAGGTGAATGAATATGGTTAATTTGGACAAAGATATTGAAGGAAAAATTGAAGAGATTATTGGCAAATACCAAAAAAGAGAAGCAAAGCTTTTAAACTATCTGATTGTGGATGATGAGATTACTTTCTTCCTGCCATTATCTGATGATGAAAAGATTTCAGATGAGGATTTAGCTAAAATTTCAGAGCTAATTAAAGGAGAATACATTCAAACAGAATCCATCAATCAAGAATACAGAATTAAATTCAAATATGGATTATAGAATTCAAAATTCTAATAATCCCTTTTTTTATTATTTAACTAACAAAGTTCAGAAAGTATACAATATTTCTTTTCCAACTGGAAACATAACAATACCTCATGACTATTATTCACTTAAGAATTTGAATAATAATCTCTTGAGTGTTTCAAGTTCTTCTTCACTCATGTGGCTGTTTTCCCATTGTCTGATGTGTTCTAGGATTTTATCGGTTTTTCTGATGCCTTCATCAGTTAGCTTGACTATTTTTCTTCTTCTGTTTTCAGGATCTTCAAATCTTGTTATTAATCCTTTATCTTCAAATTTCCTTAGGATTTTTGAGGCATAACCGTTACTTACATGAAACAGGTCGACAAGGTCTTTTTGTGTGCTTTTATCCACACATCTTATTCTTAACAGGAACGGCAATTCCACATGTGTAATGTCTTCATCACTGTAATGCTCTGTTGTGTATTCTCCAAAGTCTTTTACAAGTTCTTCCACATAGTGATAGATTAATATGTTCTCTGAGTTTTCTTTTTTGAATTGCCTTGGTAATGTCATGATTATTTGTTTTGTATCTAATAGTATAAAAATATTTTCTTTAAGAAAATGTTTCCTAAGGAAACATTTATATATGGTTACATCACATAGTAAAAAGTAGGTGAAAATCATGGAATATAAAACTTTATCAAACGGCGTGGAAATTCCACAATTGGGTTTTGGCGTTTTCCAAATACCACCAGAAGAAACAAAAGATGTTGTAAAAAAAGCAATTGAAGTAGGATACAGACATTTCGATACCGCACAGGCATACTTCAACGAAGCAGAAATTGGCGAAGCCATAAAAGAATCCGGAATCGCAAGAGAGGAACTCTTCATAACCACAAAGGTATGGGTTTCATCATACGGTTATGAGGAAACCAAAAAGGCATTCCAGGAATCCTTAGACAAACTGCAAACCAATTATGTTGATTTATACTTACTGCACCAGTGCATGGGCGATGTGTACTCAACCTGGAGAGCAGTAGAAGACTTATACAAAGAGGGAAAAATCAAAGCAATCGGAGTTTGCAACTTCACACAGGGACGCTTCACAGACCTGTCATTGCATGCTGAAATTCCACCTATGGTAAACCAGATTGAGATAAACCCATTTTACCAGCAGGAAGGAACAGTTGAGTTCCACAAGGAGTTTGATGCAGTAGTTGAAGCCTGGGGACCACTTGCAGAAGGAAAAGATGACATATTCAACAATCCGATTCTTTCTGAAATCGGCAGCAAATATGGAAAATCAGTTGCACAGGTAATCTTAAGATGGCTGATTCAAAGGGATATTGTTGTTTTCCCAAAATCAACAAAGGAATCCAGAATGATAGAAAATTCAGATGTATTCAACTTTGAATTAACTGATGAGGATATGGAAAAAATCAAAGAGCTTGAAACCGGCGTTCCAATCGTTGAAGTCGACAATCCGGAATTCATAAAATTCGTCATAACTTCAATAGCTTAAAATAGCTATTGATAACCTATTTTTTAAAACGGTCATCATCTATAGGATTCAAATTAAATTAAGAGCATATGCTTCTCTTCCGTTAATGTGAAATCCCTACTTTTAAAATAGTAACTATTAATGTTTTGTTAGAAACATAACATCCTTTCAACATTAACATCTAAGTATACGTATTCAGAAACTTATTTTAAACATTCGATATATATTCTGACTTTGAATTAATCTTATTTTTTAAATCCTCTTTTGTTAATGTCAAATCAGTTTCATTAAATTAATCAGAGAACTTTAACATTAATTTAATGTCATAAATTGTGAATATTTTAATAGCTGTCATTTCATTTTTCACCCTGAAAAATTCATCAGAAATTTCACGAGTCTGATTTTATACATTCTAGTTTTTTGACACGAAGTGGTTGTTTAATCGTTTAACAAAATCTCCAAAAATACTAGGGTCGAAAACATATTTTTTTGAAAAAAAATTAAACATTATTCATTCAAATTCCATAGTAAGCTTTAAATAGTTCAAATTGTAATGTAGTATTGACCATCACAAAATGACTACAATTTTTCAAAGTGAAAGCAATTTTTCACTATGAAAACAATTTTTGTGATGAAGTTAAAAATCGAGGTGAACATCAAAAAAAGATATAAAATCAGATCAATAAAAAAAAGTATTTTCAAAGTGGGTCAGTAAGAAAATAAAAATAGTAAACAGAGTCGCCAAACCATGTTAAAATTAATATTTTCCAAAACTTAACCCAATTATAATTTTGTTAATGAAATATATAAACATTTGTACAATTTGAATTGGAAATGTTTATTAATTGGTTAATAAAGGAAAATTAACATTACAACCACTATTTTTATTTATTATAATTTTCTGGCCAATCTGATTGAAAATTTGACTGTTGACAATACAATTAACCCCAACAAAATAATTTGATTGGGTAAAATAAAATGGAGTCTCTAAATCATGATTGGATTAAAAAAATGTATAACCAAAGAAGTCATTGTTCCTGGCAACTTCCAGGCACTGGAGGAAGCCATCAGTGAAATCACAGAATGTGAAAACATCAGAAATGAAAAAGAATTCTTTGACTTGTACCAAATCAGGATATTGAAACTGGACTGTTGAATTTACATTAACATTAAAGGAGTCGCCAACCATGTTAAGAAAAGAAATCAAAGGAAAAAGATATGTTATGGTCCCTGAAGAAGCATGGGATGAAATTGTTGACATATTTAAAATAATCAGAAAAAACGGTGAGCAGAATGAATAGCTATTCACCAATTGATCAAAACCAGTTTGAAGACAACTACCATGGCATCCTTACCCACAGAGGTGAGATCAAAGTTGCCAAAGGTGATGTGGAACAGGAAATCATCTACATTGACGATGACGGTATCGTATTGGTGGATGGTGGTAAAAAGGCATACCAGACAACAATACACTCCAAGCTATTGTCATTAATACATTATGCAGCTGAAGGAGATATTGGTTTTGTCAAATTCATAAGAGGAGAAGCATTCATTGTTGGATTCAGGAAAAACAGGAGTGAATGATTATGGAAAATGCAATTCTTGAAATGCAGAAGAATCTGGATGAAGGACATTTCATCGCATTCGTATCTGCAAATGAAGACCCGTATTGTGCGGTATTGAAATCAGATGAACTGAATTTCCCGGACAATAAAACAGTTGTTATCCGCAAAAAAGGAGGAAAAACTACAATAATTAACCTGAATTTAATTATTGAAATTTGCACAAGGAGGTTTGGTCAGTATGCCTAAACCTGCCAGATTATATCCGAAAGAAGAACCGATGGATCCAAATCCAAAAATGATTTTCATCGGAAGCATGGTATTTGCCGTGACTATCGGCTGGATTGGAATCGCCACCGCCAGCTTTGGAGTATTATAAAGGTGATAATAATGGTAAAAGCAGAACTTATAGAAGAACCACAGGTTTCTCAGGAAACTGAAATAGTTAAAGTTGATAATGTCCCTGACGTTGACGTTGCAATTGAACAATGGGACGCATATCAAAAACTATGTAAAGGACTGTTGAATGACACAGACTATCAGGAAATAGTCGTTAAAGAAAAAGATGAAGATGGAAATTATGTTAAAGTAAAAAGACACTTCAAGAAAAAATCAGCATGGCAAAAGCTTTCAAGAGCATTCAATGTCGATACTGAAATTGTTGACCGTGACCTTGAAAGGACAAAAATGGGCAGAGTACGTGAAGCATACTACTGCGTGAGAGCAACACTACCAAATGGCAGAAGCGTTGAATCAGATGCATTATGCTCCCGTTCTGAAAAAGGAAAAGACAAAGTTTCAGACCACACAATAATGTCAACTGCAAAGACACGTGCAACCAACCGTGCAATAGCTGAACTCATTGGAGCAGGAGAAGTGTCAGCAGAAGAGATGACTGCAGAAAAGATTGTAACTCAATCAAAATTTCTAAAAGAGGATAACTCCTCTTAAATATTTTTTTAGGAGTAGATAAAATGAACGATTCAAGACAAACAATATTTACAGGTACAGAATTGGATTTCGAAGAAATTGTTGAAATCCCAGAAGGATATGAAAAAGCAGAACTAAGAGACTTTGAAGATGGAACACTCATCACCGGAAGACCAGAAATGTCTTCAGTGACATCATACACTTTCGATGATGACGGTGAGGAAAAAACAGTCAACCGCTTTAAATTATTCATCTTCAAAGATGATGAAAAAATATACGTTGAAATAAACGTCAACCTCAAAAACGACGGAGACCTTCACAAAAACATCAGAAAAGGAAGCGTACTCTTTGACTTCATAACTTCCATCTTAGAATTGGAAAATGCCGGTTCAGTCGGAAGATCCAACATCCTAAGAAACGTCAACCTTGCAGAATACCGTGAATTCGTAAACAACTTAGGTGAAATGACAATACAGGTCAAAGAAAAGTCCGGAACCTATATCTATTACAGTTTCCTTGTACGTGATGTTCAGGTAAAATAAACGGAGTGAAGAAATGAGTAATGTAGCTGAATTACCGACAAAGGATACAATAACTCTCATTATCAACAGGGACAATGTTGATAAGGTCACATATGTATTTAAAAACAGATATGGTAATAAGATTGGAGAATATCTAAATAAATCTCCCGCTACATTATCTTCCCAAAGTAATGTCGCAAGACAGTTCAAACAGATTGTAAATCCTAAAGGAGACCTCAAACCAAGACAGGTCAACAACCAGTTTGGCGAACTAAAACAATTACTCCAGCTCAACTATGAAAATGAGCTATCTGTTATTGAGCAGGAAATAGCTGACAAGAAACAGGCAGAGCAGGAAAAGGATTCCAATAAATTGAAGGAAGCTATCACCAAACTTCAATCTCTAAGCTGTCCTTTAATTTATATTGGTAGTCTTGTTGAATGGTTTACTGCAGGTGAGCGCAACAACATAATGTATGCATTTACCGTATATTCAGGTCAAGTTATACTCAAAAATCCTGTTTCAGTAATATGTCTTGGTGAGGCAAGCAGCGGCAAATCCCACATTCAGGAAACCGCTTTAAGACTGATTCCCAAAAGGTTTGTTGTCAACGAAAAAAAGATTACCGAAGCAGCACTCTTCAACCGTGCCAAAAAGGACAGATATTTCTATGACGGAATGATTGTCAACTATGGCGATATGGGCGGAAGCAATGACCATGAATTCATGGAGGAGTCCAAAAACCTCATGAAGGAACTGCAATCTGACGGTTTTCTAAACAAGCCATTAAACATTCCGGACGGTGAAGGCGGATGGGATGTAAAAGACCTGGAGCTTGAAGGAAAGCCATGTCTGACATATACTACTGTACCTAATCATTATTTTGATGATCAGGAAATGAGCAGAAGCATTTTCATCACTCCAAGAATGGACAACCAGAAAATCTTCAACAGAAGAAAAAGCGCACTGGAATTCAAGCATGGCAAAAGCTATAAAATCTTAAAGCAATACGAAAAGGAAGCCGAACTCATACCTTACATGCTATTGCACCTAAAGGAGATATTTGAAAATACTGTAGTGATAAATCCGTATGTTCATTTTGTCATAGACTTTTTGAAAAACTCCTCTTTTTACAAAAGGGATTTTGACAAGTTCAATGGGTTACTCAAAACAATAACTGCCCTGAACTACTATAACCATGAAGTATATGATGTTGACGGCAAAAAGGTAGTGCTCACAAATATCGCTGACGTGCAGCTATTTATGAGTCTGCTCAGACCGTACAAGGAAAGCATATCAGCAAACCTTGCACCAAAAGCTGTTGAGGTTCTAAACGATATCAGAAACAATATCGAGGACTGGAAACTTTCCAAGGATAGGGAAGTGCTGAACATGGGAATTACAACCAATGATTACTTCACACTTCAAAACCTTGGATTGAGCAAGGCATCAGCCAGGAAATACATGTATGAACTGGCAGACAAGGGATTCCTGCAGGTTACCGACCAGTCAGGAAGATCAAACATATATGACCTTGCAAAAAGTGAAGTGGAATCAATCAGCTATGATCTAAAGCACATGGACGATTCGGTATATGATGATATCTGCTATGAGATAGGCCAATGGGTTGTAGACATTATGAAGGAAGATAAATTTATTGAG
>JAFRFD010000165.1 GCA_017434525.1 Methanobrevibacter sp.
TGATGGATTAAAAGTTTCAAACACTATTACAATCAAGGATTAAGTTAATTAATCCTTTTCTTTTTCTTTTTTTGATTAAGTCCACCAATTAAGTCTAAAATCAAATATATAGACTTAAATAATATTTTTTACATATATTTTTAACAGTGATAATTATGAAAGTTTTAAAGATTATGATTGTCATGCTTGTTTTAATCATATCGGTGGGGGGTGTCTGTGCAGCAGACGACATTTCCGATGAGATCATAAGTGATGATGGTCAGGACACTTTGGAAATTGCACAAGATAATGTTTATACGACTGGAGAAAGTTCATTTAGCAATTTGACTGATGAAATAGAAAATGCAGGTACGACTTTGGATTTGACCAAGGACTATACCTTCAACAATGAAACCGACAACAATACAGGAATTTTAATCAGCAAGGATAATTTTGTCCTTAACGGTAACGGCCACACGATTGATGGAAACAACCAATCAAGACTATTATCCATTAGTGGAAATAATATAACATTAAATGATTTGATTTTAATCAACGGTAATTACGGGATGTGTGGAGGAATACGTGCTGTTGGAACATTAACATTAAATAATGTTACTTTCATCAACAATTATGCAAACGAACAAGGAGGAGCTATAGGAATTAGGGAAAGTGCATTCCTTATTTGTAATAATTGTAGATTTATTGATAATTATGCCGAAAGTGGTTCATCCATTCTTGTTTCAAGTAGTGAAGTGAAACTTTACAATTCATACATAACCTCAAAAAAATTCGCTAAAGCATCTCAAATTTTCATTTCTTCAGATGCTAAAGCTTATATAGAAAACACTACTTTTGCTAATATCACTGCATCCTATGCACCCGCAGTATATATTAAATCTTCTAAAGCTTCAATAATCAATTCCAAATTCATTGATTTAAAAGCCAATATTACCGCAGGTGCAATTGCTACTAAAGCTGGCGGAGAACTATATATTGAAAATTGCGAATTCGAAAATGTTACCTCTTCCAAAAATGGAGGAGCCATTTATGCTGATGTTCCTGGAGATGATAACTATACAGGCACAATAGCCATAGTTGATACTAAATTTAAGGATACATATTCCGAATTTGGTGGAGCATATGTCCAATTGGGTGGAGATTTCGTGTTAAACAATACAGAATTCATAAACGATTATGCCAAATATAATGGAGGTGCAATTTACCTTTCAGATACAAATACTGAAATCAATAATTGTACCTTCGATTCAAATGGCGTCAGCATTATTGAAGGATATCCAACCTATGGTGGTGCAATATTCTGTGATAACAGCACATTAAATATAACCGAATCTAAATTTTTCAACAATAATATGGCAAGTGCCGGTAATGCAATTTATGCATACGATACATCATACAGCATCAAAGATTCAACATTTGAAAACAATACAAACCCTATCTACACTGTTTTCGATAAAACATCTCTTTTAGAAAACAATGTTTATATTAATGACGATAATATCTCAACAAACAATACATATTATGCAACAATAATGACCGGACAAGGCATGCAATTAGTATTGCTTAACAACAGCATCAATACCACTACCATTCCAAACAGATTTGATTTACGTGATTACGGATGGGTTTCATCCATTAAAAATCAGGGATGGATGGGTGCCTGCTGGACATTCGGAATGACAGCTGCCCTGGAATCTGCATTGCTGAAAGCTGCAAACATCACAACTGACTTTTCAGAAAACAACATGCAGGATACCATGCTGAAATATTCAATTTATGGCGGTCTTTTGGTGGAAGGTGGACTCAACACAGTTTCCACATCTTATTTGTTGAGCTGGCTTGGAGCATTCACACAGGATGCAGATACCTATGATGAAATGGGAAAAATCTCACCTGTAATCACAACCCAGAATGATATCCACATTCAAGATGTGATGTTCACACCTAACAATGAAATACCAAACGGCACACAGCTTAAATTGGCAATAATGAAATACGGTTCCATAGACGTGTCCTTTTTTGGGCAATCCACATATGATGAGGTAAATCCTTATTATAATCCAGAAACCCATGCGCAATATGTTAATATATATAAAGATTCAAATCATGATGTTTCAATTATAGGATGGGACGATAATTATAATGCAAGCAACTTCTTAATCACACCTCCTGGCAACGGAGCATGGATTGTCAAAAACAGTTATGGTACCGACTGGGGAGACAATGGATTCCTCTATGTTTCATATTACGATAAGACATTACTGAACTCTAAAACCTTGATAGAATATGCTACCTCAATAATAGTTGAAAATACCGAACCATACAATAAAAACTACCAACATAGTCTCATATGGGGGTCCGATTTCCAATCAGGTAATCAGAATGTAAGTTATATGAATGTATTTGAAGCATTGGAAAATGATGCGATTGCAGCTGTCGGGACATACTTCAATAAGGAAGGAATCGATTATACAATCGATATTTATGTAAATGACGAATTGAAATTGACCCAAACCGGAGTGTCACCATACATCGGTTACCGCACAATCAAGTTAAATGAATACATACCAATTAGAGAGGGTGATGTTTTCAAAGCAGTAATAACTTCAAATGCTGCGCCAACCGTTAACCTTACCGAAGTCAGGACACATTACACTCAAAATCTCTCATACATATCCTTCGACGGAGAACCTATGAAAGATACCTATGACTTAGGCTACATTGTATGTTTAAAAGTCTATACTGTGGATTTACCTATTTACACCCAAGATTTGGTTAAAATCTATAAAAACGATTCACAATTTGAGGCAAATATCGGTGTTGCTAACGAAACCGTAACCTTTGAAATAAACGGCAGAAACTATACTAGAGTCAGCGATGAAAATGGAACTGCTTCAATAGCTATTAACTTAGGACCTGGCAACTACAGCATTAAAACAACATTCAACGGCACAACAGTTGAAAATACAATTACAGTATTGCCAACATTAATAGCTGACAACTTAGTAAAATACTACAAAAACGAATCACAGTTCTACATTGATTTAATTGATGGTGAAGGAAATCCTGTTAATGGCGTGAACATTACCATGAACATCAACGGAGTATTCTATAACCGTACAACCAACGAAAACGGTACAGCCAGATTAAACATTAACTTGATTCCAGGCGAGTACATTTTAACTGCACTTGATCCGTTGACCGACCTTCAAATGTCCTATAATATTACAGTATTGCCAACATTAATAGCTGACAACTTAGTAAAATACTACAAAAATGAATCACAGTTCTACATTGATTTAATTGATGGTGAAGGAAATCCTGTTAGCGGCGTAAACATTACCATGAACATCAACGGAGTATTCTATAACCGTGCAACAAATGAAAACGGTACAGCCAGATTAAACATTAATTTACCTCCTGGCGAGTACATTTTAACTGCACTTGATCCGTTGACTGGTCTTCAAATGTCTTATAACATTACAGTATTGCCTACATTGTATGCAAATGATTTAAAAATGAGTTATAAAGACGGTTCAACATTCAATGCAACTGTTCTTGACGGTCAGGGAAATCCATTAAAAGATGCAATTGTCAAATTTAACATCAATGGAATATTCTATAACCGCAAAACAGATTCAAATGGAATAGCTATGCTAAACATTACCTTAATGTCCGGCAAATACATAATCACATCAGAATATGATGGATTAAAAGTTTCAAACACTATTACAATCAAGGATTAAGTTAATTAATCCTTTTCTTTTTCTTTTTTTGATTAACTCCCCAATTAAAGTTTAAAATCAAATATATAGACTTAAATAATATTTTCAGGAATCTAAATTTTTTAGTTCTCAGATAATTGTTGTATAGTCGTTTTTAAGCAAAATCCAGCGATATGATTAGTAATCCCAAATATAATTAAATATACTGTTTTTTCAACTGATTTTGGTGTATATTTATATATTTTCTCATGTTGCATCAACAATGAAAGTATTTTTTCTTCTTTTTTTACGCAATTTCTTGAATTTAAAATACAATTTAGAGACCTTCATGAAATTATCTGAGTCTTGTAGTGAAAAGTTTTGTAAAGTTAATCGGTATTCCAAACTTTAGAGATATAAAAATATTTCAGAAGCCTTTCTTTAGATTCAAGCTCACCCAAGATGAATGAAACATCTAAACCAAAACACATATAAATTAAACAGAATTTTAATCAAAAAGCTTTAGACCACTAAAATATTTATTAATAATTATTTATAAATAA
>JAFRFD010000166.1 GCA_017434525.1 Methanobrevibacter sp.
GCGAGTAGAAGACTTGTTTGATGGGGTAGGGATGTAAGCTTCGAGGTTTTTTTCCGAGTTGTTGAGTCCGCTGCTTCCAATTGTTCGCTTGCATTATTTTAATTGTTAGTAGACTAATATTGATCTTTATTCAAGTGATATATGGTCTAATAATAATCTAGTTAGGTGTTAACAGTAAGGGTGAAAGTTGCACATTATTATAATTTATTTTTCATACTCATTTGTAATAGTATAAGTATTGCGGTCATAGCATGGGGGTTATACCTGGTCTCGTTTCGATCCCAGTAGTGAAGTCCTTTTGTGTTTTGTTTGTGTACTATGGTTTTCTATGGGAATTTCATTTCGCTGCAAGCTTTTTCTATTACAATTATTACTTACTTTTTTTGACTGTTTTTTTATAATTTTCATTACATAATACAGATATTGCAATATTTTTAGGTGATTTTTTTGAATATCAAAGTATTTGACACTACACTACGAGATGGGGAACAAACTCCAGGGGTTTCTTTAACCACCAACGAAAAATTCAGAATCGCTAGCAAATTAGATGAAATAGGCATAGATTATATTGAAGCAGGATCCGCTATCACCTCAGAAGGTGAAAGGCAATCAATTAAAGAAATTACAAATCAGAATTTCAGTGCTGAAATTTTAAGTTTTTCAAGACCATTGGCTGTTGATATTGATTATTGTATTGACTGTGATGTTGATGGGGTTAATCTTGTCGTTCCAACTTCAGATTTACATATCAATGAAAAATTAAAAACAAACCGTGAAAATCTTCTTGAATTATCTAATAATGCAATTGATTACTGTAAAGACCATGGTTTAATTGTTGAGCTGTCAGCTGAAGATGCAACCAGAAGCGATTTTGATTTTCTAAAGACTGTTTATTTGAGTGGTATTGAACATGGCGCCGATAGGATATGTGTATGTGATACTGTTGGTATTTTAACTCCAGATTCATCTTTTGAATTATTCGATAAACTAAATGATATTGATGTTCCTATTGCCTGTCACTGCCATAATGATTTTGGCCTTGCTGTTGCAAATACCCTTTCCGCTATAAAAGGAGGAGCTTCTGAAATTCATACAACTATAAATGGTATTGGAGAGAGGGCAGGAAACACCTCTTTTGAAGAAAGTGTTGTAAGTATCTATCGATTGCTTCCTCAGTTCACTACTAATATTAAGATTAATGAGATTTATGATATCTCTAAATTGGTTGCAAGGTTAACCGGAGTGTATATTCAACCTAATAAGGCAATCGTTGGTGAAAATGCATTTGCCCATGAGTCCGGAATTCATTCAGATGGCATTATCAAAAATTCCGCTACTTATGAGCCTATGACTCCAGAACTTGTTGGAAGAAAACGTAAATTTGTCATTGGAAAACATATGGGCACTCATGGCCTTAATTCCAGATTAAAAGAATTGGGTTTAGAGGTGGACAATTCGCAACTGCAACAAATTTGCGATAATATAAAGGTATTGGCAGATAAGGGAAAAACTGTCACTGATGTGGATTTACAGGTTATCGCGGATAATGTTTTAGAAATCAATCATGAAGACAGAATTAAATTGGACGAAGTCACTATTGTATCAGGCAATAAGGTCATGCCTACAGCTTCTGTAAAAATCACCATTGATGATGAGCAGATTCTCAATGCAGGAGTAGGGCTAGGTCCGGTGGATGCTGCCATTAACGCGATAAAATCTTTGGATATTTTTAAAGACATTGATTTAATCGAATATCACGTAGATGCAATTACTGGCGGTACTGACGCTTTTATTGATGTAATCATTAAATTACAAAAAGGAGATAAGGTGGTATCTGCTAGAGGTACAGAACCGGATATTATTAACGCAAGTGTAAAAGCATATATTGCGGGTGTGAATAGGTTACTTAGGGGTTAGTGGTTACATGCACATGGAAAATTTAAATATTTTAGGATTTAGGGCAACAATAGATTCTGTTGGCGATACTCTTGACAAAATTGATGCCATTAAAAATGAAGGTGAGATAATTCAGCTTCTAAATGCAGATGCGGTCGCTTCAAAAAACCATATTACTCATGGGGTAAATCAGGCAGTTCTTGCCTTTAATCGTGGTGAAAATTTAGCAAAAGATCTTAGTGTTGAAATTGTTTTAAGATGTTCAGCACAACGTCAAATATCCAAGGCCTTTAAAATATTGGGGTTGAAAGAAGGCGAAATGGAGTTATGTGCAGTTTTAATCAATAGCGAAGACCATGCTGATGAGTTGGAAACCATTTTCACTCGTGATGATGATGTTTTAATCGCAGATGAATCAAAATTGAAGGAAATCTATAAAATTAGCGATATTGAAGTGGAAAATCTTTCTGTTGAGGATGTTATAATTGACAGAATAACAAAGCTTATAGTTGATTATTGATTTCTTCAATAATCTTGTCAAGATAATCTTTTTTAAGGCAATCATAGGATAGGTTTTTTATTTCAACCGCAATTGCTTTTTGTTTTACTCTATTATAGTTTGGACAGGTTGTTATAAATCCGCTTTTGTCGATGGTTAATATTTTTTTCAAGTTCCAACTTATTTCCTTTGCATTGTCATGAGGTATAATTACATTAACGCCTCTTTTATCTGCATGTAATGTGTTTTCAATACTGTTTTTTACATAGCTTGTTGCATTTAATGAAACTTCTAGTTTTTCACTAACATTTTCAAGTTCGCTACATATACCACTACATGTAATTTGGGATGTTTTGCTTAATTTCTGAGGCAGTGAAGTTTTATTAAAAATTTCTTCGTTGTTTGTTGAGATAAATCCTCCGCTTCCAACATTGATCATCTTTGGCGAACCTGTTGATGCGATGATAATGTCTGAGAGATTGCCATTTCCCAATTTGTGCTTATTGTCTCCAATTCCTGCAGATGCATCTTCAATTGTTATAATCTCCTTGTCTCTACAATACTTTGAAATGGCATGTGTATCCTGTTCTGCGGTGTATCCTGCAAAACTGGTAAAAATTAAAGCGGAATTGTCTTTGATTTCCATATTCTCTAAATAATTGGGGTTGATTAATCCAAAATCTGTTTTTAATGTAATAATGTTTTTATTTAAAAATTTGGCAATCTGTTTAAATCCGTGCCAGCCCCCTTGGTCCGGTACGATAATGTCTCCCTCAACTGATGAAAGTGCAATAAAAATGCTGTTATTTCCACTGGATGTGATTCTGACCTCTTGATGTGATGTCAGCTGTCTGATTTTATCTATGCATTTTGCCTCATAGTCTTCGCTGATGTTTCCTTTTGCAACTTCAGACATGATTTCTAGGGTTTTTTGTGAGGGGGTTTTAAATTTAAACATATTATCCACTTTTAAAGTACATGTCAAGGGTTGTTTGTTTTGTGTGAAGCATTTCATTTAGAAGGGTCCCTTGCTTTACATATCTATTAACTGGAATTCTAAGTTTGGTCCCTGAATATTTTAAACAATCTTCCAGGGTTTCAAATTCCAAATATGGTCTCATCATTGCTTCTTTAATATTTTCTCTAACGTTAAAAACACCTAATGGCACATATCCGTCATATGCTTCTCTTAAGATAATCAATCCAGATTGCTTTTTAATTTTTAAAAGGTAATCAAGTACGACCATTTTTGCAGTATAATAACATCCTCCTACACGGGAATACTCTTTTTTACCGCCATTTGTTTCATAATCTGAAAATATTAATTCTTCATTTCTCATTAATTTGATGAATGCCTCATACCATTCGTATTGCCATTCTGTAGGTGTTAATATGATTATGTAATAATTATTCAGCGCTCCAAATTCAAATACTCTGTAAGTATCCAGTCTTTCAAATTTCCTAACTTCCTTTAAAAATTCATCTGCAAGTGTTGTATCGCATGCAGTAATTGACCAACGTGTTGGAACGAGTTTTCTTTTATTTTTTGTACCTATGGCTCCAACGGAAAACGCTTTTTGCATGGCTGTGAAAGGAACTTCCTTGTTATGGAGATTTAAGACGGCTTCTGTTGCTTTTAAATCAGTATCATAAAATGTTTTTTCAAGCTGCTTGTCCCATCTGACAGCATCAATATCAAATTTCTCAATAACTGCACTTGGCCCATGTGGCATGCTGTCTTCCGTAAGCATTGACCCTGTCGGTCTTCTGCCGAATGTGGCTTCACTGTCTATTGACTTTGATGCAAGTGAAATGTCTTGAAGTTTTTCAACAAACGGATTTTCCAAATCATCAATTTTTATCAGTTGTTTTCCTCTCACCAAATTCATTCTGTAATTGATGATTTCATCTTGGGTTTTGTTTTGACCAATCCAATCCTCCGGTGAATCCATAATATGTGTGTCTCCCATTTGAGAACTCATCATGGGTCCGGCATACACTTTAGGATAGGACCATCTTCCAATAAAAACTGACGGAGGGGTTGTCCCTTCTAAGTTTTTTCCAACTTCAACAGATTTCATTTGAATTTGTTCTGTTAATTTTGCAAGATAAGCGTTTTTAGTTGTTTTCATAGTTTTAAAAAAAGTAAAAAAATTAAAAATACTAGATTATAGTATTTTTAACAGAATTCGATGGTTGCTGGTGGTTTGTCACTAATGGAAAGTGCAACGTGAGTGACTTCACTAACTTCGGAAGTAATTCTTTTAGAGATGGTTTGAATCAATTCCCATGGAAGTTCCGCTACGGATGCGGTCATGGCATCGATTGAGTTTACGATTCTAACTACCACTAGGTATCCGAAGTCTCTTTGATCTCCTTTAACACCAGTAACTTTTGTATCGGTCAATACTGCAAAGTATTGCCATACCTGTTCATTAAGCCCCCTGGCTTCAACTTCATCACAAACAATTTTGTTTGCTTTTCTACAGATTTCAACGTTTTCTCTGGTAAGTGCTCCAACGACACGTACGCCAAGACCAGGTCCTGGGAACGGTTGTCTGTATACTGTTGTTTTAGGAAGGCCTAGTTCATCACCGATTTCTCTAACTTCATCTTTATATAAGTCCCTGATTGGTTCACAAAGTTCCAATTCCATTCCGCTTGGAAGTGCTAAGTTGTGGTGGGATTTAATTTCTCCTTCGGTTTCAATCCAATCAGGTGCAATTGTTCCTTGAACTAAATATTTAGCTCCGGATTCAATAGCTTCTCTTTCAAATACTTCAATAAAGACTCTTCCGATGATTTTTCTTTTTTCTTCAGGATCTTCCACTCCTGCGAGTTGGTCCATGAATTCATCAGAAGCATCTACAAATTTGAAATTTAACCTGTCTTTAAAGGTATTGGTTACCTGTTCCACTTCTCCTTCTCTTAAAAGACCATGGTCTACAAAAATTGCAGTTAGATTATCTCCAATAGCTTTTTGTGCAAGAACGGAACATACGGAACTGTCGACTCCGCCGGATAATGCGATAATTGCTTTTTCATCACCAATTTGATCTTTGATTTTTTGGACAGATCCCTCAATAAATTCTTTTGGGCTTAACATATTATTCCTCATCCTCTTCATAATCTTCAATGATTTGTTTAATCATGGCTTCGAGACCATTGTCATTGCCTGCTTCAATAGCTTCAAAGATATCATCATATTTAACAAATTTTTCAAGTTTTACGGATTTGGCTCCAATTCCGGATATTCTAAATCCATATTCTTCATCCCCAATTGGGATATTGACATATTTTCTTTTTAAACCAGCTTTATTGTCTTGTGCTTTAGTTGCTAAGTCTTCAGCGTTATCAATCATTATTACACCTTTTGACAGATTTTATAGAAATTTTTAAAAATTATTTCTCCTTTCGGAGTATGATGCACTTCAGGGTGGAATTGAATTCCATACACGTCCTTATCTTTGTGTTTAAAGGATTCAACATCACATAAATTAGAACTAGCCAAGATATCGAAATCTTGAGGGATTTCAGTCACCTCATCTTTATGGGAAGACCAAACTTCCATTTCAGGGGCCAATCCTTCAAATAAGTTTTCATCATTATTAATATTTATTTTCACTTGAGCATAACTTTCAGTATCTGAAGTTTGTACTTTTCCGCCATATGCTTTAGCAATTAGTTGGTGTCCAAGACATATTCCTAAAATAGGTATGTCGAAGTGCTTAATGTATTCTTCACTGTTTCCTGCACCTTCAAGTGAAGGCCCTCCTCCCAATATCAATCCAATCGGATTTTCAGCTTCAAGTTCTTCAATTGTCAAGGTATTTGAAACCAGTTTGGATGGAATTTTAAGATATTGCAAACTTCTCTGAATTCTATGATTGTATTGTCCTTTATTATTTATCACTAATATTGTCATATTATACTCCATGAAAATATAATGATATTATTTTTGGTTTTTTTATTTATTATAGTTTATCTTAAAAATAGAAAAAGTTCCTCGAATTCACTTAAAGTTTATATATCACATTTAATAAATCAATGTTACATGGAATTCGAAGATTTAGTATTTATTATTGTTGCTATATTAATAGCAGTAGTATTATTGAAAATATTCATGTGGCTATTGCCGGTTATCGTAGTATTGTTAATAGCATTTTTCATTTACATGTACCTAAAAGAACGCAGTTATTAATTGCTTTCTTTTAAATCATGATAAGCTGAAGTTGCAGCCACTGCACCTTCGCCGCATGCTACAACCCACTGTTTTAAACCTACACAAACATCACCGACTGCATAAACATAGTCAATATTGGTTTTTTGCTCTTTATCTATGATGATGTGTCCTGATTCGTCAAGGTCAACTCCCAATTGGGTTGCCAATTCTGTATGAGGAATATATCCGACGCTTATGAAAACGCCATTTGTAGGAACTTCTTTTAATTCATTTGTTTCGGTGTCTTTTAAAACAACGGATTCGACCAGCATTTCCCCTTTGATTTCTTCCACTGTTGCGTTCAGTATTGTGTTAATGCCCTCTTTTTCAATCATGTCCTGCAGGTGTTTTTGGGCTCTGAATTCATCTCTTCTGTGAACTAATGTGACATTGGCGCCTAGGTTTTTAAGATACAATGCTTCCTGAAGGGCACTGTTTCCCCCGCCTACCATTATTATGTCACGGCCTGCAAAGAAAAATCCGTCACAGGTTGCGCAGTAGCTCACGCCTTTTCCTTTAAATTCCTCTTCTCCTCTGGCATTTAAGTGTCTGTGTGAGCTTCCTGTTGCAAGTATTATTGTTTTTGATTGGTATTGGTCTTTATTGGTTGTAACTGTAAATCTGTATTCGTCGTTTGTTTGAGTAATTCCTATGACTTCTTCCATTTCGTGAAGTTCTGTGTTTTTGATGGCCTGTTCTTTCATCTTTTCAATCAGTTCCAGCCCAGAAATATTGTCAAATCCTGGATAGTTTTCCATTTCAGGCACTTCACGACCTAATCCTCCGGCCAAATCACGGTCTATAATGAGATTTCGTGTTCCTTGACGGCCGGCATAAATTCCTGCGGTTAATCCCCCAGGTCCTCCTCCAATTATAATGATGTCAAATTGTTCCATAGTAATTCCTCTATGTATTATTTGGTAATCATAAGTTAAAAAAAGATAGGATTTAATGAATTAAATTAAATCCCTGATTGCCTGTTTGACGTCACCTAGATCTTCAGTTGGTTCGAATCTTCTCACGACATTTCCTTCGCGGTCAACTAAAAATTTGGTGAAGTTCCATTTGATGTCATTGTTGTCTTTGTAATGTCTATTAGTTGCTTTTAGAACTAATTTTAATTTTGTTGCGCCTTTTCCAGTAATGTCTTTAAATGGTTGTTCATTTTTGAGATATTCGAATAGGGGTTCTGCATTTTCACCATTCACATCAATTTTATCAAATATTTGATATGGGACTAACCATTTGTTGCGGCACACTTCGGCAATTTCTTCAGTAGATCCTGGGGCCTGATTTCCGAATTGATTGCAAGGGAAATCTAAAATTTCAAATCCACCGTCTTTAAATTCAGCATATATTTCGTTTAATTCTGTGTATTGTGGTGTAAAACCACATTTTGTTGCAGAATTAATTATTAACAATACTTTGTCTTTGAATTGACTTAAGGAAACCATGTTTCCGTCGCCATCTTTCACTTCAAAATCATAAATTGACATTTTGGTTCACCTTTCATATTTTATGACTTAACTTAGTTAAGACTTGTTGTTTATTTTATATGAGGCATTATATAAAATTTTCGTTAACCTAAATTCACTGATTCTTTGACTAATTTGTATAATTTTTGTTTAAAATCAAAATATTTTTCATTAGAAAAATTTTTAGTTATATCTCTTTCCCATCCGCATGTTACGATATTAATTTTCTCAAATAATTCCTCTCCTTTATCTGTTAATGAAAGAAGATTTCTACTTTTATTAGTTTTATCTTTAGTTTTTTTAACTAAACCTTTATTAACTAATTTTTTAATCATCTTAGTCACATTCGCTTCAGAAACATATAATTTTTCTGCTAATTCTCTTTGAGATATTGAAGAGAAATATTTGATGTTATAAATGTATGTCAGCTCTCCATGTGTAATTTCAATATCTTTTAGTTTATTCAATAAATAGTCATTGTAACTTAACAAGAGATATTCCATATAAAGGTTTATTGGAGTGATAATAATCCTATCATTTTTCCAGTCAATGTCGTTCATAAAATCACCTAATTATCTATTTTACACAAAATCATCATCAATTCTATAATTTCCAGCATATTTTAAGATGGATTGAATTATCATTTTGCAATGTAATTGTCTCCTTAATATTATTAGTGTTACTGGAAATATATTAATTTTATATAGTTCAATTAACAGTACTATAAACATGGATAAACAAAATGAAGCGGTTCAATTATTTGAAGAAGGTTATATGTGTTCACAGGCAGTATTCGCTGTATTTGCAACTGATTTTGGAGTTTCTAAAGAGGATGCCTTAAAAATTGCGGCTTGTTTTGGAAGCGGAATGCGTAAAGGCGAAGTATGCGGTGCATGCACAGGCGCTTTGATGGCATTGGGCTTAAAATATGGTGAAGATAAAGCCAAAAGCAATGAGGCATGCGAAAAGTTTTTAGATGAATTTGCGGTTGAAAACGGATCATATATCTGCCGTGATTTGCTTGAATGTGACATTTCAACTGAAGAGGGTGTCAAATTTGCTTTAGATAATAATCTATTTAAAGAGTTTTGCCCAAAAATGGTTGAATCTGCTACCAGACTCACTGAAAAAATAATATAAATAAAAAAGAGTTTTTTGGAAACTCCTTTGAGTTTCCTTAAATTAATTTTTGAATTTCTTCACGAACGATTTTATTAACCATACCACCATCGGCTTTTCCTTTAAGTTGTTTCATACACATTCCCATTAAAGGACCCATGGCTCCCATTTGACGTTCTTTAACCATTGCTTCGTTGTTTGAAACAATATCTGCAATGATTTTAGCCACATCATCTTCGCTAAGCATGGTTAAGTTGTTTTTCTCAGCAATTTCAGCAATTTCCATATCTGGTGTTTTAATTGTTTCAACTGCTAATTTACGAACACTGTCTTTTGCAATTTTACCATCAGCCAAAAGAGTAAATATTCCTTTAAAGTGATCAAGAGTTAATGTATTGACATCATAGCCTTCCCTTTTGATTTCACGTAAATCATAAGCAAGTAAAGAAGCTACAGGTGTTGCATCAACATCAACATCAACCAAAATTGCTTCAAACATGTCGGCTTCTTGTCTTTTGACCAGTTGTGTTGCCAAATCTTCACTTAATTTGTACTCTTTTATGATTCTGACCTGTTTTACATCAGGCAATTCCGGTAAATTGTTTGCAATAGGTTCGACCCTATCGGAAGTAATTTTAAATAATGGAATGTCAGTTTCAAGATACATCCTGTTTGCAGTCGGAAGAGGTCTCATGTATTCGGTGTTACCGTCGTCAAGTGCTTTTCTTGTTTCTTCCACGACTCCCTCAAGACCTAAGGATGCTCTTCTTTTGACTTCTTCTAAAGCGGAAACTGCAATATCCTCATCGTGGGCTACAATAATGAATGCATCATCTTCACCAATATTCAGGAATTCGTTGACTCTGTCGACTTCTTCCTGTTTTATTCCGTAAGCTGGAAGTTCATCGGAATGGAAAATGCCTGAAACTCCACGTTTTTTAGCGTAACTTGCAATTTCAGTTCCAAATCTTCTGCCTGGTTGCACTTCACGTCCAATCAATCCATCAAAACCTTTCAAAACAACTGCTTTTATGGTTTGGGCAGATTTTAAGATTTTGGATTCTGTATCTTCAAACAGTTCATCCAAATCGTGAATTTCATCCAATACTTCAGCGTTTCTTGAAGCAAGTTCCTTTTTAATGCCGATTAATTCCAATTGTCTTGTAACTTCACGGTTTACAATTTCAGCCATTAAATCTAAATCTTGAACACCCTTAATCTCTACACGAGCACCTTCAGCAATGGAAATGTTCAAGTCTTGTCTGATTGTTCCAAGACCCCTTTTAACATTTGTGCTTCTTAGGATTTGACCAAGCATATATGCAACTTCCCTGACTTGATCTGGATGGTGCATGGAAGGGTCTGTTGTAATCTCTGCCAATGGAATTCCTAACCTGTCCAATCTGAATTCGGTAAAGCCGTCTTTGGTTTCAACTCTTCTTGCGGCGTCTTCCTCCAAACCTAAACTTTCAATAATGACTCTACCGTAAGGTGTGTCAAGGTATCCGTCGGTTGCAACCATACCGGTTCTTTGAAATCCTCCGGTGTTACTTCCATCAATAACCTGTTTTCTCATTGTATGGAATTCATCAACAATATGCATGTTCATTAAACATGCAATAGTAATACAGATGTCCAACGCTTCTTCATTTAAGCTGTGAGGTGGTTCGTCATCGTTTTCAACAAGACAGGTGTGTTTTTCAAAGTTTTCATATTTGAAATTCAGGCCTCTTAAGGACTCCTGTAAAGCGGCTCTGTCAATTTCACCAAGCTCGGATTGGGTCGGTCTCAATTTCCTTTGAATCAATTCATCAAAATCATCATCAACAAGTTCTGTTTTACATGGACAGAATAATTTATGTTCACTATTCAATTGTTGGTGAATTTCAAGTCCCATTTTTAATCCTAGTTTTTCGTAATCCATATTAACCACCTAATTCAAGAAATCCTTAATTGAGGATTTTTCACTAAATTCACCTGCAATGTTTGTTTGCATAATTTTTTTTACCTTTGCGTAATCATCATTCTGACCTAATGCCCAGCATAATTTGACGTAAGCGGTTTCAGGGGTCATATCAAGTCCTGATATTACTCCAGCATCTATGATGTTACGTCCGGTTGAGTAAACGTTCATGTTCACCCTTCCGTAAAGGCATTGTGATGTCATGACGACAGGAATGTTTTCGTCGCTTGCCCTTTTGAATGAGTCAATGAGGTCGTTTGGAACATGTCCAAGACCTGTTCCTTCGATGACAAGGCCTTTATATCCTTTATCAATGTGATATTCAATGTAGTCAGCTGAAATGCCTGGGAAGCTTTTAATGAATCCGACTTTCTCTTCGATGGCAGTGTTCAATTCCAGTTCGTTTTCGCCACGTCTGGTGTATGCATAATCATGATTGATGTTGATTTTTTTATTTTGTATTTTAGCTATCGGTTGAGCGTTTATGCTTCTGAAAGTGTCCCTGCGGCTTGTATGCATTTTTCTTACTTTTGTTCCCTTGTGAAGGTATGTGTACTCGTCATTTAAACTGCCGTGCATACATACGCATACTTCCGCAATGTCTCCTTTAGCTGCAATGACTGAATCAATCAGGTTGATGTTGGCGTCACTTGAAGGTCTGTCTGAACTTCTTTGAGCTCCAGTGATAATGATTGGAACTGGTGTTTTCAACATGAAGCTTAATGCGGCTGAAGTGTAATGCATTGTATCGGTACCATGAGCTATAACAACGCCGTCAGCACCATCTGAAATGTCATTAGCTATTTCCTCTGCAGCCTTTACCCAGTATTCAGGTTTCATGTCTTCGCTTAAGATATTATATAATGCCTTAACGTTGTAGTTGGCGTAATCCAACAGTTCAGGATTTGCTTTGACCAAATCTGATGCGGTAAATTTAGGATGAACCGCTCCAGTCCTGTAGTCAATAACGGAGGATACTGTTCCTCCGGTGGATACTATTGAGATGTTTTGTTTTGAAGGATCTTTTGGAATTTCCTCTTCATCATATCCGATTTTAGGTTTATCTCCTTTTTCAATGAGTTCGGCAGTAGTATTTTCAATAGCCACTCCGATATTGTAACCGCTGGACAATTTCAAAACAAGATATCCGTCATCCGCATCTTCTGGCCTGTCAAGCAAAATACCAGTATAGGAAATGTCTTCTTTTTTGACTTTAATGGTGTCTCCTATACCTAAATTGTAATTTTCTATATACTTTTTAGCATTTTCTTTATATGTCATTAAACCACACTATGAATTGTTTTTCAACCATTCTGCTCCAGCTTCTAAAACTTCAATGTTCACATCAATGACTTTTGGTTTGGATGCAAACATTTCACGAATAGCATTTTCATAAGATTCACGTTTTAAAGCGTCAGTTAATTCTGTTAATGCACCTAAAAGAGCGGTGTTTGCAGTTCTTGCATTTCCATGCTCTTCTGCAATGTCGACACAAGGCATTGCAATAACTTTAATGTCTCTGTCGGTTGTAAATTCACCGATATGTGCATCATAGAGAATAACTCCTCCATCTTTCACGTCCTGTGAGAACTGTTCTAAAGATGGTTTGTTTAAAGCAATAAGAACATCAATGTCATCGACTACAGGAGTTCCTATGGTTTCATTGGAAATCACAACGGAACAATTTGATTTTCCTCCCCTTTGTTCCGGTCCGTAACTAGGATACCATGAAACATGTTTTCCTTCAGCACAGGCCGCTTGAGCTATTGTAAGGCCTGCACTTAATACTCCCTGACCACCAAAACCTGAAACCTTAATGCTTGTTGGCTTAATGCTTTCATCATCGACATAGCCTGACTCCTCTCCTCTGTTCACATTGAAAATTCTGTCCAATGATTCTGTTGAAAAGTCACTGGCAGGTCTTTTGACAGGTTCTTTGGTATAAAGGTTATTTCTGAAGTTTTTAACAGGGAATTCTTTTTCCATTTGCTCTTCAATGAATTTTTGAGCGCTTACAACATCCTGCTTTAAGTTGGTAGGGCAAGGTGACAGGACTTCAACAAATGAATATCCTTTTCCTTCCTTTTGAACGGTCAATGCCTGTTTGATTGCATATTTTGCAAGTCTGATTTTTAAAGGATTAGCTAATGATACCCTTTCAATGAAAACAGGTGCCTTTAATGTGTTGATCAATTCGCACATGTGTGTAGGGTGTCCTGCGTAATCAGGGTCTCTTCCTGTTTGGCATGTAACTGTCTTTTCTCCAATTAATGTTGTTGGAGCCATTTGTCCACCGGTCATTCCGTAAACTGTGTTGTTCACGAAAAATACTGCAATTTTTTCTCCTCTGTTTGCAGCCTGCAAGGTTTCGTTCAAACCGATGGATGCCAAATCTCCATCTCCTTGATAACTCATCACGATTGCATTGTCTTGTGCTCTTGAAATACCTGTAGCTACTGCAGGTGCTCTTCCGTGTGCAGTTTGGAAGTTTCCGCAGTTAAAGTAGAAATATGCATATACTGAGCATCCTACAGGGGAAATCATAACACATCTTTCCTGTATTCCAAGTTCATCCATACATTCTGCAATTAATTTATGTAAGATTCCGTGTCCACAACCGGCACAGTAGTGGGTTGACTGAATGTTAGTGCCTTTTCTAGGATATTCTTCTAAAAGGGATTGTGGATTTCTACGTACTTGTAATTCATAATCTTTATTTTCTTTATCACTCATCTTTCCACATCCTCTAATCAATTATATTTGGACTAGCCTTTTCCTCACTTCTTTTGGATAGGTCTATGTCTTCATCTTCATATCCTGCGATTTCATAAATTTTAGCAAGGATTTGTTTTAGCTCAATTAAGTTTCCACCCATTCTATTGACTAAGTGGGTATCTTCCCTTCTTAATGCTGCAAATTGCACGTCAGCCAATAGCTGACCGTTACTCATTTCAACAGAAATAAAGCTAACTCCTTTATCTGACAATTCTTTTATTCTGTCAACTGGGAAAGGTGATAAAGTGATTGGTCTTAAAAGTCCAACTTTTATGCCTTTGTCACGGCTTTTATCAACTGCAGATCTTGCAATCCTTGAGCTGATACCGAATGATACTAAAACGATATCCGCATCTTCAACTTGGTATTCTTCAAAGATAACCTCTTCAGCTTCGATTTGAGCATATTTTTCCTGAAGTTTAAAGTTGAAGTCTTCTAGTTCATTGAAGTCATTGTAAATTGAAGTAATGAGATTGTCCATGGTTTCTTCAGTTCCTTTTACTGCCCATGGCTTGTCGTTTTTAGGTTCAATTGCCTTTTCAGGGAACACTAAAGGTTCTGCCATCTGACCTAATGTGCCGTCAGCTAAAACTACTACAGGGTTTCTCCATTTGTCTGCAAGTTCAAAAGCTTTCATTGTTAAATCACACATTTCCTGAACGCTGTTTGGAGCTAAAACGATATTTTTGTAGTTACCATGACCTCCGCCTTTAACGACCTGATTGTAATCTCCCTGTTCAGGTCCGATATTTCCAAGTCCAGGTCCTGCTCTCATAATGTCAACGATGACGGCAGGCAATTCTGCACCTGCAAGGAAAGTGAATCCTTCCTGCATTAAGCTGATTCCAGGTCCTGATGATGATGTCATTACTCTGTGACCGGTTCCTGATGCACCGTAAACCATATTGATTGATGCCTCTTCACTTTCAGCCTGGACAAAGTTTCTTCCGACCATCGGGAAGTATTTTGATGCTTCGTGTAGAATTTCACTTGCAGGAGTAATTGGGTATCCAAAGAAACAATCACAACCAGCATACATTGCACCAATGACAACTGCAGTATTTCCTTTAACCATTTGATTACTCATTTAGTTTCCCCCTTGATTAGTTGCTTTAGCTTTAATCATTTTGGCAACTGAATCATTTACAATCTTTTTATATTGATGTACTTCAAGTGCTAACGGTTCAGGGCATGTAAAGTAACAGTCTTTACATCCTGTACAACCGTTTCCACTATAATATGCAAATTGATATCCTGCATCGTTCATGTCATCACTAAGTAAAATAGCATTTTGAGGACATCCTGTTATGCATCTTTGACATCCTTTGCATAATTCTTTATTAATAACTGGATAAGATATCTCTTCTGTCATTATATCATCTAATTAAACTTTTTTTTGATCATTTTCTCTTATTTCAACTCTCCTTGTTTTACCGCTGATTGTTTCTGGAATTTCATCTACATATTCAATCATTCTCGGATATTTATAAGGAGCTGTAACTCTTTTAACATGATTTTGAATGTCTTTAGTAAGTTGTTCTGATGGTTCGAAGCCAGGTTGTAAAATAATGGTGGCCTTTACAATTTGACCTCTTATTTCATCAGGATAACCTGTAATAGCACAGTGTGAAACTGCTTCATGGGATAAAACCGCACTTTCCACTTCATATGGTCCAATACGGTAACCTGAAGATTTAATGATGTCGTCATTTCTTCCAACAAAGTGGACATAGCCATCTTCATCCACCCAGGCTGTATCTCCACAATGATAGTATCCATGATGAATTTGTTTTTTGTATTTTTCTTCATCGTTTACATAATCTTTGAATAATCCGGGATTTGGACCTTCTTGTAATTTGAAACAAAGTTCTCCTTCATCTCCAATTTCTACTTTTTCATGATTTTCATTGAGTAATCTTAAATCAAATAATGGGGAAGGTTTTCCAATGGAACCTACTTTTGCATCTAACCAGATGAAAGTTCCGATTGACAATGTTGTTTCGGTTTGTCCGAATCCTTCTTTAATCCTTAAACCTGAAATGTCATAAAATCTGTCTGAAACTTCAGGAGGGAGTGGTTCTCCGGCAGTTGTCACATAAGTGAAATTTGAAAAGTCATATCCTTTGATATTCTCTTTAATTAAGAATCTGTAAACTGTCGGCGGAGCACAGAAAGTATTTACTTTGTATTTAATTACATTTTCGAGCAATTTTATTCCGTTAAATCTGTCATAATCATAGATAAATATGGATGTTCCTGCAATCCATTGGCCGTATATATTTCCCCATACTGCCTTTCCCCATCCGGTATCTGCCGCACTGTGATGGATTCCATCTTCAATAACGTTATGCCAGTATTTGGCAGTAGGAATATGGCCTAAGGAGTATGTGTGTTTATGTGAAACCATTTTTGGAAGTCCACTAGTTCCTGATGTAAAATAGATTAAAAATATTTCTTCGGCGTATGTTTTATCTTTGCCTGTTGGTCTTTCAAATTCAGGGCTTTCATTTTTAATAGCTTCGTTAAAGTTTATCCAACCGTCCCTATCTGTTTCGATAACTAATTTTTTTAATTCATAACCTAATGTTTTTTCAGCTTCTTCATAATCGGGTAAGAGTGAATCTTCTTCTATTGAAATTACCATTTTAACATTCGCTTCTTTTAATCTAAAGTCGATATCATGGAGTTTTAACATGTGTGTCCCTGGAATTGGTATAGCTCCAATCTTATGTAATGCAACCATACAGAACCACCATTCATATCTGTTTTTAAGGGTTAGCATTACACAGTCGCCTTTTTTAATTCCTAAACGTTTAAATAGATTTGCAGCTCTGTTTGAATATTCTTTCATTTCTTTGAAATTGAATGTATGTTCTTCACCATGATCATTAACCCAAATCAAAGCGATTTTTTCAGGGTCAATTTCAGCATATTTATCGACCACATCAAATCCGAAATTATAATCATCTTCATATTTTAATTTAAAATTTTCATAAAAATCTTCATAAGAGTCAAAATCAACTCTCTCTACAAAATCTCCTATTACTGATGTCATCTAATTAGCTCCTTGTAAATATTATATGATTACTGCTAAAAATTTAGCAGGTTTATCGTTAAGCGCTACCATTGCGTGTCTGTGTGCTGAATCGAAGAAGATACAATCTCCTTCGTTTAATATGATTTCGTTATTGTGTATGTATATTTTCAATGAACCCTCAAGAACATAGTTGAATTCTTGTCCTGGGTGTGAATTGAGTGAAGGTTCCGGATTCTTTTTAGGATCCACAACAACAAGGAAAGTTTCGGCTTTTTTATGAATGAATTTTGAACACAGGTTCTCGTGAGTGTATTCTTTACTTCTGTCGACTGATATTCCTTTGTTTGCACGAGTAACATCAAAGATATTCATTCTGCTTTCTTCACCGGTTAATAATAATCCTAAATCAACTTTAAAAATATGTGCGAGTTCGTATAAGAAGCTTGCAGGGATGTCTACTTCTCCGTTTTCATATTGGATGTATGTTTCTTCTGTAATGTTCAATTCAGATGCAATTTCATTAATTGTAATATCTGAAAGTTCTCTCAATTCTCTAATTCTATTTCCAATTTCTTTGTTGTATTCATTCAAAATAAACACCTTATTTTTTTTAATTGATTTATTATTATAATATAATATTATAACATATCTTAATTTTTGAATTTGAAATTATATAAACCTTATTAAAAAACATGATAATTCGTTATAAATTTTGCATTTAATAATTTTTTAAATTGTAATATTTTGTACATCACAAAAAGTTTTAAATATTACAAACTATAATTTTAATTTAAATAATTCGTGGAGATTATAAAAATGCCATCAAATGAAATTGGTACTAACGTTATTTTCAAAAAGCAATTAGGTTTGAATTATGAAATAGACCAAAAATATGTTGGTTTAAAAATGAAGGAAAATAATATTTTATCTTTTAATTTTAGAGTACCTGGGGCTTTAAAAGATGAAGTTGAATCATACTTTAAAAGATTCAAATTAGGTGAGCCAATTATGGTTGATATTGGCGGAACTGGAGATATTAAATGTGATTTTAAAGGCATCTCTCCTGTCTTAAAAAGTAAGGATGAGTTCGACCAGTATTTTATCTCAGCTACTTTACAGGAAGATAAACAATATGATCCTTTAGAAGAAGAAAAATGTGAAACTTGTAGTGGATGCGGATTCCACTAACTTTAAATTTTTAACCCAAACTCTTTTTTAATGCGCTTGTTTCTTGAACAATATATTTAATAAGCAAAATTGTCGCTATCAATGTAATTATTGTTGCCGGAATCAGCCAAGGCAATTGTCCAACAAACAAATCTATTTGTGTGAGCTCTAAAATTGTTGCGACTACATTATTTATGAAATGCACGCTCATTGGAACCAGAATGTTGTCTGTTTTTAAATATAAGATGCACATGCACAATCCAAATAGAAATGCACTTGTTATTCCACCGAAATCATGCCCAATTCCAAATAAAAATGATGAAATGAGCATTGCTGGAATAATTCCTATTCTTATTTTCAGCCGATTAAATAGAACTCCTCTAAACACCAACTCTTCCAAAATGGGTGCAAAAATTATCGATGCTATTGCACTCAATAGGAATGCACCTGCTGATATGTCTACGGAGTCAATATCAAAACCCGTTACCCAACTTGGGTCATAAAATCCCATCAACAAATCAAGTCCTGAAATTAGGCACGTAAATAAAAATGCGAATAATATGTTAATAAGGAATACATATAATATTTCGTTTTGTGTTTTTTTAACAGCTAATCTTTTAAAATTATTAGAAAGTCCTGTTGTACCTCTTAATTCCCAAATGAAAAATAATAAAACAAAAGATAATAGCACTATAAAGAATAAATCATCGTTTTCATTTATTTCTGGAAAAATGGACAGCATTATTGATGCAAGTATTAAACTAATTATCATGCCCACGGCAAGTTCTCTAAGTTTAATAGTTCTCAGACGGGTATTAAAATTTGAAACGGTTTTGTCCATATTAATCTCTTAAAATTGTCTTAAACCATTCGATTGTCTCTTTAAGCTGTTCTTCAAAATTGCTTGAATCGATTTTTAGATTGATCTTTTTCATATTGCTGATGTCTGCAAGTGAGTGTTTAATGTCGCCTTGCCTTTCAGGCAGATATATTGGTTCAATCTCGCTATTGAGTGTTTTTTTAACGATTTCGTATAATTGATTAATGCTTAATTTTTCACCTGATGCGATGTTGATTATTCCATTAAAATCGGATTCGGCAGCATTGATATTGGCCCTGACAACATCTTTTATATAAATAAAGTCTCTGGTTTGTTCTCCATCACCATAAATTTCAGGCTGCTCATCTTCTAGAAGTGCACTGATGAAATTGGGGATTACTGCAGCATATTGTGAATTTTTGTTTTGTCCAGGACCGAATACATTGAAATATCTTAAGGAGATATAGTTCAGCCCATGACTTTCATAAAATGATTTTAAATATAGTTCACAGCTGGCTTTTGATGCAGCATATGGGGATTTTGGCATAGGTTGCTCTGTTTCTTTCAGGGGTATATTTGTATTAGGTCCATAAACAGAGGATGAAGAAGAAAAAATAATTTTTTTAACATTATTTTTTGCGGCGGATTTTAAAAGTTTGATGGTGGCATTAACGTTTATATCGCTGCATTCGATAGGTTTGTCAATGCTTAATGGAACACTTGCCATTGCCGCAAGATGAAAAATATAGTCAATATTTGATGTTAATTTATCCAAATCGGTATTACGAATATCCTCTTTTATGATTTTTAAATTTTCATGATTTGGGGTTTTTAAGTTATTAATATCTCCAGTAGATAAATTGTCAAGAATAATGACTTTATTATTGTCCATTAGTTCATTAGCAATGTGAGAACCAATAAATCCAAGTCCACCGGTTATTAAAATATTTTTATTCTTCATTAAGCCACCAATTATTAACTTTATTTATGTTTAAGCACTAATATTAATTTTTAAGTAACAACATTTATATATTTTCATAATATAATTATTATTTAAGAGGAGTCTTAATAATATGTTTGATTTGATGTATAATACCATATTTTTTGCTTCTTATGGTAATTTCTATGGGCTTAGTAATATAACAATTAGTTCATTTGATATTTTATTAGCTTATATTGTCACTATTCTAGTTTCAATTATAGTTGCATTAATTTTAAAAATCCCATTATTGCCTAGCAAACCATATAGGTATTCTTTTGATGTTAGTGCTATATATCCGACTCCTATAATAGCAATGGGTATTTTTTCTATTTTTTTAGTTTTAAACTACACTTTCATGTATAATGGAATCGTATTGGCTATTGTTATTGGCGTTTTATCTGCATTGTTTGTGAAATATTTATTCGATTTTGTATTTCCAAAGCCTTTAGATGGAGATGAGGGGGAGGATATGTAATGAATGAGGTAATTGGAATTATAATTGCTGCAATTCTATGTTGGTTGAATTTTGTAATTGTTGATACATATTTCGGACTTCCCGAACAACCTGGCGTTAAAGGAGCTAGGATAATTGGTGAAAATGTCGAAAAAAGAGGGGGAGATATTGCTGGTGGATTCTTCCAAGGAAACATTGTTTGTTCTCCGGATGCGTCTGCTGGTACTTTAATAGCTTCTATTGGATACTTGCTTTTGGGAATTCCTGGTGGAATTATTGCGGCATTCTTTGTATTTATGGGAAATAGATTATGTGCCGATCCAGGTTATGCCGGAACTGTTGGAAGCCTAACAGCCACTTTAATAATTTTTATCTGTTCATTTATGGGTCTTACTCCAGAAATGTTCATTGTAGGTATGGTTATTGCGATATTGACTGTTCAAGGCCTTGACCATAAAAGGGCTTCAATTGTTTTAGGCAAAATAGCTGAAAAATTCAATAGGCATGCTTGAGAGTGGTAATATGTATGTTGAAATAATTGGAGTTATAGTCATATTTGTTGCATTAAGGGCATTAATAACTAAAAATAGGGCTGAAAGATTGTTATATCTAAATGTTATAGGTTTTGGAGTTTCAGCCATTATTGCTTTAGTGATTAATACTCCATTTGCTCTTGTAGTTGCAGCAGCATTCTTTATTTGTTCTACAATTAGTGCGAATGCGATTGCATACACATTAAAAAGGCTAGATGATGAAATACTATTGGAGTGATGCAAAGTGGAGTTTTTCGTATCAATTATTGCAATTGCTTTGATGGTAATCGGAGCATTCGGTATTATATTTCTTAAAAAACCGCTAGATAAGGTAATCATGTTTACAATACTTGATGCTGGATTTGTTTTAGTGGTTGTACTATTCAAATATTTGGATGTGGCGATGTTTGCAGCTTTAGCAGGTCCATTATCAACTTTAGTATTTATCCTGTCTATTGTAAAAGTTAATGAAATTAGAAAAAAGAAGCTAGAAAGTGGTGAGATAAATGATTAGTGTT
The DNA here is from genome assembly GCA_017434525.1 of Methanobrevibacter sp. GTDB lineage: Archaea > Methanobacteriota > Methanobacteria > Methanobacteriales > Methanobacteriaceae > Methanocatella. The sequence continues at coordinate 21,461 of JAFRFD010000166.1, forward strand.
CAGTTATTCTTTTACTTTGGAATTTTTCTAGCTGTTGTGGGCAGCATAGCTACTGCATGGGGTCCTGGAGTTAATGATCCAATCATTAGGACATTCAATACTGAAGTGGCATCAATTGGTGTTTGTTTAGTTTTATTATGTTATAATCATGTTTTAGCATTATTAACATTGCTTGCAACTACTGTTATCATTACTTTAATTTTATTTAGAGCTATTATTCGTTTAGAAGAAATGGGGGCAGACGTATGAAGATTGGAGTCTTATGGAATAAACTAGCAGACCCTAAAAATATTCCTCGTCTGTTTGCATTTTCTTTAGGAATTATTCTAATCATTGGTTTGATTGTTCCTATGGCATTAAACCCTGACCAGCTATATGTTAGGCCAGCTCCTCAAGAACAAATCGACGAAGGTCTAGCGATTGCTCCTTATGATAGGGGTGGAGAAGTGCTGTCCCAAGCTGGAATAATTAATCCGCAATATCCTGATAATGCGGCTAGTTTGGGAATGATTACAGGATATATGTCTCCATTGGCACAATTTGTATCCTCTATTTCACCGTACTTTGGTACATCAATCTATTCATCTCCTGGTGGACTTATAGATGAGATATTGTACTATACTAGAGGTTTCGATACCATATTGGAATCAAGCATATTGATGATGTCATTCATCATCGCATCATGGTTATCTGTTAATTATACTATGAATCGTAAAAACGATGAAAATGAAATAAAAGAAGATGTTAAAAAAGCCATTTCTGATTCAGCAAAAGTAGCTAGAGAAGTCAATGCAAATGATGCTAAATCAAGAGCTAAACAGTTAAGGAGGGATAACTGATGGTTTTCATACCTCCGTATGTTCCTGATGCATTCTTGGCAATGTATTTGCCTGCAATCTATGCTGGTCTGATCGTCGGTTTCATTGGGACAATGGCAATTGCTCTTAAAAGAGAGGAAATTCATATTCTTATATTGACAGATTTGGTCGGTCTTGCAATGATATTTGTCGTATCTGCAGTTGGAACTGACCTTGCAGAAGCATTGATTTTGCCGGGTCTGGTTGTGGAGCTAGCAGAAACCTTAGCTATTTCTGAAATATTGATTACAAGAGAAATGCGTAAAATCGAGCAGAATCCAAGAAGAAATCTATCTGGTGCTTCTTCAATGTTTCCACAGTCATTTGCACTGAATATGGAAATCCTGAATACTGCTCCTAATTTTATAGCATTGGTTTTAATTGGATATGGTATATTCCTAACTGGTTTTACTGGTGGAGCAGTAGCCGGTGGTGGAATAGTATTATATGCTTTATCAAAAAAAGCAAGAGGGCTTCCAGTATTGATGTTAGATGGCATTGCAGGAGTTTCTGGAATCGCATGGTGTCTATGGATTATAGGTTTCTTATTGTTCTTCGTAGCGCCTCAATATTGGTTATTAAGTTTATTCCTAGCAGCATGTGGATTACTATTAAAAGTAGCTTCAAAAGTAGGTTTAATTGGACTGCTTATGAGAGAGGATTTTGATAAGGAGTAGGTGATGAGTATGGATTTTGTTACACTCGGAGGAAATTTACTTGGAACAATTCCGCTTGGGGATATTGTACTGTATCTCACACCATTTAACTTGTTCCTTTTTGCAATTTTGCTTGGGTTTACAGTATTGATTGCATTGAGTAAACCTGAAACTCAAATCGAAGCTACCATGCATTATTTATATAATACTGAAGTTAAAGTCGGCCCAAAGGAATTCAAGCAAAGAAGATTCCTGTCAATCATTTGTGGCCTTGCATCTGCAGGTGCAATGATAACCGGAGATTTATTTAACTTCACACTGTTCATGGCTTTAGTTGGTATTTTGAATATTGGTATCGTATCTGCCGTAAAGCAGACTACAGTTTTAAATTCTGCATTTAATTATGGTTTAATTGCCATGATGTGCAGTTTGCCGTTGTTTGGTGGTGCAGCCATAATTCTTGCCGCAACCGGAACTTTAAGTTTGGCAGTATTGTCTCAAATGCCTGCAAGTCCAATGGTGGTCTTTGGTGCTGTATTGATGTTGATTGGAATCTTGGGTGAAAGTGGAGTAGCGCCATTTTTCGCAAGTAAGGCGGAGATGTTTAGGACTGCTGGATCTCCATTTATTGTCATTATTCACTTAAGTTCCCTGTTTATTATTGTAAGAGCTGTTGAAATATTATTATTGGTATTGTGGTAAGTGGTGGAAATGGTTAGTCAGAAAGTTACATGTATTATATTATTGGCATTATCAACAATAGCTATTCTTGCCTGTTTGATTATGGACTTTGAAGCATGGATTGTTTATGCTGTAGCTATATTTGGTATTCCATTATGGATTTTATCTTTAGGTTTATTGACAATGGCTAAACCAAAACCTGAAGATGCAGAAGAGAGGATAAAAGAACCATTTACTGGGTATTAGAGTGGTATTATGAATTTAATGGCAGAAATTTTAATTCAAGTTGTTATTGCATTTCTAGCAGGAAGCCTGCTTTTAGGTTTGCATAGAAAGATTATGGCACGTGTTCAAAAACGTCCTGGACCACCTATTGTTCAACATTTAATCCATTCTTTGAAATTCTTCTTTAAAGAAACTGCAATTCCAAAAACCGTTTCAAAAGTGTTTTATATTGGCATCGTATTCATATTGGCTTTAATATGGATTGTAGGTGTTATTGCCGGTCCTGTAGCTCATGATTCATTGCTTATATTGTTTGGTGTTTATGCAGTTTATAAAATTGTGGAACACAACTCAGGATCAAGTTCAGGCTCTCCGTACGGTAAATTAAGTTGTGTAAGGGCTGTTCTTTCAGCGGCAACTGAACTTCCATTGTTTGCGGCTATAGTATTTGTTTACTTAATAACCGGCACAATGAACATTGGTGAAATTATTACTTATCAATCCGTGCACGGTCCTTTGGTATTCACAATTCCGCTTGCTGCGTTGATGTTTTTCATGTTAATCATTACAAAATCCCCATACTCTCCATTTGCAATAACTAAAGACAAAGTTTTGATTTCCGGATTTGAAACAGAACACTTTGGATTTTTAAGAGGATTTATGCATTTCTCAGAAGCTATTGCATGGTATGTGTTGCTTTGGGTATTCCTAACAATATTCTTCGGTCCGCTGAATGCTGTGGGATATTTGATAGGCATGATTGTAATTACATTCATCACCGGATTTATTAATGCAACAACACCGCTTTTATCTCCAAATCATTCAGTAATGACTCAAATTACAATAGGAGCGATATGCTTCTTTGGAACAATATTAATGATATTTACAGGAGTGGTAGCATGAATAGTGAAGATGTGATTGTATATTTGACTGCATTAGTAGCTGTTGGAATAGTGGTCGTTGGGCTTTTGGCTGCCGTTTTGCATTCAACTTTGCTTGCTCCAATAGTGATTATTGGAATTATCTTGGCAATATTTGTATTTTTAGCAAAAGGTAATTTTTCACACAGAATAGAAAGTATAGAGAAATTGTGTTTTATAATAACACTTTTAGCAATAATTTGCTCATTTATATTACTTTATAAACCAATGTAGGGGATATTATGTTAGATTATATGATTTATATACTCACATTTGCAGTTGGATCAATTCTTGGTCTGTTATATAGTTATAAGCAACATGGCGAACCGTTTGTTGCAGACCCTGAGTTTAACATGCCAATGGCGGTGGTTTCAATATTGGGATGGTGCTTGGCTTTTGATTCCGGCAATGTTATTTTAGCCGCAATTGGTTTTCTTTTAGGTGGATTTGTAATGGGCGAAAGACCTGGTTATGGTAGAAAAGAAACTGCAGTTGGTTTAATTTTTGCTATAGCTTTATATTTCTTATTAAAATTGGCAGTATGATGTGATTGGAATGGATGATGATGCTAGATTAAGATTAATGCAAAAAAGAATTGTTAAAAGTTACGCTTGGCAAAGAGATGTTATAGTTCCCCTTTCCAAAGATTTTGATTGTACTGTTGAAGAGCTCGAAGACGTGTTCTTTGATTTATTTGATATGGACACCCTTGAAGCAATGCACGGAACATTCACTTCTGCAAAGGATATTTGTTTATATCAAAAGTTTCACGCTGATTTAAGGTTGTGCTGGTTTAGCGGCACTTTAGAGGTAATATCTGCAGAAGATGCAAAACAACTGAAGATGAAGTTGGTCAATGAAGTTAAAAATGGAAAATCCTATGAAGATGCCTTAAAAGAGGGTCATCTTGAATTATTCGAATTATTAAAGAAAGAAGCGAAATATTAATCATGTTTATATTTAATTATAAAATTAAAGAGGGAGTACAATGTTAGATGCCATAAGGGATGTTGTGAGAAAAAGCTCAATACATGTCTGTATCGTAAATTGTGGAGGATGCAATGGATGTGATGTTGAATGCGTTGCATTATTGTCTCCTAGATACGACTTAGAGCAGTATGGTATTTATGTTCACAATAATCCTCGTGAAGCTGATGTTCTGTTGTTAACCGGTGCTGTAACCGAACAATGGAAAACTAATTTAAAAAGAATATATGATAAGGCTCCTGAACCAAAAATAGCAGTGGCTGTAGGAAACTGTCCGATATCTGGTGATGTATTTAATCAGGAGGGAGGCCATGTTAATGCGCCCGCATCCAATTTCATCCCAGTTGCAGCAGAAATTCCGGGATGTCCGCCAAGGCCTAATGAAATATTGGAGGCTATTTTGGCTGTAGGTCCACAAGCTATTGCTGACCGTGGGAGGGAGCAACAATGATAGTGCCTATTGGTCCAATTCACCCTGCTTTAAAGGAACCTATCAGATTAAAACTTCAAACTGAAGGTGAAAAGGTCGTTAAAGCAGAAATTGAATATGGTTATGTTCATAGGGGAATTGAAAAGATAATTGAAGGAAAAACTTGGCAGAAAGGAATTTATCTTTCGGAAAGGGTTTGCGGTATCTGTTCATATGAACATACACAAACTTTTGCCGAGACAATCGAAAAGATTTCTGATGTTGATGTGCCTTTAAGGGCCCAATTCTTAAGAGTCCTTGCAAATGAGTTGGATAGAATTCAAAGCCATCTGCTTGCAAATTCAACATTCTTCAAATCAATGGACCACGAAACGTTATTTATGCATGTTTTGGAGTTAAGGGAATATGCAATGGATTCCATTGAATTATTAACTGGAAATAGGGTTAATATGGGTTGGAATGTTGTTGGCGGTGTCAGAATGGATGCTGATGAGCGCCACTTTGAACCGATACTTGAAAATATGAAAAAAATCGAAGAGGGATTTGAAATAACCCGTAATTTATTTGCTGAAGGTCCTGTACTTGCCTTAAGATGTAAAGGCATTGGTTACATGTCCAAAAAAGAAGCAATTAAGGGAAGGGCAGTTGGGCCTATTGGAAGGGCATCAGGCATTACAGAAGATTTCCGTGTAGGCCACTACACTTATGATGATCACTTTGACTTTAATGTAATTGTAAGACATGAAGGAGATAATTATGCAAGGACAATGACTAGATTTGATGAAATACCTGAATCAATTAGTCTTGTAAGACAAGCTATTGAAAATATGCCTAAAGGTGAAGTTCGTACTCCTGCAAATATTAAATCTGGTTATGCAATGAGGCAAAATGAAGCTCCTCGTGGTGAAGTCACTTACATGATTGAAACCAATGGTAATTTAATTAAGAACATTTCAATAAGAACTCCAAGTATTGCAAATATGGATTCCTGTGCAAAATACATGATTCGTGATGTTCCAACAGTTGCAGACGCAGTGTCCACTTATGCATCATGCGATCCTTGTGTTGCTTGTGCGGAAAGGGTAGCCATTACTAACGAAGCTGGAAAAACTTCCATTAAAGATTTTTATGAGGTGAAATAAAATGTCATCTCTAATGTGGTATGTTTATGAATTTGCAAGAAAAGCATGGACAGATGCATTTGCTAATGCACACTCTAAACCGGAGATTTCAGAAAAACCTGAACGTTTCAGAAATTTCCCTGAAGTTCATAAGGAATATTGTATTGGCTGTGGCGCATGTACAGTTTCCTGCCCTTCACCAAATGCAATTAAACTGGTTCGTGATGAAGATTCTGAAGAAGAGGAGGGTTTAACTTATCCTGTAATTAAACTGGGCGCTTGTATCCGTTGCGGATTTTGTGCAGAAGTCTGCCCAACAGACCCTAAAACATTAACATGCGGTGAAAACCATTTAATTTTACCAGAATTCAATATTATCCCATCAAAAAGGCAATACATTGTAGATGATTACTTATGTATCAAATGTAAAAAATGTTTGAAGCAGTGTCCTGTTGGGGCAATAAGCCTTGATGATGGAAGGGTGGTTGTTGACCAACTAAAATGTATCTCCTGTGGGGATTGTCTTGATGTTTGTCCGGTTAACGGTGCAATGAAAGGAGTATTTGTTGAAAACTTACAAGCCCAAAAAGATTTAATCCTTTTATGTGTAAATTATCTGGAGGATTACATCAATGATAAAGAAGAGGACTTAAGGTCTTTGGAAACTGATGATTTGCTGCAATATGACGTTCCGATTTCTGAAATATGGGATGATGCACTGAAGATTATTCCTGATAATGAAATTGCTTTGGAGATAATCTCTAATGCAGTAAATAGGCTTAAAATTAGGATAATAGATTGGGATAAGGACAAATGTAAAAAATGCCAATTATGTATTCCTGATTGTCCTACTGGTTGTATTTCATTTGATGAAGTTGAAGACACTATTGTGAGAGATAAAAATAGATGTTTACGTTGCAGTATATGTTATCAAACTTGTCCGTTCTCTGTAATTAAATATTTCATTGCTAAGTTCTCAATGGAAGGCGAAAACATTATTCATGCTACTGTAAAAGCATCTAATTTAAATGAGGATATTTTCATGGAGTGAGTGTTATGATTGATAGTTATACTAAAACACCAAGGCCATTAAGACATGTTGATGTCGATTATCTGGTTGATCAAACAAAATGCGCCAAATGTAGTGATAAACCTTGTCTTCAATCATGCCCTATCGATGCAATTTATATGGATGAAGATGAAGGTCTTATTAAATTGAAAAATACTTGTTTTGGATGCGTATTATGTCGTAATGCTTGTCCATTTGATGCGATTTCCCTTGATGTTCATATGGATCCTCCTTTAAAAGAAAATGTTCCGAACATTAATGTAAAATTATGTAAGGCATGCGGTGCATGTGTACAGGCATGTAAGAACGGATCCATTCACATTGTTGCGGATGGCAGTGAGCTTCCTCATAGTGAAATTGATAAGGATACCTGTGTACGTTGCGGATACTGCTTTAGGGTATGTCCTACCGATGCAATTAAATATGGCCAATTACTTCCTAAAACTGTTAAAGGAGGTAAGGCTATTGTTGTTAATCAGGATAAATGTATCGGATGTATGACTTGTACAAGAGTTTGCCCATCAATGGGTGCAATCAATGTTGCAAGAACTAATAAGCTTCCTTATATTAATCCGGGTTATTGCGCAAGATGTGAGGAATGTATGCATTCCTGCCCTTCAACTGCAATTAAGTACTCATCACGTAAAAAAGCTTATAAGATGTATAGTGAGATTAAATCATTTGATATAGTTTCAGGTATTGTCGACCATGACATGAAGAAATTGTCACTTGATTTGATTAGTCTAAATAAGGTTCTCGAAAAAGTGGCAAATTCTATTGCTCTGGAATTCAATGACCAGAACTTTGAGAATTTCATAGAATGTAAAGTTAATGATATGATGGAAGAGGAATTGAAAATTAGTCTGGACTCTCACATTGAAATATCAAAGTTTACAAAGCTATTCGGATCTTATTTGATGGATAGGAACATTGAAGTCTATGACAAGAAATGTGTAGCATGCGGGGACTGTTTTAATGTTTGTCCTGTAGGTGCAATTCAGCTTAACGGCCCTAATCCAATAACCATCAAGGACAATTGTGTTTATTGCGGAAAATGTGTTGAACAATGTCAATTCGATGCAATTGGTGCATATGACGATTATTTCTATAGCAAAGACACTGATTTATATTATGCAAGGTCTTATTTGCATAATCAAAGATTGGGTGATCTCTCACTTTCCGATGAAAAATGTCAGGCATGTGCAATTTGTGCTAAAAATTGCCCTGTTGGCGCATTAACGTTAAATGGTGATAGAATAGACTTTGACAGTGAGAAATGTATTTACTGTAGAACTTGCGAGGAAATATGTCCTCTTGATGTTATTAGAATTGTTAACTTTAGGTGAATTATGTTTGAAAAATCATTTATTACAGATTGTGAAGGTCCATTAACTTTAAATGACAATGCTTTTGAGTTATCAGCAAAAATCATTGAAGATGGTGGCGAATTATTTAAGATTCTTAGTTTGTATGATGATTATTTGGCAGATATTGTCAAAAAAGAAAATTATAAGGCGGGCAATACTTTAAAATTAATTCTGCCTTTCTTTGCATGTGAAAATCTTAAAAACAGTGATATGGTTGATTTTTCAAAAAACAATATTTACTCCGTCAGGGATTCAAAATTCCTATTAAGTTACTTGAAGACTGCGATGAATATTTATATAGTCAGCACCAGTTATGGCCAATATATTGAAGCTGTTTCCAATTATATGGATGTGCCATTTGAAAATACATTTTACACAAATGTTGATGTAGATAGTTTAAGTTTAAATGATGAAGAGATTGAAAAAATCAATGAATTCAAGGAATTAATCTTGGATAATCCTGAAGATTATGAATTATTTGATGATATTTTCTTTAACCAAATAACCAAAATGGGAATTTACGATAAGATTAAAGATATTGAGGTTGTTGGAGGAGAAGGTAAAAAATTGGCCATTGATGAAATAATTGCAAGAGATGGCATTGACATTAAAAATATGTGGTATATTGGTGATAGCATAACCGATGTCGAGCCACTGGAATTTGCAAGAAGCAATGATGGAATTAGCATATCTTTCAATGGTAATGAATATCCGTTAAAAGTTGCAGAAATTGCAATCGTTTCACCAAGTGCAGTAACAACTGCAGTGGTTGCTAATATTTATGCAAACTTTGATAAAAATAAAGTCTTAAAATTCATTGAAGATTATAATGATTCAAATGACTTAAAAGAGTTATTTGATCAATACGAGATTGATTTGGAAATTAAGGATAAATTCTTTGATGTTTTTAGTGATGAGAAATATCCAATTATTCAGATTGTAACTGATGATAATTATGAAGATATCTTAAAATCTAGTAAATACATGAGAAATAATATTAGGGGTCAGGATATTGGCGGATTAGGTTAAGTTAGAGAAGGTAATAAAATGAGTTATGATAAAGTAGAAGATACATTTTTTGAAGCTTTTGAAGGAAGATATATAAGAGCTTTAATTACAGGGCCTACTGAAAAAATTGTAAAGAGGGCGGCATATGATTCAACTTCAACTCCAAGTGCAGTAATAGGAAGAGTTGAAGGTGGGGTAGAAGGATTTTTAGATGAATCACAAACTCCTGATGGAAGATTCGGCGCTATTGTACAATATTGGTTAGATGGAGATAATGTGGATAAATTTGCCTTTGAATTATCATATAGGCTCCGTCAGGATGTTTTAGTAAAGCCGTTTACACGCATATTTGATTATTCTGACAGTGAAAGTGAAGATTATATTGAAATGATGGATATCGTAGGGCACTGCGGTGATGGATACGAGTGGATAGTTGAGGAATACGGAAGAAAAATGATCAACGTTCCTATTGCAGTTCCAGATTTCCAAATAGAGGAAAAATTCAGAATAAATGATGGAATTATGGGAGGAAATTTCTGGTATTTATGTGAAACCCCTGAAGCGGTATTGGATGCTGGTGAAGCAATTATTGATGCAATCATGGACGTTAAAGGTGCCACCACTCCATTCGACGTTTGTTCCGCAGCTTCAAAACCCGAAACAAACTATCCGGAAATCGGACCCACTACAAATCATGTTTACTGCCCTTCACTAAAGGAATCTTTAGGCGATGAATCTAAAGTTCCAGAAGGGGTTAATTACATTCCCGAAATTGTAGTTAATGCAATCAATGAAGAAGTGATGAATAAAGCCATAAAAGCAGGAATAGATGCTGCTTTAGAATTTGATGGCGTAATTAAAATCTCCGCAGGTAATTTTGGAGGTAAGCTTGGAGATAAAAATATAAATTTATTAGATGTCTTAAAGTAGGGTTTTAGCATGGAAATATTTGACAATGATGTAAATGCAGAGGTAATAGGATTTGGAGCATTGAATGTTGATAAGCTATACTCTGTGGAAAATATTGTTGGAGCCGATGAGGAAAGTTTTATTAAAAGTGAAACTTCCACTCCAGGAGGTTCGGCGGCCAATACCATTGTAGGTTTGGCTAGATTGGGTTGTGACACTTCCATAATCGGAAAGATAGCTGAAGATGAGGATGGCGATTTAATAGAGTATAACCTAGCCATCAATGGGGTTTACACTAACAATTTAATCTATTCTGAATCCGGTTCAACAGGAAAATGTTTAGGATTTGTCGATAAAGAGGGTGAAAGATGCCTTTATATTGACCCTGGAGTTAATGATGAAATCAAAATTGGCGAAATCAATCCGTTATATATTATGAGATGTAAAATAATGCATTATACATCATTTGTAGGCGATTCCTTTAAAACTCAAATAGAACTATTGGAAAAACTCAGCCAAGACACACTTTTAAGTTTCGATCCTGGCATGTTATATGTTCAAAAAGGGTTTGATGAGTTAAAACCGATACTTGACAGAACAGACATTTTGCTCATAAATGAATCAGAATTAAGAATATTATGTAAAAATAGTAACGCTCCAGTTAAAGATTTGGTCATTAATTTCCTGGATTTGGGAATTGGAACCATAGTTGTAAAACAAGGCTCAAAGGGCGTTTATGCAATCAGCAACAGTGAAGAATGCCAGGTCGATGCCTATGAGTGTGATGTCGTTGATACGACTGGTGCGGGAGATAGTTTCAATAGCGGATTTTTATATTCCTATTTGAAAGGATATGACTTGGAAAAATCATGTAAAATAGCAAATTGGGTAGCCAGTAAGGCTATTGAAGGATTTGGAATGGAGAAATTCCCATCTTTAAAGGAATTGGAGGATTTCTTTTAAACTTTAAGTTTATAATTTAATTAAAAGAGTTAGTTGGTAATAATATGAATGTAACGTTTCAAAAACAGATGAAAAACTTGGAAAGAGAAGTTTTACTAAAGTCTGTTGATTTAGATGATGATGGTGATGATTTCCAATTTGAATTGGAGAATTTCAGTACAAATGAAGAAATCATAGCTATTGCACCTAGATGTGTTAGATGCAACACTTGTGTTGGGGAATGCCCAGTCAGTGCAATCGAACCAGCTAATATATTTAGAATAGCTAAAATAACTGAAAAATGTGTCAAATGTGAAATTTGCGTTCAGACTTGTCCGGTTTCAGCAATCAAATTAATTGACAATTCAGTTGTCTATAACAATGAGGATGAAAATGACTTTATGGAATACAATTTATCCAATGTTAGCTGTTCTCACAGGGTAGTTCGAATGAATAGTATTTCAATCAATTATTCTGTTGATAATAATTGGGATGATTGTGCAAATTTATGTCCAACAAATGCATTCACTCTTGAATTTAAGGAATTTTTTGATGATTTGGATACGGATTTGGGTATTGAATTAGTTGAAGATACATTATATCCGTATGTTAATGAAAAAATGTGCATTGGATGTGGTGCATGTGTTGAAATTTCACATAATGACGAAGCAATAGAGTTAGACAGATATCTGGGACCTATTGTTCACAGCAGAAACCTTGATATAAATCACGAAGCATGTGTAAACTGTTATTTATGTGAAGAAAATTGTCCAACTGGAGCAATAGAATTGGTGGATGGTGAAGTGGTTCTAGACGATGACAAATGTATACGCTGTGTTGAATGTACACGTCATTGTCCGGTAGGAGCACTTAAAAGAGTTGATATAGAATAAAATGAGGGTTGTTTATGAGAGCAAAAGAATTAATGGATAAAAGCTTTGTATATTTAAATTGCGAAGACAATGTAATTGAAGTTTCAAAAGTGATGGAAGAAATTAGGCGTTTTACCTGTCCTGTTGTAAATGATAATAAGCAGTTGGTAGGATGGATAACTTCATTCGACATTACAAGAGGATTAAGGGAAGGAAATGAGAAAATTTCAGAAATCATGAGTGGCTATGAAGAAGTTGCAACTGTTCATGAAGATGATCCTGCAAGAAAAGCAGTTATCTTAACAGCAAACAATAAATTTGTTACTGTGCCTGTTGTAAATGATGATAATCAGATAGTGGGTATGGTACGTGCATGCGATATTGTGGAGTTATTGTCTGAGCTTTACGATATTAAAGTAGAAAAGTTATACAAAGCAATGCAGAATCAACTTAAGGGCGTAACCTGGGATGAATTAATGGCTGCATCTGCATTAGTATCTACAAAGACTACTGGCGTAAAGATTTCTCCTGAAGAATATGAGGCCAATATTGTCAATGCTACATTTGGAGAAGCTATTTGGTCAACTGGAGGGTTAGAAAAATTCTTTGCAGGTTTAATTTCAGTTGGTGAGATGGTAATTGCTCGTCGTGTAGGAAAAGCAAGAAGATAAACAATAAAAATACTGACTAACAATTTCTAAACAAACCCTTGCAATCTTACGATTGGATTATTATAAGGAGATAAGACGTTATGTCTTATTTTTTCCTTATTGATATTTTTTAGTGCTCTTTTTTTAATTCAATACAAAATTTTTTTTGAGTTAAATTATTGAATCATCATTTCGCTACATCTTTTTTTCTTTGGATATAATTTTGAAATAAGAAAGTATTTTAAAGTTTATTCAGATATATATTATTAATCAAAATTTGTTTGAACAATATTCAGTTTAATCTTAACAAATTTTAGATTTATTTCAAATTAATTATTAAAATATTCAATTGAATTTTTAAAATAATTAATCAAATCCTTAAAAATTTAGACTAAATTTTGGAAAATATGTGATAATATGGTAGAGGAAAATAGTAATATGCTATTGGGTGTTGGTGATAAACCTGACACAATTCGCTGGATTTTACTCGCTATTCAGCATGTTTGTGCAATGTTTGGAGCAACAATATTGGTTCCTATTGTTGTAAACACCACTGCTGGTGCAGATATCTTATCAATACCTGTAGCATTGGTTTCATCTGGTTTAGGTACCTTAATTTATCTTATTTGTACCCGTAATAGAAGTCCCGTGTATCTGGGAAGTTCGTTTGCATTTATTGCTCCTATGATTGCAGGTTATGCAATTGGGGGTACTGGAAGCGTATTCACTGCTTTAATGATTGTTGGTCTTGTTTATGTAATTATTTCCATGATAATTCGTGTTTCAGGTCCTGGTTGGATTAATAAATTACTCCCGCCTGTTGTTGTTGGTCCGATGATTATGGTAATTGGTTTATCACTTGCGCCAACTGCTATTGCTGAAATTGGATTGGATTTAGAAGTTATTCCATGGGAAAACTTAGTTGTTGCATTTATTTCATTTTTAGTAACTGCATTGGTTGCGGTTCGTGGAAAAGGAATATTGCAGGTTATTCCGTTTTTAATTGGAATTGTAGTGGGATATATTGCAGCAGCATTGCTTGGTATGGTTGACTTTTCTCAAGTATTGGCGGCTCATGTAATTGAAATCCCTAAATTTTACTTGCCGTTCCTGCATTATAATTTAAACTTTGCAGCTGTACTGACAATAGTTCCAATTGCTTTGGTAACAATGGTGGAGCATGTTGGAGACCACAAAGTGTTAAGTGAAATTATTGGCCGTGATTTGATTGAAGATCCTGGTCTTCAAAGAACATTACTTGGTGACGGTCTTGCAACATTTTTAGCAGCACTCTTGGGAGGTCCTGCAAACACCACTTATGGTGAAAACACATCTGTTGTCGGTATGACTCGTGTAGCATCAACCTATGTAATTGGTCTTGCTGCCATAATCGCTATTATATTTGCATTTTCAGGACACTTAACCGCTCTTTTAACTGCAATTCCTCAACCTGTTTTAGGAGGTATTTCCGTATTGTTATATGGTTTTATTTGTGTAAATGGTCTTAAAATCTTAATCCACAACCAAGTTGACTTTAACAACACTAAAAATGTTGTTGTGGCTGCAACTATGCTTGTTTTAGGTTTAGGTGGTGCAGCATTAGCATTTGTATACGGTGATTTGTCCATTTCTATTTCCGGAATGTCTCTTGCAGCTATTATTGGTGTTATCTTAAACTTATGCATACCGGAGGAAAAACATGAATGAATTTGTATTAAATCATCCATTAATAACTCATAAACTTGCTATTTTAAGGGATATCAATACTGGAACTAAGGAATTCAGGGAATTGGTCACTGAAATTTCAACCATATTGATGTATGAAGCAATGAGGGATGCAAAGCTTGAAGAAGCAACCATCGAAACTCCACTTGAAAAAATGGAAACTGGAATGTTAAATGAAGACCGTTATGCGGTTGTTCCAATCCTAAGGGCAGGAATGGGTATGGTCGATGGAATTTTAAATGTCATTCCAAACGCAAAAATAGGTCATATTGGACTTTACAGAAACGAGGAAACATTTGAACCGGTTGAATATTACTATAAAATGCCAGATGGAATAGGCAATAGGGAAGTGTTGGTTGTAGATCCTATGCTTGCAACCGGTGGAAGCGCATCCGCAACAATTTCACGCCTTAAACAGGATGGAGTAACTAAAATTAAGTTATTATGTATTGTTGCAGCTCCTAAAGGTATTAAAACAATAGAGGATGACCATCCTGATGTTGAAATCTTCTGTGCAGTTGTTGATAGGGAATTAAACGAAAATGCATATATTCTTCCAGGTCTTGGGGATGCTGGAGACAGAGTATATGGAACAAAATAGTGAAGCCGGTCTTCACTAACTTTTTTTTTATTTTTTTGGTGATTAATACATGTGGAAGTTGATTTGGCCAATATTGGTTGTTATCTTATCGAACACGTTCTATAATGTCTGTATGAAATCAATGCCCAGTGATGTCAATCCATTCGGGGCATTAATGGTTACATATTTGGTTGCAACCATAATTTCTGCAATTATCTTCATATATATGGTCGGACCATCAAATGTTGTTGGTGAAATCTCAAAGATTAATTGGACATCCGTTATTTTAGCGTTGGCTATAGTGGGACTTGAAGTTGGTTATGTGTTTGTCTATCGTGCAGGATGGACTATAAGCACGGCCAGTGTAGTTGCAAATATAGGACTTGCCTGTGTTTTAATCGTTTTAGGCTATTTTTTATCTTAAATGTGAAAGAATACTCCGACCTCTGTAGGTCGGAGATGAATTTCACAAAAAACGGGTTATCTTAAATAATTATATATTTTTTTAATAAATTATTAGTTTTCAAACGCTCTCTCGCGATTATTTATTATATTAAATAGTATTATAATAAGTATTATAAAAGTTTTAGTAATGAGGAGTATTTTTTTATGGTTTATCGGTCTTGTCGTCATCGTGTTAATCCTAATCAAAAACAAGAAAAATTGTTTAAAGAATATTTGGGACATTCACGGTTCATTAACAATAACATAATTGGAGAAATAGAGTATAACAGACGTATAGCCAATATATTCCATGCTCGTGCACCCTATGTCAATACCAAGTATGTGGAATCCATATTTAACTATTTAAGGAAATGGTATCCTTTTATTAATGATTTGGATATTAATACTATGCAGGCATGCTATAAACCAGTACTCCAAGCCTACGATAACTTTTTTAAACGAGGATTCGGACATCCGAAATTCAAAAAAAAGTACCAATCCTCACAATCAGTAAAAATCAACAACATAAACCAAAGAATAAGAGTCAAAAAGAATGGTAAATTATACTGGAAACCATTAGGATGGATTAACCTCAAAGGATACCGCCCAGAAATAAACGGAAAAATCAAACACATACGAATACAACTAAAAAACAGCCAATGGTTCATAATAATCGTATACGATTCTGCACTACCGGAACCTTTCCCTAAAACCGGGAAAGAAGTAGGAATAGACTTAGGTGTTAAAACATTAGCCACACTTTCAGACAGTAAAGCAAAAGCCACGCTAAAACTAAATGAAATAGAAGCTAAAATACAAAAAACACAAAAAAACCTACAAAGAAAAAAACACGGAAGCAAAAATTATCAAAAAAACCTAAAAACATTACACAAACACATAAACAAAAGAAACAACATCAAAAGAGAATACTACCACAAAATAAGCAAAGACATAGTCAAAGAATACGACGTAATCAAAATGGAAAACCTAAACATAAAAGAAATGATGCTAGACCACGATTACAGCAAAGGACTACACAGAACCAGTCTAGGAATGCTAAAAAACATGATCAAATACAAATGCGAACTATACGGTAAAAAATTCATCGAAGTGCCAAGATACTATGCATCCTCACAGTACTGTCATGTTTGCGGCTACAAAAACACAAATCTAACCATAGAAGAACGTAACTGGCAATGCCCAAACTGTGGAGCAATCCTAGACCGGGATCTCAACGCAGCAATAAACATTTTAAACTATGGAAAATAATAATTAATATTAAAGAACTCTGAGACCCAGAGGGATAGCTCGGTAATTCTAGGACTCACAAGAGACTTACAGCCCGAGAATCCCCATCCTCTTTAGGATGGGGAGGTTCAAACAAGGAAAACGTTTCCATTAACCAAATTGTAGGCATTGTCGTGTGCATGTTTGGTTTGGTATTGATTAATTTGTAGGTGTTATTATGAGATGTCCGGTTTGTGGTGCATGGGTAGAAGAAGGTGAGGAATACTGCCCAAATTGCGGATATGATGTTTACTGTATTGATGAAGACGATGATTTTTAGATATAATTAATTATAATAAATTATTTAAACGGTTTTTAACAAAAATATACTTATCTTACCTTGGAGGATTTTTATGAATAAAAGTGATTTGAAAAGAGATTATTACATGCTCAAGGGACCGCTTGCCAAGAAAGGTTATGACTGGTGGTGGCATTCTTTAACTGCATATAATAAGAAAACTGGAGAACCAAGACCTTTTTTTATTGAATATTTTGTGTGTAATCCAGCATTGGCTGAAGAAGAACCTACCTTAGGACAATTGCCTGAAAATAAGGCAGCCGGTAAAAAACCGTCTTACTGCATGGTTAAAGCTGGTGCATGGGGTAAAAATCCGAAACAAATTCATAATTTTTACTCAATGAAGTACTTTGATTGCCCGGATGATGAATTGAATATTCGTGTTGGAGACTGTAGCCTAACTGAAACTCATATGAGTGGATTTTCAAGGGTATCCGAAGAGGAAGCTCGTGACCATCCGGAATATATGTGTGATGCTGGAGAAATGATGTGGGATTTGGATATTGATAAGCAAATCACTTTTAATGTGGGTTACGGTGCAAATTCATTGTTTAGAAAATTAAACTCATTTGAAATGTTTTGGCATGCTGAAGGAATCAAAACCCAATATAGCGGAACCATCTGGCTGGATGGTGAAGAATATGAGGTTATTCCTGAAAAATCTTTCGGTTATGCAGATAAGAATTGGGGAGGAGACTTCACCTCACCATGGCTTTGGATTTCATCATGTAACTTAACCAGTCTTATATCCGGTAAAAAATTGGAGAATTCTGCATTTGAAGCAGGAGGAGGAAGGCCAAAAGCATTTGGAATTTCCATTCCTCGTAAATTGCTGATTGGTTTTTATTATGAAGGCACAATGTATGAATATAACTTCGCAAGATTTTGGAATCTGGTAAAAATCGACTTTGATTTTGAAGAAGGGGACGAAGTTCATACCTGGAGAGTAAACGCAAGCAATAAAAACTCAAAAATGGAATTGGTGCTTTACTGTAAACGTGATGAAATGCTGCTGATTAATTATGAGGCTCCTGATGGTCAAAAACGTCACAACCGTTTATGGAATGGTGGAAACGGTTGGGGTGAAATAAAACTGTACAAAAAGGACGGAACATTAATTGACCATGTTAAAATTGAAAATGCAGGATGCGAATATGGGGAGTATGATAAGTAATGATTTTCACTGATATCATTGCACTGATTGTTGTATACGTCTATGTAATTGCAATTTTTATCATAGCTGAAAAGGTTTTGAAATCCAGGCCGGAATTTTCACGTAAATTCCTTCATATTATGGTAGGTAATATGATTTTTGCCATGCCGTTTTTCTCAAACCCATGGGTTATGATTATAGGTTTGACATTGCCGGCTTCAATTGGAACCTTTTTATTAACTGAATATTCTCCAATCAAAATAGAAAACAGCATGACTGAATCAGGGCACGCTCTTGGTTTATTTTTCTATTCTGCGATCTGGACAGTACTGTTAGTAATATTTGGAAATCATTTATGGATTGTAGCATTAGCTATTGTTCCTTTAGTTTATGGTGACGGATTTGCTGCATTAATCGGTATTAAATTCGGTAAAGTTAAGTTTTCCATTTTCGGAAGTACAAAATCTCTTGAAGGATCACTGTCCATGTTTGTTGTAACAACTGTAATGAGCGTATTTGTATGGATGGTTTTCACATCAATTGGTTATTCAATGCCTGAATTTAATATAGTCTATATTATAGCTATTTCTGCTGTTGCAACCATATGTGAAGCTTTAAGTTATGGTGGAATTGATAATCTAACAGTTCCTGCACTAACTTCTGTTTTATATTATCTAGTAGCTGTTATGTAAGCTACTATAACCTTTATTTTTTTTAATTATTTTTCCTGATGCTCAACATAATATTGTGCTGAGATGTTGCATTCCCTTTGGCTCATGTTCAATGCGTGAAAACATATTAATAGTTGAAGATTTACAATATTATTTAAAAAATAAGGAATGTCTTTATGGATTCTAACAATAAAATTAACATTGATTTTGTCACCTTAAGGGATGATGTTTTAAATATTTCAGGTTATCTCAGATGCGTCAACGCTAAAAAAGGCGTCAATGTTGTATGCAACGGTAAAAATGTTGATGTTAATTCATTTGATTATCCGACAAGGCGTGATGGTGAAATATACAATTTTGATTTTAAGGTGCCTGTTGGCAATGAGTTAAAAATTACCATTAATTCAAGGGATGATCTGCATTATCCTATTCGATTTAGGGAGTTTTGCAACCTGTCTGATTTTAGTAAACATTACGTTAAAGATAATAAGATTGTTTTCTTTGATGGTGCATTTAATGTAGTGGATTATTCATATTCTTTAATGTTTAAGCTAGAGGTTAAAGAGCTAATTGATATAATCAAAAATCGCCCAAGTTTTTTCACACAGGCAATACTATTTAGGCTGATATTTTTAGTTTTTTATCCATTCATGAAAAATAAAAACATTTGGCTGGTGATGGATAGAAAGACAATGGCCGATGACAATGCGGAACACCTATTCAAATATATAAAAGATAAAAAAGATGGAATTAAAAAGTTTTTTGTCCTTCATAATTCAAGCCCTGACTTTTCAAGAATCAATCAAATGTTTAAAGGTCATGTTCTTGACTGCGATTCGTTTAAACATAAACTATACTATATTTTCACAAAGAAATTGGTTTCATCACAGGGTTCTGAATTTGATTTAAATCCATTTTTAAATAAAAATCCTCAACTGACATCGGGCATATGCAATCTGGATTTCTATTTCCTGCAGCATGGCGTTATAAAGGACAATATGTCCTCATGGCTTAGAAAATATGATCGCAATCCTAAACTGATTGTGTCTTCAACACAATTGGAGTATGAGTCATTATTTGATGAAGGATATTATTATGGTGAGGACGTAATTCAGTTATTGGGTCTTCCCAGGTATGATAATTTAACAAATGAAAACCTAAAAAAACAGATAGTCATCATGCCGACATGGAGAAACTACTTGACAAATAAAGATGAATTATTATCCTCAGAGTACTTCAAAAGATTCAACAGTTTGATTAATAATGAGAAATTAATCGAATGTGCTCGAAATAATGGTTATGAAATTGTATTCAAGCCCCATCCTGAACTAACACAATATCTTGATTTGTTTGACCGAAACGATTATGTTCAAGTTGATTTGGATAAGAGGTATCAGGATATTTTCAATGAGTCCTCATTAATGATAACGGATTATTCCTCAATATTTTTCGACTTTTCATATCTTAAAAAGCCATTAATCTATTATCAATATGGAAATGATTATCATTATGATGCGGAAAACGGTTATTTCAACTACAAAAATAACGGTTTTGGACCGGTAGTCGACAATGAAGATGAACTGGTGGATAAAATAATCTCATATATTGATGATGATTGTGTTATGGAAGACATTTATAAAACTAGGGTGGACGAATTTTTCAAATATCATGATCAGAACAATTCAAAAAGATGTTATGACTGGATAATCAGCCATTAGAAAAACTGCTTTTTAATATTTAGTTGATGTTAAGCGGATAATCAGGCATAACCGGATATTTTATTGACATATGGTATTTTCCCAAGTATTACAGTTATAATCCATGAAACTAGGAATAATAAGATAAATGTAACGGAACATGCAATAAAAATTTTTGTATCGGATAACTCAAGTGTTTTAAAGAAGGGCCTAATTAATTCTTTTAAAAATATTATATGAACTAAATACATTCCATAACTGGCTCTACTTACTGATAAAATGAATCCGTTCACTATTTTTCCTTCTAAAAATCCTTTAATTGCTGAAAATATTCCTGTTGCCTGCTCGCTATAAATATTTTTGACAATTAAAAACACTGAACTTACCTGAATAATTTGCAATATTCCAAAATCTAGAGTGGATGACAGATTCATTTTAGGGTATATTTCAAAGAAATTTCCAAATTTCATTTTTAAAATTGTTGAAACAATAAATAGTGCTAGTGAAATCAGAATTATCTGATTTGGAGTTCTTTTGAATTTTTTAGTTGATAAATAATAACCTAATACTAAATATGAAATTGGGGTTATGAAAAAATTCAAGTCCAATGAATAGATTATATTGGTCATATAAAATATTTGATATAATATAGCAGTAATTGTAAATAAAACTAAAAAGTACTCTATTTCCTTTTCAGTTCCAAATTTAACAAAGAGGTTTATGACAGGTATGGCTAAATAAGCACCTATAATCATCCAGCAGTACCAAAATGCCCATATCGGAGTCTTATATATTTTAAAAATATATGCAAAAATTAAAAAAAAGATAAATGGATAACAAATCCTAGCAAATCTCTTCTTAAAAAAAGATTTGAGTTCTATTTCTTTATTTAAGAGTAATGCTCCACTAATAAGTAAAAATAAAGGCACTCCGAATCTTCCGATTTGGCTTAGATGGTTAATATTAAAGTTTAATATTTCAGCATCTTTTAATAAAAAACAATGGAGAAAAACAACGCCAGCAATTGCTAAAAACTTTAATGCGTCAAAATATTTGATTCTGGTTTTTACTGCCATGATACAATATTTATTATCGGTCATATTAATATTTTGTTTCTAATATTCTTGATGTAACATTCGATTTAAATGGAATAGAATTGCATGGGTTCATCATGGTATTGTGCCAGTAGGATGATTAAATAATCTTATTGCTTTTTTAAATGATTATCTTTATAAATAATAATGGATATACATATAATCATATTTAAAAAGATTTTGTACAAATTAAAGGTAAATTATGTCGAATGTAACTACTTCCACTAATAAAAGAAAGCGTATTTTTTATTATGATGCTTTAAGGACTTTTGCTATAGTTTTTGTGATAATAATCCATTCAAGTAAATGGTTTGCCGTATATGAACCAGTTCATTCTTTATATTGGACATTTTCAGCATCTTGGGCATCATTAGGTAATGTAGGCGTTCCAATTTTTTTCATGATTAGTGGAGCGTTGTTATTGAACAGAAGGTATGAAATCTATAGCTTTCTTAAAAAAAGACTTTCTAGAATTTTTATTCCATTTGCCTTTTGGATTGTTATTATTATACTCTTTAGGATTCAGTTCCTAAATGATCAGCCCACAATCCAGAGTATCATTGAGATAGTATTCTATAAGGGTTTTGTGTGGTATGTTTGGACACTGATGGGGATATATCTAATCGCTCCGGTTATTAATTCGTTCATATTGGACTTTAAAATTAAAGGTGTGGAGTATTTTTTAATTATATGGCTTATAACAATATTATTAAATACTTTAGGCTACTATCCAATTAAACATGTTGAATTAGGTTATTTTGCAGGCTATTTAGGTTATTTTGTATTGGGATGGTATCTGGATAATAAGGAGTTCAACATATCCAATAAATCAATGATGATTTATAGTGCTATCGTTTTCGTTGTTTCTTCATTGATTGTTGTTGGCGGCATTTATTTCCAATTGCTTGAGGCAAATTATTACTTAACAATATGGCCTGTTATTCAAGCATCTAGCTTTTATCTATTAGTTAAGTCATGCGATATGTATGCGCATGAAAGCAATGCTTCATTAACAAAAAGATTTGTTTCATTTGTTACAAACTCAAAACTAGGGCAAGCTATCACTTCTGTGAGTGTATGCAGCTATGGAATGTATTTAACTCATTATTTTGTAATATGGTGGCTTATAATTACCAATGATCAAACACATATCCTTGATGTAAGAAGTCCGTTTAAGTGGATACCTTTAGTATTCCTTGCAGCATTCCTATTTTCATGGAGTTTAGTATGGATTTTTAGTAAAATTCCATATCTGAAAAAGGTTAGTGGAACTTAGGTTTTAAAAAGACTGTTATTAGCTGGCGAATGGCTAAACAAATTAGAAACCTTTTAAAAAGCTTTGATTTTTCAATTTTTAATCTTAAAATATAAATATTATTTTTTCTAATATTATTATCATGCAATTTGATTTTAAGTTTTCTATTATCACTGCTTTTTATAATACTCAAAATTATATTAAAGAATCAATTGACTCAGTAATCAATCAAACATTTGATTTTAGAAATAACGTTCAACTAATTTTAATCGACGGGGGGTCAACTGATGAGTCTAAAAATATTGCATTATCCTATCGGGACCAGTTTCCAGACAATATCATTGTTTTGGATAACGATGATAAAAGCCCTTCTTCTAGTCGTAATTTGGGTTTAAAACATGCTAAAGGGGAGTATGTTAATTTTTTAGACAGTGATGATAAATTATCTTTAAATGCATTGGAAGTTATTTATAATTATTTTAACAATAATCCAAGCGTTAATATTGCAGCGATTCCATTAATACTTCTCGGAAGTGATGAAGAACATACTTTAGCTGAAAAATATGATTATAATCACTTAATTGACGTATATGGGGACTATGATTATCCACAATTAAGCATATCATCTTGTTTCATTAAAAAGGAAATTTTGGATAATTATTCATTTGATGAAAGATTAATGGTTCGTGAGGATGCATTATTGATAAATAAAATATTAATCAATGAGGGAAAATATGCATTAATAAAAGATGCAGAATACTATTTCAGAATAAGGACTGATGAATCTGCACTTACAGATGTTATCAGATCACAAAAAGCATTCTTCAGCGATAAAGTAATTTATTTCTACAAACAGTTAATAGATTATTCAATTGATAAAAAAGGTTTTTTGCCGGATTTTATTAAATATGTATTGGCTTATGATGCATCATTTTTCTTTAAAGCGCCAACATCAACAGTATTGACAAGACCTGAATATAATGAGTTTAGAAATATGCTGCAGGATGCATTGTCTTATGTGGATGATGAATTCATTATAACGCATAAGTTTATTCCTGAAATCGTTAAATCGCTGTTGATTTATTTAAAAAATAATGATTTTCACATTGATGTTGATTCTAACAAGGTCTCCTTAAAGTCTAATGACTACATAATCAATGAATTGCATAATGAATTGCTAATTGTCGATGTTGTAGAAATCATTGAGAACAGTCTGAATTTCTCAACATACTTCACAAGTTGCTGTGACTATAAATATTTTACAATGGAGGCAGTTAAGGTTAAAAGCGATGGAACAGAAGAAGTTTATGAGGGTAAATTCTTTGATTATCCAACAACTAACAGGTATCCTCAGGAATCCGTTGGGGTATGCTGGAAATTTGATTACTGTGTTGACTTTAAAATTCCAATTGCTAAAGATGAAGTTTCAAGAATCTATTTCAAATTGATTTATGATGAGGATGGAAAGCATGCTGAAATGCGAAATCCTCTGCAATTCCAAAATTATGATGCGGGCCTTTCAAAAGTATGCAACTATCTAATTAAGAACAATCAAATGGTCATATACAACAGAGGCGACGAATCATTCTATTTGCAACCTTATTCATTTGTAAAATCTGCAAAACTTGAAGTGATTTCCATATTAAAAATGATTAAAGATCATAACGGTTCAACACTTCCGGGAATATTTTACCATTTATTATACCTATTCTTATATCCATTCATGAGAAATAAACGTATTTGGCTATTCCAAGACCGTGTTGACATTGCTGATGATAATGCAAAGCATCTATTCAGGTATGCTGTAAAACAAGATGACGATATCAAAAAGTACTTTGTAATCCGTAAGGACTGTGAAGACTTTAATGAAATGAAAAAAATTGATAAAAACATTGTTCCATTGGGGTCATTTAAAAACAAATTCTTATATCTGTTTGCCGAAAAAATGATTTCCTCTCATGTAAATCACAGTTGGTTAAATCCGTTTTTTAATCCAAAAAGACCATATTTCAATGGATTTCTGACTGTTGAAAAATGTTTCCTGCAACATGGGGTTATTAAGGATGATTTATCAAGTTGGCTTAGGAAATTCTTCCAGAATCTGCATTTATTCTTAACCTCATCCGATTATGAGCGAGATTCGATTTTGGGAGATACTTATAATTATGATGATGAGGTGGTGCAGGCTTTTGGACTTCCGCGCCATGATTATCTGAAGTTCGGTGTTGCCAAAAAGGAAATCTTATTCTCTCCCACCTGGAGAAAACATCTAATCAACAGACAGGCATTTGAAAAATCAGAATATTACTATCGCCTGAATAGCTTTTTGAATAATGAAAGATTGTTGAATGCAATTAAAGATAAAGGGTATAAACTGGTATTCAAACCCCACTATGATTTGGAACCGTTTCTTGACTTATTCACATTGGATGGGGAAGTCATTGAAGTGAATACTCATGATTCCTATCAAACAATATTCAACAACTCCGCCGTAATGATTACAGACTATTCCAGTGTATTTTTTGACTTTTCATTTCTTAAAAAGCCGGTAATTTATTATCATGCTGGAAACGATTATCACTACGATGAAGGATATTTCAGCTATGAAGAAATGGGCTTTGGAGATGTCATAGACAATGAAGAGGAGTTGGTTGATAAGATAATAGGATACATGGATAATGACTGTGAGATGGAAGAAAAATATAAGAAACGTGTAGACAAGTTTTTCAAATACACTGATCAGAAAAATTGCAGTCGTGTTTATAATTGGCTATATCAACATTAAAGTATTTATTTTAATTTAAATATAATATAGAATAGGAATTGATTTTTTAATTTTAGGGATAGTTATGGGTAATTTTTATATTTCAATAATAAGATTGGTAGGTAATGAAATATTAACTATTGAAGAGTCTATTGATTCTATCATTGCACAAAATAGGGACTTTGAAGAAAACATTCAACTAATTTTACTTGATACCGGCAGCAGTGATGGGTCTTATCAAATTGCCCAAAAATACAAAGAAAAATATCCTGAAAATGTTAAACTGCTGAAAAGTAATGAAGACTCCTTTGCATTTGGGGTTTATTTTAATCAGGCTTTAGAGGAATCCGATGGTGAATTTATTCATTTCTTTGATAACAGATCAGAATTGTCTTCGAATGCTTTCAGTGAAGCTAAAAAATATCTTAAAAAGTATTCCTCAGAAGTTGACATAGTGCAGATTCCTACTTATTATTTTGATAAAAAATTAAAAAAAGAGCTTCCAAAATTGGATTATGTTAAAACGGACATTGTGGACATCACAGAACATATCAATCATTCAATTATTTATTATGGAGCTTCTTTTATTAAAAAAGATGCAATTGGAGATTTGCGATTTAATGAGGATTTACTGGATTGTGACATTGATTTATTTTTAACTGAAATTTTATCAAAAAAAGAGAAGTATGCGTTGGTTCAGCCCGCTACATTTCTTCGTTTCAAACGTAGATTGGACGATGACCTTAAAACAAAGGAATATGTTGAAAACAAATTCAAATTATTCTTTGATTATTTAATCGATAAATTTGATGGCAACGTTCCAAGATATATCCAATATATTCTAACCAGTGAATTAAATCCAATTATTCGTATTGAGGATTTAAATGAATTTTATGACTCAAAAGAAGAGATTGATAGGTTCTGGGAAAAACTGTATCGTGTTCTGGATGTTTTAAATTTTGAAGATTTGGAGGTTCACGAGGAAGTTCCAAGAATCACCAGGTCCTTTTTGGTCTATCTGAAAAATAAAGATTTCCATGTCGAGTCAAGAGAAGATTTGAATAAGGTATTTTTAAAATCAAATGATTATCTTATTAACAGTCTTCATTTCCATAAGTTAAGGATTGATATTGTTGAGGTGATTGGTGACATGCTCAACATGTCTGTTTCATTTTCCAGTAATTGTTATACTGAGAATTTAACCATAGAACTTACACGTGAATTTGCAGATGGTAAGAGGGAGATTTTCAATGGAAAATTTGTTGAATATCCAACAACAAACAGACGCATTAGGAGATTTTTAGGCGTTGACTGGCAATTCCCATATAATATGGATTTTAAAATTCCATTAACTAATAAGGAAGTGTCTGATTTAACATTTAAGATAATTTATGATGATGACGAGCGCCATATTGCAATGGATAACAGCATCATATTTAGAGAGTTTGCAGGCCTATCCAGTTTAGGCAATTACCTGATTAAAAATGGAAGAATCATTTATTTCAGAGGCAAAACATTTTCTATCAGGCCTTATTCTTACCTTTTAGTCTTAAAATTGGAGTTAAAATCAATTGTTAGAATATTAAGGTCCGGAGGGCCATTCTTACTTCAAGGAATATTCTACCGTATTGCTTATGTGCTTTTATATCCATTTTGGAAAAATAAGACAATCTGGTTATTTATAGACAGAGATATAATTGCTGACGATAATGCGGAGCACTTGTTCAAATATTGTATTCAGCAGGATGATGGAATAGAAAAATACTTCATTATAAACAAGGACAGTCCTGATTATGAAAGATTAAGCAGTTCTCTTGACAATGTTGTTGCTTTTGGATCATTTAAGCATAAAATCAAGTATTTGTTCTCTGAAAAAATAATGATTTCACAGGTTACAAGAGGGATTTTAAATCCGTTTACTCATGAAAACAGTTATATTTATGAAGGGTTGTCCACATACAAATTCTGTTTCTTGCAGCATGGGGTTACAAAAGACGACATTTCCTGGTGGATTAAGAAGTTCCATAAAAATCTATTCATGTTTTTGACCGTATCCGATTTGGAAAGGGATTCAATGGTAAATGGACATTATAACTATGAAGAGGACAGGATTCCTGTGCTGGGTTTCCCACGTTATGACAATCTAAAAAACGACCCTCAAAAAGAGATATTGTTTATTCCTACATGGAGAAGAAATCTGGATAATCCTGAAGACATTTTGAAGTCTGATTTTCTTAAAAGCATTAACAGCTTTTTGAGCAATGAAAGATTAATTAAAAAAGCTAAGGAATTAGGCTATAAGATTGTATTTAGGCCGCATCCTGAGTTATGGAAATTTTTGGATTTCATTAATCTGGAAGATGTTGTCTTGTCCGAAGGTCCATACCAAGAAATGTTTAAGACAGCTTCTGTAATGATTACCGATTATTCATCAGTTGCTTTTGATTTTGCATATCTTAAAAAGCCTGTCATTTACTACCAGGATGGTGAATATCATTATGGTGAAGGATATTATGACTATGAGACAATGGGCTTTGGTAAGGTAGTTTTTGATGAAGATGAGTTGATTGACAAGGTCATCGAATATATGGAGAATGATTGCAGAATGGAAGATGAATACGTCAAAAGAGTGGATTCATTCTTCAAATTCACTGATAAAAACAACTGTAAACGTGTATACGAGTGGCTTTTAGAGCATTAGGGTAATCGTGAATCATTTCAAATTGGTTTTTGTCATTATCCTTTTTACTATTTTTACAACTCCTTTCAATTAGTATTTTTTGCATTTTATGCATTGATTTTTGCATCTTGGAAACATTGCCAAATAGCCATTTATATGGAATTTCACTAAGTTATATTAACGAATAGTTATTTGGTGATACAAAATGGATTTAAGAAAAGAAGCCGAAAGAAAAGTTGATGCAAAAATTGAATTTCAAGAGAGCCTATATAAATATTTGATCGTAAATGTATTATTGGCAGCAATAAGCTTATTGTTTTTCCAAAGTTTTTGGTTATTGTTTTTTGTAATGTTTTTCTGGGGAATAGGCATTTTGGAAAAATTCTTTAAGGCATATGCATTCAATGATTTTGTAGGTCCGAATTACAGAGAAAAGATGATTAACAAAGAAATTTCTAAAATGGGTGATTAGATGAGTGATCTAAGGTCTAGAGCAGAAAATCGTGTAGACAATAAGCTCAAGTTTTTCAGAAACCTTAAAGCTTATATTATTGTAAATGCATTATTAATTATTATAAACTGGTATTTCACTCCTCAATTTTGGTGGGTTGCATTTCCGCTTTTCTTTTGGGGAATTGGAGTGCTGAAGGATTTTATAATAGGATTTGTATTTCTTTCTAAATGGGACAGTGAAAGTTACAGGGAACGTAAAATCCAAGAGGAAATGGCAAAATTAGGGAACTGAATCATGAAAGTAAATCTATTTGTATCAAAAGATATTGAAGAGCCTCATGCGGATATTCATACAAATGAATTGACAGACAATATAACAAAGGCAATGTCCATTCTTGAAAGCGATGACTCAAATGATATGTTGGCAGTCAAGAAAGGTTCAGACATCGCCCTTTTAGAGTTTGATGATGTCTTCATGCTTAGAGTTGAAGATAAGCAGGTTAATGTTTACACAGAGAATGGCCAGTATTTGGTTAAAAAACCGTTATATCAGGTTGAAGAGACCTTAAGTTCAGATTTTGTAAGAATATCTAAAACAACTATCGTTAATTTAAGAAAAATCGAGAGAGTAGCTCCCTCACTAAAGGGGATGATGTTTATACAACTTAAAAATGGTTTGAAGGATAATATTTCAAGAAAATATTTGCCTGATTTTAAAAATGCTTTGGATTTGTAGGTGATTTGATGGGTGTTGATATAATTAAAAGATTGGCTATGGGCGCTTTTGTCGGATGTTTCATTGTGATGTTGGTCATGGTTTTCATTTCTCTTCAGATTGGACCTTCAGCAGTTAATTTTTCAGGAGTGGATGTAACTAACGCTTTCTTAGGATCTATCGTTGTCGGATGGGCATTTACTTTATCCGGCATGATATATGAAAGAGAGGACATTGCATTTCCGCTTCAGGTAATATTTCAGATGGCTATTGGAATGGGAGTGCTGTTTGCTGTGGCAGTGTATCTTCATTGGATGCCTGTTGATATGGGAATCGGTCCGATTGTTACATGGATTGCAATAGCCTGCGTGTTTGCAGCCGTTTTCTGGTTAGGGTTTTACGTCTATTATTATTTGGTTGCCCGTGAATTGACCAGTAAATTAAATAAATGAATTCAAATTGAAATGGGCGAATAGTGATGCGCTATTTGCCGGAACTAATTTTTTCTCCACACTCGCTGCAGGTTTTTGTTTGGAACTTCACAACCCCTCCACAGTTGGGACACAACCACTTTTCCCTGTCTTGCGTCATCATGCGGCCAATGCCTGTGGTTTTTATTCTTTTTGCACTTTCAAGAGTGTTCAAATCATGTCTTTTGACATATTTTTTGGAATGTTTTTTCATCAGGGGACATGGAAACTCACTGCAGCGCCCGCAATAGCTGAAATTTTTAGAATCAAAACAATTCTTTATCTTGCATTTTAAACTGGCTTTGCTTTTTCCATCGTCACTGATTAGGCATCCTGCACATGGATTTTGATATTTTTCACAGCTAATGCAATTAATTCCACAGGGTGCAAGTAACTTTGAGTCTATTTCATCGGGCATCTTCATGGTTTTACTTTTTATTTTAGGAAATTTATATATTTATTTAAATTTAATCAACTAATAGGAAAATGATTCATTTTGCTTATTTTACGATACATTTATAAATACATAAAACAAATAATTCATTACTGTTAAAATTTTAGCAGTGATAATTACTTTTTTTGGGATAAGTTCCCATATGGATGTGGCCCCCGTGGCTGAACAAAAAGGTGTTATTTATGTATAAATATATTAGAGACGCATGGAAAAATCCAGATGAGTCTTACGTACGTGAACTCATGTGGCAAAGGGCTCCTAAATGGAGAAGACAAAAAGCAGTTCAAAGAATCGAAAGACCAACTAGACTCGACAGAGCTAGAAGTTTAGGTTACAGAGCTAAAAAAGGATTTGTTTTAGCAAGAACCAGAGTAAGACGTGGTGGAAGAAGAAAAACTCGTCGTTTCAATGGTCGTAAACCTAAAAGAATGGGTGTAAACAAAATTACCCAAGCAAAATCTATTCAAAGGATTGCTGAAGAACGTGTAGCTAAAAAATACCCTAACTTAGAAGTTTTAAACTCTTACTGGGTATGGTCTGATGGTAGATATAAATATTACGAAGTAATTTTAGTAGATCCTAACAGTCCTTCTATCATTAACGATAAAAAAATCAATTGGATTTGTTCCAAAAAACACACTAACAGAGCTCTCAGAGGCTTAACCAGTGCTGGTAACAAAGGTCGTGGAATCAAATCTAAAGGAAAAGGATCTGAACAAGCTAGAAGAAGAAAAATCTAATTTTTCTTCATTCTATTTTTTGATAAAATGATTCATAATATCAAATTCAGAGCTTTTGTTTATGAAAATGAAAGTGTTGATGAGATATCACAGGCCATTTTAAATATTCTTCCCGAAGCCGAAATCGAAGCTGAAGAGGCTGAAGGACTACTTGAGGACAGGATAATAATTTTATCCGGTGCAGTATCTAAAAAAAGATACACAAAGACTTTTTTTAAAACACTCTTGGAGTGGACAGATTTAGATAAATTAAACGCTGATTTAGAGCGCAAAATGGATGAAAAAGGAAACTGGTTTTTAAGGTTTGACAAATCCGATGCTTTTGATGAGAAATGGACAATCTTGGATAAGGGTGATGCCATTCATCTTAAAGTAAAAATTGCCGCTTTTCCTGCAAAAAAACAGATTGCAGTCGATAAAGTTCGTGAAGCTATCTTAAACGATTAAAATGGAATTCAATCAAATCATTCATGAATTTGAAGAGTTATCGGATGTCGATTTTGCCCAAAATATGAAAAAATTTGGGATTAATTATGTCAAAAGCTACGGACTTAGATTGCCTCAAATTAGAAAAATTGCAAAGCAATGCGGAAAAAACCATGATTTGGCTTTAGAACTCTGGAATCATGGGTATCATGAAACATATCTTCTGGCAACCCTTGTTGAAAATCCAGAAGAAGTTGATTCAATCCAATTGGATGAGTGGGTCAATAGTTTCTATTCATGGGATTTGGTTGACCAGGCATGCATCAATCTTTTAAGATTCATTCCTGAAGCTATCGATAATATTTTCATATGGTCTAATTCTGAAGAGGAATTTGTTAAACGAACGGCTTTTAGTCTGATAGCAGTACTTGCAGTTCACAATAAGGATGCAAATTTTGATGAATACTTTGAAATAATTAAGGAAGGCTCAAAAGACAATAGGAATTTTGTTAAAAAATCAGTAAATTGGGCTTTAAGACAAATTGGAAAATCAAGTGCGGAAAATAACAGAAAGGCGCTTGAACTTTCTTATGAAATTCTTGAAATTGATAATAATGCCAGCAAGTGGGTTGCTCGAGGGGCAATCAAAGAACTTGAAAGCGAAAAGGTTCAAAACAAATTTTCAAAAAAGTAAAGTTTATTTTAAAATTGATCCAATATTACATTAAGGTGAAATAATGGAGAGGAAAAGTTATTACTTGATAATTTTATTGATAGCCTTTGTAATATGCATAGGAGTTTTTCTTTACCAGTTCAATAATGATGTTCCCACTTTCATAATGGTTAATGAAACCGAAGTCGTTGAGAATGCATCATTTTCAGGTATGTTGAGCGATGCTTATGGTTATGGAGTGCCAAATCAAACTATAGTGTTCCACAAACCGGGTTATGAGTTTGGAACTATTGTCACTATTGTAACGGATGATGCGGGTAAATTTACAATCGAAAATGCGGAATATTTGCCTGATGCCGCTAAAGATAATTATTATGGTGATTTTACATTTGCAGGAAATGGCAAATATCAGGGTTGCACTTATGAGGGTAATGTTACTGTAATTCCTAAATGATTGAAATTGATCTTTCAATAAAGTTCAAAAACATTCACTTCAATTAAATCAGACACATCATAATGGCTTGCTATTGCGATTTTATAGTCTTCGATATCAAATAAATTAAATTTTAAATTCGTATTGTCATTTTTAAGTCTGATTTTATCTTCTATTATTATTTCAAAGCTGTCCAGGTTTAAATTCATCCCTAGTCCTGTATATTTCATGTAACTTTCCTTCAAGACCCAGTATTTAAAAAATTCCTCAGGTCTGTTTTTGGCATTCATGATATTTTCATATTCTCTGTTGTAGAAGTAATGCTTGGCTATGTTTAAATCAATTTCACGGTCAATATATTCAACATCTACTCCAACTTCCATATCAGATATTGCACACAAAACTATTTTGCCGGAATGACTCAAATTAAAATGAATATTTTCATGATTGGATATGTATGCCTTACCATATTTTTCAGTTTTAAAGATGGGATCGGTGATGTTTTTCCCAGCCAATAACTTTTTTAAAATAAGATAAGCTCCGCAGCTTAGCTTTTTATCCTTGTCAAATCTATAGAAATCGATTTTTTCTTGGCGATTTTTAGAAACCAGATTGTAGGCCTTTTTCAAATCCAAGTTTTCAACATTGCAGTAAGCTAATTCAATCATTTTATCTTTAAGTATAGTAAGGTCATGTCATCATATTGTTCTGCATCTTCAGTAAAATTATGAATGTCATTTAATAATGGGGTGATTGGATTTTCATCGCCTTCATATTCGTTGAAGAAGTTTAAAAGTCTCTTTTCGCCATACATTTTGTCATATTCATTATTTGCATCGGTTATTCCATCAGTATATAATATCAATTCATCTGTCAGGTCAACATCTTCTAAGATATAGCTGAAGTTTTCCAGGATGCCCAAAGCAATTCCCGGATCAATATTCAAATATTCAAATTTGCCATTCTCTTTTATTAGTGGAGGGTTGTGTCCTGCATTAGAAAATTTTAATTTTTTGGTTGTTTTGTTATAGATTCCAAGCCATAAAGTAAGAAACATCATTTCCGAATTATTCTCATATAGCTGATTATTGAGCAGATATAAAACCTTTGATGGGTCTTGGTAATGATTCAATATTTGTTTTATGATAACCTGGGTAATCATTGCGATTATTGCAGCCGGAACTCCTTTGCCTGAGGCATCTCCAATTATAATGGCCAAGTTATCATCATCTATCATGTAATAATCAAAGAAGTCCCCTCCAACTTCCCTTGCTGGATGGGAATATCCCTCAACGATAAAATCATCATTTTCGATTGGTTCAGTCGGAAGGGCTGCTGCCTGAATCTTGGTTGCAATATCAAGTTCAGCATTTATGCGCTCCTTTTCACCTTCAATTTTTTGAATATTTTCAATATAATTGTTGTTGTGATTAATCAGGTCTGTGTATGAGCGGGCAAGGGTCCCAATCTCATTTTTTTCATTAACGTATTTGGAATAGATTTCCACTAACCCTTCAGCTTCGATTTTTTCATTTTCACTGATGAAGCCTTCGATTTCCGAAAATGATGAAATAGGTGTGATTATCTTATTTTCAATATATTTTAGAATGATAATGCCTGGAATAAAGAATAAAATTATAATTGCATCGGTTATTATAAGAGCGGGCATCAAAAGCAAGTAAACATTGATGTTATTGATATGTGTCACATAATTATAGCTTAAAATAGAAATCAATATTCCCAAAATGGCAATTGTCAATGTAATTATGAGAAAATTTCGTATGATATTTTCAGTTAATGTGTTTTCATCATTCGGTTGTATGTCATATTTGAATGGTTTTGTAAGATAACTGAATAATAGGATTCCAGTTAATATTATCTCTCCAATTATGATGTTCCGGTCCATTTCAAGAATTAATGATATTGATGAAATGGCTGCAACAACCAATAACAGGCAGAACAGTGTTTGATATAATTTTTTGTTGACTGGTCTTTTTGATATCTTTGGGGCCTCTATAAAGTCGATTTTTTTAGAAAGCCAAATGCCTATTATTCCAAAAATAAATGCAACATTGATAAAGTTTAGAAAATATGAAACAAAATAGAATTCATCCTTGTCTGTACCTACAATAAATCCTATCAAATCACCATGGATTGCGGAATAGATGAGTCCACATATCAATATGCTGGATAAAAATAAGCCAAGATGATAAATGTTATCCAATCTTGGTTTTGTAATCTTGTTGGTTTTAAAACCTGAGTACCAGAGTTTGTATGCCAAATATGAAACTCCAAAACTAAAAATTGCTGAAGGAATAATGTCAATGGGTGCAAATCCGTTCAATAAATCCAGAATTATATTTGCCGATACGGCACCTAAAGCACCATATGGTCCTAACAATAAACCTAAAACAAACAACAATCCTACATGAGGGCTTTCTAGTCCTAATTGCCAGAATTCTGAGGGAGAAAATGCAATATTGATTATTATCATTAGTATAAATGATATTATAATTTTTTTTAGTTTAGATTTCATTATTCCACTTTCTTAATTATTTTCAGATGATTTTCATCGTTTATATGATGGTAATGGAGTTCATCAGCTATTTCTTTAGTTAAAAAAATACCCAATCCTCCAATTTGGGCCTCCTCAATACTGGTTGGTAAAGTAGGATTTTCTTTTAAAAGAGGATTAAATTCTATTCCGTTGTCAATAAATTCCAAAGTTAATGTGTTATTTGCATATTCTACATTAACGATAATGTATTCTGTTTTTGAGTAGTTAACGATATTGGCAAATGTCTCTTCAGCAATTAGGTTAACTTGAAGATCTTCCTGAGGAAGTTCTGTTAGAATAAACTCATTTAAGGTGTATATTTCAGTTAATTCCGGTTTCAGGGTTATTGATTTCATTCTATCTGAAGGATTTTATTAAACCCAGACATTCTAAATATCTCATTAACAGGGGCACTGACATTTTTAATGACGAGGGGGATGTTTTCCGCTTTTAAGATCTTTTGTGTTGCAATTAGAACCCTTAACCCTGCACTTGAAATGTATTCTAAGTCAGTGCAGTCTATAATCAATGAATCAAAATTGTTTAATTCATTATGTATTTCATTATCCAGCTCCTGTGAGGTGATAGTGTCAATACGACCTTCAACAGATAATGTCAACTCTTTTCCATTGTAATCTTTTGTAATATTCATGATAATCATCTAAACTAATTATATGATTATTTTAGTTTTTATTAACTTTTAAATATTTTGTAAAATGGAATTAAATAATTAGGGTATTCTGGTGCTTTTAATGATATTATCGTTAAAAATATTCAAAACTTGACAATTATAACATTTCATTCATAATCTTCACAAAATCGTCCATAGACTACGGAATGTCCTAAATGACAATAATACTCAGTATATCCTGCACTGTCAAAATCGCCAACTATTCCTCCTCCGCCATCGAAAAATTCCTCGTAGCAATGCCTGCAATTCAAACTACAATAGCCTCCATTCCTCATTTCATTCTTGCTTATTTTTTGGCGGGTAATTTCTTTTTCTTTGGTGATTTTAGCTTTTTTCTGTTCTTCTCCCAATTTGCCCAGCGCTGTTTTAATGAAGTTTTTAATTTCTATCTCACTCATATTTTCTCTTTCATCGATAAGCTTGTTTTTTAGAGTGGCTTTAATGGAACTTACATCTGTTTGGTTAATATTGTTTTTTCTTATTTCTGATCTGATTTCTTCTGATTCAAATGTTTCATCAATCATTTTTAATTTTTTCTTTTCTTCTTCTTTCTCTTTAGCTATTCTGGTTTCGTTTTTGATTTTGTATTCATGAATTAATTGATTCACCCTAAATTCTACTCCGCCAATTTTAATTTGACCGGCATCTATCTCTTTTTCAACTTGTTGTCTGATAGCCTTTCCGGTGCCTATGATGTCTAAACCATTTCTGAGTAGTTCATTAGTGAAGGTTTTATTGTAGGATATTCCTCCGCCTACTACTCTTTTAAGTTCTTTTCTGGCTTTCTCTTTTTCTATACTGTTGGGTGCTGATTTTGATGTTTGGTTGCTCTGTTTCATGTCAGATTTGTCTATTCTAGTTCCACAATTGTAACAAAAATTATCCTCTTTTCTTAATTGTGCCCCACAGTTAATACAAAAATTGCCCATATCATTCCCTTCTTAAATTAGTCTTCTTAAAGAAATTTCAGTCAAAAAACTTATTTATATGTTGTGTATACTGTTGTAAAATCATTAAAGGTAAATTTCATTCGGAAGTATTTTTAATAGGAATAGATAAATTTTATAAGTGTTGATTTTCTAAAATAATTGCATAGTCCCGTAGGGTAGCGGCAATCCTTTTGGGCCCTGGACCCAAAGACAGCGGTTCGACCCCGCTCGGGACTACTTAATCATCCATCATCCTAAACACATAATCTCTTTTCCAGACGATAACGTATTTCTTTAGCAGATTATGATTAAATATTCTCTGTTTTTCCTCATTTTTAATTAATATCTATTTTAAAACAGAATATTTTCAAAAGAATGTACAAAACAAAAAAATAGTTTGATATAAAAACACTGATAAATAATAATAAAAAATAAAAAATTGCAAGAAAAACTTGCAAATATGACTTTTCTTTAATTCATTCTAATTTTTCATCTTCTTTAAAAGATTTAATGATTTCTTCAATGACTTTTCTTCCTAATACAGATTCAAACACATTTTTGATTATGTCTACCATATTGGTATATTCAAAACATTTATATATCTATACTGACATATTTACTAATCGGAAGGAAGTTTCCTTCCGACTATGTATTTAATTAAATTCATTTAGTCAAAAGTATTTTTCCACTTTTCATATTATTAAAATAGTGGTGCATATACTCAAAAATGATGTGAAAAAATGTCAGCAAAAGATAACAGATTAGACCAAGTAATAAAGACAATCGAAGCAAATGATATAAAATTTTTGAAGTTACAGCTATCCGACATTCACGGATTACCGAAAAGTATGGCAGTACCTCTTAAAAAAGCAGATGATGTGGAGGATATTGTAAACGATGGATTACTGTTTGATGGATCATCAATAGCAGGTTTAGCTTCAATTAATGATAGTGATTTGCTTGCAAAACCGGATATTGACACCTTCTCAACAATTCCATGGAGGCCGGAAGTACAGGGTACCGCAAGATTCATATGTGATATTTTCACTACTGACGGAAAACCGTATGACGGAGACCCAAGAGGGGTTCTTAAAAAATCATTAGAATTGGCTGAAAAAAGAGGATATCAATTTAATATGGGTCCGGAACCTGAATTTTTCATTATAAGAAAGGATGAAAATGGAAACTACGTGCCTGCAGATGAAGCGGAATACTTTGATGTTGAACCTTTGGATCAGGGTACTGACATTAGAAGGGAAATTGTACTAGGTTTAGAAAAATTGGATTTCGATGTTGAAGTAAGTCACCATGAAGTGGCAGCAGGACAGCATGAAGTCGATTTCAAATATGCTGATGCTTTAAAAACAGCTGATGCAGTCATAACATTTAAGGAGGCTGTTAAAGCTGTAGTTAATAATTTAGGTTTCAAGGCAACATTCATGCCAAAACCATTTTTGGGAATCAACGGTAGTGGAATGCACTGTAATCAAAGTCTGTTCAAAGATGGGGAAAATATCTTCTATGATCCAAATGCTGAAAATCAAATATCACAGGAAGCATTATACTTCATTGGCGGATTGTTAAAACATGCTCCGGCATTATCAGCAATTTTATCCCCAACCGTTAACTCTTATAAACGTTTGGTGCCTGGTTACGAAGCACCATGTTACATAGCATACGGGTTTAAAAATAGGTCAACATTATTAAGGATTCCTGCATCCCGTGGATTAGGCACAAGGATTGAATGCAGATCCGCAGACCCATCATGTAATCCTTACCTTGCATTTGCAGTATTGCTTGAAGCAGGTTTGGATGGTATGGATAATAAAATTGATCCTGGCGAACCAACAGAGGAAAACCTGTTTGCATTTTCCGAAGATGAAATTGCCCAAAAAGGAATTGGTAATTTACCAACAAGTTTATGGGAAGCATATCATTCATTAGAAGAGGATGAAGTTATCATAAATGCTCTTGGGCAAAAAGTGTTCAATCAGTTCTACAATATCAAAAGGGCAGAATGGGATGCTTATAGAATACAGGTATTCGATTATGAAAGGGATGAGTACTTGAACGTATAGTTTATTCATTTATTTGGACATTGGTGGTCAAATAAACTTTGTTCCACCAATAAATGTTTTTTTGGAGGTTTGAAATTGGTGAAATGAAAAATGAGTGATTTGTGTAGTGTTTGAAAGTTTAGAATTATTATTTTAAGGCATATGGTAATTTTAGAGTGTTAGTTATTAGGCATATTGTAATTATTGAATCAAGATTTTTTGATTATTATTTTAAAAGGCATACTGTAATTTTATAAAATTATTTTTTTAGGCATATGTAATTGAGGTAGAAAAATGTGTGGAATAGCAGGAGTAATCTACAAGGATAAAAAAGCTCACCATGTAGGGGAAGCATTAACCTCCATGTTGGAATCTCTACAGCATAGAGGTCCGGATTCAGCAGGATATGCAATTTATGGTAGTTTGAATTTTCCTGAAAATTATTATCAATTAAACATTGAAGTAAAAAGAAGAAGAGGCGCATTAGACAATTTAAAATCATTATTAACTCAAATAAGTCCAATTTTTGAAGAACAATTAATCGAGTCTGTAGGCGATTCTGATGTATATAAATGTAAAATAGCATTGGATGAGTATTCTCTTTTAAAACCTTCTATTAGAGAAATAGACGAATTGGAAAATGTAAGGGTCATCAATGGTTCACATTCATTTGAAATGATAAAGGATACCGGAAAAGTAAAAGATATAGCAAACCGCTTTGATGTTCAAAATAGGATGGGAACACATGGGATAGGACACACTCGTTTTGCAACGGAAAGTGGTGTTGACCGTTATCATGCACATCCATATCAAAGCTATATCATACCTGACATAACTGTGGTGCATAATGGTCAAATAACTAATTATTGGAAAATTAGAGATCCATTGGAGAGAAAAGGACATATCTTTGAATCATTCAACGATACTGAGTGCATTGTTCATTACATGGCAGATAAACTTGATCAGGGCTATAAACTGGAAGAGGCTTTGGATCAAGCGGTCATTGATCTTGATGGTCCATTTTCAATATTGGTGGGGACACCTAAAGGTATTGGCATTGCAAAGGATAAACTTGGTCTCAGGCCAGGAGTGATGGTGGAGACTGATGAAATTTTTGCGGTGGCTTCAGAAGAGATGGCATTGCATGACGTCACAGATTCTGATAATATAGAACAAATAGCTCCCGGCGAAACAAGGGCTTATACTATCTAATAAAGGGGTTTTTCTATGAATGAATATGTTATTGATGCAAAAGATATGGATAGTAAAGAATTGAATCGCACTATAAAAGAGCAAGCGATAAATCATGATAAACTCATTATTAACAACCCTGAATCAAGACACAATATCTGTGCGGGATTGACTGAAGATGTGGAGATAAAAATCAATGGATCTGCAGGTTATTTTGTCGGAACAATGGTTAACGGGCCAAGGATGCATATCAATGGAAATGCAGGATGGTTTGCTGGAGATAATATGACTGAAGGGGAATTGATTATTGAAGGCACTGCTGGTGACGGCGCAGGACAGGGAATCTATGGAGGAACAGTAATAGTAAAAGGAAGTACAGGTTCAAGAACAGGAGAAATCATGAAAGGGGGAACCGTAATAATTGGTGGAAACAGCGGATACATGACAGGATTGCTTATGATGGGAGGAAAACTCATCATACTGGGTGATGTAACTGATGATGTTGGTGAATCAATTATGAGAGGAACCATATATGTTCTTGGAAATGTGAAAAGTTTAGGAAAAAATGCGGTTATGGAAAAAACCACACTTGAAGACCAAAGCGAGCTAAAAGAAATCCTGACAAAATATGGTTTTGAATTAACTGACATTGATTATAATAATTTTAAAAAAATTGTTAATATGCAATAGGGGCTAAAAAAATGAGTGAACATAAGATAGCAATGGTTGGAACACCATGTGAGATTATGGCAGCATCCAAACTGCAATATTATACTGATAGTCCTATTGATGTTAAACTGGGCTTGTTTTGTATGGAGAACTTTTCATACAAATATTTTGAAAATCTCTTGAAAGAGTATGACTTAAAAATGGATGATATTGAAAAATTCCAGATTGACAAAGGATTCATATTCCTATTGTTGAAAACTCGAGAAACAGTGAAAATTCCTTTGTCAGTAGCTAAAAGGATAATCAGAAAAAATTGCAACATATGTGTTGAGCTGACATCCGAAACATCCGATATCTCAATAGGTTCCATAGGATCAGATGAAGGATGGTCAACATTAATAATCAGAACTGAAAAGGGCGAGGAAATAGTCAAAGGGGCTTTGGAACAGAAATTCATAGAAGCCAAAGAGTTTACAGATTCACAATTCAGTCTACTTAACAGGCTTGCAGAAAACAAATTAAGCAAAAATCTTGAAGAGATTGAAAAAAGAGAATTTTTGGCCAGACCGGTATTATACCA
The DNA here is from genome assembly GCA_017434525.1 of Methanobrevibacter sp. Classification (GTDB taxonomy): domain Archaea; phylum Methanobacteriota; class Methanobacteria; order Methanobacteriales; family Methanobacteriaceae; genus Methanocatella. The sequence continues at coordinate 62,841 of JAFRFD010000166.1, forward strand.
AAGGAGCAAATCCGATGATTCAATCGCAAAAGAAATTTCAGAGTCCGACTTCTTGGATTTAAAGTCAAATGTCATCGACATCGGTGCATGTGTGCTCTGTGGAGCTTGTGAATATGCATGTCCAGACAATCTAATAACAATTGATGATACAAAACCTATAATGAAAGGGGAATGTCCTCAGGATTGCCATGCCTGTTTTGCAGTGTGTCCAAGAACTTTCATACCTGAAGATTTGCGAAATGACAATTCAAAAGCAATTGGGGACTTTATGAAAGTGTTGTCTGTCAAATCTTTAAAGCATAGCCAAGGTCAGGACGGTTCCATTGTCACAACATTACTGGACTATTTATTAACTAATGAAATTGTAACTGAGGCATTAATTGTTGATAAAGAGGATTATCTGGCTTGGAAACCTCATGCAAAGCTAACAAGTGACATTGATGAAGTTATTAAATCTGGAGGAACAAAATATTCAGTCTGTCCAGTATTCAAACCATTAAGCAATATAAACGAGGAGGTGAACTAATTGTCATTTACAGTTGAAAGAAAAATAGAAATCTGCCGGCAGAATAATGATAGGCCGGGCTGCTGCTGGTATTTATGTGATAATCCTAAAAAATCCTCCTGTAAGAATTGTTACAGCTGTTATTCTAATTGTCCTCATGACGTATATGAGGTGATTAATGATGAACCTCTGCCTATACATCAGGAAAATTGTGTAGGATGCAAAATCTGTGAAGAGATGTGTCCGACACATGCAATATACGTCAGACCTCTTGTTGATGAAGGTAGAGGAGTATGGTCCAATTCAACAATGGTTGAAATCAAACGTAAAAGTCAGACTGGATCCTATAAGGTACGTGGTTGCGGATTAACCAGAAAAATCCCAACATTTGATGATTTAAGCATATTGCCTGCTCAAGTGTCAAGACCTCCAATAGATTCATACAGGGAACCATGTAAAACTTCAGTAGTGCTTGGGGATAGATTTGCAGAAAATCCGATTGAAATAGATACTCCTATCATGATTGGGGCAATGTCTTTCGGTGCATTAAGTAAAGAAGCAAAAATGGCACTGGCTATTGGAAGCAGTAAAGTGGGTACAATAACCAACACTGGTGAAGGAGGAATGCTTCCTGAAGAAAGGCATTTCGCCGATAAGCTGATTGCTCAATATGCATCTGGCCGTTTTGGAGTCTCAGCCAGCTATTTAAACAATGCAGAAGCTGTTGAGATAAAAATGGGTCAGGGTGCAAAATCAGGTATGGGAGGACACCTGCTTGCCCATAAAGTGACTGCGGAAGTGGCAAGTGTTAGAAATATTCCTGAAGGAACTTCAGCATTAAGTCCTGCCAGACATATGGATATTGTCGGGCCTGAGGATTTGGGTATGAAAATTGACCAGTTAAGGGAAATTACAGACTGGAAAATACCAATTATTGTAAAATTTGCTGCAGGTAGAGTTGAACAGGATGTAAAAATCGCTGCAAAAGCCGGTGCGGACATTATTGTAGTTGATGGTATGCAGGGAGGAACCGGTGCAGGACCGGAAGTGGTTACAGAGCATGCTGGTATTCCTACAATAGAGGCGATAGTGAAAGCGGATGACGCTCTTAAAGACATCAATTTAAGAAGTGAGGTAAGTCTTGTGGCTGCTGGTGGAATAAGGTCTGGAGCTGATGTGGCAAAAGCAATAGCTTTAGGTGCAGATGCAGTGTATATTGCTACTTCTGCTTTGATTTCAATTGGCTGTAAAGTTTGTCAGTCCTGTTCTGAAGGAATTTGTCCTAAAGGAATCGCAACACAGGAGAGGGTGCTTAGAAGAAGATTGGATCCTATAAGAAAAGGCCGGCAAGTTGCAAATTATATTGAGGCAATGACTCAGGAAGTAACCTCTTTAACTCAACAGGCGGGTAATACTGATATAGAAAATCTCGAACGTCAAGATCTTGTTGCATTAACTGTGGAGGCTTCACAATTAACTGGTGTGCCTATGGTGAGAAATTAAAAATTAATCTGGGAGATATTATTATGGCTGCATTCGATAGAATTAAATCAGGAATTCCTGGGCTTGATAATGCTTTAGACAATATTCGCTTAGGGGATAATGTAGTATGGAATGTTACAAATTTAAATGAGTTTTCTTACTTTGTCAATCCTTATGTAAAACAGGCAAAAGAAGATAATAGAAACTTAATATACGTTCGATTTGCTAATCATCATCCATTGATAGAAATGACTGAAGAAGATTTCAGATTACTTGAAATGGAACAGAACAATCCTGACACGGAATTTTCCATGATAGAACGTGATGGGATTAAAATATATCTGGTGGATCCATATAAACAGTTTGAAACATTTACATTGGAAGTTCACAGAATCATAGAAAAAGAGGGTTTTGACGCATTCTATGTTTTTGACTGTTTAAGTGACCTTCAGGCCGTTTGGTCAACGGATTTGATGATGGGTAATTTCTTTAAAGTTACATGCCCATTTTTATTCCAATTGGATACTGTAGCTTTCTTCCCAATTCTTCGTGGAAGGCATTCCTATGAAGCCATTGCTAAAATTCGTGAAACAACACAACTGTTCTTGAATGTATACTCCAATTCTGCAGAGGAAGTTTATGTCACCCCATTAAAAGTATGGAACAGATATTCTCAAACAATGTTTTTAGGACATAAATTCAACCCGACAACAGGTTTTGTTAAAGTTCTCCAGGACGGCCAGGAAGTTAGCAAATATTATAAAACCATCAATTCCGATAAGTATCAGAATGAACAGACTTTAGACAGCTGGGAAAGATACATGCTTCAGCTTAAAAGGGAGTATCAAGAGGGTAAAAATATTGATGATGAATGCGATAAGATTAGTGAGCTGATGATGACGAAAGATGAGAAGATGCTTTCTAAAATCAGGCAATACTTTACTTTTGATGATTATATCACAATTTATGACCGTCGTGTAGGCAGTGGATTGGTAGGCGGTAAAACCTGTGGAATGCTGCTTTCAAGAAAAATAATAGAAAAAGACCGCCCGGATATATATAATAACTTTGAACCTGATGATTCATTTTATATAGGTTCAGATTTATTTTACACATATATTGTTTCAAATGATTTATGGGATCTTCGTGTAAAACAGAGAACAAAAGACGGTTATTATAAATACGGCAAAGAGTTGGAGGAAGCTCTTAAAAAGGGTAGTTTTTCAGACCAAATTAAAAAAGAATTTATTCGGATTTTGGATTATTTTGGCCAAAACCCTATTATTGTCCGCTCAAGCAGTTTTCTTGAAGACGGTTATGGCAATGCATTTGCCGGAAAATATGAATCAGTTTTCTGCGTAAATAGGGGAACTCTTGAAGAACGTTTGGCCGCTTTTGAAGAGGCGGTGAAAGTTGTATATTCAAGTACTATGAATGTTTCCGCTTTAGAATATCGGAAATTAAACGGTTTGGATGATACTGACGAGCAGATGGGCCTTTTAGTTCAAAGGGTTTCCGGTTCTTATTATGATGATTATTTCTTCCCGACCGCTGCGGGTGTAGGATTTTCATACAGCCCATATTCTCCGCTACCGGATATGGACAACAGCAAAGGTATGCTAAGGCTTGTAATGGGTCTGGGTACAAAAGCTGTTGACAGGACAAAAAAGGATTATCCGAGAATTATTAATCTGGATAAACCTGAACTGACTATGATGAAGGACATAAAGGAAAAGCACAGGTATTCTCAACATTATCTTGATGTAATTGATTTGAAAAATATCTCCCTTCATGACATTTCCATCGATGAGGGGTTAGAGGTTATTCCAAAATACGCAAAAAAAGTTTTGATAGAGCATGACCGTGATGCGGAAAGAATGTTTCGTGAACGTGGGCAACGTCGTGAAATAGTTTTTGTCAATTGTGAGGGAATTGTAAAAAATCATGAGTTTATTGATGAGATGAAAGAAATTCTCAATACCTTGCAAACCGCTTATGACTATCCTGTTGACATTGAATATACGGTGAATTTTGGTGAGGACAATTCTTTTAATATAAACTTATTGCAGTGCCGTCCTCTTCAGGTTTCAACAAATAATGAATCTATTGAAATGCCTGAAGATAAAAATGTTTTCTTCCATATCAAGGAATCTTCTATGGGCATGTCACGAAAGATTAAAATTGATACAATCTGCTATGTTGATCCGCATAAGTATTATGAATATCCTTATGCTCAAAAAAGTTCAATATCCCGTGTAATCAGTGAGGTAAATGCTTATTGTAGAAATAATGATAAGACTGCAATGTTAATAGTTCCAGGAAGAATCGGCACTTCCTCTCCTGAATTAGGCATTCCTGTGGTGTTTGCGGATATTAGTCATTTCTCCGCAATTCTGGAAGAGGCATATAGTGAAGTAGGTTATATGCCTGAATTATCTTTTGGAAGCCACATGTTCCAGGATTTAGTTGAAGCGGAGATATATTATGGAGCATTATTTGAAAACGAGAAAAAAATAGAATTCAATCGGGATATGATATTTGATTATCACAATATTCTCAAGGATATAAATCCTAATCTAAACGATGACATATATTCTATGGTTCAGGTTATAGATTTTGATGAGGATAAAGTGGAATTTTATCATGATATGAATAAGGACGAAACAATGTGTATTTTCAAATAGTCATGTCATAGGTTTAAAACAGGTCATAATGGATAAAATTCCATTATTTTTGGGCAGGCGGGTGGGACATATGCCTTTTTTATTTGTAATAATTCTTTTTTTAACAAGAAAGATTTTTCAAATAAAAGAAAAATGTATGACAAAATATTCGATGTGATTAATGGCCCTATTTCTTTAATAATAGGGTTATTTTCACATTTAAATTGTGATATTTAATTTTTGGCTTTGTAGAAATCCTAATTTTCATTGAATTTGAGTTGATCTGTAAATGTTGTAAATTGTGTTTTTGAGTTTTGTTTCTTTGTTTGATAATTTTAGGCTTCTGCTTCTGTTTGTTCCGTTGAATATTCTTTTTATTACGCTAAATATTGATTCTACATTGTTTCTTCTTGAGTAGATTTCTTGGTTGAATTTATTTTTGCTTTTTAATCGATAATGTCCTGTTTTTGCTCTGGTTTTTA
>JAFRFD010000167.1 GCA_017434525.1 Methanobrevibacter sp.
AAAAAATCTGATAATTTTCTGCACGAAATCCCCAAACAAATCCACGAAAAAACAGACAACAAAAAGAAACCCTAAAAAACAGAGAAAATTCAATCTGAACTACAGACCAACATAAAAGGAAAAAAAATATGAAATTAAAAAGTAGGTTGACGGCATTGTAAAAAAAGAGTAGGTAAATTAGATGATTGATTATCATGACAATTATATAGATTTGGATAGGGAGTGGAAAATATTCCTAAAATCCTAACAGATTTTGAGTTTTAGAAATTGGGGAAATACTGCCTTCAAGCATCTGCTGATAGACTAATAAAAGCATATGGAGGATATTATGACCGTAGAACTGGTGCTCCAAGATTTAAAAAACGTAAAACAAATCCAGTAACTTCAATTACTCTGCGAAACAATTTTCATGATACAAAAGAGGGTAATGTAGGGGCCATTAGGTGGTTGTCTGAAAATGAATTACGAGTAACTAAGCTGGGAAAAATAACCGTTAAGCATAGAAAACACATCAAAGGCCAAATCAAAGAGGCTACATTAAAATACGAAAACGGACGCTGGTACATATGTATAGTATACGAATTATATGAAAATAGACATGATGAATTTTCCTATGGAGGATTATATGTCGGAATAGATTTTGGACTAACTGACTTTTTAACATTTTCCAACGGAAAGGCGATAGCCAAACCTGACCTGAAGAAAATAAACGAAAGAATACAGTATTACCAACGCAAACTCGACGGCAAAAAATAAGACGGATCCAACTGGAAAAAACACTAAAAAAACTCCACAAATGGATAAGAAAGAAAAATAATGCAGTAAACGACTATTATCATAAAATATCCTATAATATAGTCAAACACTGCCAATTCATAGCCATGGAAACACTCAACATTCGAGGAATGATTAAATCACGTAACTTAAGCCGAAGCATACATGAAATCGAATGGGAAAAACTCATAGAAATGATAAAATACAAATCAGAGTTATATGGTCGTGAATTCGTACAAATCGATCGATGGTTTCCATCGAGTAAAAAATGCCATGTTTGTGGAGAAATCAATCATGACTTAGGTCGTGAAGAAAGAGAATGGGAATGTTCTCATTGTTATGCAGTACATCAAAGAGATGTAAATACTGCAAAAAACATTTTATACGAAGGTCTACGCGCCACGGGTTCAATGGTAATGTGCTTAGTAGATTTCATACCTAATAGTGAAAACAAATTCATTTATAAATATGGATGGAAATGTTTTGTCGACACAGTAGGTATGGCCTAAGAATCTCCGGCTTCTACAAGCTGGAGAGGTTCAATAAGTAATCTTTTTATTAACTGAAAAATATATTTAAAAGTATGTTTGAAACAGTTTTTTATTTTCCATGGGAAGTTTCTCTGATAATATTCCTCCAAAGTTCTCTTCCAGATTTCGTATTAAGATTCTTTGGAGTTATTGCAGAAGTTATCTCTAAAAATGTCATTGCATTGATATTTATTTCAATCTATTTGGCATACAACAAGGATTGGGGTAAATTCACATTGCTTTCGTTGGGTGTGGCTGGTGTGTGCTGCGAATTTGTCAAGATGACCGTTGCACGTTTAAGGCCGTATGCAGTTGTTGATAAAATCAAGTGCATTCATGCCAATGTGGCTGACCAGAATCCTCTTGACTTTAAAATCCAAGGATATTCGTTTCCAAGCGGACATACGATGATGGCAACCAACATGTTTTTGGCAATTCCGATATATGTCAGGAATATTCTATATGTCTCTATTGGATTGATTGGAGTTTTGATTGTTGCTCTTTCAAGAGTTGGATTAGGTGTTCATTTTCCGACTGATACTATTGCTGGGTTTTTCATTGCTTTGGCGATAATCTTAATATTGTCTCATCTTTATGACAAGATTGAAAATAGGTTATATCTCTATTTGGCTATTATTGTTCTGTCTTTGGTTGGTGTATTGTTCTGTCCTGAAATGAGTTATATTAAGTATGTGACATTGACTTTGGGAATTTCATTAGGTTTTCTTGTTGAAGAAAAATATGTTAACTTCGAAAATCCTAAAAGCAGAAGGGATGCAATAGTCAGACTTGTTGGAGCAGTCATATTGTTTGTATTGCTTTTCATCTTAATCCCAAAATTTGCAGGCAATACTGACCTGGTTAAATGCATCGTACATTCTCTATGTACTTTCATAATGCTTGCCATATATCCTTTAGCCTTTAAAAAGATTGATAGGGATGGATGACTGAATCCATTAAATCTCTTTTACTTTTTTGAGAATATTTTTTCACATCAATAATGAACTTATTTGGCAAAAAATTAATTATAGTTACTTAGCATAGAATTGTCATGTCTTTTATATACTAGTTCTGACAAATATATTATCATGCCAAAGAAAAGTAAAATTAATATTTTTAATAAAATGGAACCTGAAGAATTGCATGATA
>JAFRFD010000168.1 GCA_017434525.1 Methanobrevibacter sp.
CATTCCATGTAAAGTTTATTGTCTTCCCACACAAAACGAACGTCATTAACAATAGCTACATCTGGAAGCTCACAATAAGTAACACCGTCATTATCTTTAACATAATTAGCCTGCGCCATAATATTGGCCTCAGTTGGTACGATCATATTAACGACATGAGTTATAGGATCCTGTTCAAAACTGCAATCAGCAAGATCAATACAGTTCTGAGATTCAGGATACATTTCAATTTCAGACATCTGCCTGTAAACTCTAATGTAATCAGTACGATTGTTTTCCGTTAGGTTAACAATGGATAAGAGTCTTAAATCATGGCCATGTACTGGATTGCACTCGCCATCATTATCAATGTAGATTCTGGTGTTCGGCAATATATCTGCAGGTGTTGGGCGTTTGAGTTTCAATCTGAAAACATCTCCAAGCACGGCCACAGTAACAAGAGTATGTCCCGAACTTCTAACCTGAACCTTACCTAGAAGATAGCCAAAAGCCAAATCACCTTCCTTAGCCTTTTTAACTATTGTATGTTCCATTGTGGATGATTCATCTAATGTTACCATCTCACCGACTGCACATTGGTTTTCTGAAATCCAAGCCGTATGTTCATCATTAACATAAGTCCTTTCGCCCTCATCCAGTAAACAGGCAATAACATCCATTTTCTCCGTATGTTCAAGACCTGTTGGATATCCACGGCCATGTGCTATTGTACTTCCGTCATCATAATCAATAATCATTTAAAACACCCAATCCCAATTTCCGTTAATTATTTTATCCGGCAAATGCAGGCCAGTATCTTCCAAGTTCTCATCATTAGCATCCCACAATAACGTGCTACCTTTATAAGCCTTAGGATATTCATGAGCACCTTTATATAATCTGATTCCATGTTTAGCATCTCTTTCCGTTACTGTTATAGTTGGAATTCCATTAGCTGCAAACAATGGAGACGGGAACACTAACATCCACTTAAGGTCAACATAATTGAATTCTTCAAAATCAGTTGTAGCATACATTGTTGGAGAAACTTCAATCTCAGCATAATTGGTTTGATAAAGTTTACTTGGATTATTTCTGCTGAATCCTTCAAGATAATCTGAAGTGTTGGATGTTCCAGTTCCCACACGGTCATGAAGATGGTATTGTTTCCAATCTCCCTCATCATCAGTTCCATGATTATAAGCATCAAAAGAACTAGCTAATACTAAAGTCTCAGCACCATTAAACATTAGGTACTCTTTTTCTCCGCCCCAATAACATGTAGTAGCTTTTACATCAGAATCATCAAAGCCAAGAGTTCCATCAACCTGCATCATGATACCTCCAATAGTTGAACCAAGATATGTTGCATTATCATTAACAAAAACATTACCACTAATATGTTTGAATCTTATAATAGTGACACGATTGTTGGCTAATGGTTGACCTGAAGCAAATGTAGAGTATAAAACATTTGGAGCAGTTCCCTCAAGGTTCGGAACAAGCCTAGCTCTTAGGAAATGACCTCCGTCAGTTGAATCATTATTTGATGATAAACCTGAGTAATTCATGAAAAAGTTTGAGTATGTATCAGAATTTGCATCAAACATTAACACCTCACCACCAGTTGACAAAGTGCTGCTGAAGGTAGTTGATCTGTCATGAACATCCAACAATAGCTTTGTTGTCTGGGAGATTTTGCCAGTTGGAATTCTCACAAGTATTGCTGCAGCTTGAGATCCATAAGCTGGAAGGTATAATACTTGACATTCACTTTTGTCCGGGGTTTTGATCTTCAGGTTTTTCAAGTCACTTCTGAAAAGATTAGAATAAGAACTGCTTGCCAGATTATCCAAATAGATGTAATCATAGTTTCCCGAATAGCTAC
>JAFRFD010000169.1 GCA_017434525.1 Methanobrevibacter sp.
TCATTAGTTGGTTCAGGTTATGTCAGTGATTATAGTAGATGTTCAGGATTTGTATTTCCACCATCCCAGTTTCACCCAGTATAGATGAAAATATTTAATTATCATGATTTCTAAAAAAAAGTAGTGTAGAGAGAACATAAGTATGACAACTTTCGCATGCCCTTTCATACTCTTCCTCTCCAAATAATTTTATTAGTTAATTAATATTTTAAATTTCAAGATATATATTAATAGCTATTTTCTTTTCATTTAACAGTTGGTTTTATATTAACATCACCCATTTGAGATTCGAAGATTAGTTTGAAAAGGCTCATGATATAGCAAAGTTGAATAAAATTTGATTTTCTATATCATTGGTGTTAATGTCAAAAACACATCAGCAAATCAAAGTTTTGAGAATAAGTTTCGTTTTATATGAATTGTTCGTATTAGAAGTTTAATTTATATGAAAACAATTTTAGAAGTAAGTTTTCAGTAATTAATGTGGTTATTTTTTATTTTTATTTAATTCGACGGATTTAAATGTTAGTCTAGTAAAGGTTTTATTAAATTCCTCAGATACTTCATTTAGGCCTATTTCATTTTCCCATTGAGCATTTATTTCCTCTATAATTGGAATCATGTTTTTTCCTTTAGAAGTTAAAGTTAAAGTATACTGTCTTTTATCGGAAGTTGATTTCTCACGTATAATAAAATTATTCTTTTCCAATTTTTTGACCGCTTTAGTTATAGCACCTTTAGTTAAGTAAAACCCATCTGATAAATCCTTTTGATTTAAGTTGTTCTCCTCATTTAATCTTAATAAACATAAAACTTGAACCAGATTCAAATCATATTGGGAAAATAAGTCATTTAAATATTTTTTATGATTTGTATGAAAAATAAATAATAAATCACCAAAACGATTAGGATTATATAAATCAATATTATCAGAACTCATTGAAACACCAAAATATAATTTATTAAAACTATTATAAAAAATTAGATGGAAAAAAGATGAAAAAATGGTTGATAAAATCATCTATTGATCAAATTTATTTTTTCCATCTAAAAAAGGTATGATTTTGATTAAAAAGACTTTTTTTATCTGATTTTTGGAATTCCTGTAATTCTTAAACCACCGTAATGGGATTTGTATTTAATGTTTAATCCAATTAATAATGGGGTGATTTTTTCGATGATTCTTGCTTTTTCCAAGATACCTGTGTCGATTGTTTTGATTCCAGGTATTTTGTCGATGATTTCTGCTGCAATTTCTTTTGCTTCCTTGTCGTCACCTGCTATCAAACAGTCACAGTCGATTTCTTCTGGGATGTTTGCGAGGTGTGAGTTTGAAATGTTACAGAATGCGCAGATTACTTTTGCACCTGTTCCCTCAAGGATTTTTGCAGTTCTTTCTGCAGCGGATCCTTCCATTAAATCAACAAATCTGAATGGTTTTCCACCGATTGCTGTTTCTAATGGTACGGTTGCATCCATGACTATTTTATCAGTACAGAATTCCTTGATTCCTTCAACTGTTGGCTTTTGAGCAGCTAAAGGCACTGTAAGAATCAATACATCCCCTACTTTTGCGGCGTCTTCGTTTGCCATACCGGTCATGTTTAGGTTATAGCCTGCTAAGTCCTCTTTAGCTTTTGCAACTACGTCCAATGCTTTTTCTTCTTTTCTTGAACCTACAATCACTTCTACACCAGCAATAGATAATCTTTCAGCGATTCCAAGTCCTTGTGGACCTGTTCCTCCAATAACACTTACAATCATATTATCACCTAAAAAATTAAAAAAAGGATTTAATATTCATAAAATCCTTTTCCAGCATTTATTCCCAGTTCTCCTTTGTCTATTTTTTCTTTAAGTTTTTCAATCATTTTTGATTGAAGTGAATCAGGGTCTTGAGCTTCAGGATTCATTAAAGCAATATTGTATAATGTTGTTAAACCAACAATATCAATAATGTGGAATGGTCCTTTTGGAGCACCAGTTGCCAACATCCAAGTTTTATCGATTGTTTCAGGTTCTGCCACATCATTGGCCCATAATTTAGTTGCGGCATTTAAAAATGGTACTAATAAAGAGTTTAATATATAACCTGGTTGCTCTTTTTTAACTTCTAATGGAATCATGTTAATGTCTTCAGCAAATTTAACGACTTCATCAAAGTATTTTTGTTCAGTTCCAGCATGACCCATAACTTCTGCTGTGTTGTTTTTCCAAATTGAGTTTGCAAAATGTAAACAAAGATATTTTTCAGGCCTTCCAGTATATTCGGCAAACATTGATGGAAGTAAAGTTGATGAATTTGTCACGAGAATAGTTTTTTCAGGCATATATTTAGCCAATTCTTGATAAAATGCAATTTTTTCATCTGGAATTTCTGCAATTGCTTCAATGATTAAATCTGCATCTTTTGCTGCTTCTTCATAACTTGTTGTTAAAATTAAGCTATCATGTGCTTTTTGAACTTGTTCTTTTAATTCATCAATTTTTTCATCAGAAATTTCATCTTTTTTGATTAAACCCCTGCAGTATGCCATTTCATCGGTTTTCATTGCTTCAAGGTCTTCAATGTAGACATTTTTGAATCTTTCAAGTTTTGGTTTTGCTCTTTCAATTGATCCTTCACTTCTAAGCCAAATAGTAACATCAAATCCACAGTATGCAGATTGTAATGCAATTTGACTTCCAAGGACTCCTCCTCCTGCTACAACAACTTTCTTTATACTCATTTTTATTCACCTTCTAAAAAGTAGTATACCTGTAAACTAAATTAGTATACTTGTAAACTAATATCTATTGTATAGTATATAAATCTTTTCTAAATCCGTTTCCCCTAAGCTGGTTTTTTAGGTTTTAATTTTTAACCAATTTCGATTATCTGTTGATTCATTTTTGTTAAATATGAATCATTTTCAATTCAAAAAAAATCAAAAACAAACTAAAAGTGGATTTACATAGTTGAACATCTCCTTTGGAGAGGATGGAGATTTTCAAATTTCTCATTTTAAAGTAACATTTAAATAGAAGTTATGAATATATATTCATAATACCTGAAGATACATTTGGGGAGAAAATTATGGTAAGACCTAAAAGAATGAGGAGAGTAGTCACATGCCACAGGCATGAGTTGAAAAGGAACCTGAAACCGATAGAGCTGTCTGTAGATGAGTTTGAAGCAATCAGATTCAAAGACTATCATAATATCAAACAAACGGAGGCTGCGGAATTTATGGGAATCTCACAGTCAACATTCCACAGAATTCTAAACTCTGCAAGGCATAAACTAGCTGTTTCTCTAATTGAAGGCCGACCAATAGTTGTTGTAAAAGGTGATACAATGATTGATCCAAATAAATACTTATGCGAAGATTGTGGTTTTCAATGGTCAAATCCAGAAAAAGAATATGAGGAATGCCCGGACTGCAAATCAACAAACATTCGCAAATTGAATGCAAATAATAGAAACAGAATGTCAAATGACACATGCAGTTGCCCTAATTGCGGATACACAGAACCAAAAATTAGAGGCATTCCATGCAGAACCAAAACATGCCCAGAATGTGGTTCACCACTACAGGGAAGAGGATTATGCAACATTTAAAGAGGGAGATGATTTAAGATGGCTGATAATCTAGAATATGTCTGTAAAGAATGTGGCTTCAATTGGATAACATTGAACGGCGAACACCATATATGTCCAAGATGCCACAGCGAAACAATAGAATATGTCGGTGAAGTGAAAGGCTTAGACATCGATTCAATATTAAACCACAACAAAAGGATGGGAGGATGCTGCGGTTCTGCCCGTGGAAGAGGACCATTGACATGCGGAAAACCATATCCAGACCACCACGACCCAAACATTCCACATGATCCGGAAAAATGCTGCGGACATAGAGCATGCTAAACTGGAGGTTAAAAGAATGGCTGAAATTACAATAGATACTGATAAATGCGACAATTGCGGAGACTGCACCGACGTTTGTCCTATGGAAGTTTTAATTCTTGAAGATGGCAAATTAACCATCAATGACCCTGATGAATGTAGTTACTGCGAAACCTGTGTGGATATTTGCCCAAACGAATGCATCACAATAGAATAAAACTTCTAATCATTTTCTTTTTTAAATATTTTTTATCAAAATAATACATCATTAAATTAAAGTTAAAAAATTTTATAATCATCAAAAAATTAATTTTCTATCAGAGTTTCAGTACAGATTTTGATAAGCATCGGAACTTTTTTTATAAGTTTTATACGAATGAAAATTTTTAATTAGTATAAGTTCAAAAAAAACTAGTGTAGAGAGAACATAAGTATGACAACTATCACATGTCCTTTCATATAACTCTCTCCAAAATTATAATTAATTAATAATTTCATTTTTAAGTTATATATAACTATTTAATTAACGCCAACTTCAATATTGTCTAGACAATAGATTACATAATACTGTTGGAAACTCCCTATTGAAAAGATTTTAAAA
>JAFRFD010000031.1 GCA_017434525.1 Methanobrevibacter sp.
AGGCATACAAATATCACATAGGATAAATACCATTACTTCAATATGACAACTATGATCGACAGGAAGAGAGACTGAAGTCGGAGATCCTGTGGACGAGGAACAAGCTCGACTCTCTGGATCGTATAACCACACAGACAACTCGTTCAGCTTCATGCTTGGGTGTCGGTCATTGTGGAACGGGCAGCAAGCCATACCATTGCGGTTGACTTTCAACCCGTAGTGTTCGGCGGCTTGTCTGACCGGGACTGCCGCCTTGATGGTTTCATAGATTGTCATTTGCGTACCTCCTTGAGTTTTTTGACGATTTTTTTATTCGTCTCACCCGAATATACGCAAAAAATCAATTTCAACCGCCAAATACCTCACCTGTGCAACAAAAGAAAAAAGCCGCCCCCAAAAATTGCAAAAATGCAATTTTCCGGGACGGCTATAATTCTATTCACTTTTGATTATTTAATGCAATGGTAGCTGATAACAAAAGCTGCGACAAACTGCAAGTTATTCTTTTCATTTTCCTATAATTTTTTTGCTGACGGATTTTCAAGGAAACACAATTCCAGCAGTTCCTTCAAATCACTCGGCTTTACATCTGCCATGTTTTCGTACTCAAGTTCACTGACAGTAAAAAACGCAAAGCCACTTTCACCATAGATATTCCAAAGCTCCTGCAAGTGTTTGTTTCTGTGGTTACCGCTATTCAACTCAAAACCATGACGGTTGAACCAAGTACCGCCGTCACGGGAGCTATCAAAAAATTGGTCTCCGGTTGCAATACACTTGACAGAAAACACGCCCATTACCGGATGACGTTCTTTCCATTCTGACAGAATTTCTTTCTTCTTAGATTTATCCATTGTTCGCTCTCCTTATATTTCCGTTCAACGAGTCAACATATCAATCGCTTCATCCAGCGTAGCAACAAAGAAAACATCCTTGCCTTTGTTACTCTCATAGATAAAGTCTTTCAATGGCTTGCTTGTGTATTTAGAATAATCTCCATAGATTGCAATTTTAATGTGATAGTTAATAAACTTTTGCAAAATTTCACCTGCCATACCGCTGCTTAAAACAAAAAATTCAGCAGCAATATTTCGTTTTTCCATAATTATTTTATTTGTACCAGTCTCATATTTTACGGTCATCACTAAATCAAGTGCAGACTGTGTATCTGTAATGATTTTTTCATTACTTGATACAATAGCAATTTCTTTTCCCTTTAGCAATTCAATCTTCATACATATAATCCTTTCCTTATTTCTGTTGTTCAATAATTTCAGAAACAGCATCCAGTACATTCCGTACAAAAGCAAGATTTCCCCACAGTGTTACCCTAACTTTGTTTTCATATTCCAAATACTGCAAGTGCATACTTGAATTTCCATACCGTACTGATTTACTATTTAGCATGGCAACAAGGATTTTTTCAAGCCTTATGGCTTCCTCCGAATCCTGTACTACAATATCAGCCACAGCAGAAACTTTGCTTTGCCCATCTTTGAATAC
>JAFRFD010000032.1 GCA_017434525.1 Methanobrevibacter sp.
ATCATGAGCCACATATGGTTCCTCCAAATAGCCAATGTCATCATCTGTTAATGTCAAATCAACGGAATTGACTGCACCTTCAACATGATGCATTTTGGTGGCTCCTACAATCGGTGCAGTCACTTTTGTAAGCAGCCATGCCAAAGACACTTCAGTCATTGACACACCATAGTTTTGAGCGATTTCATCAACTCTTTTGATAATCTCCAAATCTTGCTGTTCGGAATTTTGATATTTCAATTTTGCATAAAAGTCTTCATTCAGTCTTTTGGATTCCTCACCAGGAAATCTGGACAGTCTTCCTGAAGCAAGCGCACTGTAAGGTGTTACAGCAATGTTGTCAGTGCGGCATAATGGAATCATTTCACGTTCCTCTTCTCTAAAAATCAAATTGTAATGGCCTTGAATTGATACAAATTTGGCAAAACCTTCCGCTTCAGCAAGTGCATTGGCCTTTGCAAGCTGCCAGGCAAAACAGTTTGATATTCCAATATATTTAACTTTACCTTCCTCAATGACCTCGTTTAGGCCTTCAAGAATGTCATATAACGGCGTGTTGTAGTCCCACATGTGATAGATATAAAGGTCAATGTAATCCAGTCCAAGATTTGACAGGCTTTTTTCAACCATATTGTGGATATGCTGTCTTCCAGATACATTGTTTTCAATATCCTCCTGTGAGCGTGGCAAAAACTTTGTTGCGACAACAATATCCTCACGTGAAGCGTTCTCCCTTATTGCTTTTCCAACATATTGCTCCGAAGTTCCATTCTGATAACCGATAGCAGTATCAAAGAAGTTAATTCCATTGTCGAGTCCGTTTGTAATTATTTCTATTGATTCTGTTTCAGGCAAGGTCCATGTGTGCATTCCATTTTCAGGATCTCCAAAACCCATACAACCCATACATATTCTGCTGACTTTCAAATCAGAGTTTCCTAATTTAATGTATTTCATTTAAATCCCCATATTCAACCGCTTTTTACATTCAAAAAAAGATTTGCAGCCATTATTAAAACATCCACCCCAATAATTATAGTAGTCAGTTCAGGAATGATGAATGCAACGATTAAAGCTATGAAATAACCTCCAAAAAGAAGCAACCTTGATTTATTGTCACGTACTTCATCTTTCTGTGCTTGGGGGTTTGCTTTTGTTATTGCAATATCTAAAAATTGAAATGATGCTGTCCATAAAATCAATGAAATAACATAAATAGCTTCTGCTAGTGTTTCACTTGGCCCATTACCCACAAGGGCAGTTGTGAATGGAATCAATGTGATGAAAAATAACCAGATCCCATTAGCCAAAAATACTTTACCGTCAATTAAATCCGCTTTTTCAAATGCATTGTGATGTGATCTCCAAGCCAAATAGATTAATGAAAAACTGACCACATATGAGTAAAAAATAGGTACTTGAGATAATAGGGAATCAATAGAAATTGTTTGAGGAACCGCCAATTCCAAAACCATTATTGTTGCTGCAATTGCAACAATGCCGTCACTTAAAGCCATTATCCTATCTTTATTCAAACTATCACCTTAAAACAATATTTGTAATTAAATATAATTAACAGTTTTCAGTTCCTTAAAAACATTTTATACTTCACAAGCAATACTTCAAAATTGCCGAATGTAATGATTAAGCTTCCGATTAAGAAAGCGTATAAATTTGAAATGAATATCAAAATAACGACTATTCCCACAATTGTGGTTCCTATCATCATCAGTACATCTCTTTTTGTTAATTTGATATTTTGCTTATAATATTCCTTATTTGCCATTATTGACAAGTAGAAAATAACCAGCGATACAATCATCAATCCGCTTGCAAATAAATGGTTTACTTCACCTGTATGTATCAGCTCCAAAGCCACAGTGACCAGATTAATGCTGATTACAATAAAGTAATGGCTGAACATTAGTCTCAGTGACCGTTCCACTCTTTGATGTTCCATCAAACGATGAATCTGAATAACATATGAGCCGAACATTGTTAAAATTATAAAGAACACTAATATTGGAACCAGATTGAAGTTTGATGTGTCAAAGAAATGTGTAAGGCCGACAATCGCTTCACCGAATGTTATGATTGTCAACAGTTCAAATCTCTCAACCAGATGCGGGAAACTGATAATACTTTTGTCAAACTTGCCTCTGATAAAGAATGGTAAAAAGGCACCGGTTAAAACCGCAACGACATTTATCCAGATAACATAATCTGTCAAATTAAAAAAAGTGCATAAAATGGCTATTACATAAATTGTACAAACCACTGACAGTATTGTTATTGAATTGCCCGCCGCACCATCCATCGAATGCTCTTTTCTAGCTTGAATGGAATACAATGCCACAACAGTCAATAACAGCACCAGCATTGAAAGGTCAAATGGAAACGCCATTGTAGCCCAATCATTGGAAATCGTATTTGCCATATAAATTACTGAAATCATGTTTACGCAGGCAAAAGCATAGTCATACCACTTCCACTGCCCATATCTGTTCACATAGTTTGTAAAATAAAGCCATGCCTGCAGAATCACAAATGAAGTAATCAAATAAGCAAAAAAGTTATATGGTGGAATTACACCATTTATCGGTTCTGAAATTAATGCTGTTAACTTTGATATTGCATATACAAAAATCAAATCGTAAAATAATTCAATCAGTTCAACAGGTTTTGTTTTGACTTCCATTAAAATCACTTACTAATGAAATATATCTTTTAAATTATTCTTAAATTTTGTTTTTAGCAACTATTAAAACCACAGCAGTTGGAAATTTAAATTAAATTTCTTGTTGAAAACATAACCCTATAACCTTAACTAGTTTTCACTTAAGAATTTGAATAATAATCTTTTGAGTGTTTCAAGTTCATCTCCACACATGTGGTTGTTTTCCCATTGTCTGATGTGTGTTAGGATTTCATCTGTTTTCCTGATGCCTTCATCAGTTAGCTTAACGATTTTTCTTCTTCTGTTTTCAGGATCCTCAAATCGTGTTATTAATCCCTTGTCTTCAAATTTCCTTAGGATTTTTGATGCATATCCATTGCTTACGTGGAACAAATCGACAAGGTCTTTTTGTGTGCTTTTGTCCACACACCTTATTCTTAACAGGAACGGCAATTCCACAGGAGTAATGTCTTCATCACTGTAATGCTCTGTTGTGTATTCTCCAAAGTCACTTACAAGCTCTTCCACATAGTGATATATTAATATGTTTTGTGAGTTTTCTTTTTTGAATTGCCTTGGTAATGTCATGATTATTTATTTTGTATCTAATAGTATAAAAATATTTTCTTTAAGAAAATGTTTCCTTAGGAAACATTTATATATGGTCACATCACATAGTAAAAAGTAGGTGAAAATCATGGAATATAAAACTTTATCAAACGGCGTGGAAATTCCGCAACTGGGTTTTGGTGTTTTCCAAATACCTCCGAAAGAAACAAAAGATGTTGTAAAAAAAGCAATTGAAGTAGGATACAGACATTTCGATACTGCACAGGCATATTTCAACGAAGCAGAAATCGGTGAAGCCATAAAAGAATCAGGAATCGCAAGAGAAGAACTCTTCATAACCACAAAGGTATGGGTTTCATCATACGGTTATGAAGAAACCAAAAAGGCATTCCAGGAATCATTAGATAAACTCCAAACAGATTACGTTGATTTGTATTTACTGCACCAATGCATGGGTGATGTGTACTCAACATGGAGAGCAGTAGAAGACTTATACAAAGAGGGAAAAATCAAAGCAATAGGAGTTTGCAACTTCACACAGGGACGCTTCACAGATCTCGCATTGCATGCTGAAATCCCACCTATGGTAAACCAGATTGAAGTAAACCCCTTCTATCAGCAGGAAGGAACAGTTGAATTCCACAAAGAGTTTGATGCAGTGGTTGAAGCATGGGGACCACTTGCAGAAGGAAAAGATGACATATTCAACAATCCGATTCTTTCTGAAATCGGCAGCAAATATGGAAAATCAGTTGCACAGGTAATTTTAAGATGGCTGATTCAAAGAGACATTGTTGTTTTCCCAAAATCAACAAAGGAATCCAGAATGATATAAAATTCAGATGTATTCGACTTTGAATTAACTGATGAGGATATGGAAAAAATCAAAGAGCTTGAAACAGGCGTTCCAATCGTGGAAGTCGACAATCCGGAATTCATAAAATTCGTCATAACTTCAATAGCTTAAAATAGCTATTGAAAATCTATTTTAAAAAAAGACCCAATTATATAATCATAGCAGAGGAGGAACATGGGATAATCTTTCCGATAATGTGAAAGATCTACTTTTAAAATAGTAACTCTCACAATACCAAAACAGGACAAAATCATATCCATCCCGGAGAATGAAGTAAAATGTTTGGAACCAATATGTCTAAAAAAGTAAACAGAATTACGATATGGTGCAGAAACTGCCGTGGAGATAAAATACATGGAACAGCATTCGTTCCGAAAAAAGATGGCAAATATCCTCTTGTGATTTATTCACACGGATATGGATACAACATGTCATTTATTGATAGTGAAAGACTTGCCGAAAATGGGATTGCTGTGTATGAATTCGATTTCTGTGGAGGATCACCTTACTCCAAAAGCGACGGCAGATCAACAGACATGTCAGTGCTGACACAAGCCGAAGACTTGGATGCTGTGATTGAAAAACTATCCGAACAGTCTTTTGTGGACAATGACAGGATATATCTCTCAGGCGGAAGCCAGGGAGGCTATGTTTCCATCTTATCCGGCGAAAGAAACAAAAATATGATTCAAGGAATGATACTCTACTGTCCGGCACTCGTCATTAATGACTTTGAAAGGGAATATTTCCAATACCGCAAAATTCCCGACAAATTCCGTTTCGGCAACATGATGATAAGCCGAAGATATGTCGATGATGCTAAAGCATCCGACGTTTACATGGCAATGGAGCGATTTGATAACCCTGTCCTGTATTATCATGGAAGCAATGATGAACTCGTGCCTGTAAGATATGCCTATGAAGCGGAAAAACATTTCCCCAATATAAATCTTACAATCCTTCCGGATGCAGGGCACATGCTGACTTTCGGCTATGAAGACAGACTTTTTAAAGAAATGAAAGATTTCATATTAAAGGGGGAATAAAAAAATGAACAAAAGAAAACTAGGAGATATTGAAGTTTCACCCATTGGTATGGGGTGCATGGGACTGTCACACGGTTACGGTGACATCCCTGATGAAAAATACAGCATAAAAGCAATACAAAAAGCATATGAGTTTGGATGCACATTCTATGACACTGCAGAAGCATACGGTCCAAATCTCCTTGCGGAAAATATGGGGCACAACGAAAAGATTGTAGGCGAAGCGCTGAAAGAATATCGCCAGGATGCGGTAATAGCCACAAAACTCCATTTGCCAGAAGAGGAAGCTAAAAGCAACGGAGTATATGAAACTCTCCTGTCACATCTGAAAAAGTCAATGGAAAGGCTTCAGACAGATTATGTCGATTTGTATTATCTTCACAGGGTCAACCAGAAGATTCCGCTAGAAGAGGTTGCTGAAGGAATGGGAAAACTCATCGAAGAAGGACTCATACGTGGATGGGGCCTTTCACAGGTTCCAGTCAGAATCATAGAAAATGCTCATGAGATAACTCCCCTTTCTGCCGTGCAGAACATTTATTCAATGGTGGAGCGTGGAGTTGAAGCTGAAGTGATTCCTTATTGTCTTGAAAACAACATAGGATTGGTTCCGTTCTCACCGATTGCAAGCGGATTTCTGTCAGGTAAAGTCAAAGCAAACACTGACTTTTCACATAGCGATGATGTTAGAAAATTCGTGCCACAGCTTAAAAAGGAAAACATCGAGGCAAACCGTCCAATCATTGACCTTCTTGAGGAATACGCTGAAAAGAAAAATTCAACAAATGCACAGATATCCCTTGCATGGATGCTTCACAAATATCCAAATGTCGTACCTATACCTGGATCAAAAAATCAGGAAAGGATCCTTGAAAACTTAGGGGCATGGAACGTTGAACTTAGCAAAAGTGAGTTTAGTGCACTTGAAGATGCTTTAAACAAAATTGAGGTTCATGGCTACCGTGGATTCAATGAAACTGAAGGCGGAAGCATGGAAGATTGGGGAAAGAAAAAATAACTGTTATTTGTCAGCTGCTAAATTGCAGCTAACAATACCTTTTTTTTAATTATTGAATTGACAATCGTTTTCATTAAATCAAATCTAAAAAAAGTAGCTACCAGACATATCTTGTTGGAAACATGAATATGAAAAATAGTTTGTAGAAATAATATAAAAAGAGGGATTCAGCAATCCCTTTAAGTGTTTATTCGGCAGATACGCCATTGATTAATAATTGAGTCAAGTAATTTTCTTTTCCAATCATTTTAATTAAGTCTAATTGTTGTTCGCTCCAGCCCATATCATCTTCTTCATCCTTGAGATATACTTTCATTAAGTCATAGGTTGTTGCATCAAATATTCCGGAATCCATCATTTCGTTTAATAATTTAATTCCTTCAACAGATACATTGTAGTCATGTTCTATGAACTCTATGATATCAGTG
>JAFRFD010000170.1 GCA_017434525.1 Methanobrevibacter sp.
ATTGCAAAGGAGTTTCCACTAAAATAAGGATTGTGACATCCACGACCAACATATATTAATCTACAAGGATTTATTGCAAAGGAGTTTCCACTAAAATAAGGATTGTGACTCTTTTGCAGACATTTCTACCGCCTCTTTAAATATCGATTGCAAAGGAGTTTCCACTAAAATAAGGATTGTGACTGATGCAGCTCTTGGTTTATGTTTTGATGCGGTTGTATTGCAAAGGAGTTTCCACTAAAATAAGGATTGTGACTTTAAACCACAATCACAGCAAGTTTCCATGCTATATTGCAAAGGAGTTTCCACTAAAATAAGGATTGTGACCTTGAAACTCGTTTTCTACTGTTAGTTTTCCGTTGTATTGCAAAGGAGTTTCCACTAAAACAAGGATTGTGACTTTTCTCCTTTGAGGTCTTTTCTACCATCCATTAATCGCAATGGAGTTTCCACTAAAACAAGAATGTGACACTTTAGTTAAAAATATTATAAAATCATTTTTGGATTGTAAAGAGGTTTTCAACAAAATAAGGATTGTTTTGATGTATCTTCTATCAGGAGGATTAGTTAATTGTAAGGCGGTTTTTTTCTAAAACAAAGATAATATGTTGTTGTATCTAAGGCCATATACAGATTTAGTGTAATTTATTCAATTAATAAGTTTATTTACTATAAATTAAAAAAAAATAATTGATTTTTATGGTGTAACGAAATTTTTATTTAATATGAATGGAGTTATTAAGTATCTTTCATTCATTTATAATTTTCAAGTCAAATGAAGAATTATTGCTTTTTAACTGAAAAGCATATCTGAATATATTATTTGTTTCGTTAAATAAATGATTAAATCATTTTTTAAATTTAAAGAATAAAAATAAATAAAAAGTTAAAATTCGTCTTCTTCAGGATTAAAAAAAGCATCTTCATTATTTTTATCTTGTAACTCTTTAATTTCTTCATAAGTAAGAACTTTTGCTATTACTGAATCTTTTGAGACGAATTTAACTTCACAAAAACTAATGTTATCAATCTTGTCATATATTCTTCCTGCGCTCATTGTTCCTTTGGTTACTGTTTTTGTACTATTGGCAATATATCCAGTTTTTCCAACATATCTGCTTTCACAGGCAATTGCTTCTAAATCATAGTCATTATCAGGTTCTTTTACTAATCGAACAATAGATCCAATTTTGAAAACTTTATTTCCTTCATAATTGTTTAAACCAACAATTGTTGTGTATAATTCTTGTTTATCCATATAATCACCATTAATTATAAATTGTGTTTAGATGGTATTATACTTATTGTAAATATACATGATTATTGTCTGTTTGAATTTATATTTTTGAAATCTTATACTCTGCAATTTTATGTAGCCAATAATGTTAGGCTATGCAATTTTAGTTTTAGGAACTATTAATTAATTTTTAGACTAATACTTCAAATATTCGATTTAGAAAATGTTTTATGTAATTGTTTATAAAAGTTAGTAACAAGGTTAATACAAAAATATTGTTGCGGTTTTAGTATGTCTTATATAATTAAAAAACAAAAATTTTTAAAATATTTTAATAAAATAAAAGAGATTTGCGAGCAAAAAAGTTATCCTATTCCTTCATATATTCTTGAATATCATTATTTAGATGATTTTGATTTGGTAAAATTTAATGTTAATGAAAAATCTTTAACTATTGATGAAAAAGATAAAGAATTACAGAAGTTCTTAGATACTTTTCCTGAATTTAAGGATATTGCAATTAATTTGAATGATGAACAAGAGGAAATTGTCACATATAAAGGGGATAAATTCTTAAGTGTCGAAGCAGGTCCCGGGGCTGGAAAAACCAGAGTATTAATTGAAAAAGTAAATTACATGGTTAATGAGTTAAATGTTGATCCTGAATCCCTTTTAATAATCACATTTTCAACTAAAGCTGCTGAAGAGCTTCAGGAACGTTTATCAGAAGGTGATTTACTTAAAAGTGATGTTCAAAAGATGCACATTTCAACAATTCATGCTTTATGTGGCAAAATTCTTGAAGAAAATGGTCAGGTTGGTCTTAATGTAATTTCTGATGAGGCTGGTGAGAAAAATTTATTATTCATAGGAAAACATATGGAAGAGCTGGGTTTTGTTCAGGAAGCCTATATGTCAAACTCTGAAATCAATGTCATTTCAAGCAAATATAATGAATACTGTTCCTTTGATGTTGACAGTGATGCATTAATCAGATATATTGAATCAACAAGACCAGTTAGTCAAGAATATGTTGATTTTGTCAGAAGTTACATGGAAACCCATGACGGCAAATATCCTTATGATGATGTAAAGGCTAATGATGAGTTTAAAAAATCCAAGTATAATGCTAAATACTTACAGATTGCCAAATCCTATCCGATTTATGAGGAAATTCTTAAACGTGAAAAGGCAATTGATTTTGCCCATATGCAAAAGGATGCTTTAGAAATTGTCAGAAAGGATAATTTCAAAACTAAATTCACCAATATTTTGATTGATGAGTTTCAGGATACTGATCCTATGCAGATGGCATTGTTTGAAGAGTTGATGAAAACTGCCGAATCTTTAACAGTTGTAGGTGATATTAACCAGAGTATTTATGGATTTAGAGGTTCAAACACAAATCCGTTTACTTATCTGGCCAAGCATCACAAGGATAAATTCGAATTTAAAAGCCTTCCTACCAATTACCGTTCAACTTATGAAATCATTGATGTATCTGAAGACTTTATCAAACATCAAAGGCCTGCTGAATCTGCTCTTGGAAAGGCTGAATGTGGTCGTGAAATCCACAATGATGTTTATTATTTGGTAAATGAAAACAGCGGTGTTGAAGCAAATGCTATTTTAAAAGTAATCCAGCATTTAATCGATAACAATAAAATCAACAATCTATCAGACATTGGTATTCTGTTTCGTTCTCTAAATAAAAGTTCTTCAAGATGTATTGAGGGATTACTTGAAAAACTGGAAGAAAATGATATTTCCTATCAAATTAGAGGGCTAAGCGATTTAGTTGAACAAGCAGAAATCAAATCTGTATTGACCCTGTTTTTCCATTTAATCTCAGATGATAATCCTCACAAATACTTCTTTAACAGATGGGAAAAAGACTGGCTTAACTTAAAGGCATATGCAGATCAAATCCTGTTTGATTTATCTGATGAAACTAAAAAAATATTGTATAATCTGCAGGATAAATTTGAAGAGGATGTTGTTAAAGCTGAAAATGAAATATGGTTAAGAGACCATAAAAAAGGTGGTAAAAAATCATTTGCCAAAGTATTTGACCGTGATGAAGAAATGCTTGTTGAAATATTTGATAATGTCAAAAGGCCAGTTTTAGCAAATGAAAACCTAATTGAATATGGTATAACCAATAAAGACGATTTGGAGTTTTTCAGAAAGTTAAATGAACTTAAGGATTCACTTTACGCTGAAAATGTCAAATTCTACGACAGGCCAACCGTTTCTGAAGTATATTTAAAGTTACTTACTGAAGTTACAGGATTTTTAAGTGAAGATAAAATCTTAGATAATGGCGATAAATTGATATATAATTTATCCCAGCTTACCTCATCACTTCAAACATTTGTTGATGTAAGATTTGAACGTGACATTAGAGGAGCATTTTGGTTTATCTACAGAACCATTGGAGGTCATTCATCCTATCGTGAAGAAAGTGATGGTATTCAGATAATGACAATTCACCAGTCAAAAGGATTGGAATTTCCTGTGGTTATAATACCTTCATTTAAAGATGAAAAATTCCCAATGAAATATATCAATCCAAATCCAGAATCAGGCTGGATATTTGGAAGTCCTACCTATTATACTCCAGATAACTGTCTAAACTATCCGAAATATGATGAGGAATTCGGACCTGAACTATCCCATGAAATGGAAGAGGAAAGAGTTATTTATGTTGCAATGACCCGTGCACAGGATACATTAATTTTATCATCCATTGTAGATGATTGTGGTGGACATAAACTGCTTGCAATTGAACGTGACGAGTTTAGAGGCCTTCCTAAAGGACCAAAAAGACTTCAAAATGCAATAAATGAAAATCTCGACTACTGTAAGTTCATAGACATAAACAATATTGACATTAATGTCCTTCCAAGAAAAGCACAAGAAATAGATGAGGATGACTATTGCATTGATTTGAGTTTCACAGCACTGGAAAATTATAATAATTGTCCATTCAGATATAAACTAGCCAATGACGTTGGTTTTAACATATCCGAAAAACAGGAAATCGATGAAGGAATCTTTGTCCACAAAGCATTGGAAATAATCAATAAAGAAATCATTAATAACGAAAATATCTTCATCGGCAATGAAGAAGTTGTTAAAACAATCACTGAATTGTTTGAAAAGGCCAATGAAGAACTTAAAAATGAAGATTCAGTCGAATATGAAAAACAACTTATAGAAATCATAGATAATGTCATATATTACTATGATAACTATGGTAAAAGCCTTAAAATACTTGACAGTGAATATCCATTCTACCTAAAAGACCAACATTACGCCCTAAAAGGTGTAGTTGACTTAATATATGAAACAGAAGATGGTAAATTAGGCATTATTGATTATAAAAATACTCGCTTGGAATTCAAATATAAAGACAAGTTTAAAAAACAACTTCATTTATATGTTTTAGCTCTAAGAGATCAAAATCAGGAATATGAAGGAAAAGAAATATCCAAACTTCAGGTTTATACAATCAAATCCAAAAAGATGCTTGATATTGATATTGATGAGGAATATATAGATGAGTTAAAAGTAGAACTGGAAAACGTCGCTTCAAATATTCACAAAGGTGAGTTTAAATCATGTAAATGTGATGATTGTAAATATTGTTCTTACAAAAATATTTGTAAACAGCAATTTTAATGTTAGGTGAGGTCATATGAATTTGGAAATAAGCGATTTTGGACAAATAGATACAGCCAATATCAGTATTGGAAAGATTAATGTGGTTTGTGGTGTCAATTCATGTGGAAAATCAACAATATCCAAATTGTTGTATTGTTATCTAAAATACAAAAAAGAAAACGAATCATTTGATTATCTATTGAAAAGTGAAGGTTTGAATGATTTAAAAAATTCAAATTTTAATTTTAAAGGGGATTTAAACCCATCAGAAGTATTTTATATTGATAATATTTCTATTATGGATTTAAAAGATTTGGAAATTCTTAATGTTGGCCATATAATTCATATTAAAGAAGCTTTAGAAGAAGACAAAGACATTAATTCATCAGAAATTCTATCAAAAATTGAAAGTATCATTGGAAGTGGATGTATAAACTCAAAAAATTCATCCGGAATAAAGGAAATTGGGATTATCCAAACATTGCTTCAAAACAATAAATTAAAAGAAAACTCATTCCTAATCTTTGATGAGCCTGAATCTAGGTTACATCCTGAATGGGAAATTAAATTTGTTGAAATCTTGATTTTGCTTGTAAAAGAATTAAATATTCATATATATCTAAACTCTCATAGTGCCATGTTTATAGAAGCAATTTCACTCTACGCCCAATATTATGACTTATTAAATCACACCAAATTCTACTTAACCGAAAAACAAGATAACGGAAAGTTCAATTTCAAAAAAATCAATCCTAAAAATATGGGAGAGGTTTATGAAAACCTAACTAAACCCTATGATGAGCTTGACAAGCTCAAGGCCAAGATTCTTTTTAAGGAGTAGTTTAAATGCCAGCTTTAACATCTGATGAGACTAAATTTATAGAATTTTTAAAATCCTACAATGAGTTCTACTGGCCGTCACATAGGATTGCTGAAAACTCCAAAGGAGTCTCAATACTGCCGATGGGTGATGGTAAAAACGAGTTTAGGATGTATGCTCTAGATGAGATTTGCCATTCCTGCAGTATTTTTAAGGAAGACCATGTCTGGTTTACTCCAAAAACAACTGACGCCATCTGGTATAAAAAGGAAGGTGAAAACTTCTTTATTTTTTTAATTGAATTTAAGGGAGATTTTTTATGCAGGACTTCATCCAAATGCTCATTAGTTGAAGTTGTTGAGAGTTTAAAAAATAAGAACTACAATGATGAATTTTCACGTGAAATTACATCTCTGGATAGGATTGTTGATAGGTATTCGGACAATATGCTGAACTCTTTAGCAGCAAAGCCTCTTGAAACGGTTACAATAGCTCTACCTTTAATTTATGAGGAATATTTCACCAAAAATGATGTTGAATTTTTGGATATCAGAAACTTCCTAAGCAATTCAAGAATAATCTACAGGGTCGTTTCTATTTCTGAAGACTACGAACCTAACCGTCAGCGTTCAAGAGGAAGATCTTACAGATGCTCAAACATGATTCCATCAGTGTGTAAGAAGTTAGCTCATGAAAAACATGACCGTGAACTGGATTCATCCTATGAATCAAGCCTACAGACTCATCACAGAAGATATGAAAGGGCGGGCATTGTTTACAGTGCAGGTTTTGTTGATAATATGGCGTTTAATAATTTTATAGAGAATTATCTTAAATAATATTCATTTAGGGAGGCATAGATATGATAACATGCAGCGTTTGCGGACACCTGAACAGCCCTTCAA
The DNA here is from genome assembly GCA_017434525.1 of Methanobrevibacter sp. Taxonomy (GTDB): domain Archaea; phylum Methanobacteriota; class Methanobacteria; order Methanobacteriales; family Methanobacteriaceae; genus Methanocatella. Next base: position 6,629 of record JAFRFD010000170.1, read on the forward strand.
GGGCGACATGCGAGGAATGCGGATCCGATCTCTCAGACAGCGAGGACTGGGGAGCGTACGACGACGATTACTGGGAGTGATTGGATGACAAAACAATGCTTCTACTGCTCCTATCCAAACAGGGATGACGCTAAAAGATGCGTCAACTGCGGAATGGAGCTTAAAACCTACTGGGACAAGTCAGGTGAAAGGCCGAAACTTGTAAAGGAGAAAAGGTGATTTGATGGGGGACTGGCATGTGGGAGATCCGGTGGGATTCGGTAACGACATCGGAGCGCCTGAAGTTCCATACATGAGCTACGTTAGGCGTGACGATGAAAAAAAGGAAGAAAAGAATCCAACTGAAACCAGGGGTCCCGAATTCCCGCGTGCAAAGAGATTGGGCGAAGAGGCCTTAATCCTTGAAAGGCAAGGAAGATATGATGAGGCCATGGTGTTCATAGATAGGGCCTTGGAGCTCAACGATGAATATTCGAATAATTTCAACATCAAGGCAATGATTCTTGACGATATGGGACGCTACGAGGAGGCTCTCGAATACTACGACAGGGCACTCAAGATAAGCAACCACAAAACCATAAGGGGAAACAAGGCCCAGTGCCTATACCGGATTGCCGATGAGAGATTCACACGCCATGACCTTGAAGGCGCACTGGATTATGTAAACCAGGCATTGGCACTGCTTCCGGATGATGAGCAAAGAAGCGACTATCTGCTTCTCAAATCGGTGATTCTGAATTCCCTTGGAATGACAGTGCAGGCGAAAAAGTGCCGACTTCTATCGCAAAACAGGCTGGACGAGATAGCCGAGCTTGAAAAAAGAGACGCTGAAAGCTCAGATGAAATCATGATATGCATCGCCGGAACCAGGTACTATAAGGGTCTTGAGCCCTTCTATCCGGGCCTTGTGGTGGAGCTTTTCGAGGAGCCGGCAAACGACTACGACCCCGACGCCATAAGAGTTGAGATTGTAGGTGAAAAGGTGGGATACGTTGCAAACAGCCCAAACACTCTCGCTTACGGAGTTGAAAGCGCATCACAAATAAACAGACTTTTCAAAAACAAGATTGAAGCGGAAATATTGTCCGTTGAAAACGGCGATGTAATAGCAAGACTATTAGGGGTGAGAAGACATGATTGAATGCTATTCATGCGGATATGAAATCGATGAGGATGAAAACGAGTTCGAATGCCCATACTGCGGCGAGGACGACATGGGCGAGGGATACTACCGATGCGAAAACTGCGGGGCCCTCAACACATGGTCGGGCGATGAGTGGGAATGCGAGAACTGCCGAAACGAAGGCATCACCGAGAAAAGAAGAGTGGTCCCATATTACGACGATGACGATGACTTCTTCTGCTTTGAGGATGACGAGTACTGCGAGGACGGCATACCCGACGTCAACCAGGGATGGGTCGGCGAGCACTACGGGTAACTATACTTCAAAAGCAAAACTGATACATAGGGCGCAAAAGCATCCTATTTTATTCTTTTTTTTAAATTTCATCACAAATATGTGATTAATGGATTTCTAACAATTTCTAAGCTTGTTCAATCATTTAGAAGGACTTATATTAAATAGGACAAACGATTACTTTAAATATTTTACTTAATGGTCATTATCTACAACTTTTTCACAATCAATATATGCTAATATTAACAAAGTTTTTTTATCATATTATAACTGTTAAGGAGGGAAACAATATGGAAAACAAGAATATAATCATTATCTTGCTTGTAATAATTGTTGTTCTTGCAGCTGCAATTGGATTTGTACTATTGAATCCTGCAAATGCTAAAGAACCAACTAGACTTATAATTACAAGTGATGATGAACAGAATGAAGGTGGAGACTTATCAATAAAATTAACAGATTTGAATAAAACGCCAGTATCAAATGAAATTGTTAATATTAGGATAACTGATGGCAACGGCAATGTAGTTGTTGATGATGTTGTGAAAACCAATTCTAAAGGTAAAGCCAGTCTGGATTTGGATTTGGATGGGGGAGAATACATTGTTAATGTTTCTTATGGAGGAAATGATAATTTCACAGCTAGCAATGCAACACAAAAGTTAACCATCAAAGAAGAAGTTGTAGCCGAACATTCTACAATATCTAATGATCCGGGTGCATTTTATAGCGCTCAAGCTGGAAGAGTTATTTACACTGGCGAAGTTCTTGATAGTCCTGGTGGTTTACATAGGCATTTGGGTAATAATAAATGGGAACCAGTTTAACTAAATATATGCTTATTCTCATTTTTTTCTTTTTTACTAACTTTTTATCAATCCAAATACTTTTCATAGTCTACTTTATTTCATGCTTTTGTTCTTCAGGCCTTATTTTTGCGCATCATGGCTTCCATATTTTCTATGCTATGGTCGGTCAAGCACTTTTTAACAGTTCATTGGTTCTAGAATTATGGTTGTAATTTTTATATACATATGATTGATACAGATTATACTATAATAATGATGGGGAATATTTCATGGATAACAAAAATAAGATAATAATTGTTGCATTGATTGTAATTATCATAGTTCTTTTAGGAGCGATATTTGCAATGATGCCAAACATGTTCAAACAGGACACGAAATTAAAGTTCAAAGGAAATTCCACATTGAATCAGGGGGATTATCTGAAAATAAAGTTGACTGACGATAACGGAACTGCAATTGCCAACCAAACAATCAACGTCACTATCACTGATGAGAATGAGGGTAGCGATTATCATTCCGTAATCACTAACGATAACGGAAATGCAGCCATACAATTTGAAAAAGGTCCGGGAAAATATAAAGTAACGGTCACCTATGGTGGCAACGATAAGTATAAGGGTTGCAGTGCCTCTAAAACAATAACCGTCGAAGAGGAAGTTGTTGAAGCTGAAGTCGATTCTAGCTCCCAATCCCAGACTTCATCAGGCAATCGGTATAGTGTCGATAATCTTCCTCCAAGCAATGACCCATATGCCGAAACCAGCAGGGAGCAAATAGATGAAAATTATGTAATGCAAAAATATGAAGACGGCTATATCAGTTATGTGGATTTAAGAACAGGTGAAAGGTCAAGTGGAGGATATTACAAATGAGGTGTTGATTTAATGGAAAACAAACATTTAATAATAGCATTGCTTATAATCATTATTGTCCTTCTGGCGGGAATTCTTGTGCTGATGCCCAATATGAAACAGAATGAAACAATTGAAACAACAGACAACAAGACAACCAATCAAACCACAGTCGAGCAGGCTCCGGATTCCATAACGGTTGAACTGCCGCAGTTTGACACCAGATACACCAAAACAGCAGGCGAATACACTGTAGAAGCCGAAAAGTGGATGGGCGGATCCGTTGGCGGATTCGAGGTTCACCTTTATAAAAACGGCAACCCGGTCAACAAGGACTCCTATCTCAGCCGAGCCTATTTCTGCATGGACGGCGAGTGGAAATGGAGTGAATGGGGCAACGGTGAAGATGGCTATGAGGGATATCACAGATATCCTGTAAGCAATGGCGTTGAGATTCAGGAGATTGAAGTCAAATTCTAGAGGTGTTAAATATGAAAAGAAGCAGTATCATAATACTGGCAGCGATTGTGGTTGTTGGCCTCCTTTTGATTGGACTGGTTGCAATGACACCAAGCACTACAAAGGAGGATGTAAAACTAACATTTAAGGGAAATTCAACATTGGCCGAGGGGGATTCGGTTGAATTCGCACTCACCGCAGCTAACGGAACCGCATTGGCCAACAAAACATTAAACGTGACCGTAACGGACAACAACAAAACAAGCGACTATCACTCAGTCGTCACAAACGATGAGGGAATCGCAACATTTAAGCTTGACAAGGACGGCGGAAACTATACCGTCACAGTGAGTTTTGCGGGTGACGGGAAATATAACGGCTGCAATGCAACCCAAACCATAACCGTTGAGGGATCTCATGAAGAGGCCCAAACCGTCGATTCAACCCCGACAGCAGATACTTCAACAAAGGACCCGGATGCAATCTATTACGACTCCAAGTACAACATATATTACGACAGTGACGGGGTAATCATAGATCCCGACGGACTCCACGGTCAGGGCGTTGGCGGAAACTACTATGAGGTCAAGGAGTTTTTCGACAGCGGCAAGGGAATGGACTGATATTTTAGCATGGCAGGTGGCGAGGCATCTGCCGAACTTTTCTTTTTTTTCAAGATTTTTATCATGGCAAATGCTTTAAGAAAGCCCATCTTATTTTATGGTTTTTAAAAATAAGTGTTTGTTTAATGGATTGTTTTTTCAATTATCTTTATTTTAGATATGAAAATTTGGAAGGATTATTGTCAAGTATATAGGAAACTCTAAAAAAATTACATTTGATGTAAAAAAATAGTTGGACAATCAATATCTATTGTAGAACATTGTTCTACAATTTCCCAAAGATATTGATCTATACTTTATCCAATTGGTTTATCACCTAATTGCGGAGGTTTTGTCCTCCTAGTTAACACATTAGATTTAATAATATTTAAATTGTTCTGGAATGGTTGAAACGCCAGTGAGTGTAAATGTTTTTCAACAATTGGAAATTGTTATATACATATGTTTGACACAAATTATACTAGAAGGTTGGTACCATGATTACATGCAGCGTTTGCGGACACTTGAACAGCCCTTCAAGGGCGACCTGTGAGGAATGCGGGTCCGATCTCTCAGACAGCCAGGACTGGGGAATCTTTGACGACGATGAATTCGACGACGACATGCTCAACTTCGATGAGGCCAAAGAGATGGGCTATGTCGACCCTGATTTCTACGAATAGAAAACTGAAATATTAGGTGAGGTGAAGATATGGATGAATGGCACGTGGGCGATCCGCCTGACTGGGGAGACAGCGTAGGGGTTCCGGACATTCCCTATATGGGATATATCAACGGTGGCGATGACGATGATGATGCGCCGTATGAGGTAATCGAGGATAGCAAATCACACGATGAGGCTTTGGCAAGCGAGGCTTTCGATTTGCAGAAGCAGGGAAGATTTTCCGAGGCCCTGACATTAATCGACAGGGCACTTGAAATCTCACCGATGAATGCAGGTCACCTCAACATCAAGGCAATAATTCTTGACAATTGGGGACGCAATGAGGATGCCCTTGAATACTATGACAAGTCCTTGGATTTGAGAAACGATGATGTGGTAAGGGAAAACAAGGCGCAGTGCCTTTATAGAATCGCAGTCAAAAGGAAGGCATCAGGGGACTATGGCGATGCACTTGAATATGTAAACAGGGCACTTGCAACGCTACCGGATGATTTTGAAAGAGACAGATACCTTCGATTCAAGGGTGATGTTCTAAACTCATTGGGAAGGAACGTCCAGGCAAGGAAGTGCTATCTTCTTGCATCAGGGATGTTTGATGAGATTGAAAGGATTGAGGAAAAACAAAGGCTGATTAGGCAGTCAAATGACACTCTCATTAACATTGCAGGAAGAAAATTCTACAAGTCAAACAAACCATTAATGCCTGGAGCAGTGGTCGATTTGATAAAGGAGCCTGAAAACGAGCATGATGAAAATGCAATACGCGTTGAACTCGATGGCGAGACTGTGGGATACGTTGGAAACAGTTCGACTACAGTTCCGGAAGGTGTCAAAAGCGCAACACAAATCAAGGACATGTTTGACTCCAAAGCGAGGGCGGAAGTGATGTTTTTCTTCCTTGACCATTATTTGATTTCGAAATTGATTTGATGATGTTTGAAATCAGCCCATTCATTTCTTATTTTTTTAATATGTTGCAAAATTGCTTTCAATGTGTAAAATTGACCTCATATATAACTTAAAACTTAAATACTGGTTTAAACATATTTTTTTGTATAAATAAATGCCACAGGAGTTGATGTTATGATTCAAAAGTTTCAGATAACAGAGCAAATTTTCGTCCCTTCAAATGAAGACAAAACCAATACCATTTCACTGAAGGATTTCATTGTTGAAAACTTTGAAATTCCAAATAATGATTTAGAAAGAATTTGTAATTATATAAGTAAAGATGGTAAACTCCAAAGGATCATTTTTGATTTGCCAGGGTTGATTCAAAGCCAGGTGCAATATGAAAAACTGCAAATCAACTTCAATGATGAGTTAGAAGACGGTTACCTCCATTTGGAAGTCGGTATTTTCTCCCCACTCGATATCCAAAATTCATTGAAACTAGAAAACAGGCTTGAAGAACAGTTATATGATTCCTATGATTGGGATAGCTGTGATAAGGTAATATTGAATGTGGAGTAGGTATCATGGGTTCATCAGAAGAATTCGATTGGGTCGAATTTAATAATCTCGCAGATTCATTTTTAAATGAGGATAATGAGGCAAAACAAAGAACTGGAATTAGCAGATATTATTATGGGACCTTCTGCATTGCAAGAGATTTTTTAAAAGAAAATGGAATTTTTTTGAATAATCACTCTAAAAAGATTTTGAATTCAAAAAATCCTGAAGTTCATAGGGAGATTTCAAATATTTTTAAAAAGCATAATCAATTTCAAAAGAATAAATATGGCCGTATCATTTCAAATGACTTAAATAAATTAAGGAAAATGAGAAATGAAGCGGATTATGATGGTAAGACTTCTCATTCGTTGGAGTATATGATGAAAAAGTCAAAAAATAAATCTGAAAGAATTTTAAAGATACTTGAAAAATTAACTTGATTGGTTAATTAATATTTAACATTCAAATCAATGCCTTTTTCAGCCAATTCATCCAAAATGTCATCAACATCAAAGAGATCCAACTGCAAATCAAAAACCAAATCAGACAAATCAACGTTTTCATGTATATTCAAGTATTCAATTATCTCCTTTTCTTTTTGGCTTTTGGGAATGTCCCTTAAGCTCATTTCCCTTTGCAGGTTCTTGTCGAAATCACTGTTGAAATATGATGTCCTTGCAATCAGATTGATGGCACAGTCATAAGAGAATTTGTCATATTTGTCGTTTCCCAAATCCGGAAACAGAACAATGGGACAGAAGATGTCTTCAATAAGTGGGTTGATGGTCTCATAGATTTCATTGAAATGTGTAATCATTTCATTGAAAAACATTTCTTCGGAAACATTGACATTGACCAGCAGTTTGGTTTCTGTTGTCCATGTTAGGCTATTGCAGATTTCCAGGGATAATTTGGAATTTGGAAAATGTTTTTTCAACTGTGGAGTGATTGCCTCTAAAATTTCCCTTGTATTTTCATTCTCTTCAATGAATTTTTTGATCTGATTTTCGGGTGAAATCAAAATATATTCATTATTTTTCATGATTTTTTTCTCCAAAATTATTTCTTGGTTTTAGTTTATTTGAAATAATATTTAATATTTTCTAAATGCACAAATTCACAACTGTGCATTAATTAAATTATCCAGTATTAACTTTAATTTTTAAAATTGAAGTGATTTGATAAAATTGTTCTGAGTTTGAAAAATTGATTTGTTTTGGTAGAATTGATACGGTTTTTTAAGGGTTTTGTCAATAAATCCGTAATTTTTTAATTTTCTTTATTTTTCCAATTTGCATAGTATTTTGGCCAGTATTTCCATTAAAATCAATTTTTATTCATTATTTTTCAGTTTTAAGAAATTTTTATTTTTCAG
>JAFRFD010000171.1 GCA_017434525.1 Methanobrevibacter sp.
TATCAAAAGGCAATCTTGATATTAAAATTGAACTTGATGAGCAAAATAGGTTACTTATTATCACCGATAACGGAATTGGAATGAATAAAGATGAACTTGAATCTAATCTTGGCACAATTGCAAAAAGTACTTGACATTTTGTAACTATATTGCTATAATATTGTTATAATATTGAAAGTGCGATAAGCACGGGAGAAGATATATGACAAAAAAAGAAATGCTTGATTGGATACTAATACTTAATGATTACTTTGACGTAACAGTATGGTGGGTGACAGAATATGCGTATATGTGGACTGACCTACTCACTATGGATGATGATGATCTACATTCTGTATGGGTATGGTATTGGGAAGAAATGTATAATGCATATAAAATGGAGAAAGAAATAAATGAATAAATATCGTTTTAAATTCGTAAGTTGGGAATACGGCTATCGCCGTAGGATACAGACAACTGTTAATGCTGATGATATGAGACAAGCTTATATCATCGCAAAACAGAAACTAAGTACTCGATATAAAGCGGAATATTTAACACTTATAGGGGTTGACCTTTTATAAAAAATTATTATAAAAAAATTGGCAGCCAAAAGGCTAAGGGATAGGGGTGGGCTTGATATTATCGGAGGTTCTTATGAACAAATCACTTGCTTTATTAATTACTACAATAATTGGTGTAATAATTACAGCAGTATGTACCATAGTTGCCAAAATCGAATGGCAATATGGTTGGATATTAATAGCTGCATTAGGAGCTATTAATGAGATTATAAACTTAGTACTTGAGTACTTAGCTAATAAGGAGAAATAGATGTTATCAATTAACACAAACCTAAAAATTAAAATTAATCATAAAAGACAAGAAGAATTAAGTCAAAGTAACGGAACTGAATGGGGACATGCAGAAGTCAAAGAAGAACTCAGACCTCTAGAAATCTTCAAAGTTGCTACACATCGGGGGCTTGTTGTTGACCAACAAGCTTACTATGGCGGAGAACACAATCTAACCGAAAGCCTAAACCAAACAATGGATAGGCTGCAAACAGAAATTAAGGCTGCTGAGCCTAAGGCTACTGAGCCTAAGGCTGCTGAGCCTAAGGCTGCTGAGCCTAAGGAGGATAAATGAGATATTGCGCAATTAAAGTAAACGGAGAAGTGGGAGGATTATTCGAACTAGATAAACTCTCAATGGCTAGAGCTGATTTTCGGGAATTTCTTGAAATTCCAACTGGAAAAATTCCCGAAAATCAGCAAGAAAAATACTATAAAATGCAGCGAGAAATTAAGTCCGCTAAAGTGTTATTTTACGATGTAACACCAGTAATGGAAGAGGAAGACCTCTTTCCAGAATATTCAGAAGAGGAGAAAATAAAAAATGATTAATATTAATAGATTAAATCAAAACAATGAGTACTCACTTGACAAGCCAAATATTGCAAAACAATATTCAACACTTATTACAAGAGAAAACAACCAATCAACAGGTAATGTAGGAAGAATAATACCGTTCTATTGGCATGAAGTATTACCATCTGAACGTCATAATGCTAATACAGCAATTAATATAGAATTTACACCATGGATAACTAACATTATCCACGAAATACAGGCAGACGTACTGTACTACTTCGTGCCGTATCGTATTATATGGGACGACTGGAAAAAATTTATTACAAGATGTGATGAAGATAATGACGACACTAGTGGTACACTTGAAATACCACTGCCAAACTATACAGCATTCGAAATAATCAAGGAAGGGATAAAAGCTAAAAATGTAAGAAATTACAACACAACAGAACTACCAAAGAAACTATTGGTAGAAGAAGAAACAATTAGTATCAACGTTACAATTGGACAAGGTAGTGGTAACATTACATTCGTACCTAGTGTAGTAGAAAAATGGTATACAAAATACAAAACTATATATCCTAACAGTCAATACACTTACGATAAATTTTGGCATTTTCTTGTAAGAATATGGGAATATGTAATGAAAGACACTGAATTACAATCCACATTAGAAGTACCACCTGAAATGGTAATAACTACTACAGATACAATAGAAAACGTGCTAACAAAGACTGAAAAATTTAACTATATATGGCAAGATGTACTCACACATACCATATATGACTATGCAGGACTGCCTACTAACTTCAACGGATTTGCATTCATAATAGACAAATTATACTCAGAAGGATTCAGTATCAGCAACTGGGACGGAATGGTAAACAAAATAGCAACAGAGGAATGGAAAGAAATTGCTAGCAGTTATTACATAAACAAACTAAACTTCTGGGCATACAACAAAATCTTCAACGACTGGACAAGATTATTAGATTGGGAAAGTAAAATTGATAAAAACTCAATAAAAACTCTAATTGGAAACAAAAACTGGGATATATTCACAAGGGCTAGACGCTACTCAATGAGAGGAGCAGAGCCTACTATACCCGTAGATGTAACACAAATAGGAACAGATGGAGGTGAATGGAAAACAACAGAACTACTTGGTGCAAGCGCACTTATGAACTACTTTGTCGCAAACGCGAAAATTAAACCTAGATATGCAGAACAATTACTAGCTAGATGGGGAGTACAGATACAAGATAGTCGTTTTCAATATGCTCAACTAATCGGAAATGGAACTATATACATTACTCAAGATGGTGTAACACAAACAGCACCACAAGTAGGGGATAGTACCATACAAGGTAATATTACAGGACAAGGTTGGGGTAACGGTAGCGCAGGAACTGATTTTTATGCACCTGAACATGGAGTAATTATCGGATTAATGCAGATAAAACCTGCTAATTCTTACGAACTAGGAATAAATCCACTCTGGCAAAAAAAAGATACCTTTGATTTTGCAACACCTGAATTCATTAATTTGCCTGACAGGCAAATTAAAGGAATAGAACTAGCATACACAGAAAGATCTGCACCAAGAAATAAAATAATAGGGTACAAATCGATATACGATGAATACCGAACTAAAGTAAACAGAGTTACAGGATTACTAAGGCCTAGCCAAGAAGCAGGACTTAAAGCACACACACTAGCATTGTCATACAAAGATACAATGGAAAACAGTGACTTACCTACAATGGAATACATTACCAGATGTAACTTTCCGATGAAAAGGATAAAACAGTTCATAGACCAACCTGATTTTCTATTTATCTCAACTACAAATATAAAAATGACCTTGCCATTACCTTACCAAAATGATGTAAGGATTAAAATCTAGGTATCATCTCCTAAGAAGCGTACACGGCTTACGGTGGGATGGAGGCGGGAATTTAATTATTAAGGAGTAACTTATGTTAGGCGGGAACGATGTAAGAGGACTAGGTGGAGGAGGAAACTTTTTTTCGACCTACGTATTACCTACAGCACAATTAGCAACCGGGTTATTTAACGGTTGGGCAGATAGAAAAGCAAACGAAGAACTAAATCAAAAAGCATTAGCATTTCAAGAAAGGCAAAATACTATAACAAGAATGAGAGAAGATAATGCATATAGAAGAACAGCTATGGATATGTATGCAGCAGGAATTAATCCGTTATATAATGGGGCAACACCTGTTAGCGTATCAGGAGGACTAGGAGCACCTAGTCTTATTCCGCAAAATATGGCGGGGGCTTTCAATACAGCAATAGACGCATTCAATACAGCTAAAGCTCTAGCAGAAACCGAAAGAAGCAATAAAGCAGCAGAAAATACAAGCGAAGAACAACTAAAACAAAAGTGGGAAGAAATCAATGAACAAATAGGACTTAACACAAAACAAAAAGAATTAATAAACGCGCAAATTTCAAAACTAGGAGAAGAAGAAAGCAAAACAGCGTGGGAAACTGTATACCTATGGCAGCAAATGGAAGAGAGTAAGCAGAAAGCACTTAATCTAGTAGCAGATACAGCACTCAAAAATGCTCAACAAAGTAAAGAATGGAAAACTATTGAACAACTGACAAAGAACTTGGATATGATGGATACAGAAAAACTTAAAGCAATTCAAGAACTCAAAAATCTTGAAAAAGAATTTGAAGTTACTGAAGAGCAAATTAGAAAATTACAAGCCGATATTATACTACAAGGAGAAAGACTAGATCTCGATAAACTAAAAGAAGAAAATGCTCAAAGTAATGCATTTTGGGATAGAGTTGTAGACATTTTCAAAGGAATTATTTCAATTAAATAAATATGTACAGAATTGCAGTATTATCAAACTGCGAAAATCCTATCAAAATTAAGTCCACAGGGGATATATACCCTTGTGGACAATGTAGGATATGCAGGAAATCAAAAATGAGAGAATGGACTGTAAGAGCACAACATCATCTTATTACAGAAACTAAAGCAAGTTTTATCACTTTAACTTATAATCAAAGATATTTACCTAATACCGAAGACGGACTAGGTACACTAAGACACGAAGACTTCCAAAAATTCATGAAAAGACTACGTAAAAAATATCCCGAAAAAAAAATATCATATATAATGTGTGGAGAATATGGAGATAAAGGTAGACCACACTACCATGCTATTATTTATGGACTAAAATACAACGAATGGGGAACAAAACAACTAGCAAAAATATGGGGAATGGGAAGATGTGAAGTAGATGAAAGAGCTGTGAATAACTGGTGCATACAATATGTATTAGGATATGTTAAAAAAAAAATGATAACTAAGAAAGAACGTATATTTGATTATAAAGAAAAGGGGAAAATTGCACCTTACCATAAAGTAAGCAAAGGAATTGGTAAAGAATGGGCGCTAAGAAATATAAATAGCTGGGTAAACAATTTAAAAATCACAACTCAATGGGGAGAAATGACTGTTCCAAGATATTATATTAAAATTGCAAAAAAAAAAGAAGGAATAACAATCAAATGGAACAAACTCCTAGAAAATAAAGACATAAAATCAAAAGCAAAATGGACTAAAAAGGGCAGAAAAAAATCTTTTAGGGTACACCTGGAAGAAAGCTATTATATCAAAAAATATGAGACAAGATATACTGAGATAGATAATCCCGAAGGAAAATATACTAGTAAAATAATTGAAGCTCAAATAAGAGAACATTTTAAAGCTTATGAAAAATGGGAAAATTGGGCATTTAAGACAAGTAAACCTTTCGAAATATTAAAAGATTTAGTTGAAGACAAGGAAAAAATTTGGAAATGGGTATGGAAAAAATGCGAAGATTGGGTTATGTATAAAAATTTAGGTGAACAAAGATGGATAATATGGAAAGAGAATATGAAACTAGAAAGAGAAAGAAATTTTGAAATAAGAACTGAAAATCGAAAAAAATGGAGTTATAAACCTAAAGAAGTAACAAAATCTAATATAAACGAAGTAAACGAACTACTAAGAATGAGACTACATAGAATAACTTCTCAGGGGACAGGAAGAGAAAGGCATATACATTCCAGACTATAGATTGACAGCACAGACTTTATAAGATTGCATCGGTGACAAAGCGCTCCATCTACAATAAATGTAAATGCGGGTGGTGTCAATCGGCTATTATAAAGACAAGAGAATTTCATAGCCGACGTTTTCAACGTCAGTTTGAGGGGGAAAACCTACGGTTTTTCCCCCTCAAACTCCCCTTTTTCCCTTTTTTTTCTCTGCGCTAACGCGCAGAGGGTGCCAGAACGTGGCCAAGGAAGCCACGTTCTGGCACTAGGTCGCAGAGCGACAAAGGGGAGAAGTATCTCCCCTTAACCCCGCTCGGTTTTAGTAGTTATCTATTTTGGTAAAAGCTGAAGCTTTTACCAAAATAAAGGTATGTTTCCGTCTGCTGCTAAAGCAGCAGACAGAAACGAAAAATCACAAAAATTCAAATTTTTGTGATTTTTTTTGAAATATCCATATCTTTACAAGCGCAAAGCGCTTGATTATTGTGGGGGCACGGCCTGCCCCCACACCCCTCGACATGTCAGTGATAGGGGCATAGCCCCTATTACCCCAATTCTTTAAAAGAAATGGCGCACAGGCTGAACCCGATGGGGCGCACTTCTAACTTTACCTAAGGGGAGGAGGCGAAATAATTTATCAATGAAAAGGAAAATTATAAATGTTGGTTGAAGAAAAATGCGCACACGCACGCACGCGTATAAAACGCACGCACGCGAAAGCGCATAGGGGGGGGGGGAGGAGAAAAATAAAAA
>JAFRFD010000172.1 GCA_017434525.1 Methanobrevibacter sp.
TCAGGGATGAAAACATCATCAAATAAATCATACATATTTTCATTCATATAGTATAATTATAAATATCAATACTTATAAAAGATTTCAAAACAAATAGTTATATTATAATAAAAAAGTTACAGGAAAAATCCAAATGTCATTCAATAAAGATGAAATGTTAATAATGCCTGCAGTAGATATTAAAAACGGCAAATGTGTACAGCTTGTTCAAGGCCAACCGGGCAGTGAAATGGTTGAAATTGAAAATCCAGAAAATGTTGCTCTTCATTGGGAAAATGAAGGTGCTAAAAATATCCATGTTATTGACTTGGATGGAACAATTGACGGAAAAACCAGTTTGCCGGTAATTAAAAAAATATTGAAGGAAGTTTCCGTGCCGATCCAATTGGGCGGTGGAATCAGAAGTATCGAATATGCCCGTGAACTCCTTGATTTGGATATTGAACGTTTGATTATAGGAACCATGGGAATTCAAAACCCAAAAACTATTACACAATTGTCAGATGAATACGGCAGCGACAGAATAATGATTTCTCTTGACAGCAAAGACAATAAGGTTGTCATTAAAGGATGGCAGGAAAAAGTGGATAAAAGCCCTGTGGAATTATCAAATGAATTTAAAGAGCATGGCGCAGGCAGTATCTTATTTACAAATGTTGATGTTGAAGGCCTGCTGGGTGGATTTTACACAGACCCTGTAATTGAACTTAAAAAATCTGTAGACTTACCTATTGTTTATTCCGGAGGAATTACAACAATAGAAGATATTAAAAAACTAAATGAAAGTGGTGTTGAAGGAATTGTAATCGGTTCAGCACTTTACAAAGATAAAATTAATTTAAAAGAAGCTTTAAAATACCAGAAGAGGTAGTATAATGAAAAAGGTAATGGCTAGTGGAACATTTGATTTATTACATCCAGGACATGGAATTTACCTGCAGGAAGCAAAAAACCTTGGAGGATATAAATCCAAACTTTATGTAGTAGTTGCAAGAGACTCAACTGTAGAGAAAAGAAAAAGAGTCCCAATTGTTGGTGAAAATCAACGTTTAGAATTGATTAAAATGTTAAAACCAGTTGATGAAGCATATCTTGGTAACGAAGAAGGAGATATTTTTAAAATTGTAGAAGAAATTGACCCGGACATAATAGCTATTGGACCAGATCAAACTCATAACGTTAGTAAATTACAAAAAGAAATTGATAATAGAGGTCTTAAAGCTCGAGTTCAACGCGTAAGTGTTTATCATCAGGACGAATTGGACAGCAGCTGTAAGATTATTAAAAAGATTAAAAATACCGATTTCGAAGGAAAAATTTTAGATAACTGCGAATAGAGGAATAAAAATGTATAAAGTAGCAATAATTGGAGCAAGTGGATATACAGGGGGAGAACTTTTAAGAATGTTATTAAACCATCCTGAAGTGGAAATAACAGACATTACATCAAGACAATATGATGGAGTTCCTGCACATAAGATTCATCCACACATTAGAGATTCAGGACTTGTATTTAACAATAAAGAACCAGACGAATTAGATGTGGACGTTGTATTTACTGCAACGCCTCATGGTGCATCAATGAAAATTGTTCCTGAAATCTTAGAAACCGGAACAAAAGTCGTTGATTTAAGTGGAGACTACAGATACAGAGACACGGAAGTTTATGAAAAATGGTACGGCATGGAACACACTGATAAAGATAACAAAGGAGTATTTGGACTTCCTGAGTTATACAGAGATGAAATTAAAAAAGCTAAATTGGTTGCAAATCCGGGATGTTTCCCAACAGGTGCAATTTTATCATCCTATCCTTTAGTTAAAAACAATTTAGTTGATAGGATAGTTATAGATTCAAAAAGTGGTGTTAGTGGAGCCGGTGTCAATGCTTCCGCAACTACCCATTATCCAAATATTGCCGACAATTTAAATCCATATAAAATAACTTCACACAGACACATGTCAGAAATTCAACAGGAATTGCACGGTTTTGATGATGTTAAAGTATCATTTACACCTCATTTAATCCCAGTTATCCGTGGAATACAAACAACAAGCCACAGTTTCTTAATTAAAGATATAACAAAAGAAGAATTAAGAGAAGTTTATGAAAAAGAATATGGTGATGAGTACTTCATCAAATTAATGGATGAAGGTGAAATTCCACATTTAAGTTCAGTTAGAGGATCAAACTTTGTACACATAGGCGGATTTGAAATTGATGAAACTGGAAGAATTGTCATGTTATCTGCTATCGATAACCTTGTAAAAGGCGCTTCCGGCCAAGCTATTCAAAACATGAATATCATACTTGGAATTGAAGAAAATACTGGTTTAAAACACTTCGGTCTTCATCCATAAGGAGGAAAAATGAAAACATTAATAATCTATTATTCAGACAGTGGCAGCACAAAAGTAATGGCTCGAACATTATCAATGCACTTGAAAGCTGATATAATAGGAATAAAAGATTTAAAAAATAGAAAAGGTTTTGCAAATAGATTGTTATCATCTGTTGATGCGTTTAGGGAATCAAAAACTGAAATTTCTCCCGAAAAGCTTGATTTAACAGATTATGATTTAATTTATATTGGAACACCAACATGGGCAGGCAAACCTACTCCAGCAATCATTACATTGATTGACAGATGCAATTGGACAGGAAAAGACGTGATATTATTTACAACCATGACTAAAGACGGATCCGAGGAAACAACCCTTGAAAGACTTGACGAAAAAGTCAGCTTTCGTGGAGCAAGAGTTGTAGAAAGCTTTTCACTGAATACAAAAGACAAAAGCCCGGAAGACATAATTAATGATACTGAAGGAATTATTCAAACATTGGTTTTAAAAATGTACAGTGGAGCATAAAATGAAATCTGAATTGAAAATTAAAGCAATTGAAAATGGTACAGTAATTGACCACATTACAGCAAATAAGGCTCTTCACATCCTTAAAATTCTAGGCCTTCCAGATGAAGAAGTTATAAATGTAACTGTGGCAATGAATGTTTCTTCTGGGGAAACTGGAAGAAAAGACATTGTAAAAATTGAAAATAGAGAAATTGACCATGAAGAATTAAATCAAATCGCATTAATAGCTCCAAAAGCAACAATAAACATTATTAGAGACTATGAAGTTATTAAAAAAGATAAGATAATTCTTCCAAACGAAATTACATCTATTATCAAATGTACCAACAATAAATGCATTACAAATTATGAAAATGAACCGATTACTTCAAAATTCAGAGTAATTGAATCACAGCCACCAGTACTTAGATGCCATTACTGTGAAAAATTAATAAAAAATGAAGATATCGAAAAACAATTCGAATAATCTTCTTATTTATTTTTTAAATAATCAGAAAGCCTTTTTGATAGAGCAAGTATTGTTAAAATAGGTGGTTTTCCAGGAGATACTGGTAAGACACTTGCATCACTTACAAAGAGACCCTTAATTTCTGTTTCCTGATTAGAATCGACAATTTTTCCTATAGGTGCAGTTCCTCCAGGATGGGCTCCCCTATAAACTGTTGATGCAATGGATGATGGGTCTACACCTGCTTTTTCTAAAATAAACCCTGCAGTGGCAACACCTTCAGCCAAAGCTTGAATATCATGGATTGTGTTGATTTTTACAACATCACCATCATCATCAACATAACCTTTTCCATCATCGGCTGTTTTAACCATAATGCTTAAGATATCCTTATTTTCAACCTGTTCATCTTCAATATTATTAATAGTGAATGATGAAAAATGAGGAGATAAAACAAAGCTTTTTCCTATAACCAAACCAGCCATTTGAACTTCAGTATTGAAATTTATATCTTTTAAATATCCTCCAACAGTTACGAAAGGATCAAAGAATAATTCTCGTCCAGCATCGATTCCGGTTTTTCTCAATATTAATACTGAACCAATAGCTCCTGCAGATAAAACGACAGTATCTGCAAAAATGGATTTTTCAACTCCATCTTTTATATATTTAACTCCTTTGGCTTTTGAATCTTCAACAATTACTTCACAAACTTCAGCATCAGTTATTAATGTTGCTCCAACATCAACTGCCATTTCAACGAAATCCTTTCCAGACCATTTTGCATCAGCAGGACATCCGAAGGCACATTTACCACATTGAATACAATCCTCTTCCCTTATTGCCTTTGGCATTTTGAGTGTGTTTAATCCAAGTTCACGTCCAGCATCTAAAAACAATTGGGTTCCTTTGCCGATATGTGAATCATCTAATTGATGTACATTAATCAAGTCCTCAACATACTCATATTCTTTAGAGATATCTATATCATAGTCATGCAATTCCTCATCCAATGCCCGAACCATATTGGACATTGAAACTATCGTTGCCCCACCAATACATGTGGTTGTAAGCAAGTCCACATCATCACTGTATGCATCATAGTAATTGAATGCATCTTTTGAATCAATAAAGGGGCCTTTCTCAATAATTGTTACAGGAATATTATCTTTTGCCAGTTCATAAGCAATAATTGCTCCTCCGGCACCGGTACCAACAATAATAACCATTAAAAATCACCAAATTAAATTATATCAATTGTTATATTTTTTCATACTACTATAAAAATATTAAGTATTATGAAATTCAAAGTATTTAATGATTTAACATTTTGAGTGATAGAATGGAAGACTATATTAACTTATTCGAAAAAGTTATAGAAAAAACAATTCCCAAAGTTGACTATATAGACATTAGAGCAGGAAAGGGAAACAGTACATCAATATTAATGAAAGATGGAGAAATTGATGAAATAAACACAGGAATGAGTATCTCTGCAAGAATCAGAGTACTTAATAATGGTGCATGGGGATTTGCATACACAACAGACTTATCCAAATTTGATGAAATTACAGAAACTGCACTTAAACTTTCAAACTCCCTGAAAGGAGATGTTGAACTGGCTGAAAGTGAAATCATTAAAGATAAAATAGCTACCGATGTTAAAATACCATTTGAAGACGTATCCATTGAAGAAAAACAGGATATAATGAAAGAAGCCAGCGACAGTGCAAATATTGATGAAGTAAACAGTACCACCGTAGGCTATGGAGATATTGAATCTAATGAACTCTTCCTAAACAGTGAAGGCACACAGATTCAGGTAAAAACAAGCCGTGTGAGAATGGCTTTAAATGCAACAGCAACAGACGGCCAGATAATCCAGTTTGGACACGGCAGCATTGGCGGAGTAAAAGGATTTGAATTAATTAAAAATGCTGACATTGAAGAGTTCGGAAGAAAAGTAGGAGATAAGGCAAACAGATTACTGAAAGCTGAAAATGCTCCATCAGGTAAGTTTAAAATAATAGCTGATCCGGAATTAACCGGGGTAATGATACATGAAGCATTGGGACATGCTACTGAAGCAGATTTGATATTGCAAAACGATTCCATTCTCAAAAATAAGTTAAACACAAAAATAGCTTCAGACATAGTAAATATCTTTGATGATGCAACAATTAAAGACGGATTTGGATATTATCCTTATGATGTGGAAGGTGTAAAAACAAAACCTAATCAACTGGTTAAAGATGGAGAATTAATATCATTATTATCCTCAAGAGAAACCGCATCCAAATTTGATATGAAATCTTCAGGAAATGCAAGGTCAATTATAAGTGATGCACCAATAGTAAGAATGAGTAATACATACTTACAGCCTGGAGATATGACATTTGAAGAGTTAATAGAAGATATTCATGACGGAATTTATCTGAAAGGTTCAAGAGGAGGACAAGTGGATACCGGTAAAGGAATATTCCAATTCAACGCAGGTGAAGGATTTAAAATTGAAAACGGTGAATTGACAACACCGCTGCGTGATGTATCCTTATCCGGAAATATTTTAGAAACATTGAATAATGTGGAAGCTTTAGGAAATGACTTTAAATTAAGTGTTGGCTTCTGTGGAAAAGACGGACAGACCGCACCTGTAGGAGATGGCGGACCGCACACAAGAATTAATGACGCAATGGTTGGAGGAAGCAAATAGGTGATAATATGATTAGTGAAGAAAATGGACAATATTTACTCGAAGTAGCTAAAGAAGCAATATCCGTATATTTAGAAACAAATAGAAGAATATCAATCCCTCAGGATTGTCCTGATGAATTGAAAGAAGATTTAGGAGTATTTGTTACATTAAATAAAAATCATAGATTAAGAGGATGTATCGGATATCCGGAACCTGTAAAAAGTTTAATCGAATCAACAATTGATGTGGCTATTGCAGCTGCATTTGATGATCCAAGATTTCCTGAGTTAAAAACAGAAGAATATGGAGAATTGGAATTTGAAGTAACCGTATTAACCCTGCCGGAACTAATTGAAGTTGCCCATCCAAAACAATACTTTGATGAAATAGAAATTGGGCGTGACGGATTGATAATTCAAAAGGGATATGCAAGAGGATTGCTTTTACCTCAAGTTGCTCCGGAAAACGGATTTGATGTAGAGGAATTTTTAGACCACACCTGCATGAAAGCGGGAATCAGTGCAGACAGCTGGATGGATGAAAGCTGTGACGTATACAAATTCCAAGGACAAATTTTTAAATAAAATCCATATTTTTACAGTTTAAGATATCCATTTAAAAGTTTAATTTATTTCGGAGCAAAATATGAAAGAATTAGACAAAAAATATGTTTTTCATATTCCCCTTTGCAAATATGTGAATAATGATTTAATTCCCATAGCTATAGAAAACATTATCGATGAATTGATTAAACAACTTAACGAAAATGGATATGATAGTCTCTATATGACAAAAGTTAAAGGTTATTACAAATCCAGATGTTTTGATGAAATATTAATAACTCTTTTTGTATCAACAGGGTTTCTTAAAAATAATAACTCCCCAGAAGCCATATTCAAAAAATGGTTCAAAGCAAACAATAACATATTAGAGCAAGAAGCTTATGCCTATGAATGCAATAATAAAATGAACATAGAAGAAATATAAGTAATCCATTACTAAAAAAAGATGAAAAATTAATATTTAAGTGATATAATGATGACACCATCTGAAATATCAATTACTTAT
>JAFRFD010000173.1 GCA_017434525.1 Methanobrevibacter sp.
AATTTGTTAATTGGGTGGTCTTCCACAGGTTCGGTACCGATATCTTTTGCTGCTTCAGCAATCATGATATCTGCCATACCACATGCTGGGAATGCAAGTCTGGAGTTTTCGATAGGTCCGAAAAGAACGAAGTCTCCACCAGCCATTTGTTGTACGATGTTTGAACCGATGTCACAAACAGGCCATGCTTCTTTGTGTTCTTTTTTGTATCCTCTTAACCAGTCCCATGCGGATGGAACGTTGTGAATACCGGATCCTACTGGGTATCCCCATTTGGATTTAACTGCGTAAGCGGTTCTTACAGCAGGTCCTGCACCTTGACCTAATGGAGTAACTGCTACGTCCATCCATGGTTTGGTGATTCCACATTCGTCAGCCATTTCAAGAATACCTTGGTCGATAACAGATCCACCAGTTTCCCAGATTTCGATTTTACCAGGTACTCCAGGAGTCATTGGGTTGAAACCTAAGAGAATGGATGCATCGATGTCTGAGTTTTTAACTGCTTCGATTTCACCAGGTTCTGCTGCCATACTTAAAGAGTTGTATACCGCTCTTTCAGCTAAACCAGCATCTTGTACGTATTCTACACCTGCAATTTTTGCTGCAGCTGCGGTTGAATCTATAAGGAAAGGTTTGTCACAGACGTCTCCTACAAATTCTAAGTATTTTACCATAGCTTCTGCAGTAGCACCGAAAGTTTGTACAACACAAGGGTTTCCGGTTACATCGGACATTTCTTCCATAGTTTTAATTAATCCTTCAGCAGCATCTTTATCAAAGATACCTTCTTTTTCATCACTAATAATTTTGTGTCCGCCGTAGAAGATAGTTCCTGCTAAAACGGTAGGGTATTCACCAGGTTGTCCTCCCATTTTTACTCCAGCAATATCTACGACGAGTTGTTCTTTCTCAAATCTAAACATAAGTATAACCCTCCTATAATAAGGTAGATAACATTGAAGCTACACCGAATTTTATAGCTACAATTAAAATAATTAATCCAAGTATAATACCATATAGTATACCAACATCTCTACCAGTTTGTTGGCCTAAACGTTGGTAGTATTCTCCAACAGTGAAATCAACTTTTTCTTCTGCATCATCTAATTTTGCAATGATAGGGTTGAACTCATCTGAGGAAACCATTACTTGAGGTATGGAATTTTCTTCACTCATAATAACACCTCTATAATCCTATTGCTTTTGCAATGAAAGGAATAATTACGATAAAGAGCAAAGCAATGCAAATACCAATTGCAAACCCTTTTACTCTAGTTGCGAGTAAACCTGCAAATAATTTACCTTCTCTTGCAAGGAGTTTTGAACTGTATTCAGCATCATCTGCTGCAGTTTTCATACTGCTTATGTTTGGTTTGTTTGAAATTTGTACCATAATTAAACCTCCTCTAGAATATCAAGAATAAAACTCCAATGATTAAAGTAAAAGCTAATCCGATCATTATACCTTGAACTTTACCAGCATAATTACCAGCCATATTTCTTTGGATAGCACCAACCATGTCGATTTTAGTGTTGATATCTCTGATTCTTGCTTCAATTAAAGCAGTTTCAGCTGATACAACTTTCATTTCTTCTCCATCGTCTTCGTCATCGCCATCTTCATCTACAGAAATAACCATAGCTTCTTCTTCAAAAGCACCTGGATCTTTTTCTACACATTCTTTAATTTTAGCATTAATTGCTCCAGTATCTTCAGTATCGATTAAATCAATGATTTCTAATTGGTTTTGGAATCTTTCAATACCGTCGAGTGGAATGTTTTCTACGAAAGGAATAGCACCGGTTGCTCCGATAATTTTCTTTTTATCTGGGTCCGCACCGTTTTCGTATAATGCTTGGATACTTTGACCTGTAATGTGTCCTTGTACTTCAGCACCAGTTACGATTAAGAAACGGATGTTAGGATTTGAGATAATGTTTGCAACAACTTTTTCTATTCCTAAGTTTTCTGTTTTACATGGACCTGCAATTGCTGCACCTGATAACTCGCCTTCAATGTGAGAAGCGAGAGTGGTTACTGCAACAGGGCTTTCAGGATCACCTACAATGTAATCCCCACTAATAACCGGCCAGCCATCTGCAGGAGCTTTTTTATCAGCCATCTATAATACCCCCAATGCTTGTAAGATTGGTAATGCAGCAAATAAGATGAATGATGCTAACAAGAATCCATATACCATGTTTGTTAACATACCTGCAGTAATATAGGAACCTTCTCTTCCAGGGAAAGAACCAGCAGGACTTGTATATGGGTCTAATGAAGCCATTAATTCATCAGCAGCTAATTCCACTTTTGCTACTTGTTCGTTTACTTCATCCATAGATAGGAGTATAACTCCTCCACCTAAAGATGATCCGATGACCCCAGTTACAGGGTCTAATGCGAAATTCATTTCAGGTACGACCTGAATCATAGGTAACATTTGAGCCATATTTGATTCCTCCTATTCTATTGCTCCACTTTAGGCCATAATCCAGCCCATTTGGTTGATGCTGCATCGTTGATAGAAGCTAATACGAATGCTCTGAATGAAACAATCCATCCGATTAAACCAATGAGTAAGACAACAAACCAACCTAATCCGCCAGTAGTAGCAGATAAAAGACCAACAATAGTCATGGATAAAAATGCAGTAGAACATGCACATTTGAGAGTTCTTAATTGATCTTCGTTAGGTCCTAAACATGCGTTGAATGGGTGTTGGATAGCCATAGTACACATAATAAATAATACACCAATAAAACCAGTAGCAACAACATTTTCGAATATTGCAGCCATTTCGTATGAACCTGCAATAGCAACAGCAAATCCTAAAATTGATAAGGTAGCAGCACCTGCGATTTCAACAGTACATTGAAGCATAATAGGGATTTTCATACCTACAATTTTGGTTGCGACAATAGCGATAATAGCACCAATAATAACAGCAATGATGAAACCTAAAATTGGTCCAGCGATAGCCATTTTTAAAGTGTCTGCTAAAGCAAGACCTGCTAATGCAGAAATTACACCAACAGATAATGACATATAACCAATAGAAGGTACACCAGTACCTAAACCATAACTAGCTACTCTACGAATAGCATCTGCTCCCCAAACAATTGCGAGAACAGCGCCGATAGCTGCTAAAACTGGTCCAATAACATCACCTAAAAAGCCTGATAAATAAATACAAAGTAATCCGCCGACAATACCTACAGCGAGTAACATAGTTGAACTTACTGCACCTGCAGCTGCACCGTCAGCACTTCCACCAGCAGACATCTTAGATACCTCCAGTTAAAATAATACAAAATATTCCGACAACAACAGATGCGATAGCACATGCAAGAGCTCCAGTACCAATTCTTTTGAATTTTGGATCGTGCATACCTTCAATGGTACCACCAATGTTATATGAAGCAATTACAGAGTTAATAAAGAACACACCTACACCTAAAATAGCAGCTAAACCAATACTTACAGCTGGGTCGAGAGATAATTTACCAGTTTGGAATGCATCGTAAATTCCGTAGTAGACTAATCCACCACCGAAACCACCAAGAAGACCTCCGATAAGACCACTTACAAATGAAGTAAGAGGTACACCGTGACCTTCAGTACCAGGGGTTTTGTAAGCTTCTTGATTACGTTTGGTAATCCAGTCTACAGGTACTTTGGATGCAGCTGGAACAATACCTACACCGAAGATGTAGATTAAGTTAGCAATGAGCATAGTAATACCCATCATGATCATAGCACCGATAGCACCACCGATACCAACTATATAAAATGGTTCACCTGTCATTGTTGCAGCAGTAATTAATCCTGTTAAACCTGCACCAGCAGCTAACATAGCAGTACCGGTACCTACACCAGTAGCTGTTGCCATAGCCGCAGGAGCTCCTCCTACAGGAATAAAGTGCACACCTGCACCAATCATAATACCGCCTATTGCGATGAATAAAATTAAACTAATTGGATCCATAATCGAAACCTCCTTATTCTTCATCATATGGTCCATATTTGGTTCTTGCAAATACTTCTAATCTATCATCCATGATAATTAATAAGATGATGATTATAATACCAACAATAATACCACCATATACTCCAAATACTACTGTATTCCAGAAACTAAAGAATACAACGAGACCGAAACAGAAACCAGTTAATGGTCCACCGAATTTAGCACAGAAGTTTACTACATCCATAGAGTTTTTAGCACCTAATGGAGCTTTAGTAACAATATCCCCTTGGATAGCTACAGGGGTACCTCCACCAAATTCGAATTTTTGATATTCACTTTCTGCACCATAGTGAACGTCCCCGGTTGAAGAACCTATAGCACCAAGAGCAATACCCCAAAGCATTGCTAAGAGTGGTAATGGGAATACGTGTAATGCAGTACCATTAATTGGAATGGTCATTAAGTATGAAATTCCAACAATACAAAAACTAGTTATAAATCCGTGACCTGCGATAGGTCCTAAAGATTGTGTTAATACATCCATAAATAATGGTTGTTCAAATTGGGATTGTCCGACAATCCTTCCCATGTGGGATGTAACAGTATAAATAGAGTGAACAAAAGCAGCGACACAAGCACCGATTGCGATAGCTACGATAGGTATCATACCTAAAGACATTACTAAGTATGCAATAGCACCAGCAACACCACACCAAACACCATAAGCGACTGGTTCACCAGAAGTCGCCTTGTTTATCATACGGTGTAAATGTCCCATTTGTGGAGCAAGTTGAACTTGAGAGTTAGGGTTACTTTGAGAACCAATGTCAGATTCTAAGTCCTCTGCAGCCCCTCCGATAGTAGCAACTGCACCCATTAATGCAACTACACCTAATGTTACAGGGTCCATAATTTTTTTCCTCCATATTATTTTATTAAATTGATCATTTAATAAACGTGAAATGATTGATTTTTATTCCATATAAAAATCATTCATGCAATTATTTTTATTGCATAGTATTACTTTTTAATACGATTAATATAAATGTTTTGGAATTTTTCAAGTAAACTTGATTTTTGTTAGTAATACTTGCTACATATAATATATTTTTAAGTATTGATAATATAAATGT
>JAFRFD010000033.1 GCA_017434525.1 Methanobrevibacter sp.
CATTGGAGGGGAGAAATTTTCAGCAAAAGTTTATGAAGATTTGAGAAAATACAGTGATGCTGTTGTCTATAACTGCTACGGACCAACAGAAACAACAATCACCTCAAACAACAAAGAGGTCACGGACGTAAACGATTTGACCGTTGGTCTTCCTTTAACCAATTATGTTACTGATGTTCGTGACATTGATGGGAAATTGGTTCCTAATGGTGTAATGGGTGAGTTGTACATTGGAGGTACTGGTGTAGGTAAAGGATATTATAACATGCCGGAAAAAACTGAAGAGGTTTTCCTGACTATCAATGACATTCCATATTACAGAAGCGGGGACTATGCTATTGAACTTCCAAATGGTGAAATCGACATTAAAGGAAGAATCGACAACCAAATCAAATTAAGAGGGTTAAGAATAGAAATCGGTGAAATCGAAACCAATATTGGCCAATATCCAGATATAAGGCAGGCTGTTGTTGTAATTAAGGAAATAAACAACAACGACCATTTATGTGCTTATTATACTGCTAATCGAGAAATAGACACTGAAGATTTAAAAGAGTTTTTAATAGGTCGTCTTACACGTTATATGGTTCCGACTGTGTTCATGCAACTTGATGATATGCCGCAAACACCAAACGGCAAGACAGACTTGAAACAACTGCCTGAACCTCAACTTAAATTGGCTTTGGTGATGCCTGAAACTGAAACTGAAGAAAAATTATATGATATTGTTTCATCTATTGTGGATGTTGATGAATTTGGTGTTACAGATGATTTATATGCTATTGGTTTTACTTCATTGACCTTAATGAAATTAAATTCCATAATCTATGAACAGATGGGTGCGAATTTAGACATTTCCATATTATTCAATGAGCCAACAGTTAAAAACTTTGCAATAGAAATTGATAATTCATTTGAAAAAGAATCTGGTCTTGAAGAGCTTATTGAATCAGCTAAAGGCATGGAATATTATCCATTGACTGAAAATCAATTGGGTATTTACTATGAATGTATGCAAAATCCGGATGTGATTAAGTATACGATGCCTACAACAGTAAGATTTGGCAGTGATGTTGATGCAAATAAACTTAAACAAGCAGTCATTGATACTATTGAAGCACATCCATATCTTAAAACAAGAATTGTAAATCATGGTGATGAATTAAAACAGAAAAGATGTGATGATGCAGAAATAAACAATATTGAAATTGTTAAAGTAGACAGCATTAGCGATGATGACATTGTTAGAAATGACGTTCGTCCAATCCCTATAGAGGATAGCCAATTGTTCAGATTCAAAATATATGAAACTCCTGATGAAGTTGTCTTATTCACAGATTTCCATCACATAATTACTGACGGGGTATCGCAAAACAATTTATTTAGAGATATAGCGGATATCTATGAAAATAGAGAACTATCAGAAGAAATAATCGATGGCTATATCTACAGTCTTCTGGAAAAAGATGCTGAAAATAGTGAAATATATCAATCTGCAGAAGCATTTTTCGATGATAAATTAACTCAGGGAATAGAATCCACTGTTCTAACTCCAGATCTTAATGGAAATCCTGATGAGGGTAAAATAAAAAATGTTTCTGATACTTTTGATTCAGAATTAATTAATGAGTTCTGCAATGATAATTCCATAAGCAAAAATACTTTGTTTATCGCAAGTACAATTTTAAATCTAAACAAATTCACATTCAGTGACAAAACATTAATAACAACAATATTCAATGGAAGGTCAACTCCAAGTCATTTCAACACTCAAGGATTTTTGGTAAAAACTGTTCCGTTCATTATCAATAATGAAAACAGGCAGGCGTTACTTAGGGATTTCATTAAATCTATTGACCAAACTTGGAAAGATACCTTAAGAAACAGTACATATCCATATATTAAAATCGCTGAGAAATATCAATTAAAACCTGAATTCTTCTATGCTTATCATGAATTCTTGGAATCCGATGAAATGATGATAAACAATAAGGAGTATATTCCACAAGAGTTGGCCGGGGTTGATATGGTTACTGTTGAATCCAAAATCAATTTGGCCATTTATGATAATGGTGATGAGTTTAATGTTATCATGGAATATAATGATCAGATCTACAGTGAAGATTATGTAAAAACATTCATACAATCTATGAAGAACATTTTAGTTCAAATCCTTGAAAATGATATGGACAACTACAGAATCTGTGATGTAAAATTAAAAGATGATGAGGAATTACATGAATTTATCGATGTGGACACTCCATTCATCCATAAACGCTTTGAAAAACAGGTTGATGAAACTCCAGAAAACATTGCATTAATTGCAAGTGATACTTCATTGACCTATGGTGAACTTAACCAAAAAGCAAATCGTGTTGCTAATGCTCTTATAAACAAAGGAATAAAAGCTAACAGTAATGTGTTGGTAATGCTTCCAAGGGACAGCAATCTTATTTCAGCTATTCTGGGTGTCCTAAAAGCAGGCTGCGCATTCATACCTATCGATATTAACTACCCTAAAGGCAGAATTGATTATATTTTTGAAAACAGTCAGGCGGATTATTTAATAGCGGATGGAGTGATTGAAAATTCAATCGATATCAATGAATTGCTCGAAGAGGAGAATAACTCTAATCCTCAAGTGGAAATTAATCCGGATGATTTGGCTTATATGATTTACACTTCAGGCTCTACCGGCAATCCTAAGGGAGTAATGACCAGCCATATGAATATTACAAATCTGTTCTCCAAAAGTGAGGATAGTGTAATTTATAATGCATATTCAAAAATGAAAAGGACCCTCGCCCTTTCAACTGTATCTTTTGATGCATTTTTACTTGATTTCATGCCATTAACCTTCGGTTTGGAAGTGGTGCTGGCTAACGACAGTGAAATAAAAAATATTAAAGAATTGGCGGAGTTAGTTGAAAGAGAAAAACCGGATTCACTTACATTTTCCGCACCATCAAGATTTAAACAATATTTGGAATATGAGGAATTCGCCAAACAATTACCTAACTTCAAGTATATTGGTGTTGGTGGAGAAATGGTGCCTCAAGACCTAATTTCACGGCTTCTGGAGTATCCTGATTTAGAAGTGTATAATATGTACGGTCCAACTGAAACAACAGTAACATGTAATACTCATAAAATCACTGATGCTGAAAATATAACTGTTGGAAAAGCTTTGCACAATTGCATAACTGAAGTTAGGGATATTGACGGTAAATTGGTGCCTTGTGGCGTAATGGGAGAATTATACATTGGAGGTAAAGGTGTATCTAGAGGATATTATAATATGGAAGAAAAAACCAAAGAAGTATTCATATTTATTAATGATATTCCATATTATCGAAGTGGAGATTATGCAATTGAACTTCCAAATGGATATCTGGTAATAAAAGGAAGAATTGACAACCAGATTAAATTAAGAGGATTGAGAATAGAACTTGGTGAAATTGAATCCAATATTGCCAGATTCCCAAATATTAAGCAGATTGCCGTTGTAATTAAAGAAATCAATAATGTTGAACATTTATGCGCTTATTTCACAGCCGATGAAGAAATAGACATAAATCTCTTGAAAAGGTATTTGGGAAATAAGTTAACTGAATATATGGTTCCAACTGTATTTATGCAGCTTGATGAGATGCCAATATCTCCAAACGGTAAAACAGATATTAAAAGACTTCCAAAACCAAA
>JAFRFD010000034.1 GCA_017434525.1 Methanobrevibacter sp.
AACTAAAACTAACAGAATTCAACACATCAGACATCAAATCATTACTCAACCTGAGCACAATACTAGAAAAACTAAACCTAACAGGATTCAATACATCCAGCATCAAATCATTACTCAACCTGAGCACAATACTAGAAAAACTAAACCTAACAGGATTCAATACATCCAGCATCAAATCATTACTCAACCTGAGCACAATACTGGAAAAACTAAACCTAACAGGACTTAACACATCAGACATCAAATCATTGCTCGATTTCAACTTAACCAAATTATTAGATGGTTTGAACTTGACTTCATTGATAAACAATATCAATTGGACTAGTCTCATTAACGGTAATAACACCAGTACTGATGCAGGTAACAACAAAGGATTTGACTGGAAGAGCATTATTGGAGGAAACAATACCGGCAACAATTCAATAATCAATAAAATTATTAATTGGATTACAGGTAATAACACCAATAATCAAACAAAGGCTCCTGAAAAAGTAGCTGAAGATTCCATTAAAAGTTCTAATTTAAAAACCTATTATGACACAAAAACTAAATTTAAAGTTTGGGTCATGTCAGGAGATCAACCAGTGAAAAGCGGCAAAATAACCTTCATAATTAACAATCAAAAATATACTAGGGACATTGTTGATGGTTATACCTATTTAAAATTGAAATTAACACCTGGAAAATATTATATTACTTCCATATATGGTAACGTTTCAGTGGTAAATAAAATAGTAATTAAAAAATCAATTATAACCAACAATGTAAACAAGAAATACAAAAAATCAGGAAAATTCTTCGTTAAAGTTTTAGATAGCAAAGGAAAACCTATTTACAAACAAAAAGTAAAAATCAAATTTAAAGGTGTGACCTATATTTTAAAAACTAACAAATATGGTCGTGTTATTTTTAATTTGCCTAAAAACTTAAAAATTGGAAAACACTTTATTAAAGTTACATGTAAAGGATTAACCATAACAAATAAAATCACTGTTAAAAGATAAATAATTTTATCTTTTAACTTTCTTTCTTTTTTTAAACTAAATCATGAATATATCCTCACAAATATATGCTAATTTTTTAACGTGACAATTATAATAAATGATTGCTAACGTAGGATTGAAACAAATATTAAAAACATGAATATTTTTAACCATTCTTTAGAGTATATACATCGTAAAACCTATTCAAAATCTTTAAGTGAATCAACCATGTCCAAATTTTTAATTTTGCGTGAAAAATACAAATTCATAATTATTGACACGGACATTATTATTATAAATGAAATAACTAAATTGCTAGGGGATATAGAAGGCACTAAATATAATTTATTTCCAAACGCAGGCATCAGTAATGTTAAAATGTAATAACTGATAGGAATACCTAATAAAAAACCGATTATTATAAAGAAGAAAGATTGTGTTGCCAATAATTTTGTTAAATATCCACTCTTAAAACCTAAAACTTTAAGTGTCACAATATCATTTTCCATTTCTATAAATGAAAGCAAATTCATATTATAAAGAATAACCACTGCCAAAACAACTGCAAAGACCAATAATGCCCAAATTATTGCATTCGGAGTTTTTTCCATTTGATCCCATCCCTTAATCATATCATCTAAATAGATTATGGATTTAACACCATCATAAGATTCATTAACATGTTGTGAGGTTATAATGCTTGTCGGAGCATAATCAATACCCAATTCTTCTAATTTATCAGAAGACATTATGATTCCTTGAACATATGGAGTTGCATGGATTTTATCGATTTTAACTTTGATTATGTTATTTGATCCAACAATAGAGAAATTAAATGTATCACCAACTTTAACATCAAACAAATCTGCCATTTTTTGCGATATTGAAACTTCGTCATTTGATATTTCTATCTTTTCATGATTATCATTCATTATTGTGATTAAATCAGTGCCATCCAAAACCTGAAGCGAAGCTAAATGAGGATTGTCCGTTAATATTTCAATAGTTGATTCCATTATCTTATCACCATTGACATTGTTGGCAATGGCATCAATTTGTGAGATATCCGTATTATCATCAATTATTAATTTTGATTCAAAATGATTAACTTCATTAAAATACCAATATTTTGAATTATCCATTTGCTCATAGGCTCCAAATCCAGAAACAAGAAGTACGGTACATCCAATCACCCCTATGATGGCCATTATTGATCTGAATTTATTTCTTTTAATATCCCTGTAATTCCAGCGAATATTAAATGAAAGCATTTTCAAGATTTTTAATCTATCAGTGAATATTGAATTAGGAGATTTTGGAGCCTTTGACTTTAATATATCGGATGCAGGTTCATTAATAATGTCCTCAATTGATAAATATGAAACTATAAGAGATAGCAATCCCACAACTACGATAACAATTATGAATTTATCAAATCCAACAGAATTCCAAAATGGTAATGTAAAATAAACCTCCCTAGAAGGATGAGCAATCGTATGAAATACAATTGGACCTAAAATCGCTCCAAGTATAGCACCTAATGTCACTAATAAAACACCATATGAAATATAATGTATGACTATCGTTTGATTTTTAAATCCATTAGCTTTAAGAACACCAATTTGGATTCTTTGATGAGAAATAATCCTCTTCATTGTTGTTAATAACATTAACATTGAAATTAAAATGAAAATTGCAGGAAAAACTAATGTTAATGCTTTTTGTTGGCTACTTATATCTGAAACCGCATTGACACTAAAATGATTTGATTGAGGTTGGAATAAAGTATAATACCCATTTAAACGATAATCTACTAATTCTGAATAAATTTTTGGTTTTCCGTCAAATTTAACATTAAGGACATTATATGGCATGTTGTCTGAAGGTAGTGCGCTATGGGACATGTAAGCAAAACCGTTTGAAGTATGATTTGGTGCTGCTAAATAGGCAGGTGTGCTATAAATATATTCAGGAGAATATCCTAATCCTCTAATTACTTTTTTGATTTCAAAACCCTCACTTTCAAAGGAAATTTCATCACCAATCTTTAGATTTCTAGCATCCGCAAAACTTTTGTCCAACCATACTCCTTCGGAATCATTAATATCCAGTGGTTTTCCTTCAACCAAATAAAATTTAGATATAGTATTGTTTTCAACGAAATGCAACCTAATATCTGGTTTGCCGTCTAATTCTACTTGCGAATCCACAACCAATTGTCTTTCCATTTGAGTAGTTGCGCCCAACAGATATACCTGTTCTAAAAATTCGTCTACAAGATAATCCGAATATATTGAACCGTCAGCCAGATTGGTTTGTTCATAATATGCATTAACGGTATCTTCAAAACCATTTGTTTCTGCAACCAGACCAGTAAACACAAACACTCCTATAAATGCCATTAGAAAAATGGATATGAATTGCACCTTATAATTAATAATGTCCCTTAGCATTTTTCTTTTTAGCATTAATCTACACTCCAATCAGTAATCAGCATGAGTTTTGAATCATATACAGAAATATTATAACCAATACAATAAGAATAACATCCTCAAAAACTTAATCATTTATAATTATCTTATCCGAAGTATTTAATGGTATGTTAATAATATTTATAACTTAAAGAGGATTAGATATTAAAAAACAGGATTATCAGAATAATTTCAATTCTTTCCATAATTTAGTGAGAAAAAATATACAAAAATATATATTATTCTAAATATTATTCAATTGTTCGAAAAATTTTATATTAAAAAAAACAATAAATAAATCAGGAGAGAGTAACATGCAAAGCAATATTTCACAAAAACTTGATATGAAATTTCCACCCATAGTAATGATTAAGACAAACACCAAACCCAAAGAAGCAATTGGCCCTAAAACAAATAAAGGCGGTTGTGTAATGAGTTTTGTTGCACAAACCATAGCTAAAAGAAAAATATCCTATTTTGGTCGTGAACACATTACTTGCGGAGGAATTGCATCCGGTTTTGGATGGGGGTCAGGACTAGCCAACGAAGATGCAATTGATTTTCAAGCGTCGTTCTTATCATGTGGAGTGGATTCCGCTCCAAACAAAGAAGAATATTTGGATAAATTATCCAATCTTGCCAAACCAACACGGGAAATGTTTAGGCATGGTGAGAGAATATTTTCAGATTTTGATACCGCAAAAGAAAACATTAAAAACAGACCAATCTATGACAGCGAAGATTATGTAATCTTTAAGGGAATTGAAGACCTGAATGAAGGAGAAATACCTCAATCAGTAATATTTACGGCAAATCCAATTGAATTGACCGCACTAATTCAAATCAACTCATCATTCAGAGACAATAATGCTTGCATCTTAACACCCCAGGCATCTGCATGTCAGGCAATTGGAAACTTCGTATTCAGAGAAGCTGAAAGCGATAATCCCCATCCTATCTTAGGCCCAATTGACTTTGCAGGACGTTCAAAAATGAAACATTTCATTCCAAACAAGTATATGATGATGTCAATGCCCTGGAAATTGTTTTTGAAACTTGAAGAAGTAAGTGAAAATAGTGTTTTGGAAACCGATTTTTTGAAGAAATTTAAATAATTATTAACTCAAATATTTTAACAATGAAAAAATTAATCGCCCCAATGAAAAATAAGATTGGACAAATCTTTGCAATATTCTTATTTTTAGTTGTACAAGTGTACTGTGATTTGACTTTACCTCAATACACAGCAGACATTGTCAACATTGGTATTCAAAACACGGACTTTAACTTTATTGTAGCCACCGGAGAAATGATGATTCTAATGGTGGCAATATCCGCTCTTGCAACCATCGGAGTGTCATACTTTTCAAGTAAAGTATCATCAGGTTATGCTAAAGATTTAAGAAAGATTGTTTATTCAAAGGTTTTGAAGTTTTCAAATCATGAATTGAATGAAATTTCAAGGTCTTCATTAATTACACGGTCAACAAATGACATTAATCAGCTTCAAAGTGTTTTGGGAATGATATTTACGACCCTCATTTTTGCACCTATGCTTGGAGTCGGAAGTATCATAAAAGCTTTTGAGCTTGGAACCGACCTTTCATGGATTATTGCAGTTACATTTGTAGCTGTCATCCTTCTTTTAGTTATCGTTATTGTCAAAGTGCTTCCTTATTTTAAGGTGATTCAAGAAATCACAGATAAGTTAAACAAGATTTCAAGGGAAATACTTATTGGAATACCTGTTATCAAAGCATTTGTAAGACAGGATTACGAGCAAAACAAGTTTGATAAAGTAAATAAAGAGTTTTACGACGTCAACATTTACGTGTTCAGAACCATTTTAATCATGCTTCCTTTGATGACATTGATTATGAACCTGATGGTGGTTTTGATTTTATACTTTGGGGCTTTCGATGCCCTCAACGGATCAATACTTACAGGAGACATCATTGCATTCATCCAATATGCAACTCAAATCGTGACCTCCTTTTTGATGGTTGGAGCATTTTTCATTATTCTTCCAAGGATACTTGTTTCAGGACGCCGGGTCAATGAAGTTTTAACTACCGAACTTACAATAACTGACGGAGAGCTAAGCGAAATCAAACCAAATTCAACAATCGAGTTTAAGAATGTCTGCTACCTATATCCAGGCAGCGAAAAGGAAACCCTAAAAGACATTAACTTTTGCCTGAAGCCAGGAAAAACCACCGCAATTATCGGAGGAACAGGCAGTGGAAAATCTACAATTCTGAATTTAATCCCAAGACTGCAAGACCCTACCTCCGGTGAGATTCTAATTGATGGTGTCAACATTAAAAACTTTAAATTGAAAACCTTAAGAGATAAGATTAGCTTTACGCCACAAAAGGCCATCCTTTTTCAAGGAACTGTCAAATCAAACCTACAAACCGGTAAAAATGATGCAACTGATGATGAAATTAATAATGCCTTAAATCTGGCTCAGGTGGATTTCGTTGAAAACCTCGAGGAAGAGGTGACTCAAGGAGGATCCAATTTTTCAGGAGGTCAAAAACAGCGTCTATCAATAGCCAGATCAATTATTGGCCATCATGAGTTCTATTTGTTTGATGACTGTTTTTCAGCTTTGGACATGAATACTGAACGTAAAATTAAAGAAAATCTAAAGAATTTGAATGAATCATCAATTCTAATCGTTTCCCAAAGAATTTCAACAATTATGGATGCTGATGAAATCCTTGTGATTGACAATGGCGAAATCATAGATAGAGGAACCCATGAAAGTCTTGTTGAAAACTGTGGAATCTACAGAGAAATCGTGAATACACAAATCGACAGCATGGAGGTGTCATTATGAGCCCAAGGCCAATTAGAAGAAAACCACCCGAAAAGCCTGTCGACAATAGGAAAGCCATCAAAAATATTCTATCCCTATTGAAGGACCATAAATACAGATTGATTTTAACCGTAATATGTGCAATTCTTTCAACGGCATTTACGATTGTGGCGCCTCTCCTAATCGGTCAGGCAACAACAATAATCTACAATGGAATTACAAATATCACAAACCACACTGGATCGCTTGATTTTACAAGCCTGTTTAACATTTTGATAATGGTTTCTATTTTATATGTTGTAAGCGGCATATTTTCATACTTGCAATCTTATTTCCTAATTAAGATAGCTACCAAAATCAGCTATGATTTAAGAGAAAAGCTGATGGATAAGATTACCAATCTTCCAATGGAAAAGGTTGAAGAAAACAAAAGAGGAGATATCCTATCAAGGATAACAAATGATATCGATTCACTGCAACATGGAATTACCCAATCTTTTATACAATTAACAACTGCAGTTATCACCCTTATTGGCGTGTTCATAATGATGCTGTCCATCAATATCTGGATGACATTGGCGACCATTATCCTTATCCCGATAGCATTTTTAGTTATCAGATTTATAACAAAGTACTCTCAAAGCTATTTCCTAAAGCAATTGGTTCATAAGGGATCCCTGAATGCTCAAATTGAAGAGACCTTTACTGGTCATGACATCATCCGTGCATTTAACCAGGAAGAAATTTCAATGGAGAAATTCGAAGGGGACAACGAGAAATGGTTTGACCAGGAATGGAAATCACAATTCTATTCCAGCCTAAACGGACCATTGATGAACTTTATCTCCAATTTTGCATATGTTGTGATAGCAGTTTTGGGAGCGATATTCGTACTTGAAAAGGCAATTACAGTTGGAGATATCCTAGCATTCTTCCAATATGTGCAAAGCTTTACAAGACCAATCCAACAAATCACAAGGGTCATGAACCAAATTCAAACAGCAATGGCTGCAAGCGAACGTATTTTTGAATTTCTGGAATTGGAGGATGAGGAAAATCCATCAACCAAACAGATTACAGAAATCAAAGAGGAAATAACATTCGAAAATGTCAGTTTCGGATACACTCCGGATGAAAAAATAATCAAAAATTTATCGTTCAATGTTAAAAAAGGCCAAAAAATAGCAATCGTAGGTGAAACAGGAGCTGGAAAAACCACAATCGTCAAATTACTTATGAGATTCTATGATATCGATTCAGGATCTATAAAGATTGACGGCGTTGACATAAAAGAATATGACAAGCACTCCCTCAGGTCACTTGTCGGAATGGTACTGCAGGATTCCTGGCTGTTTTCAGATACAATTGAGAGTAATATACGCTATGGAAATCTCGAAGCATCAGATGATGAAATTATTGAAGCATCAAAACAGGTTTATGCGGACAATTTCATAAGACAGCTCCCAGAAGGTTATCAGACAGAACTGAATGAGGATTCAGACAATATCTCACATGGACAAAAACAATTATTGACCATAGCCAGAACAATAATTTCAACCAAAGAAGTACTTATTTTAGATGAAGCAACTTCAAGCGTGGATACAAGAACTGAAAAACTAATTCAAAAAGCTATGGACAAATTAATGGAAAACAAGACTAGTTTCATAATTGCCCATAGACTGTCAACCATTAGAAATGCAGACAAAATTATTGTAATCGAAAATGGTGAAATCATAGAGCAAGGAAACCATGAAGAGCTTTTAGCCAAAAAAGGATATTATTTCAACACTTTGAACGCACAATCAAAAGAACATTAATATTTAATTACCGCCAATATTATTAAACTAAACCAATAGATATTAATTCATGGATTTGAACGATTTTTTAGATTATGTAAATAGTGGAAAAGAAGTTGAAAGCCCTTCCGAAGTTCAGGAAATGTTTGATGAACTACTTTTAGAAGCGACAAGGATTAAAAGCAAATTAAACTGCGAATATCATACAGAAGATGAAATCAGAGAAATATTCGCTGACCTTACATCACAACCGGTAAATGAAACATTAAGACTAATCCCGCCATTCCATACAGATTGCGGCAAAAACATCCATATTGGCGAAAACGTTTTCATTAATGCTAACTGCACCATGCAAGATCAAGGTGGAATTTATATTGCAGACAACGTTTTGATAGGCCATAATGCTTGCTTATTAACACTTAACCACAATGAAAATCCTGAAAAGAGAGGCAATTTACTTCCATCCCCAATCAGGATTGGAAAAGGTGCATGGCTGGGTTCAAATGTCACAATTCTTCCAGGAGTCAGTATTGGTGATGGAGCCATTATTGCGGCAGGTGCCGTTGTTACAAAGGATGTGGAGGAAAATACCATTGTCGCAGGCATACCTGCAAAAGTAGTCAGAAAAGTAGGTGAAAGATAATCCTCAAATAAATCAAATTATGATTAATTAAACTGATAGTAATTGACCAATCTATAAAAATTATAGTAGCTATCAACCATATAACAAAATCAACATCATAACTTTCAAAAATAAAAATAAATAATCTACATAGTTAAGTAT
This sequence comes from Methanobrevibacter sp., assembly GCA_017434525.1. GTDB lineage: Archaea > Methanobacteriota > Methanobacteria > Methanobacteriales > Methanobacteriaceae > Methanocatella. Next base: position 8,859 of record JAFRFD010000034.1, read on the forward strand.
AAATTCATGCATTTCTCCAAATTACACAATTTTAAATAGTTTACAAAACATAGTTTTAACTAATTTAAAGGAATGTTTCATATGTTAAGTATTAATCAATGTTACTTAGATTTTGTTGAAAAAATCTTGAAGGAAGGAAAAGAAACCTATAAAGACTCAAATCACCATTTACTTGAAAGCTTAGGGAATTTTTATATTATTGATGACCCTCTTGATTTGAAATTCAGAGCAAAATACCAACATTACACAACAGACATGATGCTTGCAGACATCAAATCCGGAAAGTTTGATCTCGAAAGCTGCCCAATTAAAAGTGATGCATTATATCAATACGTGCAGTCTGTTGAAGATCCAGAGATAATTGAAAATACACAAGGATTCGTATATACTTATCCTAACCGTATCTTCGCTCATTTTGATGTGGACCAATTTGAAACAATGAAAAAAAGAATTTTAAATGCAACCGGTTCAAACCGTGCAGTGGCAGTTACAATAAATCCTATAGAGGATGCTGAGGAAGAAGATATCCCATGTTTACAGTTCCTGCAATGCATTGTGCGTGACAATGAATTAACAATCCACTGCATTTTTAGAAGCAATGACATTTTCGGCGCATTTTACTCAAACATGTTTTTCATAGCATATCTCGGATTAAAAATGAAAGAAGAAGTCAACAAAGAAATCGTTGGCGAAAAAATAAACTTCGGTGGAGTTCACTACCACTCAACCTCAGGCCATATTTATAATACTGACATAAAAGCAGCCCGTAAATTAATCAAAGCAAATAAATAAGGTTTTTTAACCTTATTTGACTTTTATTTTATTATACATTTTAGCAGTTCCATAAGTGGCTTTAACAGCGAATTTACCTTTTGAATATGAATACAACTTAAATACAGCTATTCCTTTATAATTTGTTTTAACTTTGTATATTTTTCCGTTGAATTTCAGTTTAACATATTTGTATTTCAAAATTTTTCCATTGCTGTCTAGTAATTTTACACCATATTTAAATGTTTTATACTTTTTGACAACCATATAGTTAAGAATCAAAGTAGGTTTGACCACAATTTTATTTTTTACTTTATATCCCATATACTTAGCTTGAATGACATAAGTATTAGGGTTTAATTGAATTTTAATGAAAGCATAACCGTTGGAATCGCTATATCTTGAATAGGTAATGCCATCAATTGTAAATTTTACCTTAACATTTCTTGCAATATTTCCGTTATCATCATATACTCTTACTTTATAATATGATCCTGCACCATAATACATTACCAAATCTTTGTTTTTAGCTATGCGCTGAATAACATCAATAGTTTGATATTTGATTTCACCTGTGACAGGATTTGTAATATTTATTTGGTAAGAGCCAACACCAAGGTCAATAGTATAATATACATCCCCATTTTTGTCAGTGTATAAAGTATGCCCTTCAGAATTAATAGTAATTTCAACTTGTTTATCAATTAGAGGATTTCCATTAATGTCCAATAATTTAAAACAATATTTTGCATTCAGTGTGTATCTGGTAATTGTAGGCAGCTCAATAGTTGATTTAACTGTGATTGTTTTTGTTGCACTTGATTTTAAATAGTAATTATCTCCATCAAATTCAATGAATGCATCATACTTGCCAACATCTAAGTCCAATTTAAACAAAGCCTTGCCCTGCAAATCAGTGGTGGCATTAATTCTTTTATTGCCAACAGTTAACCAAACCTCATGATTGGAAATAGGAATTCCAGTTTGATCTTTTAATATGGCTGAATACTGCATATTATTATTCCAGTAGAAAACCTCATCATCACAGCAGATATTTGAAGGAATGTCCTTAACTGTGAAACTTACGCTTTCATCATTGCAACCATAGATATAACTATTTACGGATGCATTTACAATATACTCACCATTGCTGAGGTTAGATAATCTGATTACTGCTTCACCATCATTTGTTTTAACCATATAAGAATCATTATTGACTAAAACAGACACATACTCATTAATTTTTTTGGAGAAATGCAGGTAGACATCAGCATCACGAACGTTTCTTTCTATATTTACGGACAAATCTACGTTGATTTTAGTTACATTGAATGAAACTGCACAACTTGAAGTGTCATAATAGTCACCTTCAATAAAACGAACAGAAATTCCATTTAATCCCACACGTTTAAAGATATGGCTTAAACTTGCTTTTCCGTTATGGACTGGAAGAACAAAAATTTCATCATCAAAAGAAAATACTGCCTTTCCTGTTGTAACAGAATTATTATCCAAATCAGTGATGGTAGCTGCAATATCTACAGGGTTGTTAACGATATCGCCCTCATTTATATTTAAATGAATGACTGTAGGTTTAAGGGAGACAACAAATGAAATTTTACTGTTTGACTGATTATAAATGTAATCCCCATCATGATATTCTGCCTGTATTGAAGTTGAACCCAAATCAAGGGTTTGAATTAATCTAGCAAAACCGTCCTTAACATCGACACTATATGGATTGCCTTCCACATTAAAAATAACATATCCGCTGTTTACATTATTCCCATTTGAATCTGTGACATGTGCAGTAATATTTATTGGATTAAACGGACTATCAACAGACAAGTTAATCATTGTAGGAATATAAACTACGGAAATTGATTTATTGACACTTGATTCCTTATAGCAGTAAAAACCATTGAACCTGGCAGATATATTTTTTAATCCAGATGTTTCGAATGTATGATTTAAGCTAGCAACACCATTGCAAACGCTGATTACGTAATTTTTACCGTCAACATTGAAAGTGACTTCCCCATTTTCAACAGGATTATTGTTTTGGTCAACCACAGTTGCTTTTAATGCAAATGGGTTAAATTCTGATAGAACATCCAAGGAAATGGATGTATTAATCGGATATCCGCTTACCAGTAACATGTCAGAAGAATCATTATAGCCAACTGCACTGAATTTTGCAGTGAATTTGTTAATTCCTATCTTAATATTAATGTTGGATAAAACAGCAACACCATTGGAAACAGCGACAACCTTATCAACACCCTCCACATTGAAAGTAACATTACCATATTTAATTAAATTACCGTATTCATCAAAAACATTAGCAATGATGTCCAATGCATTGTTTTTAACATTGATCGGAGTTAACTTGATAATGGAATTTACAGGATTTAAAACCGTAAATGCTTTGATACAGGCAACTTGTGAATCATACCTATGATCAGGATAGGTCCATTCAAGACCATAAAAATCAACCCAGTTTCCATCATAACTAATAAATGAAAGATTTTCATCGTACATTTCAATATTAAGGGATATTGATTCTGAAATTGGAACACCTGCATCTTTGTCAACGGTTATTTTGAATACGACTTCAAAAATATCATCAACCTCAAGAGGTATTAATGAACTTAAATCTATGGTTTTATAACCTGGATTTGAAAATCCTGATTGTGTGACCTTTAAAACATCATTTACATAAACATATAAAGTCCAATCAGTGCCTTTTTCAAAGTAAGTTGATACGGCAGCCAAATACTCATCATCAGATGCTGTAAACTTATTTTTATACCAGACTGTGCTTGAGGAATTTAAAAAGTAGTCGGTTCTTCCAGGAATATCATATTGGTAATTTTTATCGTATTTTATAGTATCATTTAAGACAAATGCATATGTGGTATATCTTCCAGGCTCCGCTATTTTAGTATCATAATATGAAACGTAATAAAATCCATTTTCGCCGGAAGAGCCCCAACTGTTTTTTATTATCCATGCCCCATTTCCTTGAGGAGTTGTTCTAAAATTAGACGCAGCATAATTATCATCCCAACCCACAATAGCTACTGCATGATTGGCACTGGAACTGCCAGTATAATAATAGTTTTTAGAATTTTTAAGATTAGAACCGTACCAATAGATGCTTGTTGAAACGGCCCCATAATCCATTATGGCTTTTTTAATTGCATCATTATCAGTAAAGTTATCCCTTTTTAAATAAAGAACATCTTGAATATGAATGGAACTATTGAATACGGCAGATAATGCTGAACTCTCACAATATACATCATAACTCTCATTAATAGGACCTAACCAACTTGTAAGATATCCGATAGCCATCTTATCGTAACCTCCCTCATTGATTGGCATGGCCCAACCGTAATCAGAATAGAATGATGCCAAATTTTTCATGTTTTCTTCAGATAAATCATAAGAGACATTAGTGGCCTTTAAAATAGCAGATTCCAAAGCGGACAAAGCAGAAAAAGCCCAACAATTTCCGCCATTTCCCTGATTTTTCGCTGGAGTGACAAAACCCAATTCCCTTAAGTCATATCTGCTTGGCAAAGTTCCATTAAAAGAAGAATTATAATGAATTAAAATGTAATCATTGTTTCCAATATCCATATTAGCAAATTCGGATTGGTAAACATCATCATAAGAATTAGCTTTGTTGTCTACAAACGTATTGTTCAAATGTTTATCAACAATATCATAATAGGAATCACTTAATACAGAATAGATGGCCCCTCCAGTTGAAGAAGCATTATTGTTAGCAAAATAATTGGAGTTAATCTTAAAATCACCAACCGCATCAACAAATAATGCACCACCATTAAATGCGGAATTATTTTCAAATCTGGATTCAGATAAGTCGAAATAAGTGTACAATTTATAAACAGCACCACCATAATATTTTGCCTTATTATTAGTGGCCACAACATTATTTAAAACTAAATCAGATGACAGTGAACATATTGCTCCTCCAAACAAAGATGAGCAGTTAATAAACTCTGAATTATTCGCTTCCAATATGGAATCCAGTAAATAAAAAGCCCCACCTGCATCATCTGCTGCATAATTATTTATAAATTTAGAATTAATCACATAAACTTCTACAACATCACAGGCAATAGCTCCGCCATAATTATCAGCATGATTGTTAATGAATAGGGAGTCTGTAATATTCAATTTGCCTTCTACCAAGTTTATTGCACCACCATATCTAGCGGAATTACCAATAAAGGAACAGTTATCTAAGATTACAGTATTATTACCTCCATTATCATCACTCCTATACCCATAAATAACACTATTGGTAGCAGAATTACCTTCAAATATGGTGTTGATAGCTTCCAAATTAGCATTTTTATTAAGATTAACTCTTAAACTTAGCAAGGCCACGTTTTTAAATGTGATTAATCCTTTTGAAGTGAATCCCACTGCATTATCATATTTAATAATGGTATTTTGAGGATTTTTACCTATAATGGTCAGATTCCCATAGGTATTACTTTCTTTTAGAGCATATTCTCCATCAGCCAAATAAACAATAGAATTGTCTGCAATTCTACTTGAATACAACTCCTTATAAGGGTTATAATAAGACCCATCCCCACTATCATTTTCAATATTTGAGTCGAAATAGTAAGTGGCCTGCAATTGAGTTGTGTTTTCAACTGCAACGACTGTATCATTATCCATTGCAAATGCCGGCGCAACCGAAATCAATAAACAAAATATTGATAATAACATGAAAAATTTAATTTTTTTCAAACTATTGCCTCCGTTTTAACAAACTACACACGATAATTTGCTAAAATATTAGATAATTATTATGTATAGCATTAATAATATAAATAATCAATGTTTTTTAAAAAAAGAGAATATGAAAAAATTAAAAAATTTAATTAATGAAATTGAACTGTTCTTCATTAATTAATAAGTAGCTGATTAATTCGTCTGATTCCAAATCTTCATTATTTAAACTAACTGCAGTAATCTGTGAGTTTTTATATGTCCTATAATATAAAATTCCATCCTGCGTATTATAACAAGAGGAATATATGGTATATTCATATAAATTTGGATCGTTTATAAAGGTACAGCCATTCTGCTGTTCAACAGAACCTAAAATATGGAAAAATTGACCGACACTGCTTGCTTCATCCACATCACTGTATGAATTTGCACGGGTAAAGGCAACCTTTGCAAATCTTGAAGATGAAGACAAATCTCCAGGAAGACCAATACCTCCCATTCCTCTTGAATATTCATCCAAATCAATATCCCCACCAAATGTATTTTCAGGATTTTTATTAGATAAATTTCTATAGTTATTCAAATAGAACAATTGTTTATCAAATGGAGGATTGTTAGTCATGACGCCTACAGGATTATCATATATTTTTAATCCATCTTCCATAGGTTCAATAACAATAGACTCGCCGCTATTGTCAGACATCATCCAATGAAGTGGAGATAAAGGTAATTCATCTGCAAAGTTAATGTTTACTAAATTTACATCTTTCAACAATTCTTTAGCTTCAGATACTGTGGAAGCTGTGCTGAGTACATATGGAATTAATTCAAAGGGTGTTACATTTACCATGCCTTCTTCATATTCCCTGTAGACTGCATTTCCTGCAAAGTTAAGCCCAGCGATAGCCAATCCCTTTTCGTTGCATGCATCATAATATAGAGGGTATCCGTCAATACCTGCAGCTATTCCAATGATTGCATAGTGTGTTTTTACATCATCTATTTTTCTGTATTTGAATTCATAATTTCTTGGAGTTATTGTGACTCTTTCATTGTATGAAATTTCATAGTCAAAATTACGGCCAAAATAATGCTTTTCTGTAATATAATTACTTGCAGTGCACATTTTTTCACCCCGAAAAATAGCGATTAAATTGTCTTCCGACATATTATTTTAATCGCATGTCATTAAAAATAGATATAAAATTAATGTATAATAAAGATTACTAAAAAAAGAAAAGAATAGAAAAAAAGATTTAGATATAACTAGTATCTTGTTTTCTAAAGTGTGCTTGTGGGTGATCGCATAATGGACATACTTCAGGAGCATCTTTTCCATAATGGATGTATCCACAGTTGTTACATTTCCATGCGATTTCTTCATCCTTCTTAAAGACTGTGCCTGCTTTGATTTTATCAGATAATGCATTGTATCTGTCTTCGTGAGCTTTTTCGGTAGCTGCAGCGGCATCAAATAACTCTGCAATATCATCCAAACCTTCTTCACGTGCAGTTTCTGCAAATTCCTTATACATTACTGTCCATTCTTCATGTTCACCTGCAGCTGCATCAGCAAGATTGGTTTCGGTATCAGGTACGCTTCCACCGTTTAAAAGTTTGAACCATACTTTTGCATGTTCCTTTTCATTATCGGATGATTCTTGGAAAATCTCTTTGATTTCAACATAACCATCTTTTTTAGCTTGAGATGCATAAAACTCATATTTTACACGTGCTTGGGATTCGCCAGCAAGTGCTGTTTTCAAGTTTTCTTCAGTTTTTGTACCTTTTAATTCTGTCATAATATCTACCTCTAAATTAGAATATATTTTAAAAGAGTATTTAAATATTTGGTGATGAGTTTGTAACTAAAAAAAATAAAAAAGAAAAGAGAGCCTATTTAAAGTTTGTAGCTCTTTCTTCGAAGTGTGCTTTTGGAAGTCCGCATACAGGACATTTTTCAGGTGCGTTAGGACCTGAGAAAACAAATCCACAGTTTTCACATTTCCATTCAATGTCATCTTCTTTGTTGAATACAGCGTCGTTTTCAACGTTTGCAAGTAATGTTCTGTATCTTTCTTCGTGTTCTTTTTCAATTGCACCTACTTTTTCAAATAAGAATGCAATCATTGGGAAGCCTTCTTCTTTAGCGGTTTCTGCGAATTCTTTGTACATTGAAGTCCATTCTTCATTTTCACCGTCAGCTGCTGCATTGAGGTTAGCTATTGTGTCTGGAATTTCTTCATCGTGTAATAATTTGAACCAGATTTTAGCGTGTTCTCTTTCGTTTTTGGAAGTTTCCATGAAAATATCGTGGATTTGAACGTAACCTTCTTCTTTTGCTTTAGCTGCAAAGTATTGGTATTTAGTATGTGCTTGGGACTCACCAGCAAAAGCTGCTTGTAAGTTTGCTTCAGTTTTTGTACCTTTTAAATCTGCCATCTTATACATCTCCATTATTAAATAATTGAAGTATTCATTCTAAATAGAATAATATTATATATGAAAATTATCATTTAAAAATTTATTGAAAAAAATCTAAAAAGAGGACGTGCCACAAAAATTTTTTAAATTTTTAGTGTGGTTTTTAAATTTTTTTATTTTTGCATTTTTTTGGTATTTTTAGTTGTTTTGTTGTTTTATTTCGTTGTATATTCTTTTTAGATTGTGTCCAATTGTGTATAG
>JAFRFD010000035.1 GCA_017434525.1 Methanobrevibacter sp.
AATCCTTATTTTAGTGGAAACTTCTTTGCAATAGCGGGGAAATTTTCTTATTTTTCCCTATAACATGCTCAGAAGTCTGTGATTTTTAACCATTATGTGCGAATTAAAAAATTATAATGCTCCATATAAAGATTCGCACACTTAATATAAAAACTTTTTTAAAACGATGCGAGAAAATTAAATTATATAAATAAAAAATAAAGATTAAAATTAATAAAAATCATGAAAAAAAGATATTAATTTAATTTGAAGTAAATTTTATGCTTTAAAATTAAAATAACATTTTGTATTTAAAATAAATATTTTTTAAAAATTTATTAAAATTAGGAGGTTCACACATTTTTCAAAAAAAATAAAGATTTAAATTCCAAATATTTAACCTTTTTTTCGTTCAAAAACTCAAATTAATCATTTTTACAGAAAAACCAAAATTTCAAATAAACATCAATTGCTATTTAAATATAATTTAATAAAATATATAACTTAAAAAGTTTACCTAATTATACCCAATGAGCAACTCTTTGAATTAGGAGAATTGATATGAAAGTTAATTTTGAAACTTATTTTTATAATAACTTGATAATTCATATTAATTCAATACTTTATTCAATGTATGGAATGAATTATAAACTGAGATTTCCCAGTTATTATTGTAGATTTGACCCATAAATAAATATTTGCTTAATAATGCTCCATATAGTATACGAGTATAAATTCCTCCATTTATTATCTGAATTTAGATTATAATCAATAAAGCTTTGATTTCTTTGATTTTAAAATATTAACCTTGCAATCAAATTATTTTCCAGATAAAAAAAATAAGAATTCAGCATTGATTTCCTCATCAAATAAACAATAGATTTCGCTGGCACTTTTAACTTCTTTAATCAATGTAACCTCACTATTTGCCACATGTCCCAATTTTTTACCCTCAGCACAAACACATATTGCATTTTTATCATAGGCATTGAAATGATCCTTTTTTAAATTTAAAATCATTCCACTTTTAAAAGGCTCATAACCCTCATAGTATCTGGTACCTGTGATGTTAATTAAAATTTCAGAGGGATGATTTTTAAAGTATTCAATTTGATTGTCAAGCTCCTGGATTTTATCAAATTGGCCAAAAGCACGATACCAACATTTTTGGGATTCAACTGGCTGGTTTAGTTTATAAAAAATATTTCCTTTTAAACACAATATTTCATAGGTTTCATCATATCCATTTAAGTCATCCAGAATACTATTTAAAGCAACATCATCTGCTTTATCTTCCCATTTTTTAAACATTTCAAGCTTGTCTTGGAAAACATCATCACTGAAATTCAACTCAAGGGACTGATTGTAACAATCAAAAGATTTATCAAATTCCTTTAAACTTTCTAAAATACCTGCTTTAATATGGTAAAATTTTGAATTTTTAGAATCCTTAGTTATTGCAAGATTAATTTGTTTTAAAGCTTCTTTTTTATCTTCAAGCTTACTTGCTTTATCTGCAATGGATTTTGGAGTTTCAAAATCATTCATAATATCATCACAGTACATATCATTATATATAATGCATAGGATTTTTAAAGTCTTTTAACTCCCACTGAATATCTTCCTGGTTGAATTTAGTCAACTGACTAGGATTTTCGTTAATTAACCTTTCCAAACCCCAAACACCACCGATATCATCCTGAGGATTGTAATCTCCTTTATAACGTTTAATCAACGGATAATCCTTATCGTATTCAACTGTTTTTTTAACTTCAATCGTAAATGACCATCCATCACCGTAATCATATTCCCAGTAGAGTTTCTTGTTGTTTTCAAAATAATCATCAATAATAATTTCTTTGGAGTTAAGCTCACCTAGATTAAAACCTATATCTTCAAACTCATTTGTGATAACATCCCATGAGTCTTTAAAAGTAAATCTTGAAAGATGATATCCTGAAAAATCCCACAATATTTTCATAATATTGTCCAACTCTTTAAATGTTATTCCAGCCGGAATTATCAAATCCCTCCATGTCAGAGGCCTGAAATCATCCAATCTGACTTTAACATCATATCCTTTAAGAACATTTGTTTTTTCACGATTGTTGATTTTTGCAAAAATCATTTGTGAAAGTGCTGTGTTTACAATGAATCCGAAACTTCCAGGATTTAAAATTATTCCATCCACATCATCCATAAATCCTGAAAAATCGTTGAATTCATAAGATATTGGAGTCTGATTTTTAAATATTCTTTTAAAATCATCAATATCACAGCATGCAGGAAGGAATATGTTTGGTCCCAACTGCAGAAACATTATACCTCCATCGTCATTTGACGGACATATCAATGTTGCATCGCATAGATAATCCATTAACTCCTCTGCCAAATCCAACGGCATTGTATCGCCGGGATATTCTAAAATATTTTCAACAACTTCAACAATATGATCATTTTTTATATTTTCCATTGTTTCACCTAATTTCAAATCCTTAATTGGAATTTTCTTGTTTTTTAGATAATATTTATTAAGTTCACTGCAGAAGGCATTATAAACTGAATATCACTTAAACATAATCATTCACATCTACCTCTTTATAATATTAGGTAGTTCTTCTATCAACGAATTTGACATATTTTCACATTAAATAAAAAGAACATTCTCTAATTGTTATTAATTTTTGTTAAATATCCATAAAAAATTATCCAATAAACTTTCTATGAGCAATTTTCACATTACTTTGGTTAACCATTGCATATTGCATTGTTGTATCAATCTGGACATGGCCTAATAAACGTTGAACTTGCTCAATCGGCATTCCTTTATCAATTGCATTTGTTGCCATTGTCCTTCTGAATTTATGAGGATGAACCTTTTTAATATTAGCTCCACGGCCAAGTTCACGAATTCTTCTTTCAACACCATTAATTCCCAAACGATTATATGGCTTTTTAAATGATACAAAAAGTGCAGGATTAGAATCTTTTCTAGATGCTAAATACTTTTGCAAGTGAATTTTCGTTTTTGCATCAAAGTAAACAATACGTTCAGAGTCGCCTTTACCCAATACTACACACTCCCTTTCATTAAATAAAACATCATCAATATTTAGGTTTACAAGTTCACCAACACGTATACCAGTAGAAGCTAAAAGTTCAATCATAGCAAGATCTCTGATTGTTTCACAATTATCCCTTAAAATTTCAAAATTTTCATCAGAAAGAACTTCCTTAACAACTTTTCTAGTTTTAATTTTATGAATTCTTCTAACTGGATTTTTCAGAATATAATCCTCATCTTCAAGCCAACTGAAAAAACTTGAAAGTACTCTTCTAATGTTATCAATTGTTGATTTAGAAGCATCTGTTTGATTTTTATAATCCGCGAGATATTTTCTTAAATCATCCGTTGTAATCTATTCTATTTTAAGTTTTAAACAATCAAGCATTTTATTAATTGTCGATTTATAATAATTAATCGTGCGTTCAGAACATCCCTCAACTTGTTTTGCTGAGAGAAAATTTTTCAATAAATCCTGATTTTCTCTTGATTCATCCAATGTTAATATTTTATCTTTTTTAATTATTTCAAAATCTTTCAAAATATTGTCTAAAGTTAAATTTAGTTCCTTAATTTGATTTTCATCTAAAAAAGGTTTCATGTTACTATTAATTGAATTAATTAATTCTGTTTTCAAGTAAATCACCATGTAATAATATGATTTTATAAAATTTGAAATTTTTAATATTAGCACATTCACTCCGATTTGCAGGATTTACAGATGAATGGGATTCAGGAAAATTTGATGATTTATTTAATTTTCAAGTGGCAGGTGATATGAAAAAAGAATTATTTAATGAAGAATTAAATGATGAATTCAAATATCCTTTGTATGCCAATGCTTTAGAAAATGACGGAGTATTAGGTTATTATAAAGAATATAAATATAATCCTAACACTATAACAGTTACTGCAAGAGGAAATATAGGCCATGCAACTGTAAGGAAAAATAAATTCAATGCTATTGGTAGATTAATCATGCTAACTGCTAAAGATGATTTAAATATGGATTTTTTTGCAGAATATATTAATAGCAATGTTAAAGTACATATAGAAAATACGGGCGTTCCACAATTAACTGCTCCAAGTTTAAAGATAAATAAACTTAATTATCCAAATTTAAATGAACAAAATAAGATTTCTGATTTTTTAATAATGCTAAATAAAAAAATTGCTTTATTAGAAAAAAAACATCTGAAATATCAAGATTTCAAGAAATATCTGATGCAGCAGATTTTCGCACAGAAATTAAGATTTGATTATGACATAGTTAAACTCAAGGATATTGCTAAAATCAATAAAGGAAAACAATTAAATAAAGATGCAATGATTGAAGATGGAGAATATTATGTTTTAAATGGAGGTAAAGAACCATCGGGATATACAAATTCATGGAATACTCCTGAAAATACAATAACCATTAGTGAAGGTGGAAATTCATGCGGTTATGTTAATTTCAATGAAGAAAAATTTTGGAGTGGAGGGCATTGTTATTATTTATCAAATTTGGACAACAATGTCAATGATTATTATTTGTATAGTTATTTAAAATTTAAAGAAGAATTCATTATGAGATTAAGAGTAGGATCAGGGCTACCAAATATCCAGAAGGGAGATATTGAAAATTTTAAAATCCAAATTGTTTCAGAAGATAATCAGATAAAAATTAGTAATTTATTGTTATCTTCTGATAAAAAAATAAATTCAATTAAAATCCAAAAAGAAAATATTGAAAATTTCAAAAAGGGACTTCTCCAACAAATGTTTGTTTATATTTTAATGCAGACAATTCTTAATTTCTGTGCGAAAATTTGCTGCATCAAATATTTTTTAAAATCTAAATATGCGTTAAATTTCTTTTCAAGTAATTCAATTTTATTATCTACAAAAGTCAGGAAATTAGCAATTTTTTCTTGTTCTTTATAAGATGGTGCATACATTTTAATATCAGAAAATTGGGGATACATTAATCTTAATCTTTCAAGAAGAGAACCTTGAGAATAGTTTTTAAATTTGTTTAAACTCTTTTCTGTTTGGAATAATTGGGAGAAAAATATTGAATTAACATTTTCCTTAGATTTTAAAACTATATAATCAGCACTTGTTATTCCTTCATAAGATGAAATTCCAGATGCACCTTTCCACATAAACATTGGATTATAGACTAAATCACCTTTTAGAACATGTTTCATTGATTTTTTATCTTTATTTGTCCTATCACTACCTAATTCTGATCGTTTCAATACTCCATCGTTTATAGTAACAGACAATACTTCCAAGTTTTCAAAATTCCTTTCATTTTTATTATCAAAGAATTTGTTTAAATATTGTTCTTCCCATACATCGTCAAATCCACTAAATCGGAGTTGGTAAAAATTAAATTAAATGAACAAAATAAATATAAAAAAAGAAAAAAATTATAAAAAAACATTAATAATTAATTTTATTAACTAATATTCATTTTATAAAAAAATTTAGCACTCAAACAAACATTTGCTGGAGCAATCCTTTCTTAAACTTTGAAGTATCATTTATACTATTTTCTAACATACTGATTTTCAAGTCTACATCTGATAAAATATTAATAATCTTTTTTTGTTCTTCAAGAGAGGGTAATAGAACTGGAATAGTACTTAATGTTTCATTGTTCAATGTAATGCCTTTGGCTGCTTGAGATCCATATTTTAAGATATTTATTGAACTCAAATAATAATACATATATTCAGTCAGAACATCTTTATTTTTCCATTTAAAGTTACAAATAGCTTCATTAGTGTACATATCTTCTGTTAATATGCCTAATTTTCCAATAGATAGTTTAAAGCTCATTAATAAAGTGCCTTTCTTAACAGGTTCTTTATTTTTACTTCCATCAGAAGTAATTTTTTTAGTAGTTTGATTAATGTATTTTCCTTGATTCATATCGGCAATAGATAACCATTTTAAATCACCATCCCAAAAAGAAGGGTTGCTAGTTGATGGAGTAAAACCTTTACCTATTAAACTAATATCTCCTAAAAGATACTTTTCCCATTCATCAGTAAAATTAAATCTTAATTTCTGTGTGAATATTTGTTGCATCAAATACTTTTTGAAATTTTTGTATGCGTGATATTGTTTTTCCAATAACTCTATCTTAGCATTAATAAAAAACAGGAATTTTCCTATTTTTTCTTGTTCTTCAAATTGGGGAACATTAAATTCTAATTCTTTTAATTGATTTGTGCTAATAAAAGGTTGATCACTACCTACAGAATTCTTTAAAACAAATCTAAATATTTCTTTGTTTAATAATTGAAATATAAATTCTTTATTTATTAAATCTTCGTTTACAAATATTTTTCCAACTCTTTGATATAATATTGATATTTCATCTTCTTTGGTTAGTTTAGCTATTTTTAATTTATTATTTGTTATGGGCCTATTCAATGCTAAAACAATATCATTTGCTTTTAAAACTAAACCCGGATATTTGTCCAAATAATCTTGTGGCAAATAATCTTTTGTTTCCCAAGACACTTTACCATAAGAAACATTATCTATTTTCAAGAGTGGAATTCCTATTTTTGAATATTCAGAAGCTTTAAAACCTTTTCCAGATTTAATATCTAAATTATCTTTAAATTTTTGTGAAACCCATTCATCATTAAAACCTGCAAATCTAAGATTTGGAACTAATTTTTCAGCCATATATCATAACCTCGTCTTTAAACAAACATTTGTTGTAATAACGATTTTTTAAATTTATTTATTTGTATAATTTGATCTCCAATTTGATTAATTTTTTCATCAATTTTCGCCAACAAACAAACAATTCTCTGCTGTTCTCCAATTTCTGGAACAATAATTTTTATATTTAAAAATTCTTTTGGAGATATTCTTTTAGAACCGGTTCCTGTAGATAAATTCTCTAATTTTTCATAAAATGATTTTCTAGAAAAATAATAGTAAAACCATTTAGGTTCTATCTCTCCTTTGAAATCAAAAGATGGAATATCGGATGAAGTTAAGTATCCATCCAGTTCTTTAGGTACAATTCCAAAGGCACCTTTATGCAAATTCTGTTTGCCATAAATAAATTGTCCCGATTTTCTAATGAATTGTTTTGTTGCACCTTCAATTTCAATAGTTTTAGATTCACGAATAGTTATTCCTTTTAAATTTAATTTAACAGTCAATCTTTTATTTATGTCATCACTACCTTCAATTTTACTTTCTACTAGAAAATCTTTAACTTTTTTTGTTTTATATTGGCAATTTTTATTAAATCTTAATTTCTGTGTGAAAATCTGTTGCATTAAATACTTTTTGTATTCTTGATATTGTTGATATTTTGATTCCAACAATTGTTCTTTTTTAGTAATTTCTTCAAGAAGTCCAATAATCATTTTTTGTTCATTAATTGAGGGAATTCTAATATTCATCACTTTAAAATCCTTAGGGTATAAATGGACAATAGATACTCCTTGAGCATATTTAGCAATTTCAGTTTTCTTTTGATTTAAATAATAAGTAATAAATGGAGCATATTGATTAGTTTTAATGACTGTAATATCTCCACCAATTGCAACTTGATCTTTTTGAATGCATGAAGCAGTTGCTAAATCAATTGCAGTTTCACCAGAACAAGGTATTAAAATATCATTCTTTTCAGATAATTTAAGTTCATTTTTATTTAAATCTGTTTTTGACTCAATGTTGTAAATCATTTCATTATATTTTGTATATAACTCACCATATCTCACACATTCAATACCATAATTGGATATATCATTTTTAGAAATCCCTTTACCTTTTGAAAAAGTTGCAACATCATTTAATGTAACTTCATTCCATTCATCAGTGAAACCACTAAATCGGAGTTTAGGTACCAATTTTTCACTCATAAAATCAACTCACTCAAAAATTGGAGCTTGGATACCTAATTCATCACAATATTTTTTAATTTCAGCATCCACTTTTTTCATTTCTTCATTTATCTTACGTAGTTCTGATACTACTTCATCCAAGTCAATTGGTTCCTCTTCTTCAAAAGTATCCACATATCTTGGAATATTTAAGTTAAAATCATTTTCTTCAATTTCTTCTAAACTAGCTTTATGAGAATATTTTTCAATTTCTTCACGGTTTGCATAGGTATTTACTATTTTTTCAATGTCTTGAGGTCTTAGTTTATTTTGATTTTTAACTTTTTCAAATCCTTTAGATGCATCAATGAATAATATATCTGCATCGTCTTCTCTGCATTTTTTAAAGACTAAAATTACTGTTGGAATACTTGTTCCATAAAATACATTTGCAGGAAGTCCGATTACTGCATCCAAATAGTTTTTCTCTTCAACTAAATATTTACGAATAACATTTTCTGCTGCTCCCCTAAATAATACTCCATGAGGCAATACTATAGCCATTGTTCCATTTTCATCCAAGTGATATATCATGTGCTGCAAGAATGCATAATCTGCTTTTGATTTTGGAGCTAATTTTCCATATGCTGAAAATCTCTCATCATCCAAAAATCTTTTATCTGCAGACCATTTTGCTGAAAATGGAGGATTTGCTACAATTGCTTCAAATTTTGTGTCAAGATGTTGTGGGAATTCAAGTGAATCTCCTTGTTTTATATCAAAGTCCCCATATTTTACACCGTGAAGTATCATGTTCATTCTTGCAAGGTTGTATGTTGTCTGGTTTAGTTCTTGACCGCAGAAATCACCTACTTGAGCTTCTTTTGATACTCTTAAAAGCAGAGACCCTGATCCGCATGTCGGGTCATAAACATTTCTGAGCTTGTTTTTGCCTAAAGTTACAATTTTTGCAAGTATTTTTGATACTTCCTGAGGAGTATAAAACTCTCCTGCCTTTTTACCGGCACTTGATGCAAATTGACTTATTAAGTACTCATATGCATCACCTAAAATATCAGATTCATCATCATCTAACTTAAAATCAATATCATTAAGGTTCAGTAGGATTTTTGAGATTAATTTGTTTTTATCATCATCTGAACGTCCGAGTTTTGATGAATTTAAATCAACATCTTCAAATAAGTTACTAAAATCATCTTGACTTGCAGTACCCATAGAAGAATTACTGATATAGTTTAGAGATTTGATTAAATCTTCTAATATAAAGTCATTGACCTTTGCTTTTTCAATAATGTTACCAAATAAGTATTGTGGTTCTAAAAAGTATCCTAATGCAATTAATCCTTCATCTTCCAAATCTTCTTTATATTCATCATCTTGCCAAGCTTCTTCGAAAGTAAGTTCATCTTCTTTTAACTCTTCATTCATGTGCAATTCTAATTTTTCAGACAGGTATCTGTAAAAAATGAATCCTAAAATATAGTTTTTGAACTCATTTGCATCCATGTTTCCTCTTAACTCATCTGCTATTGCCCAAAGTTTACTTTCTAAGCTGTTTTGATAATTTGACATTTATTCACCTTTTTGTTGTGTTTTTACAATATATTCTTTAAAGTTATCATAACATTTTTTCTCATTTTCTAATAATCTGTTTTTTTTATCAATTAAATCTAAAAATTCACCATATTCTTTTTGTTTTTCAATTTCTGGAATATTAATTTTAATTTTTTTTAAATCTGAAAGTTTAATGATTTTTAGTGCTCCTCCTTCAAGAAAAGTATGTATTTTTTTGTGAAATATTTCACTTTCAAGTACATGGTAAATAAAAGAAGCATCATAGCCCTTTTTTAGCCTTATTATTGCAAAATACATTGGAATTATAAACCCTTCTTCATTTAACAAACTTACAGAATTTGGCTGTGAAAGAGAGATAATTATATCTCCTTTTTTTGAAAAATATTTTTGATTTATATCTGATGAGATGTTTTCATAAGAATAATCTAAAATATTTTCTTTTTTAAATTTATTTTTGATAAGAGGATATTTCTGTGAGTCTTCATCCATGAATCTGGAAATTTGTACTCCTGAGAATATCTCAGCTATATCATCTAATTTTTTTATTAACATTTATACAAAACCTTCATCTATTAATTCACATTTATTTTGTGTAATTATATGAGTTTGACCGGATCCTCCACAAATACGTGACCAGCTATCTACGTTTAATTCATATTCACCAGTTTCATTTTCATATAAATAATAATAAAATCCTCCATACATTCCTGGAACAGGAAAACATTGCCTATGAAACCAGTCACATTTCTCTAAATCAAAGGTTACATGAGGCATTTCAACATCATATTCTTCAATTAAATGACCTGCCCTATGCATAATCAGTTTATGGAATCTTTTTTCAATGCGTTTAAGTTCTTCAGATTGATTTAATACCCCATCGTTTTCAATATATTCATCAAAATATTGTCTATTTAATATTCTTTCAAATTGAGGATAACATTCCACCCATTCATTTAACAAATCAATTAAATCTTCTGGATAATCAGAAAATAAAACTAAATCCTGTGAATTTATCCATTCATCTATGGTTTCGAATTCCTTTTTGAAATAATCACTATTTTCTTTATTATATTCAAAATATTCCTCAATTTTATCATATGAAATATATTTGATTATGCATTTTGGAATAATATCTGCCAGCTCAAGTATTTCATCTTGATGTGATTTTATGAATTTTACATTAACAATATCTATCATATTCATCAATTACCTAACTTATTCATTTGAGAATAACTTGCAAGTTTTGTAATTAATCACTAATGACAAATAATAATTTTGATATCTTAATATATAAACCTTTCGAATTTTAATGTAATTAACAATTAATGACAACAAATTTCAATAATCAAATCTTTCAAATAAATCAATAATTTTAAATTTAACTGTATTTACCTTTGCTTTTCTTTCTTTAAATTTATATTTTTCAATAAATGCCTGTTTAACTAAATCATCATCAATTTTTCCTGAAAATTCAAAAATTTCAAAGATTTGACGAGCCTTATCTTCATCCAAATGCTCTTCATCAACAATCTCACACATTGCCTCTTTTCTCTCATGTCTCATAAAGTCATCGAATTCCTCACTGACATTTGTAACTTTACTGTCAATATTTCCAAGCCTTTCATTGATGAATTTCTCAATTAAATCAATTTTACTGCGTAAATTCTCATGTTCCTTCATGAGACTAATAATACGTTTTTTGTCATGCTCATAGCTACTGCTATTTTTATCTAAATCAGCCAAAAGATTTAAAATATAATCAACATTGATTTGATCATTTCTTAAAAGCTCTAATTCAAAGTCAATATCCCGTATAACAGATTCTCCACCATCATCATCTTTAGTTTTGAATTCTGAATAGATATCTAAATAAGCACTTTTAAAATCATTGAACTCCTGTTCTTCAATATTTATATCTTTCCAATCGAATTCTGTGAAAATATCCAACTTATTCTTGTTACGAATCAAATCTCTGAATATTAAAACAAAATTTTCCTTATCTTTTTCACTTTGAAGTTCTAATGCATCTGTAGCAGTTTTAACTAATTTATATAACCTTTTTAAATCTTCATTGAACCATTTAACAAATGTTTCATAAGGAGGTAAAATTATATCTTCAATTGCATCAGGATCTGAAAATAACGCAATGGCATCATCAACATTTTCTTTTAAAGGAGTGAAACAAACAATATTCCCTTGTGATTTACGTTTATTAAAAATTCTATTTGTTCTAGAAAATGCCTGAAGCAATCCATGATACTGTAAATTTTTATCAACATACAAAGTATTTAATAATTTACTATCAAAACCTGTTAAAAACATGTCAACAACCAATAATAAATCAATTTCACGATTTTTCATTCTTTTAGAAACATCTGCATGATATTGTTTAAAATCATCACTTGTAAAATTAGTTTCGAACATTTCATTATAATCTTGCATGTATTTATCTAATAAATCTTGAGAATGTTCACTTTCACTTAAATCCTCATTAGCTTTAAATGTGAATATAGTGGCAATTTTTAAATCATGTTCTTTTTTCTTGAATAACCTATAATACTTATGAATTACTCCTCCTCTTGAAACCGTAAACATTGCATTAAATTCACGATTACGTGTTTTCCTATCATAACTTTCGATAACATAATCAACTACTTGATTTAAATAATAATCAGATTGTAAAAACTCTTTTTTATTAATCTTAGTTACTTCTTTATCATCTTTAGTAACTATTTTTGCACCACCAACATAATCAACAGAAAAACCTAAAACATTTTTATCAGCAATAGCATCCTTAATTACATATTCATGAAGTTTTTTTCCAAAAATATCTTTAGTTGTTCTTGTACCATCGGAATTAAGAGCAAAAATTGGTGTCCCTGTAAAACCAAAAGATAATGCATTAGTAAAAAATTCAGTAATGGACTGATGCATTTCACCAAATTGACTTCTGTGACATTCATCAAAAATTAGAATAATGTTTTTATCTTTAATACGCTGAAGTTTAGCTTTATCACCAGCAGTCTTAACAGCTTTTGATAATTTCTGAATAGTGGTTGTAATCAATTTACCTTTTCCATCAGTGGTTAAATTTTTAATTAAAACACCAGTATGTTTTGTTGTGTTAACACAACCATCACAGAAACTGTTGAATTCTTTATTGGTTTGTAAATCCAAATCTCTTCTGTCAACAATGAAAATAACCTTGTATATCGATTCATCCTCTGCAAGCAATTGACTCACTTTATATGAGGTTAATGTCTTACCAGAACCTGTTGTGTGCCAAACATAACCATTTTGTTTAATATCCAATGCTTGATGCAATACAGCTTCAACAGCATACTTCTGATAAGCCCTTAAAACCATTAATGTTTTAGATGATTCATTTAAAACCATATATTTTGAAATCATTTTTGCAAGATTGCACTTTTCTAAAAATGTATCAGCAAAATCATCTAGCGAACGGATATTATTATTTTCCTCATCTTTCCAGTAAAATGTAAATTCAAATTGAAGGTCTTTTTTCTGACCATTAGCAAAATATTTAGTGTTAATTCCATTACTAACAACAAATATCTGAATAAAATTAAAAAGTCCTTTATAAGAGTGAAGAGTATAACGTGTAATTTGGTCAAAAGCTTCTTTTAAAGGCATTCCCCTTCTTTTAAGTTCAATTTGAACTAAAGGTAAACCATTAATTAGTAAGGTTACATCATATCTATTTTTATGCTTGCCTTCCATAGTTATTTGATTAGAAACCTGAAAAATATTTTTACACCAATCCTTTTCATTTAAAAACTTAATATAAAAAGGATTATCTTTTCTATCAATGAAAAAATGATCTCTTAGTTTTTTTGCTTTATCAAAAATAGAACCCTGATCTAAAAACAATAATATTTTATTAAATTCATCATCAGTTAAATGGCATTTATTTAACTTTTCAAGTTGAATTTTAAAATTAGAAATCAATTCATCTTCATTTTTAATTTTTACACGTTCATAACCATTTTGAGATAATCTTTTAATTAAATTGTCTTCCAAAACTGCTTCACTTTGAGTTGACATTAGAATTACCCACTTAATTTTTAATAAAATATACACATCTTATTATTAAATCAATATTTATCTATTTTCATTAATAACAATTTTGCAATTCACATTAGGAAAATTTTTTCAAACAAAAACTATTATTTCAATTCTACCATATTATTAAAAATAGTTTAAAATATTATCTAACTGATTTCTAATTATACTAAATTCTTGATTTAAATCCAATGTCTTCACACTTATCTTATTTCCGCTCATCACATAATCACTGTCAGGCTGAATTCTTTCATTAGTCATTGCATAAAGTAACATTCCACTAACTTCAAATCCTTTTCCTTGAACTTCAACTTCTTTATTTTTAACATATGTAAATATTTGATACAAGTTTGAAGTGTGATGTATATTCTTTCCATAATTTTCAGAAGTATTATGTGCATAAAACTTAGTATCAATAATTAAAATCTTGTTTTCATATTCTAATGTAACATCTGTTTGCATTTTTGGAAGTAAAAAGTCAATTCCCTCATCAATTTGCCAATTAATTTGAGGAGCAGAAGCGGAAATTTCAGGATGTTCTTTTATAAAATAATTTAAAACAAATTTCTCATATAATCTATTCATTAACTGATTATCTGAAAATTCCATTAATTTAACTTCACCCGATTTTTCAGTATGAATTAAACCATTAATAATTAAATAACATATATTTATAAGCATTTTATAGCTTTGATTATTCCTATCAAAACGAATTTTCCAGTTAATCTTTTTAACATCTACAAAATCAACTTCTCTAAAATACATTAACAAATTTTTTAACTTCTTTTTTCTAATATTTGAGATATCTGATTTAATAAGCAAATACATTGTTGCTTTTAAAATCTGATTTAACTTACAATTGACAGAAAATTCATCATAACTACAGTTAAGTTGACCTTTAATAAATGATTGCTCATTAATAGATTCAGTGATATTAATTTTACCTTTGATTGAGGAAGTTGTCTCAGAAAATTCAATATAATCTTTTACAAGACCTTGTTTGATTTGTTTTGCAACACCTATTGCAAGAATTTCTGAAAGTAATTCCGAAATATTTTCAAAATTTTCTAATTCAATTTTTTTATAGCTTTTCTCGTTTAAAACTTTAAATGCATAAGAAAGCATGTAATAAATGTTTTTAATGTAAATTGTTTCAGAAGCTATCATAAATAACACTTCTTAATTGACTTGACCAAAATTCAACTTTATCTATTTCATCAAACCAATATTCCTTTAAAAGAGGAATTAATTCATATTCTACAACATAAATTAATTTTTCCTCAACATCTTCTTTAAAATTACATAAATAACTGTGACCAATTCTAAAACCTTCTCCTAATGAATCGTCATTGTTTATTTCATTGTTTAATTCACCAATAACCTGAATTACATTATCAAATATATCATTAGAAAGTTCATTTTGATAATTTTTAAAACCCTCTGAATTAAAACCAGGTTTTAAATTGAAGAATGCGAATCTACGTCTAAGTGCATAATCAATCATTGCAAGAGACCTATCTGCAGTATTCATCAAACCAATAATGTAAACATTTTTAGGAATGAAAAATAATTCATCAGAGTATAATAACTGAATTTTATTTTTTTCACCACGTTTATCTGATTCTATAAGCATGAATAGTTCACCAAATATTTTAGATATATTGCCTCTGTTAATTTCATCAATTATGAAAAAATAGTCATTTTCAGAGTCTTCTTCTGCTTTTTTACAGAATTTATAAAATGAACCATGTTTTAACTTAAAACCATTTTCATAAGGTCTATAACCCATTACAAAGTCTTCATAAGAATAACTTTGGTGAAATTGAACCATCATAACTCTTTCAATATCTTTTACACCCATTATTGAATATGCAAGCCTTTTAGCCATAAACGTTTTTCCAACACCTGGAGCTCCCTCAACAATCAGGTTTTTCTTATTTTTCAACAGATTTATTAAATTATAATAATCCTCTTGATCTATGTATACTTCATCAAGGAATTTTTCAACACCATAATCTGGATATATTGGAATATCTTCCACATCCCCATCTTCAATAAATAATTCTTTAATATTATCAACCATCTCTTGATATAATGTTATATCAGTTAATGTTTTCATAGGTAATTTCCCATGTTCATAAGTCCAATTTCCCCTATGAGTCCAATTAACTTTTCTAATTTTATGATAATTCTTATTAGTATTATATTCATAGCCTGATTGGATTATTCCTCTTCCAATAATTTCTCCCATACCTTTTTTAGCAAATACTACATCTCCAATTTGCATATCTTTTAAAAATTGCCAGCAAGCATTTACATCATTTTTATGAGAAGCATTATCATCATACATTTCTTGAAATTTGAGTTTTATCTCTTCTTTAGTATCATATTGAATTAAATCACCAGTACCATCAAATCCAATGCCCATTTCATTATTATTATAAAATTCATCCCATAAATATGCATTTTGTCCAGGAGAAATCAACCAATAATGAATTTGTCTGACATCACCATCACCCATTCCTCCTTCAGGGTCATTACCCTCTGTTTTTGTAATATATGCCCCATGAGATAATTCTGGAAAATTAGAATATTTACTAGAATTATTAATTGCACGTTTACACTCTTTACAAATATGTAAATAATCTTCCCCTTTAGGAGGTGCTTTTAAAGACTTAATTTCATTTCTAAATTCTTCAGAAAAAATTTCATCATTAGTTAAAATATTTCTATTATTTTGATCCAGATTAATAAAAGTAAATGGCCTAATCCAATTTAAACCCATAGTAATATTCCATTTAATACCTTGTTGATTTAATACTATGTCAAATACATTTACAAATTCATCATGAAGATTATCTGAGTAATTTAATGCAATTTCATAAAGTTTCCATAAATTATCCAAATCATTTTTTCCACGAGAATCTGAAAAGAAATAAAATGTTGCTTTAAGATTATTAACTAAAGAAATGCCATGAAATGTGTTAGGTGCATCATTTTCTATTAAAAACTCTTTTTTAATTTGATTAATAATTTTAATACGATTTTCAGTAGAAATTTGTTTGTTGAAAAGAGCAAATACCGTAAATGGATCAATGTCCTTTGGAATAACATCATTACCTTCACTATTCCTTTCTAAAGTTGGCAACACCATACCTAAATCCTTAAAAACATTTTCAATTTTATTAATAAGTTCACTACGATTATTTTTAAAGTCCAATAATCTATCAGCAAATTCCATATAAAAATCTGTCCATTCTATTTTATCATAATCCATTTTTGTTATTAATTCATTTTTAGCAGCATTATTTAAATTAAAAATAGTCATTACAGATTTTAAAGGTTTTAAAGAAGTTCCAGATAAATCATCACGATTAGTCTCACCTAACCAATCAACATTTCTAAAATGATGATAAAATTCTATAGGTTGATTATATTTTTCTGCTAATTTTTCACTATAATAATAATCAGATGTGATTTTACCAATTAAATAATTACGTGTATGGGGATTATATGATATTACCCAATCATCTATTTCAAAATCACAAGCAAAACGTGTGACTTGACCTGAATTTAAACCTAATCTAGTTTTTGAAAAATTAGAATACTTTTTAGCCATAATTTGTTTAATTTCATTGGAATTTTTTCCAGATAAATCACCAATTTCCCAACCAATAGCCACAACACCTAATTTCTTAAAATCATCAATTAAAAATGCATTTTCACCTGCACGAACCATCCACATATTTGCCATCTTAACACTACCCTATTTTATATACCTAAGTTTATAACACAATGAATATATAAATTACTCCATGAATCTAATAATCTCAATCAAACCTCAATTTGTTCAAAAAATCATTTCAGGTGAGAAAAAATACGAATTCAGACGCAGAATATACAAGCAGGAAGTGGATAAAATCTACATCTACCAAACATTACCTGATGCAAAAATAGTTGCATATTTTACTCCAGGCAAAATAGTTAAAGACACTCCTCAAAACTTATGGAAAAACTTTAAAGAGGTTTCAGGAACAACAGAAGAACATCTGCTTAACTATCTGCACGATAAAGATGAAGCCTATGCAATTGAAATAACAAATTTGAAAATATTTGAGGAACCATTCATTCCAAAAGGCATCCTGGCTCCACAGTCCTACAAATACATTGATTATGATTTATAATAATATTCCACTTCTTAAAGAATCAGTTTGTTACTTCTTTAAACTTATCAAATATTTTTACCATAGTATAAGTATCAAGTTTACAATATTCCAGTAAACTTTGCCTTATTTTTTCTTGTTCTTCACGAAATTTATCTTTTAGACTTAAAAATGCCTGTGATGCTTCACCATCATTATGTATTAAATCTAAATTCATATTACAAAAGGTTTTTTATCAATTCATTTAACTCATGATATTTTTCTAGGAATAAATTAATTTTTAAATTGAAAATTCAATCATATTTATAACACATCTTTAAAATAATATAAATATAGTTAGGGTGATTTTATGCAAGAATTAAATAATAAATTACTAGCGGCAACAGATTCTTTAGAAATTATTGAAATATCTGATAAAATTTTAAATGAACGTCTTAGAAGATATTTAAAGCATACTTTTCTTAAAGGTGAATCATTATTAAGTTTAGGAAAGTTTGATGAGGCACTTTCTGTTTTTGAGCAAATTCTGAAATATGATGATGACCGTTTTACTGGAAGAGCACATAACTCTATAGGATTTTGTTATTCTATGAAAAATAAACCTAGAAAAGCAGAATCTGAATTTAAAAAGGCTCGAAAATATTGTGATGAGTCAACATTATTACTTAATTCAGCTACTCTTAATATAGCCACTTATTATTCAATGACAAAGCAAAAAGAAGATGTTTATAAAATTTTTAAAGAATTATATGTCATGGATCCATCAAATAGATTTGGAGATTCTTATATGCTAGTTTTAATGAGCTCAAATAATCCTCAAGAATTTATTGAGACATATGACCTCAATATAGATGAAAGTTTTCCTAAAGATGAACAGATTATGGCCAGGAAAGCTATAGCTTTAATGGATTTAGAAAGGTTTGAAGAAGCCATTCCTATTCTTGAGGATGCTTTAAAATATACTGATGATAAAGAAGGTCTTAAAATCATACATTTTCACTTAGGAGTTTCTTATTTCAGATTAGGAGAATTAGATAAAGTAATTTACGAATTTGAAAAAGCCAGGGAATATAATGATGATTCTTCACTATTACTTCAGATAGCTAAATGTTATGAAATGGCAAATCAAAAGGAAAAAGCTCTTGACGTTTTAAAAGAATATAGTGAACTCGTTCCAGATAATCAGGACATTAAGAAAAAAATTGAAAATTTAAGAGAAAGTGATGAACCTGATTCTGATGAAATCTATAATAATAAATGTCTTACTTTAATTAATTTAAATAGATTTGATGAAGCAATTGAATGCTATGATAAAGCATTAAAAATCAATCCAAACAATGTTAAAGCATGGAACAATAAAGCTTTTGCCCTACATAATTTAAATAGATTAGAAGAAGCCATTGAATGCTATGATAAAACATTAGAAATCGATCCAAACTTTATTTCAGCATTGAACAATAAAGCTTTTGCCCTACGTACTTTAAATAGATTAGATGAAGCTATTGAATGCTATGATAAAGTATTAAAAATCACTCCTAACGATTTTAATGTATTGAACAATAAAGCTTTTTCTTTACATGAATTAAATAGGTCTGATGAGGCTATTGAATGCTATGATAAAGCATTAAAAATAAATCCAAACGATTTTAAATTATGGGCTAATAAAGGTTTTACTTTAGAAAATTTAGATAGGTTAGATGATGCTGTTGAATGTTATAATAAGGCTTTAGCAATATTTCCGAATAATCCTGATATATTAAATAGACTATCCTTTATTAAAGCACAAAAGAATGGTTCTGAGATATTGGATTTGTATTTATAGTCAATAAATTCTATACTCCTCACTCAATTCCATTTTATCCAAATCAACATCATATACGGCAATCCTGCCATCACCAATGTCAAACCTGACAAAAACCTTGAACCTGCTGTTGAATGTAAAGTCTCCGGTCACGATATCAAAATCAGAATCATCGTAACCCCCACCGCAGTTCCTGAAGGTGAATCCTGTTTTGTTTTCCGTATCCCTAATCATTTTTTTAAACGAATCGTTTTGAAGCAGCTTGTCGTGATTGTGCCTCATCGTGCAATCATAAAAGACCCTGTCCTCCCTGAAGTAACCTGAAGAGAAAATACATTCGTATTCAGTGTAAAAATACCTGTGTTCCTTTTTGAATGTGAATAAGATGGAGTCATATTCCTGTCTGATTTCCTCCAGCCTGCAGTCGTTTGACTTTATCAGTGAAATGGCCTTGTTTATCAGCATGAGTTTCTCCAAAGGATTAAGGTACATTCCATCAAGGATTTCACTAATCTGCTCTTTAACCTTGTCCGTGTCCTGCTTTAGTATTTCAAACGGTTCATGGCAATTCGGACATTCGGCGTAATCGTATGGAAAAATCATTTCACAGCCATTGCATATTTGGACTAGAATCCTGTTTTCCTTCATGAAATTTACTGTAGCGGTTGCGTATTCGTCGTGCTGATTGAATACCTTGCAGCAGACATCCACAATCCAGTCCTGGTTCATTGCGTTTTCGCCGACCCTTTCCAGTTCGCTGCCATTCAGCTGCCTATAATATTCACCGGCAGTTATGAGATATGACAAAGCGGATGAATAATTGCCCATTTCATATGAAATCCTTGCAGAATCCAGATTGGATAAAACCTTGGGAAGAGGCCTTCTATCCTCCTCATCACTACCGTGGCTCCATCTTAAGGTCGTTCCGCAATTTGGACAATACGGATCTCCGTTCATTACTATTTCACCGCAATTCGGACATGTTGGCATTATTATCTCCCCCTAATTAAATCATATGTCATGTTATCTCCTGAACCTGTTCAATATACTGTTTCCGACAATGCGTGCTCCTACAATCATGTCCACGGCAATGTCTTCAACCTTTTCATTTCTTTTCTGCCTTTCAAGCTTCTTCTGTTCCAGAATCTGGGCAACTTCCCTGTCGGCTTCACTCAAACGGTCATCCCATTCCCCCTCAAGCATGTCAAGGATTTCCCCATGAATCTTTTCATTAATCTTATTTGATGTAAGAAGTGGATGGGTCTTTTTATATATTATCATGATATGGTCAACGGCATCCGGAGTAAGGCTTTTTTCGGGCATTTGGCGCTTCATGGTGTCTGTTGCATAACTGTTTTGGAAGAACTCTTCATAGGATCTGATGGCCATTTGATACTCTTTGATTGCATGGCGTGGTTTGTTTTTCAAAGCAAGTCCATTTGCCTTTTCGATGCGATTGAAATAATCATCTATCAAATATTTTGCACGGTCAATAGCCATCCTGCGAGAAGCCTCTTTGCTTCTTGCCCTGCGGGTTTCCTCATTGCTTTTGATTACATGTCCGTTGCCTGATTGTTTCAGGAGATTTTCCAGATTCTCAGTTTGGTCTGTGCTTAAGATGTGAAGCTTGAAGAATTCGTCATAATGCTTTTTTGAAATCCAGTCAACATCATCTTTAGAGAGTAAATCATCCCTATCAGGCATTCCGTCAATTGTGATGCCCAGTCTTTCAGATTCGGCAAAATATTCATCAGCATATTTCAGGGCTTCACCATAATCCCTGATTCTGTATTCGTCATTTGTCTGGTTTCTTGCCTCTTTCAATTTGCGCTCATAAGCATCCTTTTTATTGTTCAACATTCTCCTGTTAATTTCCTAACGGCTAGGCTGTGGCCTGTATCCTCCATAACTGCTAGAACCTCCATGACTTCCTGAGACATATCTGTCATCCTCATCATCGCCTCCACGACCCCAGTTCTGGGCATCCATCCAGCCGTCTCCCCAGTCCACAGGATCTCCTATATGCCATTCATCCATAAATATGCCTCCTTATCATGATTATAAAATTGACATTTCATATTAATGTCACCTCAAATCAGTTTTGCAATAACCCATTCTCTAAACAGGATGAATTGCACTTTTGCCTGTGTTGCATTGGAATCTTTAATGTCTGTGGCACTTTTGACTTCCTTAATT
This sequence comes from Methanobrevibacter sp., assembly GCA_017434525.1. Taxonomy (GTDB): domain Archaea; phylum Methanobacteriota; class Methanobacteria; order Methanobacteriales; family Methanobacteriaceae; genus Methanocatella. Next base: position 21,730 of record JAFRFD010000035.1, read on the forward strand.
AGTGTATACCTGTTGTTTGCAACATAACCTACCGTTTCACCATTAACTTCAACGCGTATTGCAAACGGATCATGCTGATTGTCTGGTTCTCTAATTAAATCAACGACTGTCCCTTCCTTAAACGGCGTGAAACCTTGGTAGTAGTGAACTCCCGTAATGTTGATGTATGTTCCGGCGGATTTTAATTTTTTAAGCTGTTTTTCTACTTCATTTACTTCATCATAACTTTTATATGCAAGAGCACGACAAATTCTTGCTTTTACCGGATCACCAAGCTGGTCTAAAATGTCGCCCTTAACATTTAAATATGGTCCGTTGTCACAATCATCCGGAAGTATCTTTAACGCTTCATTGATTAGGTCCAGATGATGAGGTTTTATCCTATTAAAAAGCACTTCGATTTTCAATTTGCTTTTAATGAATATTGCTTTTCTTTCATAGTCATTGGCTGTGGGATGAACTTTAATGGCGCAGTCAATCAGAATCAGCGCTTCATCACTCATTCGACCACTTTCATATATCTCCCAAGCTGTTTGGGACATATAATATGCCTTGGTTTCATCATCATCAAAGCTTTTTGCCTTTATATATCTGTTTATCGCATGTTTCAATTCCTCATGATATTTTTCTTTCGGATTATTCTCTCCAAGACACATATATGAAATGATGATGAAATGGACTGTTCTTGCATAACATTTCAACATGGCCAGATTCATTTTTCCATCATCCATGTCTTTTAATGCTTCTTCATATGCACCAATGGCTTCCCCATACCGCTCTCTTCGATATAGAAAATCACCTTTTCCTGCAATATACTTATATGAGTCATGCCTTTCAACTTCTGAGCATCTCATCCAGTACTCCTCTGCTGAAGCGTAATCACCTATTGTTTCATATTCATCTGCAATAGCCGACATCACCTCGCAGTTTGCAACAGGTCCTGATAATCTTAATACTTCCTTATAAAATTTTATTGCTGTTTTATGATCTCCCTTTATAGAACAGGTTTTAGCTTGTCTAAAGAAGTATTCAGACCGTCCAATATAATGATCAGGTTCATCTTCTTCATCTTCAGTGTATCCATGACCCCAGTTTTGGGGATCCATCGTGCCTCCATTGGAATCATCAACCGGGTCGCCCAGTGTCCATCTCCAAGGCTCGTACTCCTCGTCATCATCGCGAAAAAATATACCCATGAAAATCACCACCATTTATCATCCGTTTTTTATTTCCCTTAATCGTTTGGACAAATTGGAGAATGTTTCATCCTGCCTGCATCCATCTGAAACCTCTCCGTCACCACCAAAATGGTCCGCTCTTTCGATGAAGGTATAAATTGTTATGATTTCTTCAAAAGTCAATTTTTCTTTTGACAAATCCGAAAGAGTGGATTTGGAATACTTTTCTTCCATCTTATCCATATTTTCCAAATAATCAAAATCAATAACCATGCTGCGACAGTTAGGGCATATCAAATCCCCTTCAATCAGATTTTCCTCACAAAATGGACATTTCATCTTTAACCTCACTCAGATTAATTTTGCAATAATGCAATTCTTCAAGAATATACTAATAATTATTGTTTTTTTATTATTAGTAATTTTACTTAGACTCTTAACTAGAATGATGCCACTTATCTTAGCAAAACTACTAGTATAGAATTATTTGAAAAAAAAATGATTTAATTTCTTTACAACATGATTAGAGATGATTAACATCATAAGCAAGATGACGATGAGTTAACATATAGTTAAATAAAACATAACAGTAACTTCTCTAAATTTAGTTTATTATCTCTCAAAAATCAATAAACCCTATACTCCTCACTTAACTCCATTTTGTCCAAATCAACATCATATACTGCAATTCGACCATCACCAATATTAAACCTGACAAAAACCTTGAACCTGCTGTTGAATGTAAAATCTCCAGTCACGATGTCAAAATTCGGGTCGTCATAACCCCCACCACAATTCCTGAAGGCGAATCCTGTTCGCTTTTCCGTGTCCCTGATGAGCTTTTTAAACGAATCGTTTTGAAACAGACTGTCGTGGTTGTGCCTCATCATGCAATCATAAAAGACCCTGTCCTCTCTGAAGTAATCCGAAAGGAAAACACATTCGTATTCGATGTAAAAATACCTGTGTTCCTTTTTGAATATGAATAAGATGGAATCATATTCCTGTCTGATTTCCTCCAGCCTGCAGTCGTTTGACTTTATCAGTGAAATGGCCTTGTTTATCAGCATGAGTTTCTCCAAAGGATTAAGGTAAAATCCATCAAGGATTTCACTAATCTGGTCTTTAACCTTATCGGTGTCCTGCTTTAGTATTTCAAAAGGTTCATGACAAATCGGACATTCAGTGTAATCGTATGGAAAAATCATAGCACAATCATCACAGATTTTGACCATAATCCGGTTTTCCTTCATGAAATTTACTGTAGCAGTCGAATATTCATTATGCTGATTGAACACCCTGCAGCAGACATCCACAATCCAGTCCTGTTTCATCGCGTTTTCGCCGACCCTTTCCAGTTGGCTGCCATTCAACTGCCCATAATATTCACTGGCAGTTACAAGATATGACAGGGCGGATGAATAATTGCCCATATCATATGAAATCCTTGCAGAATCCAGATTTGATAGAACTTTTGGAAGAGGCCTTCTGTCCTCATCATCACTGTCATGACTCCATCTGAATGTTGTTCCGCAATTCGGACAGTACGGATTGCCGTTCATTACTATTTCACCACAATTCGGACACATCGCCATATTATCTCCTCCTAATTAAATCATGTTTCATGTTATCTCCTGAACCTGTTCAATATACTGTCTCCAAGGATGCGCACTCCCACAATCACGTCAACGGCAATGTCTTCAACCTCTTGCTTTCTTTTCTGCCTTTTAAGATTCTTCAGTTCCAGAATCCGGGCAACTTCCCTGTCGGCTTCACACAAACTGTCATCCCAGTCCCCCTCAAGCATGTCAAGGATTTCCCTATTGGTCTTCTCATTGACCCTATTTGATGTGAGAAGAGGATGGGTCTTTTTGTAGATTGTCAGGATATTTTCAACATCCTCCTGACTCAGGCTTTTGTCGGGCATCTCGCGCTTCATCTCACCTGTTGCATAACAGCTTTGGAAGAACTCTTCATAGGCATCTATGGCATTTTGATACTCCTTGATTGCATGGCGTGGCTTGTTTTTCAAGACAAGCTCATTTGCCTTTTCGATGCGCTTGAAATAACTCTCCTTCAAAATTTTCACATGTTCAATGCTTCTCCTGCGGGCGGCCTCTTCGCTTCTTTGCCTTCGAATATTCTTATTTTTTACGATTCTATCGCCATTACCTGATTCTTTAAGAAGCTTTTCCAGATTCTCGGTCGGATCCGTGCTTAATATGTGAACCTTGAAGAATTCGTCATAATGCTTTTTTGAAATCCAATCGACATCATCCTTTGAGAGCAAATGGTTCCTGTCGGGCATTCCCTCGATTGTGATGCCCAGCCTTTCGGATTCGGCAAAATACTCCTTGGCATATTCCAGGGCTTCACAATAGTCCCTGATTCTGTATTCATCATCTGTCTGATTTCTTGCCAACTTCAATTTGCGCTCATAACCATCCTTTTTATAGCCCAACTCTCTCCTGTTTATTTGCTCAGGGCTAAGCTGTGGCCTGTAGCCCCCATAACTGCTGGAGCCCCCATGAGCACCGGAGCTATAGTTGTCATCTTCATCGTCGCCTCCACGGCCCCAGTTCTGGGCATCCATCCAGCCGTCTCCCCAGTCAACCGGGTCTCCTATATGCCATTCATCCATAAAGATCCCTCCTTATATTTTTTTATAAAAACTAAACATCCTGAATTCCCTTGTTAAGGCGTTTGGACTTGAAGCCCTCTCTCAAAATGCCTCCACCTATCCTATTCCCATTGGATTTGCTTATCAGCTTGACCTTATTGTAAAAGTCGATGTTGGCCTCATCCTTTCCCAACCTACCGTAGTTATACCAGGCGTCGAATGCAGTGATTGAAACGCAAGACAGCTTGCAGGCTTCAGATTTTGTTTTGCCGCTTTTCAAATGCTTCAATAACTTGGCGATCTTGAGGTTCTTGTTGGATTGGATTTTGGAATACTGCCTGAAGAAATAAATCTTATTCTCGTTTGTCCTATTTCTTCCCTCATGAATCCAGTTGACAATCCTTTTCATTTCAACGTCTGCAAGTGCCGCTGCATCCTCATGGGAATAATTCTTTCGAAGCGCCCTCAGGACAATGGTCATCTGCTCCCTTTCATCATATATAGGTTTAATGTTATCACCCCATCTTTTGATTTTATCTTCAAGATCTGAAATTTCACTTTTAAGCACACTGATTTTGTCAAGCAAAACCAGAATGGCGTTTATGTCATTCAGTTTTGTCATGAGCCTTCCCTGCCTGTTTTTCAATGCGACAACTGAAGCGGTGTCATATCTGGCTCCCGCTTTCAGGATATCATCTTTTATATCCTTTAATTCAACCTCAAGTTCTGCCTTTTTGATTTCAAAGCATCCTCGTTTTTTGCAGTTGCCGATTCCATATCCTCGAATTTTTTTACGAATTTTCCCTATGCGTCTTTGCCTATCGCCTATCTGTGATCTATATTTTTGAATCAAAGCATTGTTATTGGACATTTGTATCACCCCGAAAAATCTCATTTAACCCATTTATTTTTATAGTTTTTGCCGACTCCACCTAAGGCCCAAGTTGAGACTTGAAAACCATGGTTTTCCCCATTGAACCTTTTTTTAAATGATCCCTTTTTCATCCTTTTGCCGTTCCAGGATGCTCCTTCAACTACTGCATAACCGTTATTGTACTCGATTCTGCCTGTCCTGGATTTGATTGTGGTGTTGGTTTTGATTTGCTTGATTTTTTTACCCCTTTTCCTTTTGGACTTGTTTTTCCTTTTGGATTTGCCGTTGGGATTGGAACTTTTGGTTTTTTGCCTTTTGCCCTTTTTGGATTTTTTCTTTTTGCCGGGATTTTGGGAAATATAGTTTCTCAAATCCGCAAGCATTGCCCTTTTGGCTGATGGTTTTTGAGCCTTTTTGGTATTTTTTCTTTTGGATTTCCTTTTTGAATTGGATTTTTTCTTTTGCTTATTGCTTTTTGCGGCCTTTTTTGTTTTTGGCTTAGTTTTAGCTTTAACCCTTTTGGACTTCCTTTTAGAAGAAGAATTTTTACTCCTGTTTTGCTTTTTGCTCATGGTTATGGAATCTAAATCCACAAGGGTTCCGCATGCGGAACAGTGATTTTTTGGGGAGTCTAGAAAACTCCTGCAGATTGGACAGAACATTTTTAACCTCCATTTAAAGTGTATAATGAAAATCAAATGCCATAAAAGAGTTATTAAAAACAGATACAAAATATTATTAATAATCCAAATTGTTATGGTGATGATTTCCGATGGTTGTTTTTGGTGTGAAATCTTTGTATCATGATATGTTAGCTTGAAGTCATATATAAAGGTTTTGGTATTTTCACTTCAAGCCATGTACAATCACCCATGACAATCTTAAAATATCACGTTCCACATAAATAGTTACAATATCACAGGGGGCTTTCACAATGGACAACATCATCGAATCCGACAACTACGTGCTTGCGAAAATTGAGGAGGAGCACATCATAGGCGACATAAACCTGCTTTTAAGGCAATATGAAACCGTCTTGAAATCATCCGATTCAAACGAAAAAAAGATAGTTAACGGTTCGATGATCTGCGAGTACATGCTCAATCTGCTTTTACAAAAAAAAGGTTTTCTCATAAAAAGCAACACCCCATTGGAGAGCATCGCCGAATTTGCAAAATCCAAAAGAATAATTCCAAAACAGTGCGCAAGTTTTCTCAGCGCAATTTCACTTTACAGGAAAAACAGCAGCCTGGACTATCCTGACGACCTTCTCGATTCATTTTTAAAGGCATTTGCATACTACATAACATGGTTCAACAGCTCATATTCCGGGCGCAGTCTCTTCAACATAGAGAACTGCTTCGATATCATCGATTCCAAATCCGATTCCAAACTGTTCAGCATAGATTCTGCAGTGCGAAGAGGTCCTATGAGCTATAAATCCTCTTCAGCGAAGTTTGAAGTCAATGGAGGAAACATGATCCTATGTCCTAGCTGCGGAAGGGAAATCGAAAGCGGCGTCAACTTCTGTCCCCACTGCAGACATGAATTCTCAAGAAAGGACAGCATCAGCGAAAGAATCAGAAAGTCAATGTCAAAAAATCAGGAAGGAGAAGTCAAAAGAAGGGAAATGCCACAGGCAAACATGAACAGAAGATATGCTGAGCGAATGAACGAAAGCCTGATTTTGGAAATGCTCGGCGAGCAGAACGAATCAATGAAAACCATCCTGGAAGCGGTACTGGAAACCCTGACAATAGTTGAGGACATAAACGCCAAGCTTGATGTGATTTCAAACAACCTCAACAGGATCCAGTCCCAGTCCGAAAAACTCATCAGGACCGCGTGGAGCGAAGAGGAAATCGACCGCATTATCGAGGTCCACACAACCGAATGCGTTGAAAACATCCTTGAGTACAAAAGGGAAATTTCCACAGACACCCAGTTCAGAGAGGAGGAGTCCAAGCTCATCGAATCCTTCGGCATAAAGACATGGGACAAACTGTCAGACGATTCCAAAACATTCCTCATCACAGCAAAATTCATGTACAACAGGTTTCTGGAATTGGAGGAGCAAATCGACTACTCCGGAGTCTGCGTTCTTGTGACAAAATCCCTGGAAGTCGAAATCTTCAAGAGGTTCTTTAAAAACTTCATCGAGTATCTGGATGAGAAATACGAAAGGGACTATACAAAATACCACACAGCACTGCTGTACAACAAGGAAAAGCCTTTAAGGCCTGAGAGATTCACCATGGGAAACATCGCTTTTGTAATGTGCAAAAAGAAAAGATGGGAGGATTCAGAAGAGGAGATTGAAAACAACAGGCAAAGGCTTATGGAATACTGCCGTGAACGTGTCTTTTCAAACAATTCCACCGAGGAAATCGAAAGGATGCTTGACAGTTACGCCTTATCAATCGAAATGATCAAACACAAATACCGCAACCCGTCAGCCCACAGAAACCATATCCGTAGAAAAACCGCACAGGAATGCTTCGATTTGATTGTTGACGTTCACAAACTGCTTAAGGAAATGCTTGACTCATTTGACGAATGATTTTGCATCAAGCTCTTGTGAGTTTCAGATATGCCTTCAAGTAAAAGTTTTGAATATCTAATCTTGAGTGTTAATTTTACTTATTGAATACAATATTTTCTTTAAAGCAATTTTAACGTTTTCGTCTTCTTGTTCTGCAAGTTCTTTTTCAATAATGTCCACAGCACAGTTATCTGATTCGTTAACCTTGTTCATCAAAGCAATAATTTCATCAATATCCCCATATGATTCCCTATGCTTATAATCTCTTACAAACATACCACTTGGAGATAAACCAAATCGTTTATTCATAAATATCCCTCGACTTTTTTGATATTATTTAAAACATTTAATTCTATCTTAAATTGAATGAATGATTTTTATTTTAATTTTTTGATTACCACTTAACATTAACGAACACTATTTTGGCAATCAGAACTGTTTAAACTGCGACATCCAATAGTTTCGAAAATGGAGTTTTGAATAGCTAAAGAGCATAAATATCAAAATATCCAGTTTCGAATAATACCATTAACGTAATTATCTAAAGCCATCACGATTAGGACCCAAATACTCTAAACTATTAACAATAGTGCATAAATCATTCATACAATTATATTCATCTTCAAGTAATGAATTCAATGTAATTCTAATTCGTATTGCATTATAATAATCAAATTCAAAGTAAATAATTGATTTTATCAGTTCCGTGTTTTGTTGGTCTTTTTTAAAATTGGATAATGCGATAAAACAAGCATTTTTATGGTTATATTCATTAATTATGTTGAGTGTTTCAATGTCAAGTTCTTTAATGTCACTAAACTCATCTAAATCTTTCACATACTTCATATAATCAAACTTAAATTTTACAATGTTTATTTCACCCTCAATTTTATCTTCCATAACCTCTATTAAAACATCACATTTACCATCATCTTTTGCAAGTGCCGCCACACAATCAGGACAATTTTCTGGAATGTTGGCATTTAGATAATAATCCGGAAAATCAAAAGACAAATCCCCTTTCTTGATATTGGTAACATTTAAATTATAATCAATGGGAGTGTTTTCACATTCATTAATCATCTTTGAAGATATTAAATGATGCTCACAATCTATACAGGAAGTTATCAGATTATCTTCTGTTATGCATCCGCCTTCAGAGAATGGTTTAATTAAACTAATATAAGCGGAATTTTTAGTTAACTTTTCTTTTGTTTCTAAAGACAATAAATTTTTTCCGCATTTTTGACAGGTGTAATTGTCCCTCTCTAAAACATTGCAAACAAAAGATTTGGGCAAATGCATAAATGCCACATTACGATATTTTTCAGGAAACTTTTTGAGATAATAAAATTGAACATATATGCTTTCCATTTCAGTTTTATCCCACTTTTCGCTGATAAATTTTAAAATATCTTCATTCTCATTTGGAATGTTATACAATTGACAAAAGACCTGTTTTTTATTATCCTTTAAATTAATAACACTGTTTAATAATTTTTCTTCATAATATAGTGAGTTTTCATCCATAATCCTTTTTAATCTCTCTTTTTCATTTTCCTCTTGTTTTAATTTTCTATGCATTAAGTAGATGACTGTTACCGCAACTGCAGTTATGATAACCGTAAAGATGCCATGATTATAATAAATATCATCCATTACAAAATTGATTGCATTTTCTGCAAATACTAACAGTAAAACTACGCAAGTGGCTGAAAGGACTATTCCGATTATAAGTGTTGTAAATTCACCAATGGCCAATAACTTTCTCAATTTATCACCCTAATGACAAAACTCAAACTATATTTTAAACACCAAAGGCAAATGGTCGCTGACTGTAATCCATTTGTAGTGGTCCAAAATCTCAAATTCCTTAACCAGATTCTCTCCGGCATAGACATAATCCATATGGAACGGATTGTTCAAATGCCTTGCCTGGTAAAATGTCATGGATTTCTCGCTTCCCTGCTTGTCGCCTGTCAAATCATGATAGACGCTGAAAAGGTTTTTGCTTTCAAGCTTTCTGTTCAATTCCGTGTGGTTTTTCGCTTTCGGATGGTGGTAGTTGAAGACGACACTGCTGTTGAAATCCCCGCACATCACCATGTTTTCGCAGAATAGCTCCTCGTTTGCATCAAAGAAGTCATGTATCATCTCAACGTATTTCGGCATTGCCCACACGCCAAGAAGGTTGAATGAATCGTTCACCCTCACTAAAATGAAGTGCTCGAATACGCCGTCGTATTCTATCTTTTCAAGTTCAATGTCTTCCTTTGCAAATATTCCAAGTCCCTTGTAGTGGAGGTGTCCTGTCCAGATGTAATTGTCTCCCGCAAATTCCCTGTAGTCCTCATCGATTGACTCGGCGGGATTTTCACATTCCTGAATCACATAGATGTCTGCATCCTCCTCAAGGATTTCCTTGAACTTTTCCCTGAATTTGCCGTTGCAGTTCCATGAAACTATTTTTGTCTGGCTTTCCTCAAGCCATCTTGCAAGCATCTTTTCAAGCTCTTCAACAGCCTGCAGGTCAACACCATCCCTATTGTCAGCGAAGTACTCCAAGTAGATTTCATATATTTTCATTTGGTCTTTTGTCCAACTGTCGGGAATATAATCAAGCTTAATCACGTTAATCACCTACAATTATAATTAATTATCTTTAATTTGGGTAATATAACTTGTGTTTAAAAGTATTTAAGTCTTGAGTTACAAAGTATAGGCAGAATTAATTTTCATTTAGTGTGTTAGAGTGGTCAAATGATAGATTCAAGCCCATTATTTAGTGCTTCATAGGTTTGAATCCCATACCTATTTATTTAATAAAATCTATTTCTTAAAATTCAATGATTTTATTTTTTATTCATTTAATATTCAATCAGGATAATATTCCTGGTTTTTTGACTGCATCTTCTCCATTTTTATTATATTCTGAAAATCCATCTGATTATCAAAACCATAATTTTGTTTAAATCTATATTGCATTGGCATTCAGAAATAATTTGTAGCTTCGATAACAAAAACATTATGAAATTAGTTGTTTTTCTTATCAATTTCCCTTAAATATACATTAACTGTTTTAATAATATTTTTTTCATAACTATAAATTTCACTTACATTGGATATGCTATATGTATCGGTTATTCTTCGGCCTTGATTATCTCTTTCAAATTTATCAAATAATTCAATTTTCATATTATTAATGTTATCAAAATACATTCTAGCCAATGGATAACGATTATTATCATCAATAATCACAGTACAGTATGACTTAAAATCTCTGATAAAAACTCTTTCAGGATCAATCACTTTAGCGGCAATAGATTTAATAATATAATAACCTTCATACTCTTCATTAGTTGTTACAACATCATCATCTGAACTTTCAATGCCATTTATCATATTATCTTCATCATTTTTTTCAAGTGCATTATTAAGTCTAATTTCTACTTTCTCATTAATCACTTCTTTAAATTCATTTTTGATAATTTTATAAAATTTATCGCGAACATTTTTAGTAACTACCCCATCATACACCTGCCTGGCAATGACCTTAACGAATTCATCTGATGGAGAATCAACTTCGGCACTTAAAATTTTATGAACATCATGCGCATATTTCAAATCATCAACTTTTGATTTGATCTTACTGATATCGAAATTTTCTTTACTTAACTTTTTTAACTCTGCAATATCTCTTTCAGACAAATCAAGTAGGTTAATTTCTAAGAATGGTGATTTATCCATTTGTCCAGGTTTCATGGAATCTGTAAATATTTGATATATGACTCCATTTGTTAAAATTCCTAATTCAGAATCAGTAATATTGAAATACCTGTATAACTGCGAAAGATGATCTAAAGACAACTCGATATTTGCTGATTTGCATTCAATCATTATGATTTCTTCACCTTCATTGAGTATTGCAAGGTCTATCTTTTCACCTTTTTTGGCACCCAAATCTGCAGTATATTCTGCTTTTACCTCAGCAGGATTAGTTGTATCATATCCCATAACTTCATTTAAAAAAGGCAAAATCAAAGCAGTTTTTGTTGTTTCTTCTGTATCAATGTGTTTTAACTTTTCTTTAATCTTAGATGCAAATATCTTAATTTTTTCTTCAAATTCCATATTGTCATCACCATAAAATATAATTTATTAATATGTTTGATACTTATTAAATATAACATTTTTTTATAAAACATCTGAAATAAAATTTTATCAATAATTTCCACTTATTAATAATCAGAACGTTTAAAATTCATTTGATCTTCTTTCCACAATTAGGACAGAAATTACTGCCCGCTTCAAGGGGACTGCCACAATCCATACAGAATTTTGGAGCATCTTCGACTACAGGCTCATTATTAGAACTTCCCATCAACTCATTTTTCTTCAAATCAAATTCCTCACGTGTTATCAGTCCCTTCTCATACAATTCTGCATATTTCATCAAATCATCGATATTGCTTCCTCCATCACTGCTTTGAGGAGTTGTCTCAACGACATTATTTCCCCCTCCACACAGATACTGCTCATACATTGCAGTTACATACTGAACGGCCTCATCAGACACATATTTCAGCTGAACATGCTCCGATGACTTTAAGTTGATTATGAGACTGTTGCTTAGATGCAATCTTCCTCGGGCATCATAGTCTATGCTTGCAATGTTTTCATAATAAAGTCTCCTGCTTCCCATGTTGGATTTCAAAAAGACGGATTCCTTGAATATGTCCAAATAGGCACCCTCGACAATGACATAGGCAGTATCCACATTACGGGTGTTGGTGTTGGAGAATGTGGAATATTTCATCTCTTCGATGGTGCATTCAAACCATGCTCTGTTTTGAAACGGAACGCCGAATTTCTCTTCCAATTTCATTTCCTTTTCTATTTGGGGCCTCATTTTCTCCTCCTCAAATAGTCTGTCAACTTCCTCCTGAGATATCTGCTCGCCATATGCTGCAGTCAGAATCGTGATTATCCTGCCATGAATCTCATCGGCAGTCAGTCCTTCCTCCTTGACTGCCCTTTTCAAATCATCCAAGATTTCCTTGAAGAAGTTTTTCTCGGCCTTTCCCATGTTCGTTATGCCGTACAATGGAATGATTTGTCTGAACTTAAGAAAATCGTTGTGCCTGTAAGATTCCAGTTCCTTCAGGGCTTCATTTTCTATCCTTTTTTCTTCAGATAAATTACTGTCAAACAATCCCATATTACCAACTTCAACTGATTTGACTCACAAGTGTGATTGTTAATAAGTTTATAACCGAATAAATATAAAATTTCCCCTATTATGAATATGTTTAATAATGGTCTTTGACATAACTTATTATCAAGAATTGGAGTCAGTGAAAATGAAATTATTTGGAATGGAACTCAACAGAAGAATGGCAATCTGGTTTGGTCTTCACGGCCTGATCATCGTAGATATCGTATTGATTACAATCGCCATGCTATGTTACCTGCCTCCGGACATCGCATTGGATATCCAGATATTCGACTTCATTGTCTGCATACTCCTTTTGATTGAATGGTCAATCAATTTCTATCTCTCAAAACCAAAAAAAGTTTTCCTGATGCAAAAGGACAACATACTGGGTTTGATTGCATCCATACCGTTTGATGTGATTTTGCCGGCAGTCATACCTGGAGTGAACCTTTTAAGATACCTGAGGCTTCTTAAACTGCTTAGAATAATCGTTCTCTTCAACAGGTTCTTCGAGGGGGTCTCAAAATTCATATACAAAACAAACATGGACAAGATCATTGGCGGAACGATATTTATAGTGATGTTCTTCACTTTCCTAATGTTCATATATGGTCCTTCCTACGGACTGTTCGACGATTTCTATTTTGTTGTCGTAACGCTTACCACTGTAGGATACGGTGATGTGACTCCAAAAACATTCAATGAAAAGGTCATTGCAATAATCCTGATTATTGTAGGAATATTCATATTCTCAACAATTACAGCAGCAATATCATCATTTTTAACAGAACGCCTGATGAACAGTGAAGATAACGTTATAGAGACCATTGAAAAGTCAATCGATGAGAAATTTGAACCTGTAAATGAGAAACTGGAAAGCCTGAATGAAGAAAACAGACTGCTTAGAGAGGAAATAAAAGAACTGAAAGAGATGATTAAGGAATAATTAATTCATTACATGCATTAAGGCCCAATAACATGAAAAACAGTTGAAGGAAAGATTAATATGGCATTATTCAATAGCGGAAATAATGAACAGAAGCAAAGGAAAAAACAGGCGGAAAAAATTTTAGATGAAACGGTAGGGGGTTTGATGCCTACATCTACAAGAATGGCTTTTTTCGCTAGAATGAACTCTAAAGGAATTAAGGCAAGCCGACAGGAAAAAGTCAGGATGAAGGTTTTGAAAACCATCAAAAAGGAAGTTGAAAACTATGAGCTGGAACCTACATCCGATGCCATCAATCAAAGGATCGAACAGATTCTCAATGAAAACATCGATACTGCAGTGATTGAAAAAAGAATAAGAAAACAGAAGGAAGCTGTAGAAAGACAGGAAACCAAAAAATCACAAATGAAAGGAGAGATTGAGGAAAAATTTGATCTTGATTTGACAGATGTCCAATGGTTCAGATGCTCCATTGAAGAAATCAAGTACAGCACCTTCACCAACCAAAGGCAAAGAAACATAGATACAGCTTATGTAATAATCAATGAAGACAATTTTGAAATCATTAAAGAAAGCGTTTGGCTTAAAACAAACATGGGCACCCGCAAACTCTTTTTCTATAACATAACCAGCATTGATTATGATGCAAGAGGCCTGCTGCATGCATCAAGCAGTGTAATAATCAATACTAAAGGCGCAGAGCATGTGCAATTGAAATTCGTCACCGAAGAAAATTTTGATTTGATGAACAATGCCTATGAGTCATACCTCAAAAAAACACATGCTCCTCAACAAACAGCTCCAACACAACCAATTTCAACAACATCCAATGCGGATGAACTGCTCAAATATGCAGAGCTATATGAGAAAGGCCTGTTGACAAAAGAAGAATTTGACATGAAAAAGGCAGAACTGTTGGGCGCAAACGACAAATCCTCTGAAGCGGAAAGTCATGAAGAGAGTTATTCGCAAAAAGAAGATTCAATTGATGAATCTGATACTGTCCAAGATGATAACAGACCGAAATTCTGCGGGTCATGCGGTGCACCTGTCGAGACCGAAGGAAACTTTTGCGTAAACTGTGGTGCAAAACTACAATAAATATGAATTAAAAGTATTTAAGTCTTGAGTTACAAAGTATAGACAGACTTAATTTTCTTTTAGGTGTGTGTCAGAGTGGTCAAATGAGATAGGTTCAGGGCCTATTGCTTAGTGCTTCGTGGGTTCGAATCCCATCACACCTACTTATCTAAAAACCTGTTTTTTAAAAAATGATTCATTTTGGAGACATTTCATTTGAGTTATGAATAATGTCATTTCTAAAACTCTTCAATAGAATTTCCCTTCTTTTTCCTCCGGTTATCTTTTCATCCTCATATGCCTTCTCGGTTAGGCGTATCAGTTCCCCTATTGAGGAATATTTCTGATTTTCAGGGGACGGTTTGTAAAGGCCAGTATCGTAACCCAATCTGTCGGCTTCGCGTATTATATCGACTCCGTATTCATCGAATTGATTCTGAGTGATCCAATTCATTTTTTTAAGGCGTACAAGCATGGTGGAATGGCTGACCTGATAATGCTGTTCGCACCTAATCACGTCTTCAAGTGACCAGTCCTCAATTTGGTTTTTATTTTTAAACCAGTATAGGGCACTATCCGGCATCAGGAATGTTGATGCAAAGTCATCCGCATTTATTTCGCTTTGACTATTGTTGTTGAACCCGCAAACGATAAACTCATCAATATCCTCATAAAGCAGGTGATACAGTTCATGGGCCAGTGTGAAGTTTTGCCTTCCAATGGTATGATTGGTGTTTATGAATATCACTTTGTCATCCTTTGTTTTGGAGCAGCATCCGCTGATGTTGGTTTTCATTGGAAACCAGAGCACCGTCAGATTTCTTATGTTGTTATAGACTAAAGGACGTATATTTATTGAAGCAAAGCTTTCAACGCCCCATTCATGCCTTAACATTTCCGCTAATGCAGTGCTGTTCATGGTTACTCATCACCATCGAGTTTTCTTAGCAATTTCAGATATCCTGTAATTTCATTCATTTTTGCAACCACGCTTAAATCCACCTTTTCGTCACTTCGAAATGCGATGCTTGATTTTTCATGCGAATCTGTTTCTCCCAATAGGTATTCGGGAGAACAATTGTATAATAAACATAATTTATCAAGCAAAGTCATGTTAAAGTTTCTTTCGCCATTTTCTATTTTAGAAAGATTGCTTTGGGTAATGCCCAAATAGCTAGAAACCTGTTCTTGAGTATATCCGTTTTCCCTCCTCAATTCGTTTAGAGTTTTTCCTACAATTTTATTCATATCAATCTCCTCATAGATATCTAGCAATTTGTAATAAAAAATATATAAATATTTCTATAAAAAATATGACAAAATTGCAATGAACATATAATATTAATTTTTATAAGAACTGTTAATACTTTGAATTATATAAAACAAAAGGATATAATATAATTATTGCATTCAATTAATTAAAATGACATATATTAATAAATATCAGTTAAATTAGATTAAAATAATCTTTTAAAAAATATTACAATAAATAGTTAAAAATAAAAAAATAATTTCGTTATCTGCATTAGTTACTGCAAAAATTGTAAGAATAAAAATGAATTCAGCTACTGGAAACAAAACATGTCATGTTTCCTAGATAGCTGAATAATGAAATAACTAATTTTTGATATTCACAGTAACGCAAAGGCTTTCACGAGCCAAATTCAATTTTAACTCAGAGTCATAACTCGAAATTAAAGCTTACGGCTGTGAATTTCATGCCGCTGTCCCGGATTTTTTTAGATTTGATGTCGACATTGCCGTATCCCTTCAGGAAAGCATTGATTTCTCTTGAAACGGCATTGTAGTTTTTCCTGTCGTAAACCCTGTAATTTCCCATGAACTTAACTGTTTCACTTTTATTTAGGACATTGACATTGTCCATTCTGAATGACTCGTTGTTTTTTTCCAAAACGGAGTTCACCTTCTCCACTATATCCTTTTTGATTTTCGCTTTTTCCTCATCGGTTATCATGATATCTTCTCCATAATCTAAATGTTGTCCATTATCTTGTCGATTGCATCAAGGAAATCCTTGGCGATGACCTGTTTTCTCTCGGATCTGATTGCAAACATTCCGGCTTCAGTACATACCGCCTTCAAATCGGCACCGGACAGCCCTTCGGTCAGTTCGCTGATTGCGTCAAAATCGATGTCATCGGATATCTTCATCCTTTCTGTATGGATTTTAAGAATCTTTTCCCGGCTTTCCTTGACCGGATTTGGAACCTCAATTGTCCGGTCAAATCTTCCGGGACGCAGAAGCGCTTCGTCAAGTATGTCGGGACGGTTGGTTGCCCCGATGATTCCAACATCTCCCCTTGATTCGAATCCGTCAAGCTCTGCCAGCAATTGCATTAAGGTTCTTTGAACTTCCCTGTCTGCTCCCTCGCTGCTTCCAACCCTTTTTGTTCCGATTGCATCAATCTCATCAATAAATATGATTGCAGGGCTTTTTTCCTTTGCAAGGTCAAACACGTCCCTCACAATCCTTGAGCCTTCTCCCAGGTACTTGTTTACGAATTCGGAAGCCACAATCTTGATGAATGTCGCATGGGTTTCATTGGCAACCGCCTTTGCAAGCAAGGTCTTTCCGGTTCCGGGAGGTCCGTAAAGCAGAATTCCCTTAGGAGGGTCGATTCCTATTTCCTTGAAAATTTCCGGGTTTTTGATTGGAAGCTCGACCGTTTCCTTGACTTCCGTAATCTGAGGGTCAAGCCCTCCGATGTCTGCATATGTTGTCTCGGGCTTTTCATCAATCTCCATTGCGGAGACATTCTTGTCCTTTTTGGGAGGAAAGACGTTTACCACAGTCAGGTTATTCTGATTGAGGGCAACCCTGGCGCCAGGCTCAAGCAGATTCCTATCTATTGAACCGGGACATGTCACAAGAAACTCATGGCCTACTGCTCCCTGAATTCCGATTTTGGTATCGTCAAAGACTTCAGTCACCGTTGCAAGAACCAAAGGAGTCTTTTTAAATGAGTTGATTTCGCCTTTGAGTTCCTTGATTTTGCCCTCAAGCTGACGGTTGCTCACATTTGATTTGAGCTGTTCGCCTTCAAGAGCCCTGAGCTTTTCGGTTAGCTCGCCAACAATCTTTTCATTTTCCTCCTTCAAGGAGTCAATAGTTTCAATTAATTCATCCTTTGAGACATCCTCTATAGATTCCATTAATATTTCCCCCAGTCAAATTAACATTGTTATCCTAAAATTTGTATATCGAAGTATATGCTATTTTTCATGGAGGGCTAAAGAATGTAAAAAATAGAATTTTAAAAATTGAATAAGGATAAATTTGTTTAACAAATTTTGACACATCCCCATTCAACATTTATAACTATAGGTTAGCATTTTGCCACCAAACATCATAAGATGTCAAATAATATTTTAAATGTCGAAATATATAAATGTTTTTATTTGGCCTAATCTTAAAATAAAACAATATTTTAATGTTAAAACAATTTTATATGCCCATAACAATATTTATTTGTAAAAACAACAAATTTTAAATAGTTTAGAATGAATATATTGAATTCTAAAACACTGATACAATAATTTCTAACTATAGGTGTTTTTATGAAGTGGAAAGAGAATTCAATTAAAAACACTCCCATCAAATTTGGAGAATTAGTATTTTGACTGTTGAAAATATAGTGCTTGCTGTCTCTTATTTATTCCTGGCAAGTTACTACATATTGTTGGCCATTAACCTGTTAATGTAACGACAATCTATGATGTCGAATTGGAAGCACAGTTGGATTTCATCCGAAATTTTCTAATTTGATAAACTGACAATTTAAATGACAATTAGCTTTAATATGTGTTTTATAGCTTCCTTTTCTACACATAGTTCAAAGAAATTCATTATTTCCACTTCAAAAACACCAATATTGATTATCTTTATCGAAAGTTATATTAAATATTATGCTGCAAAATTAAGAACATGGCAGTTGACCTGATCGGAACAATAGTGACAATACTCGTTTTCGCAGCGATAGTCGGATTCTGCTGCAGTGGAGAAAGCGACAGCTCAAGCAACACATCCCAAAAAAACACGCCACCAAGAAGGCAGAACACCTACCATACACCGTATGACTTCTGCGAATGCCCTTCATGCGGAGCGCCGGGCTATGACGGCTACTGCGAGGAGTGCGGATACCCGGACATCAACCAGGGATGGCTTGGGGAAAACTATTAGAAAATCCCCTAAAAAATTATTTTTTTAACCCATCATATCTTTAACTCAACATTATTATACTTCACGATGGAAATGAACGACCGTCAAATCATCTGCGCCTATTTCCAGGTGCTGGAAGCTCATCATACATCGCATCAAACAAATCGCATAGAAACTCCCTGTCATCGAGATTGTCGACAAGAACCATTTCCTTAGCCCCCTCATAAGGCAGTTCCATATCCGCATCGCCCATCATTTCCAGGGCGGACTTTACGGGCTTTACAAGAAACCTGTCATCGTAGATGCCACCTACAATCTTTCCGCGATAGTATATTATGTATTCGCCCATCATCTTTCTGTAGGATATCTCATCCAAATCGGAGAGCTGCTCCAATACGTATTCCAAATATTCCTCACTTGACGCCATATCAATAACTCCAAAAACAAATTTTAAAACTAACCGTTAAACTGATTGAAATCTATACACATCCAGCCTGCCGTCAGATAAACTGTTTATCGCTTCAGCATCAAACCCAACGGATTTCACAAGCTCCAGGCGAGGTTCCGTCGGCAGATACAGCTTGTATTCGATTGTCGAATAGTAAAAAAAGATCAGAATTTCACGGGGATTTTTCTTAACAGACTCGCCGATTCTATCAAGAACCTTCCGGAAGACCCTTGTCGAGAAGGGATTGAAAAGATAGAAGCGGTTTGCCTCAATGGGACAGTAGTCCTCTGCCTTTGAGCAGACAAACTCAATGTTGCCATCTCCATCATACCTTTCAAGGTTTTCATGCGCCCCCTCAAGGAGTTTTGGGGAGTGGTCTATGCCAATCACCCTGCATCCGACTTGGCTTTGAAGAAAAAAGCCGACCCTTCCGCTTCCGCAGCCATAGTCAACGACAACATCTTCGCTATCTAATAAATCAAGCTTTACAAGTTCCTCCAAAACAAAATAAGGAGTGGGATCATATCCGTAATTTTCGCTGTCTTCAAGAGAATAGTCAACGCTTTCGGTTGAAATCCCCAATCTCTCGTCCCACATCAAATCGTTCATAAAAAACCCAAAATCATCAATAAGAGAAATGTTTCCCTATTTTTTCATTTTTTCCAGTTCCTTTTCAATCATCGCATCACGGTTGTCTTCAAGCCTGTTAGTAAATAAGAATGTTTTAATGAAGTGTCCGAACAATCCGATTCCCCAGAAAACTGTTATCCAATAGAACCACCACTCGCCGAATGATGTAATAGCATTCAATGCAAAAAGACATACGTTTGCAATTACAAAACTTGACAAATGCTTGTAAAAACCGATTTTTTCATCGGCTCTTCTTTCCGCCATCTTATATAATTTTTCATCTGACATGTTATCTCTCTTTTTTAATTTCAATTATAATCTATATTCCACTTGATATTTAAAGAATTTCCAAAAAGTCTGCGTTTCTCATGACCATTTCTCGCCAATGTGCATGGCTGTGCGCTCCCCTGTCCTTTTTGATGAAACTGCAGTGAAGCCGTTTTTCTCAAACATCTCCTTCATCTCATCAAGGCCGTAGAAGTGATAATCTCCCTTGTCTGAAAACCTTACAAGGACATTGACGAAAAAGCGTGCAAAGCTAGGAACATAAGGGTCTCCGATTATGAGCCTTCCCCCGTCCTTAAGCACTCTGTGCATCTCCCGGAGTACAGCATCAGGATGGACGTAATGGTGAAAAGAGGCGTTGCAAACCACGATGTCGAACTCATCGTCAGCAAATGGAAGCATCTCTGCATCCGCCACAAGAAACGATGCATCCCGAATGTCCTTCGCCCTGGCTTCGGCTATCATGTTGGCCGAAAAGTCGACTCCGAACATCTCAAATTTTCCACCCACAAGCCTCTCGAAGAGGTTTCCGTTACCGCATCCAACATCAAGAATCCTTCCGCCTGCTGACTTTTGAATCTCAAAGACCAAATCGTCGTACATCCCCTCGACAAACCTGCCGTCATCGGAGTTGTCGTAATCGCCTGCAGTGCTGTCGAAATGCCTTTTTGTTTTTTCCTTTGAACTAATCATAATGTAATCACCTTGAATTTTTCAACGGCAGAAAAGCCGTCGCCAACATTAGCTTTGGAAAATACAATATAAATGGATATTGCGGCGAACCTCCAAGATGCGAAATACCCCATCCAAGATACAGAAAAGAGACCCCAAAGATTTCAGAAAAATGTTAAATATCTCAAAGCGATAACTAATATGTGAAAAGGTGAGAACATGAACGATGACATCGAGTATGTAAGAAGGTCAAAAAACAGGACACACATAATGAAGTCCCTTGACGAATTTCCGAAAATCCCCTCAGAACTTGCAGAGGCAACCGTGATAAGCCGCCAGCACACATCACACGGCCTTAAGGAGTTGAGCGACCGTGATTTGGTGGTGTGCCTGAATCCGGAAGAACAAAGAGGTAGAATATACAGACTGACCGAAAAGGGCGAGAAGGTTCTTGAAGAAGTTCTAAAAAAGAGATAACTGTTTTTCCACTATTTTTTGAATTTTCTTGAATCCAGTTTCATGTTTTTATAGGCAAGCTCGTGGTCAATCTCTTTCCACTCAAGGTTTTCCAGAATAGCTCTTTTTTTAAGCACTTCAAGGGAGTGTGATTTCAAATCGGAGCCCCTGTAGTGCCACATTTCGTCCTTTTTGTAGACATTGAGAAAGCCCGTGCGGTTGTTTTTGTCGGCTTCGATTGACTTGTTTGCCAAATCCTCATCCAAAACATTCCATTTAAGACCGTATAGGCTTACAAGCACTTCAAGCTCCCCTAGAGTTGGCGCCTTAAGGGACTTATCTCCAAACTGGTACTCCCAGCTCATGTCGTCAAGCTGGTAGACATTCATGAACCCTGAAAATTTCATATTTAAAGATATGATTTCTAAAGATATAAACCTAACACAGCGGCCACAAAACGAAGTGTTCACAAGACCAAATCAACCATTCGAATAATTAAAAGCAGATGCAATTAAAAGCGTATACAATAGATTTTTCCATCAAATAACAATGGCTAAAATTAAAATTATGAAAATAACTGAAAAAGAATAAGAAATGGATGCGGTCAATCCACATCCAACGCCAACAATCCGACAATTATATCTAATCTTCAAAAAATTCTCCATTCTCATCCATTCCCAAAGGAAACTTGCATCTTTCAAGCCACATTTCACCGGCAAGCTCCTCGATGACATCCCTTTTAAGGTCCTTTTCAAAGTTTTCACGTTCCCTTTCTATGAACTCCTCTTCCACACATGTCCTGTTTACAAACGCACTTTCAAAGCCATCGGGAAGCTGGAGAAGCAATATCTGTGTCTTGTCGCCTACGGTATAGATGTCGACAACCTTGAATTTTGAGCCCCTGTTGGCAACGTGTAGTCCCCAGTTGGTGCCCTCCTCAAAGCCGGAGAAATCCGCCATGTATGAGGACAGTATGAGGTACCTGTGGGAGGTGACCATTCCGCCGATTCTCTTTGAGGCATCGACAAATCCCCTTTCATGGATAATATGGCCGATTTCATATCTTCCGGCCAGCTTCTCGTCAAGGTTGACGTCACGCACATACCTTGATGCCCCGGCAAAGGTGGATTCTATCACCTTGTATTCAGGAGACTGCCTGTCGTTTGGATCCCTTTGGGGAGTGCCGTTTTCATAAGGATCCTTGATTTTTAGATACTCCGTATATTCCCAGTCGATCAAATCTGCGTTTTCATAAAGCCTTCTGATTTCATCCCTAAGCTCCATCAGGGCGAAACCGAAGAGGTTTTCCTCACCGCCCCATTCGTCGTCTGAGGTGTAGACCAGGCATCTCTCGCCTGTGTTAAGGAGCCATTTCTTAAGCCTTCTGTTTTCCATGAACTTGTAGTAGCATGCGTTAAGGCATACAGTGTATTTCAATGCCTCCCAGTCATCCTCCAGCTCCTTTTTGTCGACCTCCTTGCCGTAATATCCAAACATGTGCGCCTTGGATTTTGCGATTGCCATCTCGATTGAATCGTAGAATTCGGCATCGTTTCTAAAGATGCCCTCATCGTATGGGGTGATGAAATCGTTCACCTCAAGGGCATCCCCGGTTAGCTTTGAATATTTTGGCTTTCCGTCCGGATTCCATATGAAACCCAGCAATGAAAATCTCTTCAATGAGGATTTCCTGAGGTTTACAGACCAGTTTCTTGGTTGTGGAAACAGTTTTGAAAATTCCCTGCCCCTTCGAGGTTCGTTCAATGCATAGTCCTCCCCATATCCCATTCTCCAGCCTATTGTGCCAACCGAAAGCTCCGGATAGACCAGCCATCTTGGAGCGGCGTATTTGCCCTCATCGCAATAGTTTTTCGAACGAGGAATGTCATTTTCATCAATGCTTACAATGCTCCAGCTTTCAGATACGAAAATTGCCTTGATGTCTTTTAGATGGGCTAGAAACTTACCGGTTTCCTTTTTGCATAGGCTTTTGTTCAGCTGCTTTTGCAAGATGTGGTGGGATACGCTACTATCCGTCAAGATAGACATTACCTCTGAGAGCTTGCCCTTGATGTATCTCTGCTGAAGCGGGCTTGACTGGACGATTTCAAAGCCGCACAGCCCCATGTCAAATTCCCAGCCGCAATCGTTGCATGAGAAGTATGAGTGGGAGATGTTTTTAGCGCTCACGTCACATCCGCCCAATGCGATTTCACCCTTTGCCGCCCTTTTTAATGCATCGGGTGAAGGGTATCCGTAAAGTACAGGAACCAGCCTGCCCCCGCACTCAGGACATACCTCAGTGTCGTTTTTGGATTTGATTTTATAAATCCAGGACATGTACAAATCCTTATTGGCGAACAGGCCAAGGTCGAGGTTGAGCTTTTCAAAAAGAAGCTTGATGCGGTCAACCGATTCTATGTTTTCATTCACCACCTTGTTTAGACAGTCGATGGCAAGATTTGAACTTAACTTGGATGCTAATAATTCATAATCGCAGCATTCTGCAGTGTAATCGTCAAGGCTCATGAAATACTTATACGCCTCACCATATTCCTCCAGACTGATTAATGTGTGAAGCTTCTTGTTGACTAAATCTTCATCATCATTTTCTTCCAATTGCCTGCTTATAACTTTAAGGCGTTTTGTGAGATCCGCTCTCCTTTCAAAAACACTGGTTTTAGCATTCTTGAGTGTGGTGTTTTCGGGATAGATTTTTAATCCCTTGTCTATGACATCCAATGCATTTGAATATTGCCCAAGTTTGAAAAGGGACATTGCCTTTAGGGACAATGCTGTTTCATTTTCCGCATCGTCTTTCAATATCCTGTTGCACAGCCTTATGGTGTTCTCATAATCATTCATCTCATAAAAAAGCTTGCATCTTTGCAATAGTTTATCGGTTTCGATATTATCACCCCATAAATCAAATATAGTCATTTTCTTATTGCTTTTAACATTTTTCTAAAATCAGATTACAACCTTTCCAAAACAAATCATGTCTATGGCAATGGTTTCTCATATAATATATTGTGTATAAGTTATTATTAAATGTTTTGTTATTAACATGTTATAAAACGCGAACATTAACCGCCTAAAGGATTGCCTAGCCGAGCCTATCCAATAGCGATTCGACACCACTTGTATCCCTTCCGAGTCTCTTTGATGTTTCAAGCTTCAAATTCAAAGCGAATCTGTAATCGGAGTCAACCCTATAGTGGTTTTCAAAAAACTCATCGAGACATTCCATGGCCAAAGCGTACTCGCCTACATCATTAAGCTTTTGTGCCTTCAAAAGAAGCTGGGCTTTGGTGATGCTCAAATGCCTCCTGAATGTATCCGAAACGGATTCATAGTCATGAAGCCCCAAATGGAAGATTGCATAGTCATTCGGCTTGACTTTTAAGGACTGCTTGAACACCAAAATAGCCTCATCAATTATATCAAGCTTCAGAAATGCGGAAGCCTTCTTGTTGAGCAGCTTTGATAAAATCTTTGTTTTGAACTGGCTTGGGTTTGCCAATGCCCTGTCATAGCTTTCCAGGGCCTTTGCATATTCGCCCCTTGAAAAGAACTCATCGCCGGCATAGATCATCTTCTTGATTTTGGGAAACCCGTCCCTCTCCTCGGAGGACTTCTTCAAAAGAAGCCTGTGATAGTCGACATCCTTAAGGGAACTGTCTGCCTTAACCGCCCGTTTGTAATGCCTCAGGGACTTTACGAAGTGTCCCTGGCCAAAAATGGCTTTGGACTTTAAAAGCAAGGCCTCGCCGTATTGCCCGTCATAATATAGGACATCATCAAACTCACTAATTGCCTTTGAGTATTTTTCATCATCCAAAAGTTCCAATCCCCTTTCAAGAGCGTTTCTGATTTCTATTTCCTTTGCAATGTGGCTTTCCAAAAAGCATGGGTTCAGCCTTCCAAACTGGATTCTTTCAAGAAAACGGTCATCCGGCCCCATCCAGGAAGTTGCACTTTCGCCAACAGCGAACCTTATCCTATCGCCATTTGTGAATATTGTCAGATTAAACTCATAGGTGATTTTTTCCTCATCCTCAAAGGTTTTATAATCGTCTGGAATGTCAAGTAAAGTCATTGTTACTATATTGAAAACATGTCAGTTAAAAAGATTATGTTCAAAATTCTGGAAATCACTCATCAGCTACACTCTCTCCGAGTTTCTTTTCAAGTGAAATCACATCCATTTCCAAATAGGGATTTCCCAGATTGTCATATATCCTTGCCAAGTCATTCACATCAACCTCGCTGATGTCAGACTTGAACGAATCCTCGCATTGGCTTGCAAGATGGTATGTGGTCACTTCACCCATATCGTAGTACTGGCTGTATGTATACATTGATTCAACGAATATCGGGCTATGGGAGTTGATGTAGATGTGGATGTTAAGCTTCAAGGCAAGCAGGGTCAGTATCCTTGCAAGCCTCAGCTGCCATTCAGGATGGAGGTTGACCTCGGGCTCATCTATTATTAAAAATGAATTTTCCTTAAGCTTGCGGTTGTTTAAAAGCAGCTGGATGATTCCGATTTGCTTTATACCCGAAGAGGTGTTCTGCATCAGATACTTGACGCCTTCGCTTACAAATAAGAATTCCCCCTTCTCATAGATGAATTTCCCGTTTATGATATCCTCAATCTCATTTTCAATGGCTATGATGTTCTCATTGATTATGTCATCGAAAATTGACGCATGGGAATTTGAATCGTTGACAAGAGAGGATTTCAGATAGCTTAAATGGTCAACGTACCTTTTTTCCCTAAACTCGAAGGTGTCGAGAATGGAAACCGAATCCATGTAGAACACATTGTTTATCATCAATGTTCCGTCGGCCCTGAAGGCTTCATCGCTGCCGATTTCATGATTTTTCAAATCGATTGTGTAGCGAAAGGACCCGTTTGCTATTTCAAAGAAAGTGTTGAAGTATTTTGTTGAAAATTCCACTTCCAGAAGGCTTCTCATTAGTGAAACATACAATGGGTTTTGATTTTCACACACTATGCCTGTCAGTGAATCTATCCTTGAAAAGATTGCATCGAACTCATTTGAGAGATTTTCAGGCAGGCAAATGCCTTTTAGGGCTTCCTTCATCCTGCCGTAGTTTTCAAGCATCCCTTCCCAGTCATCGGGATTGAACCTTTTGGATGAAAAATCATTCAATGACAAGCCGTCCGTCAGTCCATGCTTTTTTAGAAGGGTGGAAATGTATTTTGCCTCATCGCCCATCAGCTCGCTTATGCTTCCATAAGCTATTTCCTGGCGATTGAATGAATTGGATCTGAAAAACGAATACAATAATTTTGACAGACTTGATTTGCCGCAGGCATTATGTCCGGCTACAACGGTAATCTTGCCCAAATTGATATTTGCATTATTAATTGGCCCCAAATTCTTAACAACAATAGCAGTTTTATCTTTCATAATTTCACCTATTTATCTAAAATAGATTATACAATCACCAATATTTAAAATTAACTAATTATTAATCTTAATATTAAAAATAAAATGTTAAATTGTTTTAATATTAAAAAATAATAATTTTAAAACAATTTTTAATTAAAAATTTGAATATAGATAAAAGTCTTTAATTTCTAGTATAACTACTTTTTCTTTGAAATGAGAGCAATTTTACACTATCAAAGCAATTTTTGATATAATCATTCATCCTCGCCTTCCAGATACTGCCTTTGAAGCTCCTTTAAGGCCTTGATGAATTCCTCCTCATCTTCAAATATCAATATCCTATCCATTTTAAACCTCATCAATTATTACCGCAGGCCGCAAGAAAAAAACAAAACAGAGGTACAAGGAGTTGAAAAAATGAACTAAAAAACTTGCGGCCTGACGGCTGTCAGCATTATCTAAAAATACTTGCCCTCAGCTCCCGTGCCCTTTGGCTGGTATCCGGACCCCATCCAACATGCATAGGACCCCAGAAATGGCAATCTCTACGCCTTCCAAAGCCTACATCCTCAACGTTTACGACGTAATCCATTCCAGCCTGAAGCCCATTTCCATTCTCAACAGATTCAGAACTATCTGATTCATCCCCCACCTCTTCAACCTCATATTCGGGAACATAGGACTCGTCCTCCTCCCTTTTCATTTTCACAGATGCTGTAGGAATTATTTCGGGCGCCTTGAGTGAGCTTGCCTTTAGAAATTCATTTTCAAGCTCCGGAATCTCAACTGTTTGCCTTTTTGTGTGGCTTACATTTGCCTTCCAGTCCCTGAACTCCCAAGGGTATTTTCTCTTCTCAACAAGGCCTGCCAGCTCATCAATTGAACCTGCCCTGATGATTACCTGGTTTCCCTTTTCCGAAAAGAGATAAAGATACTCATCTTCAATCTTGAAGACATTGAGCATGTCGGTGGTGAAATCCCCCAAACGCTCGCCGTTCATTTCAGATCCGCAAAATCTGCAGTGGGCAAAACCTTTCCTTACGCCTTTGCCGCAGTTAGGACACTCAATCACATTAATCCCTCCCATAGAGAATATTCGTCAAAAACATACCATATCCTGTTTTGACCTTTAACAATTTTTTCAAGCTCTTCCAAGTTCTCGGCTTCAATTACATATCCAAACTCTCGATAGCACCAGATTCCGTCATGACGAGTGACCCTGAATATTCCAGTGCAGTTGTTCTTGTAGTTGTCCTGAAGCTCAAGGGTCAGTGATGCCTCATATATCATCAAAACTCCCTTCAGCTCCAAATCCTTAATGCGTCCCAAATCCAGGACGCCCCAGTCGATTGCACGTAAAGTGTCGTGTGTAAGAAACTCCAATATCTCATCTAAGTATTTAATTAAAACTTGCCTCATTTGAACCTCATAACTCATTCATATCAACAGTCGGTGAAATCTAAGCTTCAGAAATGAATTCTACCACCTCCGTTGGAATCAAATTCGGCAAAACAATTAAATTGAATCAAGAAACTCTCCTATCAAACCGATGATGTATCTGTTGAGGGGGTTTTCGGGTGACATGAACTTCTCGTTGCACCTTTTGGAC
Organism: Methanobrevibacter sp.; assembly: GCA_017434525.1. GTDB lineage: Archaea > Methanobacteriota > Methanobacteria > Methanobacteriales > Methanobacteriaceae > Methanocatella. The sequence continues at coordinate 49,891 of JAFRFD010000035.1, forward strand.
CCGAACTCGGCGAAATATGGGGTGTGGCCGCAGCCTCCGTCTATCGTAGCTCCGAGGATTATCTCATCGGGAGTGATCTTCACGCCGTAATCGGCCATCTCCACGACACAGACCTTATCGACCTCATTTGTCTTGAAGGTGGTTGACTTTCCTGCGGTCTCGATGACAAATATGGCTTCACCGGCAATCTCTTCACCTGTCAGGTAACAGATTCTCAGATATACTCCGTTTTCTTTGATTTTTCTCTCGATGAAATCGAAAAATCCGTCATCCATCTCATCATATGTGTACTTTTCATCCGCAAGGCCGGCATAGGTCGGCATGTGGTTTGAGATTGAAAGCTCATCGACAAAGAAATGGAACTCCGGATGGCCTGAAATGGCCTTTTCAACTGCTTTTCTTACGTTCAAATTGTTTTTTCTTTTAATTTCCATATTAATTTCCTCTTAAATGATGATGATTAACTTAACATTGGGTGGTCGGGAGAGTATGCTAATTAACATGAATTCTACAGTCTGATGATTGAAAAAAGTAGCTGTTTTTAGGGATAGGTGAAAATATGATATCATGTATTGATAGAATTTTTAAAACAGCTACCTGTGAAATAAGGTCGCCCGAAAGGTGAAACGGACAACATGTAATCTTAAATTTTTACTACGCTCCATGCAGTAGTCATATTTGCTTGTGGCATTATTATCAACTCCTTTTATCAAAAAGTTCGTATAGAGTCAGATTTCTTCGATATAATGGTGAGGTATGTTATATCAGTTTTTATAGTTACAATATTAATTATATTTCAGGTTATATATAAAGGTTATGGTTTTAGGGACAATATTGCAAAAAGTTCGTGAAATTTTTGCGATTAAAAAATCTCCTCATGGTCGAAATTCTTCAAAAAGTCAATTATATTCATGTGTTTTACACCATTTTGAGGTTGAAGAGACCTATCCATGGACAATACATATTTGGGATAATTGTCTTTAATCATCAATAATGGTCTGAATTCCCTTTCAATCGTCTCCTCATTTTCCAGCAGATATGAAACTTGGATATACATTCTTTGATTATCCTTTTTACATACGAAGTCTATTTCATATTTGTTTACTGTTCCGGTTGTTATTTTATATCCGTGTCTTTTTAATTCTATGAATATGATGTTTTCTAATATGTGGCCAATGTTTCTTTGTTTTTCATCAAGCTGTGACTTGTAAAATCCAGTGTCAATCAAATAATATTTTTCAGAACCGATTATCTCTTTTTTTCCAACAAGATCCTCTTTTGATGCCTTTGCAATTAGATATGCATTTTCCAGATATTCCATGTAATCGTAGATTGTCTGTTTTGTAATGCTTAGCTTTTCATATTTTAGGTATCTGTATATGGCATTTGCAGAAATCAGGTTTCCCGTGTTTTCGATGATGTATTTTACAATTCTTGCAAACAGCCCAATGTTTCTAATTTCATATCTTTCAACTATGTCATTCAAGATTATTGAAGAGTATATCCCATTCAGCACCAATTCCTTATCCTGTTGTGAGGATATTGCAAGGGGAAATCCGCCATATTGTTGATATTCTTCAAAACAGTTTTCCAATTCGCTGTTTAGCTCATTTTTAATTAAGGGCAGTTGATTTAATTCTTTTTTATAATCTAAAAATTCGTTGAATGAAAATGGATACAATTCAATGTTAACATACCTTCCGGTAAGCAGTGTTGCAAATTCCCTGGACATTAATTTTGAATTGGACCCCGTAATGAATATGTCAGTGTTTTCAAGTTTGTAGTAACCATTAATACTTACTTCCCATTCATTAACATTTTGAATTTCATCAAAGAATAGATAAACCTTGTTTTCATGAGATGCAATAAATGGAACTACAATTTCATCCAACTGTTCGCGTGTTTTTATGTTATTGTATTTTGGCAATTCCAAATCCACCAGTAATATATTATCCTCATTTATTCCCCTTTTTTTAAGTTCTTGAATTATCAATTTGAATAAATATGATTTGCCGCAACGTCTTATGCCAGTTATTATTTTTATGACATCCCTGTCAATGAAATTGCAAATCTTTTCCAGGTATAAATCCCTATTCACCATTACAACACCCCAACAAAAAGTATTATATACAATACTATTTACAAAAAAAAATGAAAATAGTTTTTTATACAATACTATTTATTAAAAGAATTTTCAGCATTTAAATAAAATGAAATCGTTGAATTAATTATTAATTTAAGATTAACAATATATAAACCTATGTATGGATAAAAAGCAATATTATATCTAGAGTTAATAAAAATAAAGATAAATCAATAATTTAAACTATAAGAAAAATGAGTTTTAGAAATATCAGTGAAAAATAAAAAAATAGTTAAAGAGGAATTCTAAAGTTCCCCTCTTTCACGTCTTTCGTCAAGCAGTTTGAGACCTAAATCGCCCAGTTTGTACTTTTGGATTTTACCGCTTGTTGTAAGCGGGAACTCATCAACGAAAAAGACATATTTAGGCACCTTATAACGTGCAATTGAACCTATGCAGAAGTCACGGATATCGGCTTCCGTAACATCGTCAAAGCCATCCTCCTTGATGATGAACGCTCCGACGATTTCACCGTATTTTTCATCGGGAATTCCTGCAACCTGAACGTCCTGAACGCATTCATGGGTGAATAGGTATTCCTCAATCTCACGAGGGTAGATGTTTTCTCCTCCCCGGATGATCATGTCCTTGATACGGCCGACGATTGAGTAGTATCCGTCCTCGTCAACGGTGGCCAAATCCCCTGAGTGGAGCCATCCGTCCGGTTCGATTGTTTCTGCGGTCTTTTCAGGCATGTTGTAGTATCCCTTCATGACGTTGAAACCCCTGCACATTATCTCACCGGTTTCACCGACGCCGACTTCCTCGCCGGTTTCCGGATCAACGATTTTGACCTCAATGTTCGGGAACTTGCGCCCTACTGTGTTGATTTTTTTCTCGAACGAATCGGCAGCGTTGGTCTGTGTAAAACCGGGAGCGGCTTCGGTAAGCCCGTATACGCTGGTGATTTCCTTCATGTTCATCTTTTCGATGGCGTCCTTCATGGTTTCCACAGGACATGTTGAGCCTGCCATGATACCGGTTCTAAGGGAGCTCATGTCGAACATCTCAAACATAGGATGGTTCATCATTCCGATAAACATTGTAGGAACCCCATAAATTGAGGTGCACTTTTCCTTCTGGATTGATGAGATGGCCAGGAGAGGGTCATATTCCTCCAGAACAACCATGGTGGACCCGTGGGTGATGACCGCCATCACGCCTAAGACTGTTCCGAAACAGTGGAAAAGAGGCACCTGCAATAAGAGCCTGTCCTTTGGAGAGTAGTTCATGTTTTCGCCGATGTAGTATCCGTCGTTTACGATGTTTCGGCTGGTGAGCATTACGCCTTTAGGGAATCCTTCGGTTCCTGAGGTATACTGCATGTTGATAACGTCATGCTGTGTCACCGCATCCTTCACCTTCTGGTATTCGTCATCGTCATAGTTCATTCCCAAAAGGATAAGCTCATTGGTGTTGTACATTCCCCTGTGCTTTTCCTGGCCGACATGGAATATGAACTTAAGGTGTGGGAACTTTTCAGCTACGAGATGTCCCCTTGCACAGCTTTTGAGTTCCGGCACAAGTTCGTTTATGATGTCGAAGTAGCTTGTGTCCCTGAAGCCGTCGGTCATTGCCAATGCCTTCATGTCTGACTGTCCGAGGACATATTCAAGCTCATGTGCCTGGTATGCTGTGTTGACAGTTACGATTGTCGCTCCTATCTTTGCGGTTGCAAACATGTAGGTCAGCCATTCGGGAACGTTCTTTGCCCAAATTCCTACATGGTCGCCTTTTTCTATTCCTATGGCCAGCATTCCTTTTGCTAGATTGTCAACTCTTTCGTCAAATTCCTTGTATGTAAATCTCAGGTTTCTGTCCGGATAGACTATAAATTCATGGTCTGGCTGTTTTTCAACCATTGATTCGTAAAATTTTCCCAGTGGCAGTTCTGTAAATAGTTCACTCATAATATTCCTCCATTGTTGTTTTTGAATTGATTTTGGCCCAATATGTTTAAACGCAACAATAACAATCCCAACTCATGAGTAAACAAGTCCATATATCCTAATACGTTGTGTCTTAATTCTAATTTAAACATATCTATCAAGCCTCATAGTTTTCTAGTATGGAGTGTAGAGTACGGCTAATATTTTTGCCTTGTCGTTTCCGCTTGCGTGAAGGTGGTGTGGCACCACTGAGTCGTAGAAGATTGTGTCACCCTTGCCTATTGTAAAGGTGTCCTTTCCGTAGATAACTTCGATTTCGCCTTCAAGCACGTAGATGAATTCCTCACCTTCGTGGGATGAGAGTTCCTTTTCGCCTTCCTCGAATTCAATGTCGATTATGAACGGGTCGATGTTCCTGTCGATTTTACCTGCTCCTAATGAATGGAACTCAAGGTTGGTTGCGTTGGTTACGTCCTCACGACCTGAAAAGTAAAGTGAGTTTTCGGTTTTTCCGCCTCTTGTGACTACCGGCCCGAGTTCAGGTGTGTCATCTAGGAATGTTCCCAGGCGAACCCCTAATGCCCTTGCCATCTTTGTAAGTGGGGTAAGGGACGGAATAACTTCACCGGCTTCCATGGCTTCGAGAACTTCAAGCTTTACGCCGCTTCTCTCCGCAAGTTCTTCAATAGACATGTTCTGTCTAGCTCTTATGTCTTTAATCTTTTTTGCAAAGTCTTCGTTTGTCATTTATTTCACTCATTTTTGGATTGTTACTTAAAACTATTTAAGTATTTATAAGTATATAAAAAAGGATATTTAAAAGTTACCTAAAAAACGAAATATTTTATACAATTTTCAAAAAGTAATGAAAAATAAAATCATAAATTGGGTAATCATTCAAAATTCATAAGTGCATCAGTGTATCCACTGACATGACACCAAAACGATTCGCCACTTATTGAATATGTCAATAATATTGAATTCTTTCTGTTTAATTGCAACAAAACAGTCAAATTGAGCCTAAAAACAACAAAAAAGATAAATACGGCCTTGAATATAACATATGGTGTAGGAGTTAATCCCAACTTTTACAGTAAGTCATGAGAAAAATCAGTTTCTGAATACAAAATTGGCGTGTGAGGTTAAGTCCGTCTGGCCTCACACTTAAAATTATTCAAACCTAATCCAGCTTATCCATGCACAAGTCCCAAACATCCCTGGACTTGTCATTTAAAGGATCAATGGAATCCGCCATCTTGAAGAGATTGCAGGCCCTTTTGTACTCTTTTAAATCGGCATACACCAATGCCTTTCCTTTCAAGGCCTCATATGATTCGCTGTCAATTTTAAGAACTGAATTGTAAACGTCAAGGGCATCATCATAGTCGCCTTTAAGCCTGTTTATATCAGCAATTGCCAATCTTGCCTCAATATAATTGCTGTCCAAGGCCAACACATTGATGAACTCCTCAATGGCCCTACTGTATTTTTTAAGGTTGATTAGTGCCATGCCCTTAAAGTAATATGCATCAGGATTCAATTCATTGACATAGATTGCCTTGTCGCACAGTTCCACGGCCCTTGTGCTTGAGTTATATGAGTCACTGACTTCAAGTTTCCTCTGCGCCTTCATGACATAGACGACATCCCTGTTTAGATATGCCTTGGTGTTTTTGGAAAACTCCCTGACCTCATCCGGAAGGTCCTGAGAGCCAACGATTTCGTCCTTCAATTGGGAAATGTCATCGATAATGTCATCAATCTGGTTGATGGTGTTTTCGCTGAACTCCTCCAAATCAAACTCGTCGATTCTTTGCTTGAATTCGGTTGAATCCAATTCCTTGAAAATTTCAGTTGTTTCGTCCTTTAAAAAGTCTATGCTGTCTGAAATGTTCTGCAACAGGCTAGATTCAAAGAAAACCTTGTCTGTGCTTCTTTCGTTAACTTCTATATCTTCCCAATCACTTTTCTTCATGTTATCAACTCCAAGTGATTTACAATATTAATTAGACAAAGGCATATATAAATGTTATTGAAAAAAACAGATTTTGAACTGAAAAATCAATGGACCTATAGATGCGGGTGAAACTTTCTCTTTTTTTAAGAAGTTCAATTAAAATTATGAAAAGAAGATGCAAGATAATTACATTTAAAAGTTAAAACATGAAAATAAACAATCGAAAATCGAAAATAAAAAAAGAAAAAATAGAGGATGAAACTCTATTTTTTAACATATATTACGCTTTTTGCACCGACTTTGTATCTGCCGTCCAATGTATAGATTACAACCTTATGCTTGCCGACACCTAAATATTTGGTGTTGAATACAGCATTACCGTACTTGCTGGTCTTGACAGTAACAGTTTGGTATTTGTTGCCTGTGAATATTCTCAATTTAATTTTAATCTTGGCCACAGGTTTATAGGTTGCTTTGTTTTTGATTTTAATCTTAAAGTATTTGGACTTTTTAACTTTAACTGTTATTGCTGGAGCTTTTACAACTGTTTTTGCCTTAGCAACCTGGATTGTTGAATAGGTCTTTTTGACAGTGTAGTTCTGAGGATTAGGTGAGGATACTGCAACTTCATGAATGCCTATATCCAATTTTGAAGCAAGATCAAAGCTTGCAACACCTTCATCATTGGTTGTTATGAAGTATTTCTTGGAGGTCTTTCCAGTGTATACTTTCAACATGAGCTCCAATCCTTTGACAGGATTGTTGTTAGCGTCAACAACAGTGACTGTAAATGCATTTCCAGAATCATATCTGGTGAACAATGCATTAGCAGTTACAATAGTATCGATAGGTACATTTTTGGTGGTTACAATAATCTGCGGCAATGTTAAGATAGATGATCCTGTTGCAACAAATGAAATGTCATTTGATTCTTTAGAGACATTTGTTATGTCTACAGTGTACAAATCGGTTGTTTTTGTTGTACCGTTCCATACATTTTCAAATACAGCATCATTGACAATTACATTACCTTCGCCGTCTTGTGCGCCTGCAGCCAATACATATAGTTTTGCATCAGTTACATCTGCCATACTGACATTTATTTGGGAGTTCATCATTATGACTCTTCCGGCTTTATTGTAATCGTTTGCAAGTAAATCAGCACCATTAATTATGTATGCTGTTTTAGAAATGCCAAGTACAGAAGCATTGTATGCATATACTAAAGCGGTAGGATAAACTGTTGGAGTAGGATTGACTTTTGTCAGGTTGAAAGTGTTGTCACCGGTTTTGATGAAGTCAGTAACATCATAGATTAAAACTCCGTATCCGTATTTGCCGTAGTTACCCATGTTGGCTTGGTCACGATAGAAACCTACAGGAGTGATGTTGGCATTATTGAATGCCACTTTAAACATTGATTCATTTTCAACATAGGATTTTCCGTTAAACCAGTTGTAAGGAACATAAATATACGCTTTTACAATGTTGTCGTGTTCAACAGTCCAAATTTCATTTACGCCATTAGCTCCACTCTTATAGGATGATTCGCCTTTGATGTCAATTACAATGTCTCCAGTGAATGTAATAGGCTCGATTGCTTCATAACCTGTTGCGTTATATGCAAAGTCTTTGCTTAAGTAACCGTTGTATAAAACAGGAAGGCTTAAATAAGTAGCCCCAACTTGAGCATAGTCATACTTAACTGTTACCTTATAATCAACTACATTGTTATCTGCACCGCTTACGGTTGTATTGTCTATTGGCCTGATTGTTGGGTCTGTTATTAAAATAGTTTTTGGAACATCCGCATCAAGCTCAACTTCACTGCTTGCGACAAGGAAATCATCAGCATACAGCTCAACAAGATATGTGGCATTCTTATTAGCATCAAGAGTAACAGTCAAAGTGTTATTGGTGCCCGCATAGCAAGTAGGAACACTGGTATACTCAGTTTTTGCGGAAACATCAACATCAATAAGAGTAGCTACGATAATTTGTGGCAATGCCAATATTGTGGAACCTGTTGCAACAAATGAAATGTCATTGAATCCTATAGCGACATCAGATATGTCTGCAGTGAACAAATCAGTAGTTTTTGAGGTACCGTTCCATACATCTTCAAAGGCCTTGCCGTTGACGATGATATTACCTTCACCTTTTTGAGCTCCGGAAGCCAATACATATAAAGTTGCGTTAACGAATGGATCCACTTCGATTTCATTATCCAATTTAACAATTCTTCCAGCATTATTGTAATCGTTTGCAAGTACATCAGCACCATTAATCACATATGCGCATTTTACAACATCACTGTCAGCAGAATCATATCCGTAAATCAAAGCAGTAGGATAGACAGTTGGAGTGGGATTAACTTTTGTCAAGTTGAAAGTGTTGTCTCCAATTTTAATCAAATCAGTTACGTCATATATTAAAACTCCGTATCCGTATTTGCCGTAGTTACCAAGGTTACCTTGGTCACGATAGAAACCTACAGGTTCAACAGCAATATTATTGAACAGAATTCTAAACATGGTTTCATTTTCAACATAGGTTTTGGCGTTGAACCAGTTGTAAGGAACATAAATGTATGCTCTGGTAATGTTGCCGTGTTCAACAGTCCAAATTTCATTTACACCTGCAGCCCCACTCTTATAGGATGATTCGCCTTTGATGTCAATTACAAGGTCACCAGTGAATATAAATTCGTCAGTTTCATAACCGGTTGCGTTATATGCAAACTCTTTGCTTAAGTAACCGTTGTATAAAACAGGAACAGTGATATTTTTATTTCCAACAACATTGTCGTTTAATTTAACGTTGAGTGAATAAACAACTTTAGCATTATCTGCACCGCTTACGGTAGTTTCATCAACATCCCTGACGGTTTGGTCGGTCAATAAAATAGTTTCCGCATCACTACCATCAAGTTCAACTTCACCGGTGGCGACAACAACACCGTCAGCCAATAGCTCAACAGTATAATTGCCTGCCTTATTGGAGTTTACAGTTACAGTCAAGGTGTTGTTTGTTCCTGCAAAACAGGTAGGGACATTTGTATATTCAGTTTTTAGAGATACGTCAACAACCAAATCCTTAGTTTTTAAAAGAGTTAAAACATTTTTGATTGAACCATAAGAGGATGTTCCAGCATACATGGTTAAAATTTCAGTATTTTGACCTTTCTTAATCTTGTTGGAAACATCCCAATAGTTATATTGATAATAATCGCCTGAAGTATGGTTTATCGCATCACCAACAAGTTCCCCATTGACCTTATAACTTCCGTCACCGCTTGACAATGCGACATTGTACAACTCGGCATAGACAATATCGCCAATATTTGCAGTATCAAAGGTAGTGGTTACATTGGTTTTTGTCCATTTCTGAGCAGTGTCAACCCAATAGTTAATAACATCACTGTCTCCATCATCGTATGCTAAAACTAAAGCGATGAGTTTGATTCTGCCGTCAAAGGATTTATTTTCCATTTTAAAAGTATCAACCTTAATAGCAATGGATGAACCGTTTAAACCATCAACCAAATTCTTAATATCATAGTGAATTTGATAATCGGAATAGCATTTGTTGGTATGATTATTAACTATATAAACAGTTCCATCTGTACTTCCATCTTCAATCCATAATTCTTCGCTTCCTAATTGATTTTCACCATTAACAGTTTGTAAACTCACATTGGCATTAGCACCATGAGTGTTCTTAGCACTGCCGCCGTAAACATTCACGTAAACATCAGCGCTTGCAATGTTTTTGGCTTCATTTGGAATCACATAGGTCAGTTCACCAGTGGTATTCCAAGGATTGACAGTCACAACGTCAACATCCCCTGAAACCTGACCGGAATCAGTGGTCTGCATATCCTCTGCACTAACTGCACTTAATGAGAAAACCATCATGAAAATCAATACAAATAAAAAAATAAAAGATTTATTTCTCATAGATATCCCACGATAATTTTTAGGCACTTTATTTAAAGCAGAACATATTATATAAAAGGGAATAATTATTTTTCTAAAAATTGTCTCTACCCTAAATAAAGCAACCTTAATATAAAAGAAGTAGTAATAACAATATAAAGATTTCTTATTACTTTTTTAGTCAAAATACCCTTAAAAGTAATACTATTTGCAAAAAGTAATACAAAAAATAGAAAAATAGAATGAAAAGTATTACTATTAAAAAAATTTGAAAAATTAAAAGTAATACTATGTAAAAAATATATATTATCCTTCAACCATAATCAGCTTGCCCGTTGTCGGATCCTTATAGACCTTACCCATCTCCATATATCCCTGACCTTGGCTTTGGCTGGACTCCGGAGTCTCATTCAGCTCCTGGCCTTCAGTCACCTCGGTAACATTTGTCGGAGACTTTTGAACTGCCTGGGATGAATCCTGGGAGGAGTCCTGAAATATAACGCTTTGCATATTCCAGCTAATCACAACGAATATCAAAAATCCGACAGCAATGACAAGCATCGCATCAACGAGATTTGTAGTTCCCGCCATAGGGTCCTCTTCACCTTCAGAAAAACGTTTCTTGCATTTACGCCTTACCATATCCAAAACTCCCTAATGTTTCAATTTGTCCAAAAGCGCATCACATAGGGCATCAAGGTTGGAGAGGTCTTCCTCATACCATCTGCGCCTTATCTTTGAGACGAAATACCCTACAGCACCGGCACCGATACCCACAACGGTAGTGTCGAATGCGACAATGATAGCGTTTGCAAGGGTGTTGACGTCGCCTGCACCCAATGCGGCAAGTCCGGGACCCATAGGAATCAGAGTACCCATCAAACCCAATGTCGGACCGATACGGGTTACGATGTCTGTTCTTTCAATTGTCTTTCCGAGTTTGGTTTCTTCAAATTCTATTAGTTTTCTGGCTAAAGTCTCCCTTGTCTGGGATGTCAATGACTCTGCCCTTAAAACCTTGACCAAAACGACTTTTTGATTTTCATAAAGCTTAGCATTTTTAATTATATTCATCAATTCATCACTAGATGTGGCTTTTGAAATTGAATAGATCAATTTTTCTAAGGAATCTGGTGTGATCTTTTTTCTGGAAGTGTATTCGGAAACCAAACTTCCCAATGTGAGTATTGCAAAGAATGCAAAGACCACCAGGAATATGATTACTGGAATCTGCAGACTCTGAGCAATCATGTTCAAACCGGAAGTTAATACTTCGCTTCCAGGAATTGTTGTTACCATATATTATCACCATTAATCTAAATAACTATTATTTTTAAAGTAGAATGCACCTAAAAACATTATCATCAACATTAGGCCCAATACAGCCAATATGTATTCAGGAGACTGTATTGAAATTGCATCCATCGGATTTTGAAGCAGTCCTGTTATATTAGGAAGGCACAATGCTGAAATCAGGAAATATATTCCCAAAAAGAACATGAAGTTTCCCAAAACGATAGGATAAGGTTTCTTGATGAATCTGACAAGATAATTTGATGCGAAATATGTCACAATGATTGTCAAAACCAATGCAGCCGCAACAATCACGCTTAAATTCATAAGACCCAAACCCACGGTTGGTGCAACCAGCATTATGCTTACGATGATTGAACCGAAACAGCATGGACAAGGAGCAACGACCGCCATACATGTGGCAGCAGTTGTGTTTCTTTCAAAAACCTTATATTCCCTAATGGTAAAGATTCCCGCAAGAATCATTATGACCGCCATAATCAGGAAAAATTCAAAATTATAAGTATAAATTATATCAGTAATCTGAGCTGTATAAAATGAAGATATTTCAGTCAAAATCAAGACTCCACCGCCATAACCTATTGAAACCATGGCCAAATATCTTTTGGACATGTTTGCAAGACCTGTCGCAAGGCCCAGCTTGATTCCAAAAATCAGAACGGCGGACAATATTCCAAGTTGCCATAATAAATTAATTACTTCCATACTTTCCCTCTAAAAAAATAAACAAAAGATGAACCATCTAGAGTTTCTCCTTAAATAGTTCATCCAAATTACTTGAATTTCCATCTTCATCTTTGTTTCTAAAGTAACCGACTCCAATTATCAAAATTAAACATATCACTCCTAAAACGGCTATCAAACTCATGCCAACTTCACTGGCAGACTGTTGTGTGACCGGATTGATTTCAATGGACTTTTTAACATCAGCCCCCTCACTGCTGGAAGCGCCAACCTCACCGGCAGATGCGCTTTCGCCAACATCGGAAACGGACTGGCCGTTTGAAGCTGAAGTTGACTGTGAAAACTGATTGCTGCTTGTTGTTGTTGAATTTGCAGATATTGTCGAGGATGATGTGGAACCCTTTTTAGGATTTGGAGTTGAAGCCTCACTGTTGGACGGATCCACATTTTCAGGAGGCACAGCATTGGTATTGTTTAGGAATACCGGATTTTGAGTGGCCTGATATAGCTTAGGCAGCAGCTGAGCCAGAATGTCCGGATTTACGTACTGCACCGCCCATTGCATCATAGCAATGTTACCGCAACTGCAGTCACAGCATGCAACACCGTTTTTGACGGTTGCCTGTGCCCATGTATTTGCAATATCTGATAATGTTGCCTTGTCGGCATTCCAGTATCCCTCATGGGCGGCAGTCAACATGGTTCCGCTCATGGAAATAAGTGAATACGCATTGTTTCCACTCATCAACCAATCCTTGACTCCCAAACCGTATTTGTCCTTGTAATATGTATTGTAAACCCTGTTCCATAAGTCGTCACTGACGCTGACAGGTCTTGTCACTTGCCAACCGTAAAGATTGCTTACGAATTTGTTTGACATATAACGGGCTCCGCTGTATCCTTCACCCATCATTCCCTTAATCCACTCAGGGTTGTCATATCTTGCGGCGATTTCACGATACATAACCTCTTCAAGTGTGGAGATATATGCATTGCTCTTGTCGGCATACATCAGCACGTTCATTTTTGGAGATTTTCCGGAGATGTTCTCCACAGCCATTGAAAGTCCTCCCCAATAGTCGAAGAAGTCATCGTTGTCAAGCACACCATACTGATTGGTGTTACGGCTTGTAACGATTGTGTCTGAGTTTGAAAGAGCCCTCAGGAATACGAGGGAATTTGTATCTCCCCAATAGTTTTTGGAATACATGTTTCCCATCCTTCCAAGGTAGAACTGTGCCAGCTCATCGGTGTCGTTCCATGTCCATGACATTGACACCAGTTTGGATATTCCGGCACCGTAATCCCCATTAGGAGGTGCAAAGATGCGTGTGATTGCACATTCTCCGGCATAGCTTGCATTATAGCCTATGCTCAAGTAATATTTAACATCCTCTATCCAGTGTTTGGCAACATAATTATTGCTTAAGGCCTCACTTGCAACACCATAGTAATTGATGCTTTTCATGACGCTTTCGAGAGCCTCTTTAACATCATTGGATAATTTTTTATCATCTTTTAATGTGAAATAGGACCTTGCAAGCGCAACCCTATATGCGTTATCCAATAAGATTGCCTGGGAGGAGTATAAATCCCTGAAAAGACCGCTTGTAATTACGGTTACGTCAATTCTTTTTTTAGCCCATCCTTCAGGACGAGTCAAGTCATTCAATTTGATGACTTCAGGCATTGAGCCCACTTTCTTACCTGTAGGATTTCCCTCATCGTCATAACCTGCACTTGAGGAGTCTGTCCATACCGGCTTCATACCTAAAAGATACAGGACGGCTGAAACCAATGCTCCGTCATCCCTTGCGGTTTCCACACACCAGATTCCCATGATGACCTTTTCGGTTGTGTCATTCAAATCCCTCAAAGTCAAAAGGGCAAGGGTTTTTGCGTATTCCCATGCGTCCTTTGTTGGAAGTTCTGATGACTGGTCCTGGAACATGTTACTGCCCGTTGGAAGCACGCTCGATTTTATTACGACTTCACCCCCCTCACCAATAGGAATGTATCTGCCGTTCAAGCCGTCAAGCATTGAGCCCAGCTCGGATGAAATGCTCTCATTGATTAGGTTGATGTATGTTTTAGCCAGATAAAGACTATTCAAAACATTTGAACTATTGAATTTGTAGTTTTGAGAAATCAAAACATTGCCTACAGTTTCCACATCCCAATATATCAGGGATTTGACAATGTCATAGGACTTGTTCAGGATGAATTCCCTTTGAAATGCGTTCAATGAGGAATAGGCATTGCCGTAATAAATGTCTGAAAGCTCATTGAACAGGTTGATGACTCCCGCATTGTTCTCCAACACCAAATCATAGGAAAGCATTGCGGAAACTGTGCTTGCAATATCCATCTCGTTCCATGCATCACCAATTGCATGAAGGCCTAAAGGATGCAGAGTATCCTGAGTGGTCTTTAGAAATGCGTTTACCTTTTCAATCAGTGAAGCGATTGGAACGGCATTTACATCACTCTTGTTGAGGCCCAAATTGGTTGAATAGTCATTGGAAATTATCAGACTGCGAATTTGATTTTCACTGGCTTTGTTAGGATTCTTTCCATAATCATCAACAAGACCCGCCAAAACAGTTAGATTACCATATAAATGGGTAAAAGACATCGGAGAGGTCAGGTGTGAAATGATTACTGCAAAACCCCTTCTTTTGGCCTGAATAGCTTCGGCCAGACCGTCACTGATATAGAAATACAGCTGCGGAACGTCTCCCACTACAACTGATCCGTAATCTGTTGAAGACAATAGGATTTCCTTTCCGGGAAGCCATTCGTGTGTTGCGTGCCTTCCGACAAACACCATCGCATTAGGATGGGATGTCTGCATATAGTAGTAGGCAGCCAGGTATTGATGTGTTGGAGCGACTGCAGTACAGTGATATAGATTCTGGATATCGGCCTCCCAACCCCTTTGAGGCTCAGGAGCGATGAAGACATTTCCAAATGTCAATCCAGAAATAACAAAATAATCTGTGCCGTTTCTATTGATCACCATAACGTTTCCGGGAGCTTCACCCCAACCGTTTAATCCTGAAATGTTTAATTTTTTGAATTCATCAAAATAATTTAAATATAAGTCATAATAATCCTCAGATTGGGTTTTGGCATAACTTTTCAAACTGGAGACTATATTGTCAAGAACCCTCTTGGATTCGGTACTTTTCTCATCGGGAAGCAATGCAACAATCTGATTGTACCAGTCGTCAATTGTAGAAGAGATTGTTGATGTATAGTTAAGCTCAACTGCCCTTTTTGTAAGCTCTCCGATGTATGCCACAGGCCCCTCAACGACCTGAATCTTTACGATGTCATCCAAACCGTTGAACCATTTTGTATACTCTGATACCGGAAGCAATGTCACTTCTGAGCGGTTTGCAAGCTTTTCAAGCTCACCCGGTGCCCATGTAGCCACATTGATACCGCATGAAATGATCAAATCCTCAAGTTCGGACACATTGCTTGGCAACTTGCCGACGTCATATCCTGCATTTTTCAAAGTATTGAGCATGTTGTAAATACTTTTTATTGTATCCAGGTAACTGGAACCTATGTTCTGTTTTCCCGGAGGATAGTTGTAGTATATGATGGATATCAGCTTTTCATCGTTGGCTGTGTATTTCAAATCCACCCAGGAATCTATCCTGTCGGCCAAAAGCTCAATGTTTGGCTGGTGAGCGATATAGGTTGTCACCTTGGCGCCTGTGAGGTTTGAAATATAGTATGATGCACCGCCGACAAATGTGGCGTCGATTATTCCCTGTGTCTCGGCAATTGTAATGTGCCACCATTTGTCGCTTTTGTCTGTTGTAAGCCCGGTTGAGCTCAGCTCCCACATTTCATTTGAAACGTAATCGGAATGCACTGCCCTGAAGACAGGAACTCCGGCCTCTTCAAAAAAGTCTGTCGCCTTGGTGAAGTTCTCTCCGCCGACACCGTATGCAACCATTGAAATGATTGCATCGACATTTGTGTCATAGTTTGACGGATTGGCCAGATATCCCCCAATGTCTCCTCCGGCACTTGTCCAGGATTCGACCATTACCCTAAGCTGGTCTGCAGATCCTCCTGCGGCAAAGACAGGGATGACATTATATCCCCTTGCCTCGAGAGATTCTATGATTGAATAGCATGTGTGCAGCTGTTGGGAGTCGATATACATTGTACTTTCCAAAACGCCCACGGTACGGTTTCTTGAGGAATCAAAGAACTTTTCGACATATTCGTCGAGAGAATACCATTTTTCCCTATAGATTCCGTAGGTTTTGGAGCCTGTGAAGGTTGGGTTTTCATATTCAACATCCAAACCCAAATAATTCAATATGCACAATATCTGATTTTTGAGATTGTCCTTGTCGTTGAGGTCCTTATAAAGAACCAATCGGTTGAAGAAACTATTGAAATCCTTGCCTTCAGAGTCCAGATAACTGACGACACTTGAATAGGAAAGTCCCCTTTTGGTTTTTGCAAAATAGTTCACCAGCTTATTGTTGGAAACAGAAGAGAATATCCTGTTATAGTCCAAGGTGTTGTTTTTAATCAGATTGATTGAACTTGAACCTGAGTTTACGTTACCTGAAGGAGGTTCCAAAATAAGGAAAATCCTCTTATTGGACAGTTCGGGATTTTTTGTAAGGGCGCTTGTGAGAACTGAATCCACGTCAGTGCTTATCCATTCTCCGATGAATGCATCGCAACCTGACAGATATCCCATCAGTTCAGCCTCATCCATTCCCTTAACCTGTTCACCATTTCTGATTATCAGATTGACATTATTGAGTTTGCCCTCATCATGCAGTTCCCAACTGGCCTTATCCAAAATGTTGGTTCCGGGATTATCGCTGATTATAAATAAAGTAGTATTTTGAGATTTGGACAAATCATTTTGATTGTCCTGTGAAATTTTAACAGAGTCGTGATATTCATTGTTTGAAACTTCAACAACATTGTCTGTGCTGGAATTGTCCATTCCAATTGCTGTTGTCTCGTCTGCCACGGCAAAAGCGGTCTGGCAAAGGAGACAAAAAGACAATATCATCAAAATCATCAAAAGAATATTCAGTTTTTTTCTATAAAATTTCATTATTTTACGCCTCTTTTTAATAAAAGGTCAAAATCAAGTAGTAAAATACTAAATAAAAATATTACTACCATTAATAATTTTGTAATAATTTATAATATATAATTTTCTAAAAAAAGTAATACTAAAACGCTCCAAATCAACAAAAAAGTAATACTTACATTTAAAAATTAAAAATAGTAATAATAAGTATTTAAATAAATTAACTAAAAGTAATACTTTATCTTTGAGTAATACAAAAAGCGGAAAATCAGTAAAAAAAGTAATACTTTTTTAATGAAAAAAGTTTAAAAATCATCTAATCTTTTTTGTTTTTCCTCACAAGCTCTTCGAGATCGTCAAACTTGCTGTTGACCTGACTCATCACAATGGCCACAGTCAATGTTGCGGTACCCACGCCTGAAAGGATGAAACCTGACCAGACCAGAAATATTGCATTCACTTTCCCAAGACCGCTCTTTCCCAAAATCGCATAACCGTTACTTGTAAAGGCATTGGAAACCATTGCAATTGAATCTAAAGGGGCGACACCCTCAACAACAATAGTCACGAAAAAACTAATGAAAACAATGAAAAACAACAGCATTATGGTTATTCCCAAGCGGTTGTCACGGGTATATTCCAAAAATCTGCGATAGTATTGCTCGGCGAAGTATGCAAAGACAAATACATGAAATAAATCAAAAAACACAATCCAACTGGTTGGATCCACCAGCTGGGCAATGGACCCGAATGGAATCAGTAAAAACAGTATGAACTTGTTTTTAACGGATGAGATGTCCATGCCGACTGCCAAATACAGGGAAATGATGATGTCGAATAAAAGCAGATTGAATGAGTCATCACGCCAACCGAAAAAGAGGTACAGCATGTTCATTACAATAATCACAATCATCACAAGATAGAGAACCTGCTTTATGGTGGACAGTTCCTCCTCGGGCAGGTATTCCTGAGGATTTAAGAATCTGGAGGACTTGAATGATTCACTGGCCTTTAATTTCCCTGATACATATTTTCCAATGCAAACCAAAACCGCAAAAATCATGAATATTATGAAAAGGTCTACAGCATTATCCCAAATCATATACATCAGATCAGCCATCGCCATCACCCTCAATGAGTTTTTCAAGCTCCTCTACCCTCTTATTGAAATGTTTAAGAAGAATGGCGGCAGTCAATGTTGCAGTACCCGCACCTGAAATGATGTATCCTCCCCAAACCAGGAAAATACTGTTGATTTTTCCCAAAATCGAATCGCCCAAAACGGCATAACCGTTACTTGTAAATGCGTTGGAAACCATTACAAGCGAATCAAGCGGATTGACTCCCTCAACAATCTGGGTTACAAAGAAACTCACTACGATTATTGAAAACAAAAGGATTATGGTTACTCCAAGTCCATTTGAGTTGGTATATTCCATGAACTTGTCGAAATATACCTTTACAAAGTATAAAAAGACAGGAATATGAATCAATTCAATTAAAATGAACGGGCTTGTAGGATATAAAAGAAAGACCAAAGACCCGTAAGGGATTAAAAGAATAAATAAGGCCTTGTTTTTAAGGGAACTTTTATCCATGGTAACTGCAATAAAAAGCGAAAGGACAATGTCAAATACCGCAAAATATATAAAATTATCTTCGTATGACATCAATGAATATAAAAAATTAACGAAACACAATGCCATCATGGACAGATATAACACCTGTCTTATAACGTGGATTTCGTCTTCAGGGAGAAATTCGCGTGGATTCAAGTAGGAATTGGAACTATTTTTCAATTTGTTGTAAACAAAGACTCCAATTAAAGTCAATACCAAAAATATGGCCAATACAACCACAAACTCAATCAGCATCTCAACTACCATGTCCACAATATCACCAATATTATCTTTGAAGTTACTGTTTATTATCTTTTTTCGATTAGGGATATGAAGATTTTGCTTTAATCATGCATTAAAGATTTAAAAAAAATAGCTTTGAAATCACAGGCCAGTAAAAAATCAGCTATCGTCTGGATTGCTTTTGCCGTCATCGTTTGAATCTTCGTCTTCCGGGGCAGATTCCTCATCTGTCACTTCTTTTTTGATTCTTTTGATTTTTGACCATAGCGGAGTTTCACTCAAGCCCGGACAGTCCCTGAAAATCAAATCCATATTTTCAACGCTTGAAACGTCCCAGTCAGCTATTGCGGAGACATCCTTCAACTCTCTGCAGTCGAAAAACATATGATCCATTTTCACCACATTGGATACGTCCCAGTTGGCCAGTGCATTGACATTAGGCAAGGCCCTGCAATGTTCAAACATTCCAGCCATGTTATTCACATTGGACACGTTCCATTTGCTCAATGCTGAGATGTTTTCCAGTGAAACGCAACCGAAAAAGAGCCCGTTCATATTCTCGACATTGCTGACGTTCCAATTTCCAAGGGATATGACATGAATAATGGATATGCAATTCCAAAACATTGCCCTCATGAATTTCAGATTTCCGACATCCCAGTCATTGAAAGGAGAATTGTCAATTAAAGACAGGCAATTCAAAAACATTCCGTTCATGTTTTCAACGTTGCTGACATCCCATTTCGCCAATGGTGAAAAATCCTCAAGCACGTTGCAGCCGTGGAACATGAAATTCATTTCCCTGACCTTTGAGACATCCCAGAGCTTCAGAAACGTGATGTCTTCCAAAGCCATGCATCCTGAAAACATTCCTATCATCTTTTCCGCCTCGTCCACACCAAATGCGAAAATCGCCTTAAGTGATTTCAAACCGGCATATCGCTCATTAAGGTCAGTCTTTCCTGATAGATTCTCGTTGACATATAGAACCTCGCTTCTGTTTTCAACATCATCCCATCTTGTAACGTTTCTTCCGTCCTTCAATATGATGAGCACTTCCAAATTGCCCAGATCAAAAATGTTGTCGGTGGTTTCATTCAGCCTGTTGAATTCCTCGATGTGTCTGTTGAGGCCTCTAAACTCGCCGTTGGCATACCACATAGGATAATATTTCAAGCCTTCACATCCATCGAACACCAATTCGCAGTATTGGGCATTTCTAAGCATCCAAAAGTCAAGAGATGACGCATCGACAATTGAAGTGCAGTCCTTAAAAAGAGCTGTGATGTTTATCAGATTATTCGCATTCCAGTCCTTGAGGGGACTTACATCGGAAAGTTCACTGCATCCTGCAAACATCTCCTGCACGGATTTGACATTTGATACGTTCCAATCCTTCAATGGGGAAATGTCCTCCAGGGATGCGCATTCGTTAAATGCAAAATCCATCGAATCTGCATTTGACACGTTCCAATCCTTCAAAGCTGAAATGTCCTTTAGCTCACCGCAGGCATTGAAGAGATAATCCAGAGAACCGACATTGGACACGTCCCAGTCATTTAAAGCCGAAACGTTTTCCAGTGCTTCACAGCCGCAAAACATTCCCACCATGCTTTTTAGAGAGGAGACATCCCATTTACTTAAGGCGGAAACGTCATCCAATTCAATGCAGTTTGCAAACAGTGTGTCCATTGACTCTACATTGGATACGTCCCAATTTTTAAGGCCAGAAACGTTAGTCAGACAACTGCAGCCCTCGAAAAGCCCGTCGATTCTGGTTATGTTGGACAGGTCCCAATTCTTCAGGCTGGATGCATCCTCAAGGGATGAGCAATCCTTAAACAATAACAAGAGACTTGAGTTTTCAGTCATTTTTGATAAATCCCAATTCTTCAAGGGAGAAATCTTTTTAAGTGAAGAGCAGCCTCTGAAAAATGCTGTAATGTTGAATGCACTTGACAGTTTCCAGTTCTTGAGAGGGGAGATGTCTTCAAGGGATTCGCATGAGTCAAACATACGGCCCATGTCCCCGACATTGGACACGTCCCAATCCTTCAAGCCTGAAATGTCCTTAAGGGAATAGCAATCAGAGAAAATGTAATGCATGTCAGTGACGTTTGACACATCCCACTTCTCCAGCGGGGAAATGTCTTCAAGAGAGGCGCAATACCAAAACATCGATGACATGTTGGCCAGATTGGAAACATCCCAGTCTGCCAATGGAGAGAGGTCCTTTAAGGAAAAGCAACCCTGAAACATGCCCTGCATATTGCTGACATGAGACACGTCCCATGACTTCAAGGATGAAATGTCAACCAAGGACTCGCATCCGTCAAACATCCCTTCCATGTTTTCCACATCACCGAAACCAAATGCAATGATTGCCTTAAGGCTTGAAAGCCCTGCATATCTTTTGGCCAGATTGGTTTTGCCGAAGAGGTCTTCGCTTACGAAAACAACATCATCCCTATCCCTAACGTCATTCCAGCTGGTCAGGTTGGATCCGTCCTTTAGGATGATTAAAACATTCAATTCGTTCAGTTCATAGATGCTTTGTGTAGTTGTATTTAAAAGCTCGAACTCCCTTAACTCTCTACTAATCATGATTCCATCTGCATAAAAAAAATTACTAATAATATTTTGTTTTTAAAATATATAAATTACTATTCAATAACCTAGGATAATCCCATCATCAATTTCCATCCAAAACCAGACATTCACTTCAATACCTGTCAAAGTGAACCTTTGATTCATCATATCTAAGCCTTACCTCGCCTTGTGATGCAGGCCATCCAACACAAATCACTGAAAAGGGAATGCAGTAATCTGGAATTTCAAGGTATTCCTTCAATTTCAAAGTCCTGTCCTCTATCGGATGAAAACCCAACCACACTGCACCAAGGCCTTCATGAGTTGCCTGAAGCAGGATGTTTTCATTGCATGCGCCCAAATCCTGTTCAATCATTCCGATGACCTTTGCCTCATTGAGATTTCCCAGGGTGATGATGAGATGTGACGCATTGGCTGCAGGCTTTGCGAATCTGTGCATCCTTGAGATGGCCTTTTTGTCCTCGCTTTTGGAAACGACAATGAACTCCCAAGGCTGTGAATTGCATGAGGACGGAGCCTGCATGCCCGCCTTCAGCAGATTTTCAATAAGCTCATCGGGCACCTTTTCATCCGTAAACTTTCTGACACTTCTTCTTTTAAAAATCAAACTCATCTAACCACCGAATAGCTCCTCAATCTCTTCCCTAACATAAGGGTAATCATTGCTGTCTGTCAGCACGTGTATCTGGTCACCATATTTGATGTGGAAATCCTCAGTCGGAATCACATACTTGCCGTTTCGAATGACTGACACCACAATCGCATTTTTAGGAAATGGAATGTCCTTGATTTTGAAGTTGATGTAATTGCAGTCCAAAGGAACCAGATATTCGGATAGGACATGCTTTGAAGGTTTTTTGACAAATTCCCTGTTCTTGTTTAACAAAAGCCTGTCATATAATGATTCATAGATTGGCTCATTTCCCAAAAGTGTAGGAACCACATATGCTATCAGGGACACTATCACCATTGCTACAAGCGATTCTGTAGAACCGCACATCTCGGCTATCAATACGACTCCTGTAATCGGTGATCTGACGGTTGCTGCGAAAAATCCGGCCATTGAAATTACAATGAACTTGTAGACCAAATCCTGCTCCAGTCCAAATGCTGGAACCACAGCGGAACCGAATGCCGCACCGATGTATGCTCCAAGCACCAATATTGGCAGGAATATTCCACCAGGCGCTCCTGATGAGAATGAAAACATTGAAAAGAGGTATTTCAAGACCAGAAGCATAACCAACACTCCCAATGACGGCATGGCCACGTCCAGCATACTCATCATGAAGTGTCCTCCGTCACTTATTTCGGGAACTGTGAGGGCCACAACACCTGATACCATGAACACTCCTACGAACTTAAGCCAGGAAGGTATTTTTAAACTAGATACGAAATCGCTTGACCTGACCATTCCAACATTATAGACATAGCCCAGAAGACCTATCAAGACGCCCAAAACAACAAGCAGCCAATAATATCCGAGAGGAATGTTCGGTATTATGAATGTCAACTGTGTTGATTGGCCGAATATGACTTTTGATATGAAATCAGACACGATTGCTGAGACCAAAGCTATGAACACCAAGGTCTTGTCAAATCCGTGGTTGATTTCCTCCAATACGAACAGCACCCCTGCAAGAGGCGCATTGAAAGCGGCGGTAATACCTACGGCAGAACCTACTAAAATCAATCTCAGCTCATCGGTTTTTGAACCTTTAAAGAGTTTTGCAACACCTTTTCCTGCCATACCACCAATCTGAACGGACGGACCTTCAGGACCAAGTGACAGACCGCCCAGTGCAGTCAATACACCTGAGACGATTTTGGAAAAGAGAACCTTTGCCCAGTTGGCTTCCATGTGACCCTTGACCTCGGCATAAACCTGAGGTATTCCGCTTCCGGCGGAATCTGCTTCCCATTTGGTCAGAAAGTCAACCAAAAGGCCCATGATTGCCAGGACTATAAAAAACAAGATAATGTAGAATACATTTCCATGTATGATATTCAAATAATCCCTTAGAACATGTTCCGAGCCGTAAAGAAGGTATCTATACAGACATACCATCAGTCCCGCAAATATGCCCACCATTATTCCCTGAACTGTCAGGCGGAAAATATATTTCGGATTTTCACTTACGGATTTCAATGTTCGCTCAAGATTTTTCATCAATTGAAATATTTATATTAAATCATATAAATCATTTTCAAATGATGGGAGAAATTGAATTTCTCAAACAAACATCACTGAACACAACGTCGGCAAAATATTAGTAATAGAAAAAAATAACATTATTATAATTGAATCTTTTAAAAATACACAAAAGCGATTACAATGGTAAAGAAAAGACTAACAACATCAAACAAAAATCAATTGAAAATGAAATTGCTCTACATATTGCTGTTTATTTTGAATATCATACTTTTTATAGGTTTAATTAATTACCTTCCGAAATTTGGAACTACATCTTTTAATCTTAATAGATTTGAAGAATATTCAGCGATTATTGCCGCCATGGTCACTTTGGGGTATATCTCAACAAAAGTGCCAAAAATACAAAACTTGGGTGAAAGTTCTGTCTTTGGGCTTGTGTATTTTCCGTTGATTTGTATAATAGGTATTATGACTTCCTATTTTACCGACAAGTTCGACATTACACTATTTTTTGAGCCATATCTGGAAATGTTTAAAGTTTTATGTGCAGTCCTAATCTTTGCCCTTCTTGCAACCAACCTGAACTCATTCATAGAGATGATGCATGAAAAACATACCCGAAAAAATCAAATGGTATGTTTGGTCGTGTTCATACTGCTTGGTATTTTCGCCTCAACTGTAAACATAAGGGTCGACGGTGCCCCAGCCAACATCAGATGTCTGATAGTCATGATCAGCGGTTTGTTTGGAGGTCCTGTCGTGGGAATACCTGTAGGAATAATTTCTGCAGCATATAGATTCACTCTGGGAGGGCCAACCGCATTGCCATGTGCCATTTCAACCGTGATAAGCGGAATTGTAGGAAGCCTGATTTTCATTTGGAATGACAAGAAGTTCCCTAACATTCCCCAATCAGCACTATTGATGTTCTTATTTACAGGAGTTGAGATGTTGGTAATCATCATTGCAACCCCTCCAACCATTTCCTTCCGATTCATTGAAGACATTTATCCGATAATGCTTTTTGCATCCACCATTGGAATGTTCCTGTTCGCATTAGTAATTAAAGAAAGAAAAACAGAAACATCCACAACAATTAGTCATGAAGAACAGAAAATCAATGAATTCAAAGAGGAACTGGAAACATATTCCGATGAAAAGATAGAGGAATTGAAAAAGGAAATCGACAGGATAGTTCACGAGAAAAAACAGGAATAGCTCTTGAAAAGATGATTTAATAGTTGACTGGGCTTCTCCCGGTAGCATATTCCATTTCTATTTTAAGATAGGAATACTCCATTCCATCATTAAATTTTAATGCCATCACTACCTTTAAAAATGAATAATATGCAGTAAAATCCATAATTTATTATACTTTTAAAACAAAAATCAATATAACAGGAAACAAAAGTTCGAATTCCAATAATATTGATGATTGAACAAAAAATTTAATAAAAGGGATTTTCATGATTGATATTGTAACTTTTTTGAATCAAATCGATAACATAATGTACTTTCCCATACTGATTATTGTAATGGCTGCGGCAGGATTATATTTCACCGCCCGAACAAGGGGAGTGCAAATCAGACTGCTTGTCGAGTCCATAAGATTGCTTATGGAACCGGCAGGAAAAGAAAACTCCGTATCCTCCCTGCAGGCAATGCTGGTGTCCACCGCATCAAGGGTAGGGACAGGAAACATTATCGGAGTGTCCACGGCAATCTGTCTAGGTGGTCCAGGAGCCTGTTTCTGGATGTGGGTGATGTGTATCATAGGCGCATCCTCCGCATTCATGGAAAGTACGCTTGCTCAAATCTATAAAAGAAAGGACGAACATGGCGAATCCTATGGAGGTCCGGCATATTATATTGAAGAGGGCCTGAAACAGCACAAGCTGGCCATACTCTTCTGCATATTCCTAATCGCAACATACGCATTGGGCTTCAATCTGCTGTGCTCCTACAACCTCCAGTCAACATTCATGGAATATTCATTCTACAACCCATCCTATACCCCCGCACATCATAGGGGCGCTTCTTGCCATTTTGACCGGATACTGCCTCATTGGAGGGGGCAAAAGGATAGTGAAGGTTACAAGTACCGTCGTGCCGATTATGGGAGTTTCCTATGTCATCATAGCACTGATTGTAATATTATTCAATTATTACAACATTCCATCAATGTTCGTTTTGATATTCCAGGATGCCTTTGATTTCAAATCGATTGCCGGAGGTATTGTGGGGTCATGTTTGGTTTACGGGATAAAAAGGGGACTGTTTTCAAATGAGGCGGGTGTCGGTTCAGCGCCAAATGCATCAGCATCTGCAAATGTGTCCCACCCCGCCAAGCAGGGACTGGTTCAAACATTGTCCGTTTACATAGACACATTAATCCTATGTACCGCCACTGCACTGATGTGCCTATCCACCGGAGTTGCAAGGGATGCTGCCGTTTCAGGAGCACCATATGTTCAAAATGCAATTTCAACCGTTTTCGGAACATGGGGACCTATCTTCATAACAGTTGCAATGGTTCTTTTCGCATTCACAACACTTCTCGGAAACATCTATTATGTCGATAATGCCCTGGCGTTCATGAACAACAAAAACAAGCCATCCAAAAGGTTCATGAACATTTTCTACATTGCATGCACAATCGTCATTTTTGTCGGAGCCATCATCCCTATGGATGCCGCCTGGGCAATGGCAGACATCACAATGGGTGGAATGACCCTCATTAACCTGCCTACATGTATGATTCTGGGCAGATATGCAATCGGTTGTCTGAAGGATTATGAAACACAGAAAAAAGAGGGAGTCAATCCTGTCTTTAAGGCAAGCACCGTTGGCTTTGAGGAAGGAGAACTAGATTTCTGGAACTGAATAAGTTTCAAAACCCCATCACAACCATTACCCAACCATCATTTTTTACACCAACCACAAAATTCTATGACCTCATCTACATTAACCGAGAAAAAGTGAACCTCTTCAAAAGAAGAATCAGAATAATGAAATGAACAATCAATATAATGAATTTTAAATCGAAGAAATGGTGAAATATCAAGCGTTAATTTTAAAATAAGATGGGT
The DNA here is from genome assembly GCA_017434525.1 of Methanobrevibacter sp. Taxonomy (GTDB): domain Archaea; phylum Methanobacteriota; class Methanobacteria; order Methanobacteriales; family Methanobacteriaceae; genus Methanocatella. The sequence continues at coordinate 76,618 of JAFRFD010000035.1, forward strand.
GGTTTAACATTTAAAAAAATAAAAAAGAAAATAGAGAATGAAACTCTATTTTTTAACATATATTACGCTTTTTGCACCGATTTTGTATCTGCCGTCGATTGTGTAGATCACAACCTTATGCTTGCCGATGCTTAAATCTTTGGTGTCGAATACCGCATTGCCGTATTTGCTGGTTTTGACAGTGAAAGTTTGGTATTTGTTGCCTGTGAATATCCTCAATTTGATTTTAACCTTAGCAACAGGTTTGCGGGTAGCCTTGTTTTTGATTTTAACTTTAAAGTAATCGGATTTCTTGAACTTGACTGTCACAGCAGGAGCATTGACGATTGTTTTTGCTTTTGCAACCTGAATTGTTGAGTAAGCCTTTTTGACTGTAAAGTTCTGATTGGTTGAGTATACCACAACATCATGAACTCCGATGTCCAAATTTGAAGCAAGATCAAAGCTTGCAACACCTTCATCATTGGTGGTTATGAAGTATTTCTTGGATGCTTGTCCGGTGTATACTTTCAGCATGAGAGTAAAGTTCTTGACGGTATTGTTGTCAGCATCCACAACAGTAACGGTAAACGCATTGCCTGAATCATATCTGGTGAACAATGCGTTAGGAATGATTGTATATGGATAAACAACCTCTAAAGTACCATTGTAAATATATACATCTGATTCAACGTTTCCATAGTCATCATAGTATTCCAAATACAAAGCAACGGCATAAGTGAGATTTCCAGCCCTATCCAATTTTGGAATTAAAACTGAAGCTTTTCCATCAACCAGCTTGGCTTCACCGCCTTCACCTTCTTTTACAGCTTCTGTTACAATAAGAGTGCCGTTGTAACCTGGAAGGTCAACAGAGACATATTGCTTATCGCCCACATTCACCTTTCCGGACGGCAATGTGATGTTTGGTTTTACACTTACATCCACATCCCATGAATAGAATGTGCTTTCAATAACGTAGCCCTCATCATCATACTTATCAAGTGTCAAATGAACGTAAAGATGATGGACACCGGCTGTTAAGTTGGATACTTGTAAGGTTGCTTTGCCGTCGATTAAAGAAACTTCAGAAATATATTCTCCACCATATCTGTCTCCCACAGCAAGAGTTCCGTTTTCACCAGCTAAATCGACAGATATTGTTGCATTCTCACCTATCATGATTTGTTCTGTAGGGAATGTGATGTTTGGATTGACTGTGAAATAGATTTGATCACAAATAATTTCAGGACCATCATAATCAGTAGTATTAATCTCATAATAATATTCGCCATAAGGCAAGTTTTCAATAGGAACTATTGTTAAACCACCTAATGTAACATTAGCATATTGTATGTAAGATGATTCATTGCTTCTTCTGATAGAAATTGTCATAACACCTTTTTCATCTTCAGGCAACAATAATCTGAACACGTCGGTTTCAGGATTGCCTACAACATAATCCGGAACGTAAATGACAGCTGAAACCTCAAGAGTTCCATTGAATGTCTTTTGGGTGAATCTGGTTCCTGTATACCACAACTCAATATCATACATACCAGGTTTTAAGTCATCAACACCAGTTACATGAAGCAATCTAGAACCTTGAACCTCACTGAATTGAATTTCATATGAAGTTCCGTTTATAAGCACGTACATATCTGATTCATCTATGCCTCTTATGTCCCCCAGCAGGAATTCTTCGTCACCATAAACCATACTCCTGTCGCCAACTAAAATGTCATAATCAAAATGTATTGTTTTATTTTCGATGACTTTATCGTTGAGTTTTATGGTCATGTTATGTTCGCCCCCGGATGCATTGAAATCAAGTAAATCAATTACCGCATATCCACGACTGTCACCATCACCTTCAATTTTTTGAGATACTGTTTCATCACCTATTGAAACTGTAAAAATTTCTCCAATTCTTGATGATGGTGTTTCAATGTAAACTGCACCTACACCAGATGACCCGTAATACACATAATTCGGAGCATAAAGCTCATATTCAACAATATCAAATGAACCTGAAGAGCTTACAGGATCATATTTGCCATTACCCACGAATTTTATCAAAAAGTTATGATTTCCGAGTGACAAATCAGAAACGTTGAACACCATCCTGTAGTTTTCGGAATCATATGTGAAGTCATGGTCAAGGCCGTCGACTGTAAAACTAAAATTCTGACGGGTTAAATTTTCTTCAATATCTGTGTAGATGTCCACATTCACTTCATCATCGACTATGAAAGTGCTGCCATCAATATCGTATATATAAACACTTTCATCTTCACTTACCGCATCATCATCTGAGGCAGCCTGAAGATCTATTTCATCTGCAGTTGATAATGAATCGCCATTATCTGCTGTCAGCTCGTCTGTTGCGCTAACAGCACCCAAAGTTATTAAAGCCAATATGAAAATACTGGCTAAAAAAATCTTATTAATCTTCATAACATTAACTCCAAATGTTGGATTTGAATACAAATGATATATATTTTTTACATCACTTATATATTTTATCAAAATATTCGAATATTTTAAAATGAATATGTAAAATTTGATGTTTGTTTAACTAAATTAGAAAAATTGAAGTGATTAATCAGTGTTTTTTATATTTTAAAGTCAATATTGCAGTATAGTTCATGAATTTTAAAATACCAATACCTGTAAAGGTAGAAATATAGACTCTATCGGATATTGTCGATTATTTAATTGTTCATTATATTGCCTTAAAAACTTTACAAAAATATATTTTTCAAAAAATAAGATTTGTTCTTCTAAAAAGTTAAAATCACTCCCAAAAAACAAAGGTTGAAATATATCCTGAAACAGTATTTAATTGGGCCACCATTAGACAAAAAAGATTTTTTAAACCATACTCCTACTAAATTGAACTTCCCCGTCGTGTTGACGACGGAGATTCGCAAACCAAAAAAAAATATAGTTTATTTATTTTTGGAAATTTTTACTGCACCGTCGTCCCGACGATTTCTAATCCTTTATTAAGGATGTTAATGGCCGCATTCCGGTCACGGTCGTGATGTGTATGGCAAATTGGGCAGTCCCAGTCT
>JAFRFD010000036.1 GCA_017434525.1 Methanobrevibacter sp.
GAATTTGAATGGGAAAACGATTAATACATCAAAGAAGAGGTAAAGGAACTCCTACTCATCGTGTTGCTTCTCATCGTTTTAAAGATAAAATTAGATACAGATCTTTCGATGCATTAGAAAAAGAAGGTAGTATTAAAGGTAAAGTCATTGATATTGTACATGACCCAGCAAGAACCGCTCCTATTGCAGAAGTCAAATTCGAAAATGGAGAAAAGAAATTTATCTTAGCACCTGAAAGTATTCAAGTAGATGATGAAATTGAATGCGGTATTTCTGCACCTATTAAATTTGGTAACACCTTACCACTCGCTGAAATTCCTGAAGGTACTCCAATTTACGATATTGAAAATACTCCTGGAGACGGTGGTCGTTTCGTAAGATCTTCTGGAACTTATGCTTCTTTAATTACTCACGATGCAAATCAAACTGTTGTTGAATTACCATCTGGTGAATTAAAATATTTAAACCCTAATTGTCGTGCAAGTATCGGTGTTGTAGCCGGTGGAGGTAGAAAAGATAAACCTTATCTTAAAGCAGGTAAAAGATGGCATGCTCTTAAAGCTAAAGGTAAGAAATGTATGACTGTTAGAGGAGTAGCAATGAACGCAGTAGATCACCCTCACGGGGGAGGTAACAGACAACATCCTGGTCGTCCTACTACTATTTCAAGACATGCACCACCAGGAAGGAAAGTTGGTTCAATTGCAGCTAGAAGAACTGGATTAAAAAGATAGATAGAGGGTGTTTCATTGGCAAGAAAAGTTTTTAAATATAAAGGTTATACTCTTGAAGAATTACAAGAAATGTCTTTAGAGGAAGTTATGAAATTATATCCTGCAAGACAAAGAAGATCTTTAAAGAGAGGATTCTTACCAAGACAACAAAAAGTTTTGGATAAAATGAGAAAGTTGAATAAAGAAGGAACTAAAGATGGTCGTCCTGTTGTTGTAAGGACCCATTGTAGAGATATGATTGTTATACCTGAAATGGTTGGAACTACTTTCGGTATTTATGATGGACACAATTTTGTTGAAGTTAAAATTACACCAGAAATGCTTGGCCATTACTTTGGTGAATTTGCTCCAACTAGACAAAGAGTTCAACATGGGGACCCAGGTATGGGAGCTACAAGATCATCAATGTTCGTACCACTTAAATAAGGAGATTAGATCATGGCTAATAATAAATATGCTTATAATAAAGATGTTGACGAAGCAAAAACTGCACGTGCTATGGCAAAATCTCTCAAGATTTCCCCAAAACACAGTGTTGAAATTTGTAATGCAATAAGAGGAATGGACGTTGCTAAAGCTAAAGTTTATTTAGAAGATGTTATTGAAATGAAAAAATCTGTTCCTTTCAAAAGACACAATAAAGGTGTTGGACACAGAAAAGGACAAGAAGGATGGCCTAGTGGTAGATATCCTGTCAAAGCTGCAGAACAAATATTAAAAGTATTGGAAAATGCTGAAGCTAATGCAGAATATAAAGGTATGGACACTGAAAAATTATTCATTGATCATATCTCAAGCCACAGAGGTATTGTTATTAGAGGTTACATCCCTAGGGCATTCGGTAGAATGACTCCTTTCAATACACCTACAACCCACATTCAAATAGTTTTACAGGAGGCTAACTAATGATAGAAAAAGATTTTGTCACAGAGGGCCTTAGAAGAACCAGAATTGACGAATATTTAGAAAAAGAACTTGAAAGAGCAGGATACGGAGGTATGGATGTTCAAATTACACCTTTAGGTACTATGGTTATTGTTTATGCTGAAAGACCAGGTATGGTTATTGGTAGAGGTGGAAAAAATGTCAGATCCATCACCAACACTCTTAAAAACGAATTTGGATTAGATAATCCTCAAATTGAAGTTAAAGAAGTTGCTGTTCCTGAACTTAACCCTAAAATCATGGCTTATAAAATAGCTAACATGTTACAAAGAGGTATGCACTTCAGAAGAGTTGCTTATTCCACTATTCGTAGAATTATGGGAGCAGGAGCTCAAGGTGTGGAAGTTACTATTTCTGGTAAAATCAGAGGTTCAAGATCTGCTGTAGCTAAATTCGTTGAAGGATACATTAAAAAATGTGGTGAACCTTCAATCAGATTAGTTGAAGAAGGTTTTGCAACTGTTCAATTAAAACCTGGTGTA
>JAFRFD010000037.1 GCA_017434525.1 Methanobrevibacter sp.
ATTTCTAGAAGGTTTTTGCCAACTGATGGATATACAATTTGTTCATTAGCAATAAATAAAGATGGAACATATAATTCATGGTTTACTGTTCCTAAGTATGTAGCTGGTAGAATAGATAATAAATTATATGGTTCTAAGGGATTAGCACCAGCACATTACATGAATACCAGTGCTTCATATAATCCAAGTTCTGAATGTGTTAGTACAGATGTAAGTTATAATGGAATGATTACATTGGCTCATGCTAGAGGAAATTATTATTGTGGCGGTTTAATGGCGGAATACATGCATATATTAACGACATTCTATTTACAATTTGCAACAAGAAATACTCAATCAATTATGGCTGGTAACACTAATAATAACTATCAATATGTTGTTTCTACAGCAGAAACTAATGTACATAGAGTAATACTAACTACAGCACAAGCAAATAATATAGATCTATATACTTATGTATCTGTTGGTGAAAGAGGTTCAAGTACTTCAACCGATAGAGCAGTAGCATTATTACATAATATAGCTAATAATGTTCAAGTAATTGGCAAAGAAGTAATTGATAGTTCACATACAGCTTTAATATTAGATCATGCAAATTTCAATACAACAGCAACTACTTATGTAAGTACAATGCATGAAAGAAGTGGATTTAGTGATAGGATTCTAGGAAGAACTGGTTCTGTTGGTTCAAATACTAATGGTAAGCATGGATTTGTTTTTAATGGTATAGAAATTGCTGTTGGTGGATATGAGGTTGCTGGTAATGCAATTATGAATATTGCTGATTCAACTGGTAAAAGAGAAGTATATGTTACTAATGATTCTACGAAATTATCTGGAACATATTCAACTATTACTTCAAGATATACAAAATCAGCTCTTGAAATACAACCTACAAATTTAAATGCATGGAACTATATTACTGAATATGGTTTTGATTTAACTAATGGAGTAGCTGTTCCTACAAAAGCAGGGCAAAGCGGTAGTGGAAGTAGTGTCGGATATGCCGATGGACTATATGTTGATAGCGGAACCAGCGGTCAAAGAGAGTTTTTGTGGCTCGGTCTTTTGGATTCTGGTACTCTTGCGGGCCTTTCCTGTCTCCGTGCTAACTATGGACTAACTCGTGGTAGCTGGCATATCCTCGCCCGCCTTTCAATAAATGGTGTTGGGGGTGAATTGGCCGAATAGGTCAAGAGGGGCCCTCCCCATATAAACATTTAAGCAATTGGAAAAAATTGGGATATGTGTTATAATTTCATACAAGGATATCGAAAAAGAGGATTTAGTTTTTGTGGCTCGGTAATTTGAATAATGGAACTAATGCGGGCCTTTCCTGTCTCAATGCTAACAATGGACTAACTAATGGTAACTGGAATATCCTCGCCCGCCAATCAAGATACTTTTTAATGGGCACCAATCGATACCGTACCTAAGTAGGACATACAGAAATGTATCTTTAGCATAGCTAAAATTATGAGATTGAAACACCAATCGTGAAATCCAGTGGGAAACTAGCGAATATTATGCGATATATAGGTATAATATAGGGTTAGTAGAATACACCGAAAGCCCTTGATATCTTGAAAGGAAATTACAAATGAAAAGATATTTAAGTAATTTTGATTTATCTTTAGAATTTGTTAAATATAGCATTTATGATTGCTTAAATGGTTCTACAAGTGGTAGAAAAAGATGGACTAGATGTGATACATCTATATTCATCGCAGATTATGTTGAGAAGTTACTGAATGAAAATAATTACACAGTAACTTCTAGGCATATGATTGAAAAGAAAATAAGAGCTGTAGCAAGAAACAATTATGAAGATCTATATTTTATAATTGATTATATTGCTGAGCAAATATATTTAGAAATAAAAGAACATAGAATTGAGTTATATCCAATAAGGTATGAAGAAAG
>JAFRFD010000038.1 GCA_017434525.1 Methanobrevibacter sp.
CATGTCATAAGAATCTTTGTATTCTTTCATTACATCTTTAATTTCATCCAATTCAAGATGTCCTGCAATTTTTTTGCTTCGTTCAACCATGAATATAACTTTGTATTTCATATGGTATAAACTTTTCGAGAAAAACTATAAATATTGAAAAGAACCAATATTAACAAAAATTTTTATGGAAATTATGAGAATGTATATTTGAAGCGAAATGAAGCAGAACAAAACTATACAAAAAATTGATAAAATTTACAAAAAAATCACATATATGCAGGCATTCACATAAATTTCAGAATTCAATACTTTTGTTGAGACTATTATGAAATTATTCAACATTGTTAATAATCACAATCAAAATTCCTTTACAATTGCATTATTTCCCAACACATGATGCGCACCCGATTTGATATTTCATCACCCCAAAAATGCAATCCAATATGCTGCAATTTATACGGAACCCCCAAATTTTATGTGGAAAAACTGATGTATTTCAACAAAATGATGTATATGTGATGATGCATTTAGCAGTAGTTTGAACCATGAAATTTCAAGAGTAATGCAAGACATCATGATGCTTGAAAAAAATCTATTATAATATAGTATTTTACGAAAGGTTTACCCCAAAAAATTTCATCACCCAATTTTCATAATATGAGATATGATCTACCTTTTCATAAAATTTTGTCTCAAAGAGTTCAAATAATCTTGAGAAAATAATGTTTTTAAACTACTTACCCTACATGCCGCATAAAAATTAGTACATTTTTTAAAAAAAAATAGAAAGAAGATTATTTTTTAAATCTTCTTAATTGAACAAATCCAACAGCCACAATAATCACTAATAATGCTAAAATCGGATTTCCAGTTGGATAACTTGACAATATGACTCCATCAGTGAATCCGTTTGTGCTATTGCCTTTTCCATCATCATGCACGATAATGTAAGTGACAGTTTCATTGGCATCATAGTTATCGTCACCAGAGTAGAAAACCCTTACAAGATATGTGCCTTCTTTCAATCCAGGGACAATGAATACCGCTTCACCATTAATTACATCAGAAGTGAATCTTCTGCCATCAACAACAATTGTTACAGTTCCGGTTGCATCTTCCGGAAGAGTTACAACAACAGTTGCATTCTCACCAACGTTTATTTCATCTCCAGTAGCAGATATTGGAGTGTTGGCTTTAGTTACTTTGAATTTGACAGTATTGTTGCTTGGTAGGTACTTATCATCACCCTCATAAGTTACAAACGCATCATAGTTTCCTGCAGGCAGGTTTGGAATGATTATTTTTGCAACTCCATTAATGATGGTTCCATAATATCCCACACCATCAATATCTACTAGTACACGACCTGTTGCATCTTTTGGAACAACTGCAGTGATCACTTCATCTTTTCCGAATTTTATGTCTCTTGCAGTGGCATTGACAGTTGAAGGAACTTTGGATACAATGAACTGTCCAGTAGTTGAATTTTCAACATATTTATCATCACCATAATATTTTACAGCGACTGTCTTATTACCGTGAGCCAATCCTTCAACATCAAATATGGCCATTCCGTTTTCAATTGTTGAATTATATTCTTTACCGTTAATTTCAATAATGACAATTCCTGTGGCATCTTTTGGAACGGTTACAGTGACTTTTTCAGTTTCACCAACATAAATGTCATGTGCTTCAACGCTTATTGGAGTGACATATTTAGGAATATCCACTGTGGAATTGACTGTTTTGGATGAATAGTTATCGTCTCCGGAATAGATCACAGTAATGTTGTGCTCACCAGGAGTTGCATTATTCAGATTAACAATGGCAGTTCCATTTTCAACAACAGCAGTGTATGTGTCATTTCCAAGTTTGATTGTGACATTTCCAGTTGCATTGTCAGGCAAGATTACAACAACTGTACCGTTTCCTTGATCGATTACATCCATATCGGTTTTTACTTTTGATACTATGAAATCTGTTGTATTTGTAGCAGGCAAGTATTTGGCATCCCCATTGTATCTTGCACTTACGGTATATTCGCCTTTAGGCAATCCGGATATTACCAATACACCATTGCCTCCGCTTACCGCAACTGAGTATTTGTCTCCTTCAGAGTACGCTGCAGATAATAGGCCTGTGTCCAGGTTAAAGTTATATTCTTCTCCATCGATGATAAGAGTCACATTACCTGTTGCATCAACAGGAACTATCACCCTGATTGTTTCAAGTTCTCCAACGTATATGTCATGAGCTACAGGAATTACGAATGATTTTACTTTGTTTACATTGAATGATGACACATTTGAACTTGGCATGTACTTGTCGTCACCGACATATGTGAGATTTACATCATAGATTCCGCTAGGAATGCGAGGTATTTGAGCTGTACCCACTCCTCCAGTCACATTTACATAATATCCGACACCGTCAATGTCAATCAGCACTTGGCCTGTTGCATCGTTAGGAACATTTACTGTAATTGTTACGTTTTCACCAACTTTTCTGTCTTCAATTGTAGCATTTACGAATGATTTTACTTTAGATACTTCAAATTGTGCAGTAGTTGCATTGTTTGTGTAGTTTCCATCACCATTATAGATGACAGAGACTGTTTTGATTCCTGCAGATAGACCATCAACAGTGAATGTGGCTTTTCCATTTGTTATTTCCTGACTTTGAGGAATGCCGTCGATTTCTATTGTAATGTTTCCTGTTGCGTTTTCAGGAACTGTTACAATGATTGTAGCATTATCGCCAACATTAATGTTTCTGACATCAACATTTATAGGAGTATCATGTTTGGTTGGTTCTTTCTGTGTAATTGTAATTGTAGTTTCTTTTGTTGTGCCGTTGTAATTGTCATCACCGGAATAAATCACATCAACATCATAAGTTCCAGGAGTTACATTATCCAGATTGATTACTGCAGTGCCGTTTGTTACATTTGCAGTGTAGTTTTGACCTTCCAAACTGATAGTCACATTACCAGTGGCATTAGGGCCAACAACCACCACAACAGTACCGTTGCCTAAATCGACAACTGTCAAATCAGGAGTGACTTTGGCTTTCTCAACAGTGAAGTTTCCAACTGTATAATTGCTGCTGTAGTTACCATCACCAGGATACTCAACAACAACAGTCTTATCTCCAGCAGTCAAGTTATCAACATAAACAACCGCAGTACCATTAACAATCACACCAGGATACTCGTTACCATCAACAGTTACAGTAACATTACCAGTAGCATTACCCGGAACAGTAACAGTAACTGTAGCAGTTTCACCCTCCTTAACCTCAGTAACATTAACTGAAATAGGAGTATCATACTTAGGACCGTTAATTGTGGCATTGATAGCTGTAGCATTATAATTGTCGTCACCGGAGTAGATTACGGTTACATTGTTTTCACCTGGAACAAGATTATCAAGAGTGATTACCGCTGTTCCGTTGGTTATATTGCCTGTAAAGCTTTGGTTACCCACATTTATAGTCACATTTCCGGTAGCATTGCCCGGAACAACCACAACAACAGTACCATTGCCCTGATCAACAACTACAATTTCAGGAGTGACTTTAACTTTTCCGACAGTGAAGTTTCCAACAGTATAATTGCTGGTGTAGTTACCATCGCCAGGGTACTCAACAACAACTGTTTTATTTCCTACGGTTAAGTTCTCGACCCTAACAACAGCAGTACCATTAACAATCACACCAGGATACTCTTTGCCATCAATAGTTACAGTAACATTGCCAGTAGCATTCTTAGGCACTTCAACAGTAATAACTGCAACTTCGCCCTCTTTAATATCTGTAATATTCACTGAAATAGGAGTATCATATTTAGGAATTGTTACTGTAGCATTTACGGTTGCGTTAGTGTGTGTATCATCACCTGAATAGATTACGGTAATATTGTGTTCGCCAGGAGTTTCATTAGTTAAAGTTATAGTTGCAGTGCCGTTGACTACAGTTCCGTTGTATATGTTGTCTCCAACCTTGATTGTAACATTACCTGTAGCGTTGCCCGGAACAACCACAACAACAGTGCCGTTACCCTGATCAATAACCTTAATATCTTCCCCAGTCACATTCACTTTGTTTACAGAGAACCTTGTCTCATTTTGAGCACTTGCAAAGTACTTGCCGTCACCGTTATAAGTCACCTGAACAGTGTAATTGCCAACAGCAAGACCCGGAACAACCAAAATACCAGTTCCATTAG
>JAFRFD010000039.1 GCA_017434525.1 Methanobrevibacter sp.
ATTGATCATGATATCCTGATAAAATTCATTTGCTGATATTTCCGGGTTATCACCAAAGAAAGCTTTTCCTGCTTCTTCATCTCCCTGAAGAAAATACATGAACCAGGCAGTTACGTATCCGTCTGCATAGTAAAGCATTTCTCCGTGGTCACAGTCATTTCTTCTTGCCAGAACCTTTATAACATCATCTGTTATATTTTCATAGGTTTTCTGCATACTTTCCAGCGGGGAAATAGCGGAGTCTGTCTGTCCGGATGAACCGATCATCATTGTATTCGCATGGATAAGAGAAGAATCGGAATCCCATAAAAAGGCTTTTGCCATATCTGTTTCTGTTGAACTTAACATGACTGCTGCTTTGATCATATCGGAATGCGGATGGATCGTAATACCGTTAATGACTCCAATACCGCCCTGGGAATGTCCTGTTACACCAATATTATCAAAATCAATATGTCCCTTTAGTGGGCTTTCATCGTCATTTGAACTGTAGGTATCCGCAAACAGCAAATATCTAATCGACAATTCCACTCCTTCTCCATAGAACGAGTTGTTTTCTTCATTGGCGATCGTGATAAATCCCCATGATGCTAAATGTTCCTGAAGCGCAGGGTACTTGGAGGCCGGGGTTCCTGTTCCGTTCAAGAATATCACAACAGGTACTTTGCCCAAATTGTAAATATCTTTCGGATAGTACACTTCAAACTTTTCCAAAGACGAAACTGTGGCACTTTCTAAATGTTCAACTTCATAGCTGCCCATGGCAAGATATTTTGCTTCGATCTCTCCGCCGGTTTTAACCGTATCCGTATAGTTTTCCGGCACACTTGGACTTTTAGAAATAAAATGGAATAATACTGCAATCAGCACCCCAAGCAACAGAATAATGATACCAATAACCTTCAACACTTTTTTCATTTCTTAAACCTCTCTAGAGCTTTGTTGACTCTATTTTCTTTTTGTGATACATTTGTTACGTTACATATGTTACATCAACTCAATGGTGACTTCAATGCGTCTGAAGAAAATGTTACATAAACAAGGAGAGTGTTACATGGCAGAAACATTATCATATGCAAAGACAGAGTTAACAAAAGCGTTATTATCATTGCTGAAAAAAAAGAAACTGCATGAGATCACGATTAGTGAACTGTGCAATAAGGCAGGATTAAGCAGATTATCCTATTACCGCAATTACGATTCGATGGAAGAGATTATTAGAGAACATCTTTCCGGTATCACCGATGCATTTTTAACTTCCTCATCCGCAAACTTCCGTACTACGCCAAGAGAAGAGTTCATTGCTTTGTTGTTTGAACATATGTACAGCATCAAAGATCTGGTTTCACTTCTGATCAGAAACGATCTTTCCTATCTGCTAAAAGAAGAGTTTGATTCTGCTTTCATGAGGAGTGTTAGTATCTACAACGATCCCTACAGGTGCTATGTGGCATCGGGAGCTTATTTCAATCTCTTTTATTACTGGTTTATTAACGGATGCAAAGAAAAACCGTCCGAGGTATCATGGATGCTGGACGGGTTTCTCGTGTAATATTTGTTTTTTCAAATTCCAGTCTGTTGTGTGTCTTCCTGGCTTATGCTTCTTTATCAGGATCGCTCACAAAGTAGATCTTGTTTTATAAATAATATGTTTTTCGATTATAATTTCATGAATTGATCAACATTGAGGACAAAGATTGTTGCCCCACCAACAGTTACTTCAACAGGCATTGGTGTAAATTCACTAGACATGAATGAAGTTGCTGCAGGCGCAATTTCCGTCCTTCTTTTTGATTCTGAACCAATAAGTTCAATTACCTTATCAACTTGATTATCTTCACAACCAACAATTAATGTAGTATTTCCTAAAGAAAGAAAACCACCAGTTGTCGCAAGTTTAGTAACTTGAAATGAATTATTGTTTAAAGTTTGTGATACAGCTGAGCTATCATCGTTTGATACAATTGCCAATACAAGTTTCATAAATACTACCCCCATATTTATTATAAAATATCTTTTTAAAAATGTGTTTATAATATATGAAACACTGGTGAATACAAGTCATTATAAGAGCTAGAATATAGTATAATTAGATTACTATGATTAAGTTTAAAAAAGTTAGTTACACATACAAAAAAGGCGTACATGCCTTATTCGATATTAATTTGAATATTGAAGATGGAGTATTTGTTTATATTATTGGAAAGACTGGTTCTGGCAAGACAACAATGATTAGCTTGCTTGATGGTGAATTAGTGCCATCTAGTGGTAGTATTATTGTTTCAAATATCAATGTTGGAAAGCTAAAAAACTCTAAGGTTCCACTATATAGACGTAATATTGGCGTTGTTTTTCAAAACTATCGCTTACTTCCAAAAAAGACAGTTTTTGAAAATGTTGCCTATGCAATGGAAGTTATTGATACACCAACAAAGAAAATCAATCAAAGAGTAAGAGAGGTTTTAAAATTAGTTGGTTTATCTGATAAATATAAATCACTTCCTGGTGAATTATCTGGTGGCCAACAACAAAGAGTCGCTATTGCCAGAGCCATTGCGAATAAGC
>JAFRFD010000040.1 GCA_017434525.1 Methanobrevibacter sp.
AAAAATATAAAAAATATAAATTAAATCTATTTTTGAAAATTAATAAAAAAAGTAGTTGAAGAGCATATGCTCCCAACTATAGGAAAAAATTTTGATCAAACTTTTTCTAAAAGTTTGGAAGAGTTTAGAAAGGACTTGGAAGTCCCATGTTGACTCTTCTTTCGATTTCTTTTCTACCTTTGTCCTTTTTACCGTTAGCTAATTTTTCGAGTAATTCTAAACCAGGTTTTACATCATCCATTGGTTTGGTTTCGATTACTCCAGCTTCAACAGCTGCGGTAAAGATGTCTGCTCCGTTGTCAGTTCTAGTGAATACAGTAGACCAGCCATCTGGGGAACCTACAGATCCAGTAGATACATCAGCTAATTCTGCAACATAGTCGAGACAGATGTTACATCCAGCTTGTTCGTATCCATGGGTTTCTTTTAATGCAAGTCCAGATTCTTTTTCAGGATCGGTAATCCAGAATTTTCCTTTACCAATGTCCATTTTGTTAACATTTTCTAAGGAAGAGTTCATTTTACCTTCTACGAAGGTTTTTAAGGAATCTCTTGGGAAGTTTTCCATACAGAAAATACCGATGATTAATGCGAGTTTATCTGCTACAAATCTGGTAGCAAATGGGTAGGATTGCATTTTTCTGAGTCCCATAATTTGACAAGGGGTTCCTACAGTTCCGATTTTTTCAAGACCGTATTGTCTTACAGCTTCTTTGAGTCTGATTGCGTTTGGAGAGAAGGTGTATTTGGTACCTGCTGCTGCAATGATTTCTTCTGGAGTCATTGCAATAGTTGGTTCAGGTTTCCATGCGTCTTCAGTATCTCCAGCAACAATAGCTCCTTCAATGATGTTTTCTTCTAAAGCGTAACATAATAATGCGCTTACGATTCCACCATCTTGTGCGACTTTTTGGATTGCTTTGTCAGTAGCTCTTGCAGATACTACTTCTTTATATGTACCGAATGCCATTTTACTTCCTCCTATAATCCTAAGTCCTTTTTAATTTGTTCAGCAGGGAACCAGGTTCTTGGACAGTGAGTAGTACATGCACCACATTTAATACATCTGTTTTTGTTGTGGGATGGTCTACCTTCTACCATTTCAAGAGCTCTGGTTGGACATGCTAATACACAAGTTCCACAACCAGTACATAATGCTTTGCTTACAACGTTGGTTTGTAAGTCACAACCACATGCTAAGTTGCATGCTGCCATGTCTAACATAGGTTGTAAGTAATCCATGTCACCGTTAATTAATGCAACAACTACTTTTGCAATAATTTCAGGGGATGCTGGGCATCCTGGAATAGCACAATCTACTTTAATTAAGTCAGAAATTGGTACAAATGATTCATGTTTTGGTTGAGCTAATTGTCCACCACGAGCGTAACGGGTGAAACAACCAGTCATAGCACAAGATCCAAATGCGCAAACTAATCCTGATTTTTCTCTTACTTCCATAAGTTCTTTTACACTGTGTTCATCTTGTAAACAGACAGACCCTTCGACTAATGCTAAATCCATTTCAGGCATTTCCCATAAATCTACTAAAGTTGTTCCGTAAACAATGTCCACCATATCAGTGAGTAAGGTTGAGAGAATGTCATAGTTTTCAGTTAATGACATACCGTCTCCAGTACAACCACTCATGTGAATATATCCTATTTTTGGTTTGTCAGCCACTTTTTCAACCTCCTGTGTTGAAGATTCTTTACTTATTTGCTCAGATGATTCTGCTTGTTTTTTAGCCTCTTCTTCAGCTGCAGCATCAGCTGCTTTCTTCGCCTCTTCAGCAGGCTTTGATTGAGCTTCTACTTCGCTTTTAATTTCTTGTTTTAATTTAGCTTTTGCTTCATCATCTTCTGCGTCCGGTTTAGCTTCAAGGCCTAAAAATTTTCTTAATTTGTTTTTTAATCCATCAAGCATTGCTAAACCCCTTTAAAGTTCATTTAATATCATTTCAATAGCTTTTGGAATAGCCGCCTCCACTGGCTCTGTTAAGCCCATATCAACATCTGGTGCAGTGATTTCTGCCGGTTTGCATCCTACGATAACTACCTCAATGCCCATATCCACTAAATCGTGAAGAGGCTCTTCTACAGGCCAAGTATGAGCGTTCTCATATTTGCCTTTAGGCATATCATAAGGGGAGAAAATCTTAAGGGTTCCTGGTTCTGCATTCCATTCTACAACATCAACCACAATCACTTTTTTCCAATTCTCATCAGGCATGGAAAAGATGAAGTGAGTTGCACCGGTACCTGCATCAATGAACTGAGTGTCTTCCGGCTTTTCGATATCATTTTCTTTAAAATAATCTTCTAAAGCATGGATAACCATTGGACCGAAACCGTCATCTTTAAACAATACGTTTCCACATCCAACAACTAATCTTGCTGCATCATAAGGCATAATATTCCTCTCTATCAAAATCTAAAAAATTAAATTCTCACCATTTCGTTTTTAACAACTGATCCATCTTCGTCGTCAACTACCATTACGTGAGTTGCACAAGATAAACATGGGTCGTAAGCTCTGATTACGTGAGGTCCCCATTCGTGATGGAATCCTTCAGTTGCAGGACCCATAGTTGGGATGTTCCAAGTAGTTGGTACTAATGCACTGTAGAAAGCGGTTTTTCCGTCTTTTACTTGTGCCATGTGAATATCAGTTCCTCTAGGAGCTTCTACTACACCGATACCTAATTTGTTGGTTCCTCTTGGGTCGAAATCTGCGAGGGTATTAGCAGCAGTGTCTAATTCATCTAAGAGAGCAATTGCTCTGGAAAGGTAAGTTTTCATTTCACGAGCTCTTGCTAAGTGTTGAGCTACAACACCTTTTTCTTTGTAGCCTTGGAATTTGTCTAATCTTGCTCTAGGACCAGTTTCTACTGCTAAACCATCGTATAATGGTACAGTAGTACATGCTCTTTTACCGATTTCTGGGTCATCATACCATAATTCTGGTACAATTTCAGTAAATCTGTCAAGATCAAAGAATTCTCTTTTACCGTAAATAACATCACTTGCAAATACAGGAGCATTAATTGCACCTAATCCTTCAGGAATGTCCTTTTCAAGGATTAAGTTGGTCATCAATTCAACGTGGTTGTCTACAACAGGAACTAATGCTTTGAGTCTGGTGTATAATTTTTTACGTGCAAGTTCGGATAAGTTTCTTGCCATACCACCGATTCTGACGTCAGATGGGTGGATACCTTCACCAGCTACCATATCTACAACATATTGTGCGTTTTTCCTAATTGTTCCAACACTGTCTACTGCAGTCTTGAAAAGATCTTCAGGCACGAAGTCAGGTGCAACTAAGAAATGGTGAATTGCGTGACTGTTTAAGTTGGAAGCGGAAATTGTTAATTCTCTTAACAATGCTGCTGCTTTTGGAATTTCAATGCCTAAAGAGTCATCCATTGCTTCAACGGATGCCATTGTGTGAGGAATTGGGCATACCCCACAGATTCTTTGACAAAGAACTGGTGCAGTCTCAGGTGCTTTACCTGTAACCATTTTCTCTAAGCCTCTGACAGGTGTGATACTGAAGTATCTACCTTTGGTAACGATCCCTTCATCGTCAATTTCCATGACTAATTCCGCATGACCTTCTTGACGAGATGTTGGGGATATAACTATTTTATCGCTCAAATGTGTCACCTCTTATTTTATTTAAAATTTTAAAAGTTAGAAACTAACATTATTAATATTTAATACTAACTTAATATAAATTAACCTTTTAAAATCAAAAAGAAACACTTAAATACTTTTATTTATTAGGTTAACCTAAATTTATGCAAAAAATCAAAAATTCGTTAAGAATTCTTAAAAAGTTAAAAAAACAAGCTCATAGGCAGGATATAAAATCAATTAATTAGGTTAAGCAAAAAAATAAAAATGATTAATCATGATAAATAAAGGATGTGGGATATTATTTTTATACAATTTTGTTGATGTAAAATAGAAAAGAACAAGTAAGTCCAAGGATTATGGACCATAGTAGAAGAAGAAATAAGACCAAAAGATACGATAAACTACTCATAAAAATAGTAAACATAACAAAAGGACTATGCAACACCAAAGTAAGCACAGACACTAAAAGAATATTAAGACTACCCTCTACCATACAATGTAAGTATGAAATGTATGACAATAAATAATATTGAAAACTTTGATTCGTTTGATAATGCAATAACAAAATTTGTATATGAAATGAACATAAAAAACTATCTATAAAACAATCGATAAAAACACTATATAAACTTTAAGAATTTTTGTAATAACATAAAAAAACAAATAACACACCATCAGAATAAAATAAAAGATATTTAGGTTATAAAATCATAAAAAATAGTAAAAAAAAAAACAAAAAATAA
>JAFRFD010000041.1 GCA_017434525.1 Methanobrevibacter sp.
AATGAAAGCTATATATATCTTTCAGATTTAAATGTAGGCAAATATAGCGTGGAAGTTTATAATTCAGCGACCAATAATTTCAAGCCTAGCAATGACACAAAAACATTTAACGTATTAAAAGCAGGATCATTTATTGAAATCGAGTATGATAATTTAACAACCTACGGAATACCATTCAGATTGGACTATGATGTGGAAAATGAAACACTTTTAAACATCCGCATTTATGATTCCAAAGGAAATATCGTTTATGACAAAAATTTCGATGAAATTAGTGAACTTCCAGATGATATGAGTAATCTGACCGAAGAAGCTTATTTAGGTTACTATTTCTTTATCCATAGAAACTTAACAGTCGGAAAATATACATTTGAATTAAGAAATTTAGATACATCCAATGTAATCGAATATATGGTTAACGGCAGTTTTGAAATTACAAAAACCACATCCGAAGTTGAAGTCTATGTAGAAGATATTGTATACGGTGAAGATTTAGAAATCCATATCGGCGTTATCAATACCACAATCGTCAATATTATAATAAAAGACTATAAAGGCAGCATTGTTTATAATAATAATGTTACCAGTTCCCCAGCCATAATCAGAAATTGGATTCCTGGCAATTATACTGTTATCGTTACAAACCTTGATACAGAAAACATTATTGGAAATTCATCATCACAAGAATTCCAAGTCTTTAAAATCAATTCCACCATCAAATTAAACGACATATCAGACATTTATTATGAAGATAATGTTTCAATTAGTTTTGAAGTTGAAAATAAAACTATTGTAAACATCAAAATTCAAAATCAGGACGGAGAAGTAGTTTATGACAATAACATCACATCAGACATGATCCAGGTCCCTAATTTGAATGCTGGAAACTACACAGTAACCATTACAAATCTAGAAACATTCAATATTACCAAAAGCAGCGATTCCAAATCATTCAGAGTTTTAAAAAGAAACATCAACATCACATTAACCGTTGAAAATAACATATATGGCAAGCCAACTGTCATCAATGTATACTCCGATATTGACGGCACATTCCCAGTTATTATAGGCACACAACAAGTCCTTGTTAGTGTAAAAAACGGTTACGGAAAAAACACAACCAAACTTAATGCAGGAAATTACATCGCTTATGTCAATTATACAAACGACAATTATAATATCAACATGACCAACAGCTCATTTATTGTATCTAAAGCAGACATTACTTTAAGCATTGAAGTCTTAGACAAAGTATATGCTGCCGATATAACAGGCAAAGTATTTGCAAGCGTTGACGGTAAATATAGCGTTGTCATTAACGGAAATACCATTCCAGTAACTGTTAAAAAAGGTGTCGGTGAATTTAATTTAGGCATATTGAGTGCAGACAAATACACAATTAGCGTGATTTATAACGGAACTAACAATTATAAAGCCAATACCAACAAAACCACATTCAAAGTTAGTAAAAGCGAAACTAACTTCAACATAAAAACAGACACAAACAACATAACTTATGGAGACTCATTAAAAATCACTCAAACACTCCCAAGTGATGCAACAGGTACTATAACCTACACATATGCCAATGGAACCATA
>JAFRFD010000042.1 GCA_017434525.1 Methanobrevibacter sp.
GTTTTAGAAGGTTTACTTAAACTATTATCATCTCATCAAGGATAACCTCCAGTTCAATACATCACTGTCATCTTATCAGTCAAATCCTTCCACATTCATATCCACATCAGCAAAACTTAAAAAGTATTCTTTAAATGTATCATAAAGTACTTGTTGTATTTTTTGAGTAAATAGTTTAAACCCTTCTTGTGAAAAGTTAGCAATTTGGATACTATCCATAGTGTTAGTTGATGAGCCACCAACATCAGCACTAGAATTAGCAATAGGGGTTGTATCATTATTCATAGCACTATTATTTAGGGTAATTTGGTTGGCAGTTGTTCCACTACCTTGAGGATTTCATTCAGGAGTAAATCCACCTAAACCATTAACTGTGGTACCACTACCATTAGCACCTCCCATTTGTTGATTTATGTTGGCAATAGTTGTGTTAGTATTACTGTTTTGGACTGTGTTGGCATGATAAGTTGTATTACCAGTACTTGAAACAGTACCAAAAGTATTACCTACAATTACATTTGATGTTTGTTGGTATGAGTAAGCATTAAAAAATGTATTACATCAATTACAAAATCATAAGCCAAAATCAACAGCAATATTTAAGGCTAGTTGTTGAACATTATTAGTCCATCAAGTTAATAAATAACTAGTTTCATACTGATAAGTTTGGTTAGCCAAATATCCATTAATTACACTAGTTAAAATATTTTGCAAATTACTAAAGCCTTGAATAGCACTTACATTTTGGTTGTTTAAATCTTGAATAAAGTTGCCTACATTACCTACTAAGTTATTACAAAAATTATTAAAAGCAGCACTGAGGGTACCACTACTGTCAGAATTTATATCATCTTGTAAAGTATTAATTACTCTATTTGTCATTTTCTTCATCTCCTCCTTTTAATTTGTTTAAGGTTTGTGTTTGAGCCACCACTCCATCATCACTTGCAATCATTCTATTATGTCAAACTAAATCAGTGTTAAATTTGGCATTAATTTCTCTAATGAATTTTTCTATAAAGTAGTCTATAAACTGGTTCTTATTATCATTCTGAGTGGCATGATTAGTTTGTTGGCTGGCAATATCTCTTTCTTTATCACTACTATCCATATCTTTCACCCTCATATTTAAAAAGTGAAAGTCAAAATAGTTAGTGTAATTTTCAATGGCTTGTCAAATTTGGTTTAAGTCAAAATCAGGGGTTTCTAGTTGTTTTAATTCCACATCATTTTTAAGGGCAATTAAAATAGAAGGGTTCCTTAACATCTGTGAAACTTCACTTCTTAAATTCATGTTGTTAGTATCAGTTCTAAGTACAAATCTTTTATTTAATAATTTAGTTTGGTTAATCATAATTTGTAAAAAGCCATATAATTTGTTCACATAATCTCAGGCCAACACTCATAAACCAAAGTCCTCATTATTAAAATCAAAAATAGCCACCTGTTCACCAGCAAGACTTACTTTTTCCTCTTTAAAATCAGTACTATTATAATAATTAAAAGTGACACCTTTAACTCATTCCACCTTTCCATATTTGTCTATTTTCTTTTCAGTAATATAAAATATATAGCATCCTTTTTCATCCATAGTAAAGCCAATAGTGCCATTTAAACTACCATAATACAAAGCCAAGTAAACTACCTTAGCCACATCATCAAGTTGTGTCTCTATTTGGCAACA
>JAFRFD010000043.1 GCA_017434525.1 Methanobrevibacter sp.
AAAAATCTTATATTGTAAACAGGCATTGAGGATACTACGTTGAACTCATCTCCGGACTGACTGTTATTCTGACATGTGATTGATATATCCCCTTTTGTGCCGTTCTGGATCTTTGTTCCGTTGACAAAGATATTGAAACCATTGAATTTAGTCAGGCCCGGCATACTATCCTGCAGTTTATCAATGCTGCAGCCTGTCGTAGATACATACCTTCCAGCGTCAAAATTGATGTTTACATTCTGTGAGTGTACATTAAAGAATGTGAATGCCCCTACTATGAACATTACTATCAGCGGGAACACAAGCATTACTACAAGAATCGTTTCGATTGCTGCTCCACCAGACCGATCTTTTATTTTCCTTAGCATAAGAAAAACTACCTCCATAAGCACTTTATTATAGATGTGGTTATATAACATACAGATTATACTGTAACAATTATTTAATTAAAGACATGTGCTGGTAGATGCATTATCAAAAATGGCAGTTCATGAAGATACAGTTGCAAAACTTTACCTCAGACTATCAAAAGTGATAAGCAATTTGAACCAGAAAATATGACAAAGATTAAATTTGTCTTTGATAAAAGCGACAAAGGGTCAATTTATTTAACCAACATCGGGATTCGTAAAGAGTTTTCCGATTAGTCCGGATTCACTGCTTATCAGATAGTTTAGTAAGTTTTTACCTTTATGTAAGATGATTATTAAATGTTGTGCAGAATTTGTATGTTAAATGTAAAGAAACGGGGCAATAAAAGATTTAACATATAAATGAAAGGAGGAAAAATGAATTATAGTAAAACATTTGGTAAGGTTATTAAATACCTTGAGGAGTTAGTTGTTAGCGGCGATGAAATTGATTATGAGGAGATTGGAAGAATTGTAGTTGCTCCGGTAGCTTTGTTTCAAAGAATATTTGTTTTTATTTCAAATGTTACGATTGCTGAATATGTAAGAAAACGAAGGCTAACGCAAGCAGGACTTGATTTAAAGAAAGGTAACGATTCTGTTATTGATATAGCGTTTAAGTATGGTTTTCATTCACATTCTGCTTTTTCAAGAGCATTCAAGGAATACCACGGAATCACACCTTCTCAAGCAAAACAAAAAAATGCAAAGCTCAATGAATATTACCCAATGAATTATCTTGATATGAGATATATAGGAGGGAAAAGAATTATGGCAGAATTAAAGAAGATTGTTTATAAGGAATTTGAGGAACGTCTAATGGTCGGAGTTCATAATAACACTTCATTTTTTGAGGCTGGGAACGCATGGAAATCTTATTTTGAAAGTGATAAGATTGACTATTTAAAAAGTTTATCTGAATTTACTTATTGTGAGGATATTGATGAAAATGATGGTATAGGAATGATGTTTAATTTTCAAGATACAAATACTTTTGAATTAATATTAGGAGATTTTATGAGGGTAAATACACCGGTTCCCCATGATCTGTACCAAAAACATATTCCAAGCGGAACGGTTGCTTGTATCCAAATTGAGGGAAATAACATCGCAGAAATTGTTGACTCAGCCTTCTTGTTAATTACAGAAGCCATTGAAAAAACTGATCAAGAAATTGATTTTGAACAGTTTTATTGGTGTGAGATATATACAAAAGAACGATATTCCCTTCCATTAAGTCGTGGTGAAAAAGTAGTTATCGATTATATTTTGCCAGTAAAATTAAAAAAAGACGAATAAGCCTCTTGTTTAATAAAATTCATAAGTAGTTTACCACATATTTTTATAACGAAAATATCGACATATCCTTTAGTTTTTCCTTAATGGTTTTTCTTCAGCTTTCAATGAAGTTTTTAAAAGAGAGGATATTTAAACTGACGTTGTCTTCAATCAATAGATCGGCATTTGTTTTTTGATTTGTATTTGCCCATGTTTCTAAATCGGTATCACTCTTTGTGTTAAAACATCGACAACGCTTTGAAAGCAGATAAGAACATTGGTATCATAAACGCCAAAAGTGCCGGCATCATACATAATGGTATTTGCAATGAACTGAATATATTGTCCTGGTTTGCAATGAAGGATCGTTTATCTATCTCTACCTTTTTATAAATATCATCTATCTGGCTCAGTAATGCAGGAACGATTGGGTCTCCCCTTTCCTGCGTTCTTTTTGCTGTGGAAATGAAGTTGTTGATCTCTGAATAGTTCAGATCCTTGTTCAATGCCTTCAAAGCATCAATATATGTATCACCTGCCAGACCGGTGATCGCATTCTTTGCGACTACCTCGTTCAGTCTTGCTTTTATTGGACTGTTATCATCAATCAGTTTATTAACTTCTATGATGGAAGTTCTCATATCCACTCCCCCTGAAAGGTACAGAATAATATAGTTCAGGAATGTATAAAAGCTTGAAATATACTTCTTCTTATACTCTCCTTTGTTTACAATTCTGTGGATGAATTCCCAACATATGAACAATATCGCTACAGCAAATCCCACAACCGGTAAACCTATCGCAAAAAAGATACCATACCCTATTGCGGCATATATGCAGCTTCTTAATACATCCTTCATCAGTTTCTCAGGAGAATCATTCTTTATACCATTGCCTGTAGTCATGTAATGGAGTTTATCCTTGATCCATTCATTTGCCATCATTCTGTCAAAGATGGAGGCATTGATATTTGGAACGTTAGAGAAATAACTTAACTTGCGTCTGGTTGGCTCATACTGAATGATCAGCGCCAATACGCATGCCAAAGCCATTACATACATTATTGAGATAATAACGTCTTTTATCATCGTTTATACCTCCTTCACAGCACTGCTCGCCTGTCTGTCCAGTACCCATTGGCCAAAGAAACCGAATGCCATGATACCGCACATCAGGATCTGACTCATGGTATCACTGTAGAATGTGCCGGTTATCTCATCTGTCCATAAGGAATGTATGACCGGTGCAGCGAGCAGAATCAGGATGAAGATCGCTTTTGCACCGATAACGGAGTTTATCTTGTCTCTCAACAGCTGAACATTATCAATGATTGCCAGCATGCTTCTTTGGATATTGTTCAACGCTGTTATAGTTTTATCCGTACCGATATTATGATTTATTCTCAGAATGGTAAGGGTCATTTTGAAATAGATATTATCTGATAACCTGATTGCTTTATCTAAGGATTCTTCAACACCGTCGCCAAGTCTGATATCGCTGATGATCTTATTCATCATCTTGCGGATCTGAGGATCCAGGTCATCCTGTTGGGATGTCATGATAAGAGCTTCCCTTGTTGAGTTGGTTGCGTTCAGGCTTGACTGTAATATCGCAACAAACTCCTTGTAACTCATGGCATCATCAACTGTTTTCTTCAGC
>JAFRFD010000044.1 GCA_017434525.1 Methanobrevibacter sp.
AGCAGTGTTAATATCAGAACCACAAGCAGAAGCAGTCACATCACTGCCACAAGCAGTGTTAATATCAGAACCACAAGCGGTAGAAATTACATTTTGTGCGATTTTTGATGAGAAAAATTTCTCATTATCATTCCATGCATTAAATTTCATAATTTATCACCTTAAATTTTAATAAAAGTCAAACTTTTATTTAATCATAATATATTTCATCAGGTATAAAAAGAATAAAGTTACTTCTAGGTTACTTAAAACTAATTAATATTAATTAATAAATATTATAACAGTTTTAGGAGACATTACATGAATAATGATAAAAAAGCAGGAAAATGCCCAATGGAACTTGCCATGGAATTGATTAGCAGAAAATGGGTTATTCAAATATTAAGAGATATGTTTTTTGGAAAAAAACGTTTCAATGAATTTAAAGATGGAAAACCTAATCTATCCAATAAAGTTTTAAGCAATTGTCTTAAAGAAATAGAAGAAAACGGACTTATCACTAGAAACAGCGATAAAAATAACCAAAATATTGAATACACATTAACTGATAAAGGAAAAAAACTTAATAAGGTAATTTATGAACTCGCAATGTTTACATTAACTACCGATTTGGGCAATGAATTCTATGATGATAAAACTAAAATCGAATTAGAGAACATATTCAAAAATACATTGATAAACAATTAGGTAATGAAACATACCCATTGCCATTAACCAATCCATATAAGTTAATATTATACCAACACTATACAAAATATAAGCACCCACCTAAACAGTCAAAACAAGCATGAAAAATAATTATTTAAAAAACTCTTTTTATAAAAATAAGAATGAATAATGATTGATTAATCTATTTAATAACCAATACCAAGTTATTATATGCTGAAATAAATATTTAAGTTTAATAGATATTATAAATGTCATAAATCATTTAAAAATTTTGTTGCCCGTATACTATACAAAATATAATGTACTTTTAGCTCTTACAATAATCCCATTAATCATGACTTCATATAAATTTATCGATTAGCTACAAAAAGTAAGACAGTATAATTTTTTATACTTACCAATTTAGCGCGTCTCTCTTCACAAATGAATATATGATTATACCAAATAATCTGCTTTCATTTTCCATTTTAAGTCATCTGCAGGTTCGAAAATTTCTCTTATTCTGCTTTTTGTGCATTGAATTTTGGCGGGGCAACATAAAATAGAATGAGAGAAGTGTTTTAGTTTTGTTATCCTAAATAATTCTCATATATTTATAATTAACTACTTTTTAAATAATTACAACTAAAATAAGTACTTAATCAACCGAAATTTATAAAAAAATAAAATTAGAAAAAATATTGGATAATACCATTTATATAATATCAACAATAAAAAAAAAGAATAAACAGTTGAGTTTATGTTTTATCGATTGAAAAAAATTAGTTTAGGTAATTGGATTTTAATAGGAATGGTTTTGGGAGTAATCGTCGGTTTATTTCTAAATTTATATGTTAATAACCATTTTATTAAAGATATTATTCTTATGGATAACGTTTTTTATTTAGGGGGCAATATTTTTATCAGATTGATGAAAATGATTACTCTTCCACTTGTTTTTTGTTCTTTAGTTGTTTGTATAACATCAATTTCCGATATTCGTAAAATTTTTATGACTGGTGGAAGAACTATTCTTCTCTATCTTGCCACATCCATTATTGGAATATTCATCGCACTCATAATAAGTTCAGTTTTTAAACCCGTGCTGGCATAAACCTCACAGCAATAAGTCAAACATCAAATGTGACTCTTAATCAAACAATGACTGATTTGGTTTTAAATATTATTCCAGAAAATCCTTTAAATGCTTTAGCCAATAGTGAGATGTTATCTGTCATAATATTAGGAGCGATAATGGGTTTTATTTTAATTAAATTAAGTCAAAAAACTCCAACGCTTAATAATGTTTTTAAAGAATCAAAGAATGTTATGATAGCGATGACAGGCGTTATCCTTAAAATTGCTCCTTTTGGCGTATTCTGTTTGATGGCCAGAACTTTTGGAACTTTAAGGTTTGAAAGCGTATTTCCTCTAGCCAAATTCATTGGCTGCGTAATATTAGGGCTGGTAATTCAGTTATTTATAGTTTATCCTTTTATACTTG
Organism: Methanobrevibacter sp.; assembly: GCA_017434525.1. Taxonomy (GTDB): domain Archaea; phylum Methanobacteriota; class Methanobacteria; order Methanobacteriales; family Methanobacteriaceae; genus Methanocatella. The sequence goes on from JAFRFD010000044.1 coordinate 2,153, forward strand.
TTATTTTTACAAAAGTGAATCCTTTGAGGTTTTATAGGAAGTTCATGTCTGTGATGTTTTTTGCATTTTCAACATTATCATCAAATGCAACGATTCCATTAAATATGAATAAATTGGAAGATATTGGTATTTCCCATGATATTTCATCATTTACATTTCCTTTAGGAGCTACCATTAACAAAAACGGAACCCTTATCATGCAAAGTGTGGCGGCGATGTTTGCAGCCCAATATTGTGGAATTGATTTAGGCACTTCAGCCATTATAACATTAATTATCACAGTGATAATAGCTTCAACCAGTACTCCGTCAGTTCCGTTTTCAGGTCTTGCCACTTTAACTTTAGTATTCACTACAGTTGGTCTGCCGGTTGAAATAATTGGAGTGATGGTAGGTATAGATCCTATTCTCGACTCATGTAAAACCGCAGTCAATATTACCGGTGATGCCATTTGCACAATAATCGTTGCACTTAAAAATAAATCATTTGATGTGGATGTTTTTAACAATAAAAAAGAACCTGATAAATCACTGATATGAAATAAAAAAGTTATTATATTTGATTGAAATGTTTAATTATTTAAGAAAAATAAGTTTGGGAAATTGGATTTTAATAGCAATGATTTTAGGAATGTTAACCGGATTATTCCTAAACTTTTATGTTGAAGATCCTCTCATTAAAAATTATATCTTAATGGATAATGTTTTTTATGTAGGTGGAGAGTTATTCATTAGATTAATGAAAATGCTTGTTGTTCCGCTTGTTTTCTGTTCAATAATCATGAGTCTTGCTTCAATCTCAGATATTCGAAAGCTCGGAACAATAGGAGCAAGATCCATAGTATTTTTCTTGTTCACAAACATCATTTCAATAGCAATTGCTTTAATTATAGGAACAATTATCAGACCAGGAGCGGGTTTAAATATAGCGACATCCGGATCAATGTCAAATTCAATAAGCATGACATTAACTGACATAATTTTAAATATTTTTCCTGAAAACCCATTAAATGCATTGAATAATGGAGAAATGTTGCCCATTATATTTTTTGGAGTGCTGATTGGTTTTATTTTAATCAAATTAAAAGATGAAACATCAACTGTCTATAACCTTTTTGATGAATTAAACCGTCTGATGATGAAACTGATAGGCATCATCATGAAAATCGCTCCAATAGGAATATTCTGTATTATGGCAAGAACTTTTGGATCAATCGGATTTGAAAGTATTTTACCATTAACTGTATTTATCGGATGCATAATACTTGTAACTGCTATTCAGATATTTGTGGTTTATCCAATTATTTTTGCAATTTTTACAAAGGCAAATCCTTTAAAATTTTATAGAAAGTTTTTACCTGCAATGTTTTTTGCATTCTCCTCAGGATCTTCAAGCGCACCAATTCCATTAGCTATAGAAGAATTAGATAAAATGGGTGTTTCCCATGGCATTTCATTATTTACAATTCCTTTAGGAACTTCACTTAATAAGAGCGGGTCTGCAGTTTTCTTTAGTGTTGGTTTTTTATTTACAGCTCAAGCTTATGGAATTGATTTAGGCACAACCACCCTTTTAACAGCAATCATTGTTATTCTAATGGCTACAATCAGTACCCCGACAGTTCCTATGGCAAGTGTCTTTACCTTATCCATGATACTTAGTATGGTAGGTTTACCTATTGCCATAATTGACTTGATAACTGGCATATACAATATAATTGGCATGTTTAATGCTCTTAACAATATTACCGGCAATGGTATTTGCACATCCATTGTTGCACACCAGTATAAATCTTTTGATATGGATACGTTTAATGAAAGAGAAACCTGACAATTGTTTGTCGAAAGGCAATGGGAGTCATTATTTCAAGATTATATGAACCTTCTGAAGAATTATTTGAAATGCCTACTGTTTCAACCTGAACCAATTTATTAATTGCCCAAATTGAGGTGCAGAAATTAAAGAAAATGCTTTACGATAGTTGAACTTTTATTTTAATGTTTTCAAATAAGATATTGAAAGCAAGGAAATTACTAAAAACATAGTTATTTTTTAGAACACATCAAAAACACCCCTCCCCAATCTAATATTAAAGAAAAAATCATTGCCTTAAAAAAGTTAAATACTGATTTAAAAAAAAAATTGCAAAATCAATAGGATTCCCTCCAAAGTCAAATCAATTTTGTTTTAGGATTGAAAATTGTGAACTAAATGAAAAAATTTTTAAATAATAATCAGTGAAAACTACTATTATAGTGTGTTTTTATGCAATCTTCAGCCCTTATGTTTAATAAAAATGATGACAACATCTCAAAAATGGAATATGTTTGCATTTCCATAATCAAATCAAAAATTAATGATTTAGCTTTAAAATACGATTTAGACCATAATTTGTTGTTTTTGACAGCTACATGCATTACATTGACAAAATATAGTGAAGATAGCCAAATTTTCATCAAAACAAAGTCCAAAATCAATGGAAAATCCATTGAGGCCCCATTGAAATTCAATGATGAAAACAGAAAAAGGAATGTCATTGATTATATTGCCAATCTCAGTGATGATTTTTCCAATCCAAAGGAGTATAATGAATTGTTAAGGAAATTGACCATCCAATCTCATTTTAATTATATTTATAATGATTTGGAAGACAATGATTCAAACCCCTCACTGATTATCGGCGAATCATCCCAGAAATATCTCTTGAAATTAAAGTTCGATGCCAACAAATACACTTTTCCATATGTCCACTCATTTTTAAGGAGCATCAAAAAGGTTTTAAATCAATTTGTCAGTTGTGGAATCGAAAATCTAACGGTTGAAGATATCTTACTCATTTGTGAAAAGCCATCCATAAAATATGAACTTAAAAGAAACCCTCCGGTTAATGTATTATGGGTTAAAAATCAGCAGACTAAGGAAGCGGATTACTGGAAAAACAGAGAACTTTCAGAATATGGAACCGTACTTATGACAGATTTTGAAAGGCCACTAGAAATGACTTTTAACGGAAGCAAGATTGCATACATTCTGGATAAAGAAATTATAGAAAAACGAGCAATGGACAACAACACCACAGTTTACAAATTATTACTTCTGCAATTCTGCATTTTGCTTCACAAATACACAGACGAATCGAACATTCAAATTGGAATCATAACAAACGGAAGAACATCTCCAGTTCTGAAAAAGACTTTGGGAATGTTTGCCAATACACTGCCATTTGCACAGACCATGTGTGGCAGGGATACCTTAAAAGAGACTTTAATGAAAACCGAAGAAGAATTGGCCAACTTATTCGCCAATCAGAACTATTCAATCGAACAGATAGTTGAAGACCATAACATACCAACCAACAATTCATTCAATCCTCTGTTCAACATAGCATTTATACAGAACACTGCCGATGACTTTGACAATAATTTAGAGTGGGATGGATCCAAATTTGATTTGACATGCACAATAAAGAATAGTCCATCCGATTTGACTGTTGAATTCGATTATAATACTGATTTGTATTCCTTTGATAAGATTAAGGGACTACTGGGCCATTATATTAATTTGATTGACAACATCGGCAAAAATATGGGTATGAAAATTGATGACATTGACATTCTATCATCTGGCGAGCGGGAAAGGATAATCGAAATGACTGGCGTTAAGGAGGACGTGAAATATGACCCAATCCTGATAGCATTAAAAGAGCAAATTGCTAAAAACCCTACAATGAAAATTTTGTCCAATCATGAATCTTCTTTAAGCTATAATGATTTTGATTTGAAAACCAACAGCTTGTCAAATTATCTGAAGGACAAATTCAGTGTTAAAAAGCAAGATAATATCGTATTGATAGCTAACCGTAGTATAGAATCTGTTTTGGGCTTCTATAGCATTTTGAAACTGAATGCGGTTTATGTCCCAATCAACCCATCAGCTCCAGAGGGAATGATAAGGCGCATCATTGATGAGGTTGACGCAAAAGTTGTATTGACGAATCTGGATTTGGACATGGATGATGTCGACATTGTTGATTTGAACCAAAAGTCATTATATGATTATGATTATGGCGAATTCGAATTGTCCTCTCAAGGCAAGCTGTGCATACTTCATACTTCAGGAACTACAGGGGTCCCAAAAGGTGTGCAAATCACTCATGAAAATGTTGAAAACTTCCTGATAAGTGCTAAAAAGCAATTTTATGATAAAGACAGCAGGATTTTTTACCACACGACAAATATAGGATTTGACACATCGCTTTTTGAGATTATCTTTTCAATGTTGAATGGCATTCAGCTGCATGTAATCAATGAGAATTATGATTTTTCAGGAATTCCTAGAGACGTATTGAATCAAAAATCAATTGTCAATACGGTTCCGGCCAAATTGAAAATGTTTTTAAAGCTTCCAAATTTTGAAAGGATTATGGAAAATGTGGGACAGCTGATACTTGCAGGAGAAGTCCTAAATGAAGGTCTGGTAGCCGAAATTCGGAAAAATTACAATCCGATTATCTACAATGCATATGGACCTTGCGAAGCAACAATATTCGCAAGCATTAAAAGAGTCCTATATGATAAAATCACCATTGGAAAAGCCAATATAAATACTCAAATTTATATTTTAAATGATAAAAGACAATTATGCCCAATAGGCATTCCTGGAGAATTGTGCATTGGTGGAAAACAGGTGGCTGATGGTTATTTAAACAATGAGAATGAAACAAACAGACATTTCATCGCAAATCCATTTGATGAAGGCACATTGTACTGCACTGGAGATTTAGCATATCTTGATAGTAATGGCGAAATAAATTTCATCGGAAGGATGGATACGCAAATCAAAATCAATGGTCAAAGAATTGAAGTGGATGAAATCAACAGGCAAATTGAGAGAAATGAGAATATAAACCAGGCCGTCACAGTAGCGGATTCCAGAAATACTCAATTGTATTCATACATCGTTAGTGATGATGTCATTGATACGGATAAACTATTGAATGATTTGGGAAATGTGCTACTTCCGTTTATGGTTCCCACTTCAATAATGCAGATTGATTCCATACCTCTAAACAACAACGGAAAGATAGATATTAAAAGATTGCCTCAACCTAAAGCAGCAAAATACAAATATGCTTCACCGACAAATGCGGTTGAAGATGCAGTTGTTAAAGTATGGGAAAATGTTCTGGATGTAAAGAAGGTCGGAATCAATGATAACTTCTATCGTTTGGGTGGAGATTCAATTAAGGCCATACGCATAGTCTCCCTGCTTCAAAATGAAGGAATCATTTGTAATCCAAGTGATATTTTAAAGTATAAGACCCCCTATCTCATTGCTCAGAATGCGAGAGATAAATTTGAAGAATCCCATGAATATGTCGAAGGCATTTTTGATTTGCTTCCAATTCAGGATTATTTCTTTGATCAAATAAACAGGAATAATTTCACACAGGAATTTGTTTTGGAATCTGCAGTTGATTTGGATATCGCTATACTGCAGGCTGCTTTGGATGAATTAACAAAACTGCACGACATGCTGAGGGCGAGATTCAAAGTTAAAGATGATTGGTATGTGCAGGAAATATTACCGTTGAATACTCGAATCTGTGAAATCAATGAATATGAGATAACTGGCAATATTGATGAAGGCATTGCAGAAATCATCCAGAAAGCTAAAGATTCACTTGATGTTTTCAATAATCTGATGGATGTCAGTTTGGCTCGCTGCGAAGATAAATGTTATCTTGTTTTTGTCATTCATCATCTGATTGTGGATGGGGTAAGCTGGAGTATTTTATTGGATGATTTGACATATATCTACACTCATTTGGCTTTAGATGCAAAAATGAAACTTGATAAACCTAGCTCATATGAATCATGGCTTGAAGATGTTAGAAATTCAGCAAAAAATATTTTCAAGGAGAAAAATGCTTCATTTGATGATTCCACAATAATCTGTCCATTATCTGAAGTTCAATTGGGAATTTATTTGGATGAGAAAGTCAACAATAAGAATACTGCATATTCCACATTTGCCTCTATTGATTGCGGTTCGGATAGTTCGATTGAAGAAATTGAAGAGGCAATCTTATCAATAATTGATAAACACCCTATTTTAAAGTCAAGACTTTTAGATAATGACACTACTCCATTTTTAATTTGCGACAGCAATCCTGATATTAATATAACTTCTGATGATGACATTTCTAATCTTTTAAAGGCATTTGATTTGGAAAAATCCCTCTCACGTTTTTATATTATTGATAAAAATGAAGAAAAAAAGGTATTCTTTGAGGCACATCATATCATAAATGACGCTGTAGGATGCACATTTGTTGAAAATGATTTGATTAATGCTTTAGAAGATAATCTGGATGAAAGTATTGATTTAGGTTTTGTTCATGCAAGTTATGATTCTTTCAAATCCAAATCTGAATCCGGCTATGAGCGAGCCCATGAATTCTATGCCAAACACTTGGCAGATATCGATGAAGTAAAGCAATTGCCGAATGAATCTGAGGGTTGTGAGGGCATTGTTTCCATTCCTATTCTAGGCATTAAGAACAGTGTTGAAGAGTTCGCTAGTGCTAATGGGATAACTGCAGGAATTTTCTTAAATGCCGCTTTTGCTTATACTTATTCTCGTTTTTTATGCAGTGACAAAGTTTACTTTAATTTCACTGAGCATGGGCGACATGAGGATTATGCTCGAAATGCAGTAGGGATGTTCACTCGAACTGTTCCAATTCTGGTTGATTGCAAAAATGATTTCATCAAAGAATATTTAAGCTATTTTTCAGATTTGGCATTATCTTCCATGTTAAATGATGTTTATCCATTCAGAATGCTTGCTTCCGAATTCAATCTGAATAATGATGTGATGTTTGAGTATAACTTGAATCTCATTGATGTTTTCAGTTTAAATGAGGACATTATTGCAAGCGAAAACATCATAGATTCAATTTCCGATTTGCTATGTGTCGTTAATGATTTGGATGATGGCTATGTTGTAGGGATTCAGCATTCCGATAAGTTTTCTAGAAAAACCATAATCAGTTTTGCTAAAGCGTATGCCAAAATTTTAACCCAAATGTTGGAAAAGGAGATGCTCTCTGATATTGACTATTGCATCAGTGAAGATTTGAAAATATTCTCTACCCCAAGTCAAAGTGAGAATTCCCTAGACGTTTATGGCAATGAATATCAAGTTGATAGTTTTGTTGATTATGTTGCTCCAACAAATGCCGTGGAAAAGATGGTGGCTGATGCATTCAAGGCTGTGTTTAATCAGGAGTTCGTTGGATTAAATGATGACTTCATTAATCTCGGTGGAGATTCCATCACGGCGATACGTGTAATCTCATTGCTCAACAAAAACGGCATAACATATCCTGCAAGAGACATATTGAATTATAGAACACCTTATAGGATTGCTCAGAATATTGAAAATACTCAAGAAATTTCATCAGAGATTATCGAAGGTAATGGATTATCAATAAAAGAAGCTTATCATGACCCGAATGATGGGAATATTGAACTCACCAGACCATATTCATATAAGGATTGGATTGAAGATGTAAAAGGATTGGTTGATAACATTTCTGAAGAAGAGAAATTGCATTGGATTGAAGTTAATGGACTATTGGACGATTCACAGATTAGAGGAAATGCCAAGGGATTTAATTTCAATGTTGATGTAGGATATGATGTCGATAACCTATTGATGCTTTCAGAGGAGGAATATTGGGCATTAGCTATTGCACGTGCATATAAAAAGACTTACGGGAAAGATATCATATTTAATCGAGAATCTTATGGGCGTGATGATAATCTTGCAAATCTTTTCAGAACCGTAGGGTGGTTTACCAGCCAGTATCCAGTACATGTCGATATCGGCAATGATTATGATGATGTTTCCATTGTAAGAGATGTTTATAAAATTAAAACCGCATTTGGAGATATACGGAATTTGGGTTTGAATTATGGATCATTAATCTACATCACCAATGAATTGGAGTATAGGCACTGTCCAGTTACATTCAATTTCCTAAGCACAGAATTTGCTTTTGAAAATGAGCTATTCAAATCGGCCAATCATAATCTGGTTCAAGATGATTTGAAAGATGTGGACACATATGGTATTGTTTTCAACATCAATCGTGCTGATGATTCCTATTACATTAGCGGCACGTATCCAAAAGACACATATATAGCCGATAATCTCACGGAATTCATTGAAAACATCAAATCCGAATTAGAATTCATTGGAAATTTCAATTTTAATGATAACAATGTTGTCTGTGCCCTTTCTGAATCCCAGCTTGAAATTTATTTCAATGAAAAAGACTATGATATGGGCAACGCATATTCTACATGTAATCTTGTTAAATGTCCTTTGGATAAATCCGTTGATGACATTAAGGATTCAATTCATTCCTTGATTGGAAAGCATCCTATCTTAAAAGGACGTATTTTGGATGACATGGACATGCCCCTTTTAATCTGTGATAGCTATCCTTTAGTTGAGGTTTGCAATACCGATGATTTCACTGACCTTATAAAGCCTTTTGATTTGGAAAGGTATTTGGCCCGTTTCTTCATTATCGGCAATGAGAAATCCAATCGAATTGTCTATGATATCCATCATGTGATTAATGACGCTATAGGATACACTATAATTGGCAATGATTTCACTGATGCTTTTGAAGGTAATTTGAACAAAGATGTTGATTTGGGCTTCCTTTATGCCAGCCGTGATTCTTTTGAATCCAAATTCGAAGAGACTTATGATTCTTCACATGAGTTTTATGCCAAACAACTGGCAGGCATTGGCGAAGTCAATTCAATACAAAAAGATTCAAACGGTTCTCAAGGAATAGTTTCTCTCCCAATTCGCAGAATTCGAAGTGATGTTGAAGAGTTCACTAGAAACAATAACATCACCATTGGTACTTTCCTAAATGCAGTATTTGCATATACTTACTCCCGATTTATAGGAAGCCCTAAGGTCTACTATAACTTTGTGGAGAATGGTCGTCATGAAAATTATATTCAGGATTCTCTGGGAATGTTTGCCCGAACAACCCCAATTCTTGTAGACTGCAAAAACGATGACATTAAAACATACCTGGATTACTTTTCCGATTTGGTCTTAAAATCAATGCTTAGCAATGTCTATCCATTCAGATTGCTTGAAAAGGAATTCGACTTGAATAATACTGTACTGTTTGAGTATAATTTTGATTTGAATGATGTATCCGATGTTGGAAACGACATAATCATAAGGGATGCATTTAAGGATTCATTTTCCGAATTCTTCTGCGTAATCAATGATTTGGATGACGGATATGTCATTCACATAAACCATGCAGACATGTTTTCAAGCGATACTGCCGCCAGTTTTGTCAGGATGTATGCTCGAATTTTAACACAAATGCTGGATAAGGAGAATTTGGAAGATATCACCTAGATTATTTCTCGTAATGAACTATTTTTTCAAGGATTATTGTTAATAAATCAATGATATCACAAATTATTTGTATTTAATAATGTGGAACTATGCAGAATTCGAATCTTCAAGATGCATTTTTTCAATCAATTTTTTTCTATAAATGATTAGAACTAATGCAGTAAATAGATTCATAATTACAAATATCATGAAAAAGTCCATCAGTCCATGAACCGGCATGTGAAAAATAAAAGACTCAGTTCCTTCCTGTGGGAAACGTGAGGATATAAATCCGGACAAGAACATTGCAACAGACTTTGTAGCCAGGAAAAATCCGAAAAACAAGGAATAATATTTTTCAGGGGCCAAATCACCAACCATAGCATAACCCGCTATCGAGAAAAGAAGTTCAGATACTGCTATAAAAAATTCAAAAACAACAATCCAAATCAAGCTGATTTTATCCACAGAATCAATATCTATATAATAGCCAATTACGGTTAGCAGCGTAAAGCAGAGCACCATGACCAACAGGGCCAATATGGTTCTTTTTATGAATCCCAGTTTGATTTTCTTTTTCTCCAGCTTATCAGTGACTTTAATAAAAATAGGGCCTAAAATTAAAATGAATAGAGGATTAAGCAGGGAAAACATTTGTACAGGTATTGTAAAAAAGCTCAAATCCCTTTGGACATAAGTATTTATAAAAAAGACAAGGGATATGCTGGATTGAGAAAATGCAATTCTATAAAAGATTATTATCATTAAAAATATGAAAAAGACCGTTATCCTATCCTTTTCCTTGAGTGTCAGTGAATCACGAAAAAGCCTTATTCTTTGATTAAAGTTTAGATTTTTGATTTTGAATATGCTTTCATGTGATATGTTCCTGAGAAGTTTATTTGACTCCTCAATTATGGACTCCTTAGGGCGGTCATCATTCATAGGGTTTCCGCCATTGTCAACCAGATACTTATCTTTGCCTAATCTAAAGATGATTAGTCAGATAATTAGAATAATTGTGAATATGAAGAAAATCCATTCATATAATTCATAATTTTCATTTCCCACCACCACACTTGTTATGATTACTCCTACCAATATTCCAAAATTCAAAATGGGATAATAAATGGAGAATCCTTTAAGTCTTGATGATTCGTTATTGATAGAATTAATCATATGTGTAATTGAAAGGGATGAAAAACTCATTCCCAATGCGAGGAACAGCAATCCTATAAAGTACGCAATGTTTTGCAAATTAAGGACTATTGTATCTCGAACAGGATTGTTGGGGTCATATAATGAGGCTGAAAACCATAGAATCACTTGGCTTATTATCATTGAAACAAAGCCAATGGTCAGTGAAGTGGATTTATTCAGGTATTTGTCAGAAATATATCCGATTAGTATTGGAATCAGATATGCAAAGCCGTAATAATATCCATAAACCCGTGATGTCAATGGAATTGAGAAATCCAAAACATAAAGTAGAAATAAAGTAAAAATTGATAAAACCCCATATTCCACTAGGTATGAAGTTGTTGAAATTGAAGAGATGAAGTATGTTCCCTTCATGCTTTCTCGGTCTTTGCTCATGTTGTATATTTATACCAATTGATATTATTTAAATTTTTTAAAGATTTGTAGAAATCATATTTTTATTGAATTTGATTAAATCCATTATATTAATTTCCACATCATAT
>JAFRFD010000045.1 GCA_017434525.1 Methanobrevibacter sp.
TAATAAAAAGAATATTCAACGGAACAAACCGAAGCAGAAGCCTACAATTATCAAATAAAGAAACAAAACTCAAAAATACAATCTACAACATCTATCGATCAACTCAAATTCAATAAAAATGAGGATTTCTACAAAGCCAAATTTTTTAAAAATAGATTATTGGAGGAGATTAGCCTCCTCCAGGAATAGTATATTTATCGTTGACACCATAAAATATTCCATTTCCTTTTCGTTTTTCAGTAACATTCAACAATGCATTATTGAATATTATATTTAATAATTTATATCCATCCTTATCAATGAAATCAGTTAATGGAGAATTATTTTCCCTTATGTCCAATGCTTCTTTTTCAATGTCAAAGCATGCTGCATAAATGATTTGCACTGAATTTTCAAAAGCAGAATCAGGAGGATATTTTTCGGTTAGGTCTTTTGATTTTAAATAAGTTTGGAAGTCTTTCCATTCCTTTTTAACCTCTTTTCCTTTGCTTGTCAATTTTGCATTTTCCAGAAAATCTTTATAGTTTTTGCCATTATATCCATTTTCATTTTTAAAAGATTCAACGAACTCATTGAAATCCTTTTCAAATTTATTTGCGATTGAAGAATTATTGCTTTGTTTTGCCATTGATTTCAAGTCGAATTTTTTATTCTTATTCATGTTTTTAAGCAAGTTGATGGCACGAGTCTCAGAAGTTTTTAACTCACCCTTATTTGCAATTCTAAGAGTTATTTTTTTCATTACTTCCATATCTTGTGGAGTCAATTTTTTACCCACTTCATAGGAGCCTTCCAACCCAATGTCACATTTTATTTGACTTTTATTAATCAAGTCAAGTACTGTAAGGGATAATGCATTTACACCCATCGCATCTTTTTTTGAAAATAATATTGAAATCATAGGATATGAGTCGTCACTAGGAATATTCTTAATATTTTCGCCATATTGATGATTATTTAAGCCTAACATCTTTCATTCTCCCATATTCTTTATTCATTATCTTTTAAAGAATCTAGGTATGATTCATGAATTTCTTCAGCCAATTCGTCGTTACCTTCAATGATTGGTCCAGTATATTCACAATCCCTGCAAACGCATTGTGACCAATTTTGAGGAATAATCCAATCAACATTTCGAGATCCGCATCTTGGACAAATTTTATGCATTTTCATTTTCAATTCTCCTATAATTCTTTTAGTGTTTTAAATTATTACATCTACAAATAATCTATCAAATACCATATATAAAGTTTTTCGAATGTAAGTGCTCACTTTCATAATATTTGGCTTTGCAAAAATCAAATAGGATTTCTACAAAGCCAAAATAAAATTTGAAAGAAGCCTATGAAATTTTACAGACTCAAAATATTTAAGTTTGTGCATACAAAGATATTAATGAGATAAAAATGAAAAAAATTTTAATCACACTGACATTGATAACACTCATCATGAGCTGTTCATATGCAAGCAATTCTACCATAACCATAAATAATGTTGATTTCAGCATCCCCTCCGAATATCAGGGCGGAAAAATGATAAATGGAAATTACAAGTTGGAGAATATTTTTTCAATCAGCTGCATTGATGAAAATGTTCCAGGTGCAATTGGACTGTGGGCCACAGAAAAAGATTTCAGCGAAGAAATGGTGATTGATGGACATCCTGTCAGACATTACTATGCATATAATGAATATGCCCATGAAAATATTTCACATGCATATTTTGCATCCGGCGAATCTGTCTACGAGATTAAATGGACGAACAATAAAATCACATCAGATATTGAAAAGTTAATTAAAAATACTCCTCAAAGCAAAATAGATGAAGATACATTTTATAATACCTTAGACAAATCCATTAATATATACAAAGAGCAAAAAATAGACAAATTAAATCAAGATAGCCAATACAATTACCTAGAAACAAAGTACAATTCATATGCAAGTCAACAAAACAAACATGATGACACTACTCTTAACAGAATATTACTATCATGCTACACTAGATGATTATTTTGCAAAATTATAACAACCTACCTGCACATATTTAGCAACAATGAAAATCAGAAAATCAAGACCACAAGATATTGACAGAATTATGGAGATATATGACTTTGCAAGAAAGTTCATGGTAGAAACAGGAAATCCAAATCAGTGGGGCCCTACCAACTGGCCTCCAAAGGAATTGATTCAGAAAGACATTGAAAACGGCAAGAGCTACGTTTGTGTAAACGCTGAAGATCAAATCATTGGAACATTCGTATTTATCTGGGGAAAAGACATTGAACCAACATATGCTGAGATTACAGACGGTTCATGGATTGATGATTCAGCTTACAGAGTAATCCACAGATTAGCCAGCGACGGTTCAAAAAAAGGTATTGGATCTTTTTGCATCAACTGGGCGTATAATCACTGCAATCACATTCGCATTGATACTCATATAGACAATTTAGTTATGCAGAATCTGGTTGAAAAGCTAGGATTCATCCATTGCGGTACAATTTATGTAGAACAGGACAATTATCCCCGTTTAGCATATGAAAAAACTAGTAAAAAATAAAAAAAGAAAGTAGATAAAAATTATCTACTTGACTTTAACTTTTGTTTTTATGGTATTTTTAAGGTAAGTCACTTTTACAGTGTATGTTTTACCCCTCTTAAGTTTTTTAATGATGTTTTTCTTAATGGTAAACTTGGCAACACCTTTTTTATTGGTTTTTGCTTTTAATTTCTTACCTTTAATTTTTAAGGTTATTTTTTTATTCTTGACCGCTTTCTTGCCATTTTTGAGAGTTGCCTTGATGACAAGTTTTTTGGCAGACTTTTTAACTTTGTATTTCTTTTTGGATTTAAGATTTTGTTTAACTTTAACAGTCTTTTTGATAGTCTGGCCTTTATATGTTGCTTTCAATGTGTACTTGCCCGGTTTGAGGGTTTTTGGCATTTTCAAAATAGCATAACCTTTTGCATTAGTTTTTACCTTGTAGGTTTTCTTGTTGAGTTTTATGGTCACTACCTGATTTTTACCGACAGCCTTGCCGTCATCACCAATGACTTTAACCTTGAACTTGGATCCATCAAAGTAATACATCACAAGATTTTTAGCACCACTGAACCTTGAAACAACCTTAATAGTAGTTTTTTTAACTTCAGAATTTACAGGATTTGTAACAATGATTTTCTGTGATTTAGTCAATTTTTTAAATGGAATTGTTATGTATCCGGACTTATCAGTTACGAAAACCTTTGAGTTACCATTAATTGAAACTGTGACCTTGGTATTATTCAATCCTTTTCCTGTAGAGTCTAAAACTTGTAATTTATAATTATAATCACTGTTGTAGCCCCTAATGACATCAGAAGAGACAATAGTACTTTTTACAATGATATAATTGACAATGGAAACATTACCGCAAGTTGTTGTGATGGAATAATTTCCGGGTCTTAAATTTATTTCAAGCATGGCAAATCCAGTGTCGTTTGCTTTAACAGAATATGATACTCCATTAACCTCAAAAGTCACTTCTTCACCAGGAGTGACATTTGCAACAAATTGGTCGTCACCGAGGTAGTATTTTACAAGATTATTGGTCATGTTCAAGTCAGGAACGGCATATGCCTTGAGAATTCCTATAAACATTACTTTCGCCAGGTCTTCCCATTCCTTACCATTATCACTTACAAAAGACTTACCATATTGAGCAGGAATTCTTAAGTCATGGACGACACACAACATATTTTTAAAGGTAACTTTAAATTTATCTCCTTTTTTAATTTGAACAAGCTTATCCAGCTTGATTGTTTCGTATCCGTAGAATTTACTTATCCCCTTTTGAGTATATACGTCAATATCGTTTACGGATATTGTAAACTCATATTCCATGCCACTTTCCTTGAAACAGGTCCCAACAGCACCAATAAGCTCATCCTCATCGGCAGTGAAAACACTGTAATAATATTTGCCTTCAGGTACCCATTTCCAGTCCCCACCAACATCATGTTGGTAAATCCTGTTGTATGAGTCATTGTTAATTATGTAGCAAACGCTTTCCTTGTCCGCAAGGGAAGTGTCATAATAGGATATGTAGAAGTATCCTTCATCACCCCAGCCGGTTCCCCAGCTGTTTTTAACAATCCATGCACCATCGCCCTTAGGAGTTTTTAGGAAATTATATCTTGAATAATTGTCATCCCATCCTACAATACAAACCCTGTGGGTTGAGTCTGTTTGGTCATAACAATATTGTGCAGAACTTGTTTTGTTGAAATATTTACTTTCATTGAAATCAGCGCGATGACTGACTGCTACGGCACCATAATTGATTAAAGCATTTTTAAGCAAATTCCTATCTGAATCAGTTCTTAATGGAGGGATTGCAACCACATTTTGAATATGTATGTTATCAGTAGTTCCGAAGAATTGGGAAATCTTACCCATCTCATCGTATTCCTCATATTCCCCATCGAAAACTCCAAGCCAATCAATCAAATATGCAATAGAGGTAAATGGATTTCCACCTTCATCAATAGTGTCAGACCCATATTTTGAAAATTTGAGCATTAAATTTTGCATATTATTTACAGATAAGGAATAGGTCTTATTTGTATACCTAAGCAATGCAGATTCCAGTGCGGCCATGTTTCCAAATGCCCAACATGCCCCCATGAATCCTTGATCTTTAACAGGAGTGGTCCAATTGTAGCTTCTCAAATCAAATTTTTTAGGCAATTCCTTAAAATATAATGTATTGTTAATTATAATTAACTGTTCTGCATTATTTTCAAAATTATAGTTGTTATTTTTATTGTTGAGAGATTTAACGTCAGAATTGAAATTGTTCTTATTGTCAAACTTCACTTTACCATATACTGTATAAATGCTTGTTCCAGATGGATTGTTGAAGTAATTTCCGTTCAGGGTTAATTCATTATCATATGCAAAAATTGCAGAACCTACAGAACCGTTATTGTTTTCTAAATAGTTTCCGTTGAGTGTTGCACTTGACTCATCAAAATAACATGCACCACCAGTGGATCCATCACTGATTACTTCGTTGGATGTGAATTTGGAATTATAAATCTTAACATCAGTGTAGCTTGTATAAATTGCACCTCCACCATACTCTGCACGATTGGAAGTGAAATTTGTATTTTTTATCACTAGATTTCCATCCAATTGAAGGATAGCCCCTCCAAAACGAGACTGACAGTTAGTGAATAATGTATCAGTAATGAGTGTCTCACTTCCAAAAACGGATCCACCCCCAAAAATATCTGCAAAGATGGCTCCCCCATTGTTTTCACTTGATACATCGTCGAATTCACAGTTGGAAATTATCAGACTTGAAATAACTTTTGCTCCAATTGCACCTGCAGTCCTATTAGCAAACAGTTTTTTGAATTTGGAATTCTTAATTGTCAAATTTCCATCATTGATAAAAAAGATTGCAGCCGCATATTTTGAAGTGGTATTCAAGAAATTGGAATTTACGATATTTGCATGTGAGCTACCACCAAAATAGACTTGACCTTTGACAATCTTATCGCTATTGCTGTAAAATGTGGAATTGACAATATTGACGGTGGACATGAAAGAAGAGATTGAAGCCCCATTTTCTCCACCGTTGTCTATAAATTTACAATCATTAACGTTTAATGCAGTGTTGTAAGAATAAACAGCCCCATAATTAGATTTTTCACCATCACCAAAACAATTTATAAATGTAACATTGTTTAATGTTAATCTTGAGTCAGTTCTAATTGCAGAACCATAGCCATAAAAACCGTTTACAATGGTTAAATTATTTATTACAACGTTTTTTCCAGATATATCAAACGCTCTGGACTGATTCTTACAGTCAACTTTATGATTATTTCCATTTATTACAAAATTATCCTTGGTTACATTGATTCCACTAGAATAACTTTTGTCAATTTCACTATTGAATCCATAATCACGTTCAAATGTAAAACTTGAATTTTCAATTTGAATCACAGAATTAAGGTCATTGAATGAGTTTCCCCCATTATCATTTAAAATATCTATACTGCCAGTGTCATTTAAATCAGCTGCAGATATTGCCGTGATTGAAATTAAAAAGACAAATAATATAAAAAAATGTAATATAAATTTATTATGTCTCATATTTATCCTCAAAATATTAATCATTTAAAATTATCTCAGATAAAATATTTAAATTTATTCAAAATTAATAATAATGGGCTTTGTAGAAATCCTATTTGATTTTTGCAAAAATTTTTTAAAAATTTATTTTTATTTCTATTTTTACTTAAAATCTATTAAAATTGTCTAATTATTCTGTATTAAGATTTATACTTGAAATTTCACATCGATTAGAAAAAATAAGCAATATATAATTATATATATTAAAATGGAGAATAAATATTAATATGAAACGCGAAAATACCTATTCTCCAATTAGTTGTTTGTTTTCAAAGCAATTAAATCTTTCGGATTTTGGTTTTGAAAAACCTGCACTCAAAAAA
>JAFRFD010000046.1 GCA_017434525.1 Methanobrevibacter sp.
GTTAATGGTGCTGGAGCATACATCGAAGCAGGCAATATTGAGATGAATGGTTGTACTTTTACAAACAATACAGTAACTTCAAATGGTGGTGCTGCTTACGTTAATGGTAATGGTACCAGTTTGGTAAATTGTAATTTTACAAACAACACTGCAAGTTCAACTGGTGGAGCATTATACTTAACAACCAATGCAAATAATACCAATATTGAAAGTGGTGTTTTCAAATCAAATAAAGCAGATAATGCTTCAAGTCTATATGTTGGTAGTGTAAGAAATATTGTTTCTAATTGTAATTTCACTGATGAAGTTGCAACAACTAACGGTGGTGCTATTGTAATCGATAATGGAAATAATCAAATTATTGGTTCTAATTTCACTAATTGTTCTGCAAATAATCAAGGTGGAGCAATATATTCCAAAATTAGTAAAACTGATTTAGACATTATTGATTGTATTTTCATTAAAAATCGTGCAACTGAAGGTTCCGCATGTTATTCTAGTCAACTTAATATTGTACGTATTTCTGGATCTACTTTTGAGGATAACAATGCAAGTAATATCGCAACTGTTTATTTCCACGGAATAGGTATAACTATTAGTAATTCTACTTTTAACAATAATGTTGCACAACAACATGCAGGTTTATATCTTCAAGTCGACGGACAAACTGGTAATATTATAGGTTGTAATTTTACCAACAATAACGCAACAAATGGTGACGGTGGTGCAATATATGATTATTCAAGTCGTGTTGTAACTGTTTCTGATTCCAGATTCGAAAATAACAGTGCTTCAGGTAATGGTGGAGCAATATTTGTCACCAGTAGAGCTTGTACTGTAGTTGCTGATTCTCATTTCATTAATAACACTGCTGGTGTAAATGGTGGTGCTATTTATGTTGCAGGTGACAATGTTACTGTTACAAGTTCAGAATTTACTCAGAATAAAGCGATTAACGGTAGTGCAATCTATGTTAACAATGAAACTGCACAAAACTTCACTGTAAAAGATTCCACATTCACTAACAATAGAGCTTCTGGTAATGGTACTATTTACATTAAAAATGTTACTGGTTTAAAATTCGGTGATAACACTTTCACTGGAAATACACCTCATGGTACTGATGACAATTATTACATTTTAGACAAAGAAAATCCACAATATACTTCTAAAGTTGTTTATGTTAACGCTACTGGTGGTGGAACTGGTTTAACAGATAAAGATCCAACAACCTGGGAGATTGCAAATAAAATGCTTGAAAACCCTGGAGTGATCATATTGTTAAGTGACATTGATATTGAAAATATGACATTTTCCAATAAAAATGTCACAATTGTCGGTAATGGTCATGTACTAAACAGGAAATCCTCTGCTAGCGATAAATATATGTTTACCCTCCTTTATTTATAAATGAATCTTGAAAATCAGAATGAACCATATTTAATTTAATCAAGAGTTATACAAATGATTATAAACAATAATACAACAATTGAGCATATATATCTGGTGCTGTCCACTATTTGCTAAAATTTGAAAAACCCCATCTGCCACATATTGCAACTTTATGGGGGTAGATACACAAAAGTTTAGACTTACTTTTTTCAAAGCCCATCATTTAATTAAACCTAAACATCACCAAACATGATATTAATCCAATAAACATGATTTAAATAGCATCTCTATTATGAATTTTTAACCTTATTATCATTCATAGGATGCATTGTTTATTTATCTGGACTAGTTAGTGCAAGTTTATCAAATTTTAACGCAGTGAAAAGCATTAAATAGGTGATTGGAGAAATATAATATTGCAAAACAGAATTAAAACCCCAACCACCATTGATTATATTTGTTGGGGATACAATATAAATTTTATTCTTTCTTTTTTTGCAAAAACTATTGATTGGAGTGTCAAGGTTTTATGTTGGCAGTAGAAAGTAAATATTATAGTATTCAAGCCCCTTTGATTTATAAAAGTCCTGTAGAAGATTTAGATGATTATCACATGGTAAAATTGGTTGTACATCTAGTTAAATCGTTTGAAAAAGAAAACCCGGAATTATTCAAAGGCAAAGCACCAGGAGTTCCTAGTCCAAAATTCAAGTATGAAAAATCCGAAATGTTAAGTTTATATGTTTTTGCTACTTTTAGAGGCCACAGGCCATGCCGTAAGATTGAAGCGTTCCTTGATGACAAAAGCAAAGCCTGTATGTACATTACTAATGAGAAATTACCTAGGAAATCAAAAATTAACCAATTTAAAAATGATTATGAATATTTAATTAAACATTTCCAAAAATTCACAGTCCAGTTTGGTTTTAAATTGGGATTAGTTGATTTTAAAATCATTTCTATTGATAGTACTCCAATAGAAGCTTATGTTAATGAATTCAGAAGCTTATCCATAGGTCAAATCATATATTTGGAAGATTTAATATATGATTATTCATTTGATAAATCCAAGCAGACTATTTGGCACAAGATTAAAAGATTCTTTTTTATGGATGAATTGCCGGAAGATATGATTGATTTAATTGATGAAATCTACCATAATCTCAATGAACATGGACGACAACTATTGCAAATAGCATTAACCTCTAAAAAAGCACGTAACGAGATTTTAGACACATTGGAAGTGTTGAAAGAAAATTATGATGGAAAACATCGTGTTAGTGTAACTGATCCTGAAGCACGAAAAATGCGCATGAAAGATGACACAATAAAGTTTGCATACTTATTGCAAACAGTAGTTGACGTTAAAACTGGATTAATACTCATGCAAAGAATAGTTGAAGATAAAACCGACAGATACCAATTAAAACCAGCAATAGATTACATAATTGAAACATATAATGTGGTACCAGAATACATATTGGCAGATAATGGATATTATGGCTTAGATCAAATAGAATACGCATATTCTAAAGATATAATACCTATAATTCCTGATAGAAACGATGCGATGAAAATAAATGGAACATACAACGACAACCCTCATGCAAAATGCAACATGCACTTTGATCCCATAAAAATGGAATTCACATGCCTCAATAATCAAAAATTAAAAGTAGATGGAATAATAGAAAAAGATAACGAATTAAAATTAAGATTCAAGACACATGAATGTCCAAATTGCCCATATAAAAAAGAATGTGCAAAAAATAGTAAATACAGAATATTATACGAACCTTTTAATCCATTTTTCATTGAAAGAAAAAGAGCATTTCTTTCACAAAAAGGACAAATAATCTATAAATTACGAGCCATACACAGCGAAGGAGTATTTTCTGAGATAAAAGAAATACATGAATTCAAACAATCCAAAAGACGAGGCCGAACAAAAGTAGAAATTGACCTGATACTAGAAGCAATAGTATTCAACCTCCGAAAAATAAGAAACCACTTAAATGCAACATTAATCTAA
>JAFRFD010000047.1 GCA_017434525.1 Methanobrevibacter sp.
AAATGTATACTTTATATAAAACAAATAATAAAATATATAATAAAATAGATAATATTATAGAGAGGTTTTAAAGTGACAATAAGGAAACTCGTAGGAACTTTAGAAAATAAAGGACCATACATTGACGCATCAACAGGCCACTGGTTTTACTGGAACGGTACCAAATACGTTGATAGTGGTTATCCTTACGCTGTAAAACCCATAATATCATTTAAAATCGAAGATGGTATTTTATATTACTCAATTACTTGGGAGGCACAATGAGATACATCAAATACTTTGAAACTTTTGAAGAATACGAATCCTGGATAAATATTGAAGAGAATGCTGAAGAAGTTTATAGAAATAACGAAAAGATTTGTGTTGACGGTGTAATTTTAACTCATACTTATGATGAGGCGATAACTGATGATATATGAATGGTTAGAGAAAAACAGAAAGGACATTGACATTATAACATCATTTCTAGTTACTGTTATTCCAATCATCATGTTATACTCAGAATCTTTAGGCATTAGTGAGAATACTGTTCCCTACTGCATCCTTATGATAGTGTTAGGAATAGCTAGCCATTACGCAAGTAGGATAAGAGGCGAAGGAGATGTTGAATACGCTAAAAAGAAAGCTAAAACAGTATTGGGTTACCCTCAAGGAGAATAAAATTCTTTGGAGGATATTGTTATCATGAATGATTTAAAAAAGAAGATAGTCATTTGTAACTTTACCAAAACAATTTCAAGTGCTGTTTTAACGGCGGTAGCTATCAACATCATCATGACTAATGCAACTAAGTATGCTTTAATCGAAGGACTTTTACCTTTTGCATTAGCTATTGTAATTGTTGCATTAATTGACGTCTATGAATATAGATGCGAAAAAGAAGACAAGATTAATTTAGATGCTTTGGAAAGTAGAATCCAAAAATTGGAGAAAGAATAAATGGACAAAAAGATATTAATTGCAGTTCCAACATTTGAAAACATCAAACCACAATGTTTCAAAAGCATATATGGATTAACAAGACCTGCAGGATATAATCTCTACTTTGATTATGTAGCAGGCTATGACTGCGCTAAAGCCAGAAATCAAATAGCCAAAAACTCAATGGCTGGTAACTATGACTATGTATTAATGGTTGATTCAGATATTCAGCTTCCTTCAGATGCGTTAATAAAATTACTTGAATGTGAATCAGATATTGCTCTTGGATGGTATTATCGCAAGAGAACAAAAACAGATCAGACAATAATCTACACTTTCGGAAAAGACTTCAACGATGACAACTGCATTAAAGGACAAACCATGATCCATGAAGTCCCACGTCCAATCGAAGTTAAAGGCGGTGGCCTTGGAGTTGCATTAATTAAAGTCAATATCTTTGAAAAACTTCCATATCCATATTTTAAATTCGTTACTTATCCTAATGATACAGTATTGTCTGAAGATTTATATTTCTGCAATTTAGCTAGTGATAATGGTTTTAATATTAAATGTAATCCTTCCGTTAAAGGAAATCATATATTTGAAATATTAATGTGATACTATGAGCGATACAATTGTTTTATTGGTGGAGAGAAAAGAGATTACTACCTTCTTTCTTGATGACGGGGTTAAAACATTAGTCGATAATGTAGTAACTCCAACAGGTACAAGTCTCGGCTATGAATACTCCAATAAGTGTATGGTTGATGATATACTTTGTATTTCAGACAAATCTGCAATAGGAAAAGAAAGTTTAAAGAAATACAGTGGGGATGCTACAGAAGTTCCTGTTGGTGTCCTTGTCAATGAACCGGTAGTAATGACTGCTGGGGAGAGAAAAGGAAGTGTACTTCTTTTAGGTGGACTTTACCGTTTAAAACTAGCTTCAGGTATTGTTAATGTTAAGGCCGCTGATAGGATTAAACTAACACAAAACGGAGCTATTGTTGATAATGCAGGTGAGTTTCTAGCATTTCATCCTGTTGCAAATTCGGATGAATACAACTATGTAAACTGTTTCCAAGTAAGTCTTGGAGGTAAAGGAGAGAAAGGAGATACTGGAGATACAGGAGCTGCGACTGTTATCCTCGGGTCTTATGATACTTTCGAAGAATTAATTGCAGCA
>JAFRFD010000048.1 GCA_017434525.1 Methanobrevibacter sp.
TACGATTAAAAACCATCAAAAACAATGAAAAAATAAAAGTTCTCAGCACCCCAAAACGAAAACAAAAGCCGAACAGCCCTAAAAATAGACAAAATAAGAAAAAATATTAAAAAACAAAATTATTGACATTCCCCTTAAAAATCCAATAACTTTTCAATATCAAATAGTACTGTGTTAATAGCTAAATTGAATAGTCTTTTTCCGTAGTCTTCATCCACATAGACGCCATTTTCTTCAACGTCCATTGCACCTTCTTCAATGTTTGGATCATCTCTGCGTGCCTGGGTAAATCCATATAGGCCAACTTCTTCATATTCATTGACGTTTGCTTGGTTTTTCACTTCATCTTCGTTTAGGATTCCTAAAACCTTTGCCATTGAAAGTTCTCCGCTTCCTCCATGGGGACCTTCTGATGAGATTACCTGATTGTTGAATGTGATTGCTAGGTCAGTCTTGTCTTCAATGTCCCACAGTTCGGCCATCAATGGAATATTTCCTCCGTGGGCATTTACGATCACGACCTTTTCGATATCCAGGAATTTTTTTGCAGAACTAAGCGTTTCGATAACATTTTCTTTTAGCACGTCTAGTGAAACGTGCACTCCATGGTCAATTGTATCCAATTCATATGCGGGAAATATTATTCCTAAAAATTTGGCTCCACTTAGAAGTGATGCCTGAAATGCGATGTGGGCTCCAATTTTTGCATCGGTATCGATTGGAAGTGCAGGACCGTGGTTTTCTAAATGTGATCCAAGTGCTATTATTCCAATTTTGTGAACTTGAGGGTCTTTTATGTTTCCTGCTCTGTATCTCAATTCTGCCATGTCATCGCCTCATATCTCAAAGTTCCAGATGTCGTCGCCTACATAATGTTTGGTTGCAACTGCCTTTCCGGAATCGTTTGCAACCATTTCCTCACCGCTGATTAAACTTACTCCGATAGCCAGTGGTTTTGCGTGGGTTTCATCTATAATCAATACAATGTCTCCGGCTTCAACGCCTTCTGATGCAGCTACAATTCCAGGACTCATGATGTCTGCACCATTGCTTACAAATCTGATGGCTCCCATATCCACTGTAACGGTTTTTGCTTCAATCTGATTGGCAAGAGCTGCCTTTAGTGTTGGAAATGGTTTATCGTCAATTATTATGATATATGGTTCGCCATCCACTAAAATAAATGAATTAGGTTCCGCTTCAAGTATCTCAACATTCTTTTTGCCTTGAAGTAAGCTTCCATATTCGCCCAATTCTTCTTTTATCGCTTTAATTTTTTTCTTTTTTAAGAAATTTCTTTTTTTAACTTTTATAGCCATGCTTATCCCACAATATATTAATGA
This sequence comes from Methanobrevibacter sp., assembly GCA_017434525.1. Lineage (GTDB taxonomy): Archaea > Methanobacteriota > Methanobacteria > Methanobacteriales > Methanobacteriaceae > Methanocatella. Next base: position 1,344 of record JAFRFD010000048.1, read on the forward strand.
ATAATATTTTGTATTCTCGATAAATAAACCTATTTATTACTCCTTAGGAAAACATCTTCATAACTGATTTTATCGTTCAGCTTGGCTTTTCTCAAGGGCTTGTCCTGCCATGCGTACTTTGTTATCGTGCTTGCATTATTGTCAATCAAGGAGTTGATGCATGAGTTAATCACAACAAGCTCCTTTTGGCTAAATGTTAAGATGGGAATGATTGTTGGATAATATTTATGGATTATCCTATTGTAATAGGGTTCCTTTCTCAAAAACAGTTGTTTTTTGGCTATCAATTCTTCCGTAATCTTTCTGAAGTGTTTCGGTTTTATGCCTCTTTTTGATTTGATGTAGGTTTCCTTTGTGAAGAATTCTCCGTAAATCTCATAATAATTGAAATCAATAAAGTACATCACGGTACAAAGCACTGTTTTGCCTAAATTTGGTTTTCCCGAACATCTGAATAATATGTACATGATGAGGTCGATATATTTTTCTTCATTGATTTTCATGTTTTTGCCTGGTGATGGTTGGTGATAGTAACTTTGTTTTAAGACAATATAAGCAAAGTCAGAGAGCATTTGATGAGTAATTTAAATAGTAGTTGCACTAATTATTTAGTATTGGGATTATTTTTTCATTATTTTGGCCTAAAATAAAGTAACATTTATATAGTAGGTTATTTATAATTAATAGTATTAGTTTTAATTAGGTTTTGTCTTATCTTAACTTGATTATATTATGGATTTAATAATTAAAATCTAAAACTAAAATTTTGATAATATAAGGTGATATAATGAGCGGACAAAATGTTCAAAGACCACTTGACGCATTAGGAAAATCTGTTGACTCTCCAGTTTTAATAAAACTCAAAGGAGATCGTGAATTTAGAGGCATACTTAAGAGCTTTGACTTACACATGAACTTAGTTCTTAATGATGCAGAAGAGTTACAAGACGGAGAAGTGACTAGAAGACTCGGTGTTGTACTCATTAGAGGAGACAATATTGTTTATATTTCACCATAAGTATTATTCAATACTTTTTCCAATTATATTCTTTAACGATAAACTAAGGAGGTGTATCAATGTCAAAGGGAACTCCATCAATGGGTAAAAAGAATAAAAAGACCCATATCAGATGCAGAAGATGTGGTAGAAACACTTACCATATACGTAAAAAAGTTTGTGCTTCTTGTGGATTTGGTAAATCCAAAAAACTCAGAAGATACAGCTGGCAAAATAAAAAACCAACTACTAGACAAAGATTAGTATAAGTTGGTAAAACCCTTGAAGATTATTTAATAATCTTCTCTCAAACCTATTTTTCAAGTTACTTTTCAGTTACGACAACTTTATAAACTTTTTTTAGATAAACTTATATAAAGATGGAATTATAATAAGTTTTAGGAGGTCTTACATGACTGATTTAAATGATATCGCTCAGGAAAATGATGTGGATTTAGAAAACTGTGTTGTTTTTGTAAGAGGCAAAGATGATATATTGGCTGTTGACATTTCTAATGCTGGAATCAGGCAAAGAAGTGATGATACAATGGGATTCACTTTTTCAATCGCTCCAAAGAAGGCATTGGCTCTGGAAGAATATTTCAACAGATTTGCAACCGGTGAAAAATTCTACTTTAACATTTCACAAACTGGTTATAGGCCTGTTTATTACAGGGGTTTGTCTCCAATGACAAAGGAAGTTAGCGTGGAGTATGAACCGAAATTTAACATTACTTTATTTGCTCAAAAAGCTATTGTGGAACCTGAAGACTCATATTTTGCACCAACATGTGCTTGCTGTGAGTTCTGCCACATTGATTAGATATTATGTTGGATTTTTCAAACAAAATTATTATTAAAAAGATTAAAACAAATGAAAGCATAGAATTGGATCAAAGAAGTGTCCAAATTCGTGAAAATCAAAATGGATTGATGGCGGTAAGTTATGTTGCTCCTGTTTTTGAAATAATGGATTTGGAAAATTTCTTTGATGATGTGCTGTCTTCTGAAAAACTGACTTTTGATATTGGTGGCACTGGTGAGGCTAAGGTAAGTTACAGGGGACTGGTTGAAGGTAAAGGGAGGAATTTCCCTCAAAACCTGGACCATAAGATAATTCTCTTGCAGGAACCGACCTGTCTTGACGATAGGGAAAATGTTCAGATTACTGGATTTTCGAAATTCAAGCCAAGGGGCAAAATTTCTTAAATCTCATCTTCCACTGCATCCCATAAATCAACTGCCCATCCTTGATTGGCGTCTATTACCATATCGAGGAGTCTTACTTTACCATCTCTGAATCTGAATAGTCTGTAGTCTTGCTGAGGTTTTTTAGCGCTTCCCTCTTTGTTGCAGTCAAGGTATATTCCTTCACTGTATTCAGCTTCAAAGTCTCCTGCCTGAACAAAATCACCAACAAGTGAATATCCGTTTCTTACACTTTTATCCAATTCTTCTACGGTTTTTAACCATCCGCCTTGTGCTCTAAATTTTATGTCTGGATCGACTTTTGTTATTTCTTCTTTCCAATTTATTATCATAGTACCAAATCCTGTTTAATTTTAGTTTGAATTTTCGTATTTAAAAGAAAAGAGATAGAGCATTTGAAAAGTAATATTTATAACTATTGTTATATAATAATTATATATAATCCAAAATTCATATTTATTACCATATAAAATAAGTTTGGGCTTAATATGAATTTATATGAAAAATTTGGCATTGACAGTGAAAATAAGTATTTGTACGATATTGCGTTTACACACGGCTCTTACAGTACAAGATATGATTTGGACTATACTTATGAAAGACTGGAATTTCTTGGAGATTCCGTTTTAAGTTTAATAGTTTCTGAATATCTATACAAAAAGTATCCCCAATATGAGGAAGGAAAGTTAACTAAGCTAAGGGCCAATTACGTATGTCAGAATGCATTGATTTATTATTCCCATGAATTGAATTTGCCGGATTATCTAAATATCGATACCGAAGAATCAAATTTGACTGAAAATGAGATATTGTCTGTTACTGCAGACATATTCGAATCATTTTTAGGGGCAATATTCATAGACCAAGGCATTGATTTTGCAAAGGAATTCATAGCCAAATACATATTTGATTATATTGATGAAGAAAAGGTATTCTTTAGAGATTACAAATCTGCAATAAAAGAATATGGTGATGCAGAAGAAGTGGAAATATCATATGAAATGATAAAAGAGTTCGGAGTTCCTCATGATAAAACATTTTTTATCTCCATTTTAATTGATGGGGAAAAGATGGGTGTTGGAAAAGGAAAGAACAAAAAAGAAGCTGAACAGGCAGCCGCTAAAGAGGCTTTAGAAAAATTAAAAATTTCGGTGTTTTAAATGTATGAAGAATCTGTAGGCATTGTTGAGACAGAATATTTCAATATTGAAGAGCCAATTGAGTTGGATAGTGGTGAAATTCTCAATGATGTCACCGTTGCTTATGAAACTTATGGTGAGCTTAACAAGGAAAAGTCCAATGCTATTTTAATCTGTCACGCATTAACTGGTGATGCTCATGCTGCAGGATGGCACAAGGGAGATAAGAAGCCAGGATGGTGGGAAATTGTAATCGGACCTGGAAAAGCCATCGACAGTGAAAAATATTTCATTATATGTTCTAATGTACTTGGAGGTTGTAAAGGAACAACAGGTCCTAGTTCAATCAATCCAAAAACCGGCAAGGAATATGGCCTTGATTTTCCAGTGATTACCATTAAGGATATGGTTAATGTTCAAAAGTTATTAGTTGATTCATTTGGAATCAGTCAGCTTGCGGCAATAATTGGGGGGTCAATGGGAGGAATGCAAGTTCTCCAATGGATGGTAACATATCCAAAAATGATGAAAAAGGCAATTCCAATAGCAACATCAGCTTTATCCTATCCTCAACAAATTGCTTTCAATGCAGTAGGTCGCCAAGCTATATTCTCAGACCCGAACTGGAATAACGGTAATTATTATGAAACAGGTAAAAAGCCTGAAAACGGACTGTCTCTAGCACGCATGATTGCTCACATTACTTATTTAAGCGATGAATCAATGGACATCAAGTTTGGGCGTGGCCTTCAGGATAAGGATGAAATAAGCTATGACTTTACAATTGATTTTCAGGTTGAAAGTTACTTAAGGCATCAAGGAAAAACTTTTGTAAAACGTTTTGATGCTAATAGTTATCTATACATTACAAAGGCCGTTGATTTATTTGACCTTTCAGTCAATAACTCTATAAGTGACGGATTTAAGGATGTCGAAGCCAAAGTGGAAGTTATTTCAGTTGATTCAGATTGGTTATATCCAACAGAACAGAATAAGGAGATTTTAACAGCACTCAATGCAAATGATGTTGAGGTTTCCTACTCTGAAATCAAATCCAACTATGGTCATGACGCATTTTTACTTGAAAAGGGACAGCTCAATTTCATATTCTCAAAATTCCTATCAGACAATATTGTTGAGGACATAATGATGGAAGAAATTGCCACAATCAAAGAGGATGCAGATGTCAAGGAGGCAGCTGAACTAATGCTTGACAAGCATGTAACTCACATTCCGGTTGTCACTGATGATTTTAAACTGATTGGTATTGTAACTAGTTGGGATTTATCCAAATCCATTGCAACAAATTCAAATCACCTAAAAGACATAATGACAACAACTGTCAAATATTGTCATGCAGGTGACAGCATTGAAGAAATAGCAAGAAAAATGCGTGATTTTGATATTTCCTGTCTTCCGGTTGTTGATGAAGACATGAAAGTACTTGGTTTGATTACAACAGACCAAATTAGTAATTTACTTAGTTAAATTACTTTTCTTTTTTTTATTAATTTTTGGAGCCGTTATTATTTCTAGAAAAGCTAAGTTTATTGATGGTGTTAAAAAGGGTATTCCAATTACATTTGGATATGTTCCGATGGGAATAGGTTATGCTGCAATTGCAATAAAAGCAGGTTTTACTCCGTTACAAACTATCTCAATGTCTTTTCTGGTATATGCCGGTGCGGGTCAAATTATTGCAGCATCAATGGCTTTAACAAGCGCAACTGCAATAGCTATCATATTAACAAATTTTGTTGTAAACTTAAGATATTTCGTAATGTCAACATGTGTCCTAAATCAGGTTGAAGAGTCTAATTTAGGATTGAATGTCCTGGCGGCACATGTTACTGTAGATGAGTCATTTGCAATGTTTTCATTATCTGAAGATTCATCAATATGGATATATCTTGGAATTGCAATCACTGCATGGTTAAGCTGGTGTTTGGGAGCGGCAATTGGTGTGGGTTTGCTGGATCTTCTTCCGGTAATTGTTACAAATAGTTTTAATATTTCACTATATGCATTGTTTGTAGCTATTTTAACTCCTGCCATTAAGGAATCAAAACAGATTGCACTTTTGGTATTGGTAACTGCAGTTTTAAACATAGTATTATCCCAATTTTTAGGAAACTGGTCTTTGATTGTCTCAACATTGGTGGGAGCGGCAATTGGAATGTATATCGTTGATGATGAATATTTACTTTCAGGTGATGCCTAATGGATTATATAAGCTTGGTGATTTTAGGTTGTGCAATTGTAACGTTCATTCCAAGGTTGATACCTGCATTATTCATTGATAAAATTGATTTTCCACCTAAAGTTGAGAAATTTCTGAATCTGATTCCATATACGGCTCTTGCAGCATTGATATGTCCGGGAGTGTTGACCGTTGACAATCAGTTATGGTATATAGGTTTGATTGGTGCGGTTGTGGCGGCTGGTCTTGCCTGGAAAAAGGTTCCTCTTGGAGCTATTGTAATATTGACTGTTGTTGTTTTGATTACAGTTTATTCCATTGTTCCTTTCTTTTAATTATATAAAAATAGTATTTTTTATTTTAAATGGATTTTTAGTCCCAAGCAGCGTTATAGAGGAAAATGGGTTGCATAATATGGGTTCTTATTAAATATGATTTTTTTCTGCTTGGAACTATTTTGTAACATTAAAAAATGTGTTAATGAAATGTTACATATGTTAAAGATGGTTTACCTAATATATAAATATTTCGTTTTTTATTTTTTCATTAAACTATAAATAATATCTATCTAAATATTGTTTAAAAAATAATTATAATTCAAAATTATTAAAAAAAATATTTTTATTAGTTTTATATAAAATAAAGTTATTTAATTTTGTTTTAATTGATTTAATTTGATAAAACTAATTTTATATTAAATAGTAAAGTTTATATACTATGTAATATAACATTAACATAAGTAATTAGTTTTTAACATAATTACTTAAAGTACTTAAATACTTTTTGCAAAAATTAATTAAGTTGTGGGATATTATGAAAACCATGATTAAATATTTAAGACAGGAGCTCAAAATGAGCCAAAAAGAACTGGGGGATAAAGTTGGTGTAACCCGCCAAACCATTAATGCGTTGGAAAACGGTAGGTATAATCCATCTTTATTTTTAGCTTATGAAATAACCCAGGTTTTCAATAAAAAATTATTCAAAGGAGATCGAGAACAATACTTTGTTATGGAAGATATTTTTATTTTCGATGATGATTATTATTAGGTGATACAAATGATTTTAGACATATATAAAGACGCACTGGAATATTCAGCTAAAGACTGGAAAACACTAGTGATATTAGGAGTAATCTGTTTATTCAGTTTCTTATTGCTCCCTGCATTTTTAATTACAGGATATAATTACAGAGTTATCAACACTGCAGTCCATGGTATTATCAATGGAAGAGACCCAATGCCTGGCTTTGAGGATATCATTGACATGTTTGTTGATGGTGTTAAAGTAGTAATAGTTCAGATTGGGTATTTGTTGGTTCCATTTATCATTTTCATGATTTTTGCAGTTATTGCATCAAATATTGGGGGAATAGCATCATCTGCAATAATGGTTGTAGGATGCATACTTACATTTGTCCTTTTGATTGTAGCATGTTTAATGAGTCAAATGGGATTATGTCATATGGCATACAATGACGGATCATTCTCAAAAGCATTCGCAGTAAGTGAAATAAAAGAAGTGATTGATGAAATCGGATGGTTTAGTTGTATTGCAACATATTTAGGTTTAATAATAATAACTTTAGTCATATCACTTGTTGTAACTGCATTAATTTATGGAATATTCACAGTATTTGGAATTTCAGGTGCCGTTTTAGGTGCTGATCCAAGTGGAATATTTATTTTGGGCATAATCATCAATTCATTAGTGACCCTGTTCATTGTAGGACCATACTTATCAATATTTAATGCAAGGTCCATTGGATTATTATACACAATGCAAATTTAAGGTGATTGGATGGCAAGCATAACAGATTGTGTCGTGGAAGGATTGAAATATCCTTTCAATGACATTAAAAAACTTTTAGGATTGGGTGTGTTGTTCGCATTAATAAGTGCATTGTCAACATATATCAGTGTTAAGTCATTTGACATTTTCAGAGCTACTGTGCATCTGGCTGAAAAAACCAATGCGGGCATATCACATTTGTCATTTTCACAGTTGCCAACCGGTGACATATATCTTGTAGCTGGTTTGGGCATTCTTGCATTTATTGTATCCTTGTTTATTTTGGGATATCAATATAATATTATAAAATTCTCAATCGAGAAAAAAGATGACCTTCCAGGTTTCAGTGATGTATTGGGCATGTTCATCAATGGAATAAAATATTTCCTTGTAATCGTAGCTTATAATATCATTCCATCACTCGTATTGGTGGGTGGAGTAACATTAGTGGGAGACTCATCAGCAGTGATTGCTATTTCCTTAATTTCAGCATTGCTTTTCATAATTGCAAATCTCCTATTGCTCATGGCATTGAACAATATGGTTGCTCATGACAGCATTAAAAAAGCATTCGATCTGCATGAAATCATTGGCAATATTTCCAATCTTGGATGGGGCAAATATATTGGAATAATTATCTTTACAGTTATAGTATACATGATTATTATGGTTGCGGTAAGCTTTGTATTGAGCTTTGTAACTGTTGCACTTGCCGCAACAATATCTAATCAGGCTATAATCATATCATTTATTATTGCAATAATTGAAGGACTATTCGTAGACTCTTATGGAGCATTATTCTATAATAGGGTTTGCGGATCAATATACAGGGAATCAGTTAAATAATTAAAAATGTAAAAGAGAGTGATGAATTTGAAAGTTAATTCAAAAATTTTAGGTGTTCTGTTATCTTCATTGGCTATTGCCATGGTGATTTCGACTGCAAGTGCAGTTGATTTGGTAAGTGACTTTAATAATGGCGATTTTGGAATTGATGTTGCCTCAGGCACTAATTTCAGTGAAACTGTAAACATCGCTACAGGCGATATCAATTTAGTAATTTTTGAAAATTCCGGAGACAGTTCCAATGATGCTAATTCAATAATTTACTTTAAGGATTCTACATCAGATAAAAAAGAAGTGACCGGTTTTCTTAAGGATTTGGAAAGGGATGGAACAAAAATCGAAGAAACCGATAAGTATGTTGTTTTAAAAAACAACCATAAATCCCATGACTTCGACATTCCAAATGACATTGGTGACATCTTTAACATGATTGGCAGCATCTTTTCAGATGAAGGTTTTAATGTTACCTCCGAGGGAAATTCAGTTTCAATCTCCAGCAAGGGTTTAGAGGTTTCTGATGCTAACGGTGAAAATGTATCCATTACCTCTGAGGGAGTGAGCGTTTCTGATGGAGCTGGCAATGAGACAGTCAATGTTTCCAGTGATGTTGATTCAAACATTAAAGACTGTGATTATTCAATATATCTGAAAAATCAGGGCAACGATAAAGTCATTGTCATATCCGGAAATAATATAGAACTATTGAAAGCGATGGCTGAAACTGTTTCTTTTAATGAGAATTAATATTTTTATTCTCATTTATTTTTTTTTAATTTTTTTATGGAGATTTTATCATGGTAGACTATGTTATCGAAACAAACAATTTGTCAAAAATATATTCCAAAAATAAGGTTGTAGATTCTGTTAATATGCATGTTGAAAAGGGAAAAATATATGGGCTTTTGGGCAAGAATGGGGCTGGAAAAACCACAACAATGTGTATGCTTTTAAATCTTACTCATCCAAGCAGTGGTGAAATATTCCTTTTTGGAAAAGACCCTAAGAAATATTCAAAAGATCTGTATTCAAACATTGGGTCAATTATTGAAACTCCCGGATTTTATGAGAATTTGACAGCATATGAAAACTTGAAAATTATTGCCAAATTAAGGGGTGATTTCGACCCATATAATATTAATTCAATTCTTAAAATGGTAAATCTGGACAATGAGAAATCAAAAAAATTTAAAGATTTTTCATTAGGTATGAAACAGCGTTTAGGAATAGCTGCGGCTATTATGCACAGTCCGAAATTGTTGATTTTGGATGAACCCATCAATGGCCTTGACCCGTTTGGAATTAAGGAGATAAGGGCATTGCTTAAGAGATTGTCCCATGAGTTTGGAATAACAATATTGATTTCATCCCATATTTTAAGCGAAATAGAAAATATTGCAGACGTTATAGGCTTCATGGATGGGGGTGTTTTAATCGATGAGATTTCAAAAGAAGAATTATACGAACGATTGAACAAATTTGTCGAGTTTCAGGTATCTGATATTGATTTGGCAGTTAGGATTTTTAGAGAATTAGAGCTTAAAGAAAATGATGATTTTACAGTTGATGGAAATACAATCTGTCTGTACACTCACTTGGAGATGAGGGATTCATTCAATGCATTATTTGTAAAGGCCGGAATCAATGTTAAAAAAGTAAATCTGTGTGAAGAAAACTTGGAGGAGTTTTTCACAAGGTTTGTGTCTAATAATTAAGGTGATTTTTAATGTTAACTTTTATAGAAATGGAATTTTTAAAGCTTAAGCGATCAAAGATATTCTTGTTAAGTTTACTGGGGGCTATTCTCCCTCCGCTTTTGATGTTTATAGCTGTCACTTCATTTGATGAAGGACAGACTTTTGAGGCGTTATTTACTAATGTGAATATGTACATGTCTGCAATGTTTGCAGTTTTAATCTTTACAATAATCATATCTTACCTATTTGGACGAGAATATAATGAACACACCCTAAAGACAATGCTGACAATTCCTGTATCTAGGACAAAATTTCTCATAAGTAAATATGTAATGTTTTTAGTATGGATTGTTATTTTAACTATAGTTACAAGCATATCAACACTTGCTTTTGGTTTTGCTGCAGGTCTTGAGGGATTTAGCATAAACCTAGCTGCAAATAGCTTTGCACAGCTTCTTTATGCTAACGTGTTATTGTTTTTAACATTCTCCCCATTTGTATTTGTTTCATTATTCATTACAAATATGGTTCCTGCAATGGTTGGGGGTGCAGGATTGGCATTGGTGAATTTAATGGTATATGGTCAAAATTGGGCACCATTTGTGCCTTGGACATGCCCATATCTGATAGCCTCCGGTGAAATAGCGGAATATAGTGCAAGTATTGCAGTCTCTTACGGCATTATTTTAGCTACTTTCTTAATTGGGATTGCTGTATCCTATATTTACTTTACAAAAACCGATGTGGCACTTTAAATATTACTTATCAAATGGTCTTTGATTTAGTTTAAATATTCGAATGTTGAAATATAATGAAAGGTGATAACTATGAATGATTTTGAAAATCAAAAATTCTGTCAATCATGTGCTATGCCTATGACTGATGAACTTTTTGGAACCAATGCGGACGGTTCAAAAAATGAAGACTACTGCATGTACTGTTTTAAGGATGGGGAATTCACTTCTGACATGTCCATGGAAGAGATGATGAATTTCTGCATTGACAAGATGGTTGAAGTTCATCCTGACATCGATAAAAATCAGGCAAGTGCAATGATGAAGGAAGTGTTTCCTAAATTAAAAAGATGGGCTAATGATTAATTACCAGCTCACTTTTTCATTTCTTTTTTTTAAATTTAAGTATTATTAGTTAATAATATTATATACATGTGTTCAATAGTAGGCCTTGAAGGTAATTTTAAAGCAAAGGATATCATTAAAATGTTAAAAGCCTCTAAAAATAGAGGTCCGGATTCATCAGGCATTTATTTGGATGAAATCCACACTAACATCAATCTGGATGAATTTGAAGATGAAAAATCTTATCCAATAGGCTTTGGCCATAATCTACTTTCTATTTATGATAAAAATAATCGTGTTTCAAAACCTCAACCTGTAGCCACAGAAAAAGTTGTTTTGGTTTTCAACGGGGAAATCTATAACTTTTTGACAATGAGAAATTTCTTAAATAAAGTAGGTGTTGAAGCCGAAATAACCTCAGACGGAGAAGCATTATTGTATTTGATTGATTTTTATGCCAAAAAATTGGATTTGCTTAAAGCCGTTCAATCTGCAATCAGACTAATCGATGGAGATTATGCATTTGCAGTGTGGGATGGTGAAAATATTGCTATTGCGCGTGACCCATTAGGAGTTAAACCTCTATTTTACTCACAAAAAGATGGCCTTAAGGGATTTGCTTCATCAAGATTGTCTCTAAAGGAAGCGGGTTTCACAGACATCGACATATTAAAACCGGAACACATACTTTATAACTGGGAGGACATATCCCCTGCCCAACCGATTTATGAAAAAGTCTTTGAAGGGGATGTAGCCAAAATAGACAAGATGTTAAGATTGAGCGTTTTAAAAAGGGTTGAAGGATTAAGCGAGCTTGGAGTAATATTTTCAGGAGGTGTTGACAGTTCATATTTGGCCCTTCTCTTAAAGGAAATTTCACTAAACATTCCATTGAAAATCACTCTTTATGCAGTTGGTGCTGAAGGATCAAAAGATGTGGAAGCTGCAATATACGCTTCAAAATTCCTGAATTTGGATTTGGAAATCTTTGAAGTTACAGAAGATGATGTGCGTGAAGCCCTGCCGCAGGTAGTTAAAGCCATTGGGGATGATAACCTCATGAAGGTGGGTGTTGGTCTTACAACCTATTTTGCAACCAGAATGGCCGCTCGTGATGGGTTGAAGGTAGCTATTTCGGGCCAGGGTGCAGACGAGCTGTTTGGAGGATATAAAAGATACCTGCAAAGCTTTGTCGATGGAACACTTAACTATGATCTGAGGGTTGACATGTCAAACATGTATCATGTAAATCTTGAAAGAGATGATGCATGTTCAATGCTTAATTCAGTAGAGTTAAGATTGCCGTTTTTAGATAAAAATCTAGTTGAGCTAGTCTTAAACATCCCTGATAATAAGAAAATTGTTTCAATGCATGATGAGATGAGAAAAAGTATCTTAAGGAAATTGGCTTTTGAAGAGGGCCTGGATTATGAGATAGCTTACAGGCCTAAAAAGGCAGCCCAATATGGAACTGGCATCGATAAGATATTGCGGAAAAAAATTATCAAAGACACGGATATTTCCCAATATCTATAGATAATTTTTTTACTATTTTTAAGATTTTAACTTTAACTTTATTAATATCAAAAAACAAAATAAATATATTATTTATTATTAGGAGTTTAAATTTTATGACAATCGAAAAAGATGCAGAAGACATTATAGAAAAATTCTCAAAAATTTTGGAAGATATTCCGGATTCAGATGAAACATGGTACATTACCGACAACTTAAATTTAACACGTGATGATGAAGCTCACAAGAAAAATCCGGAAAAAATATTGAGAAATGCTAATATTGATAAAGAAGGAAATCTCATTGTTAAAAAAGCAGATTGGACAAATTAATGAGGGATTTAAATGAAAATGAACTTAGTTCTAGAACTTTTGGATGTTCCTGGTCAGTTAGTTTCCGTATTGGAACCTATCGGTTCACTTGGTGCAAACCTAGTGACTGTAATACACAAAAGGGAATTTAAAAACGAACAGGGCATGGTTCCGGTCCACTTGACAATAGAAGGAGAACGTGAAAACCTTTTCAATGTCATTCAAAAATTTGATGATTTAGGAATCTCTATTGTTGAAATGGACGGTGTTGTTAAAAAAGAAATGATCAGTACTCTTTTATACGGCCATATTGTAGATCAGGATGTAAGGGATACTATGGATAGAATTAATGCATTAAAAGGAGTGGTAATTACTGGATTTGATATTAAATTGGATGGTGAAAAGGAATCCACTGCATTAATTACTCTTGAAACTGATTATGGTAAAAAACAATTTGTTTTTGATAAAATTAAAGAGATTGCTGAAGAAAAACGCTTATTGATGATTAATGAAGTGTAGGGATTATTATGGATGAATGTAGAGTTATTATTATGGGATTTGGTGCTGTAGGCCAAGGTGTGGCTAATGCGATTTCCCTAAAAAAAGATTTGATTAGTGAAAAAACTGGTGTGGCCATAAAAGTCGTGGCCGCCGCTGATTCATCCTCATCTGCAATATCTGCCGATGGTTTAGATGAAAAATTACTTGTAGAAACAAAAAATAATGAAGGAAAATTATCCGCTTATCCGGAATTCGGGTCTGATGTAAGCGGTGAAGATGTATTGGATGCTGTTGAATATGATTGTCTTATTGAAGCAACTCCTACTAATATCGTTGATGCAGAACCAGCATTTTCATTAACACTTAAAGCTTTCAGCCAAGGAAAAGATGTTGTGACATCAAACAAAGGACATTTGGCACTCAAATTCAAGGAAGTCGTCGGAGCGGCAGAAAAAGCGGGTGTCGAATTCAAATATGAGGCTAGTGTTGGAGGAGCAATGCCAATCATCAACTTCACAAAAGACACATTGTCATCCTGTGAAATCAAATCCATTGTAGGTATATTAAACGGCACTACAAACTATATCCTATCAAGGATGACTTCAGAAGGAACCGATTACGAAGTAACTTTAAGGGAATCACAAGAGTTAGGAATTGCTGAGACAAATCCGACACAGGATGTTGAAGGTATTGATGCAGCTTGTAAGACCGTAATTTTAGCAAATTCCCTTTTAGGAATCGATGCAACATATAGTGATGTTAATGTTATGGGAATATCCAATATTAACTCACAAGCAATTGAACTTGCTAAAAGAGACGATTACCTTATTAAGCTAATAGCTGAAGTTTCCCGTGATGAGTTGAGAGTGGCTCCACGTTTGGTTAAAAAGGGAAGTTCCTATGATGTAAGCGGAACTCTAAACATGGCTACAATCCACACTGATTTGGCCGGAGACATAACCGTAATGGGCCTTGGAGCAGGATCACTGGAAACTGCTTCTGCGATGTTGACTGATTTAATTAGTATTTTAAAAAATAAAAACTAATTAAACTTCTTTTTTTATTTTTATTTGATAACATGAAATACGTAATTTTTATCCCTGATGGGGCAAGCGATTATCCGATTGATGAATTATATGGAAAAACTCCTTTAATGGCGGCAAATACTCCAAATATTGATAAATTGGCAAAAGGAGGATTTGGAGGATTTACAAATAATGTTCCAGATGCATACACTCCAGGATCTGATGTTGCCAATATGAGCATTTTTGGATATAATCCTGCAGATTACTATACTGGCCGTGGACCTCTTGAAGCGGGCAGTGAAGGAATCCCAACAGAACCGACAGATGTAATATTCAGATGCAATACAATATTCAGTCAGGATGGGGAAATGGATGACTTTAATGCAGGCCACATTTCAACTGCCGAAGCTGATGAGTTAATGAAAGGATTGAACAAATATTTCAAAGAAAAGTACCCAGATTTCAAAGGCAAATTCTATACTGGAGTAAGCTACAGGCATTTATTCATATATTCCTGTGACAGCATTGAGGATGCAGAAACCTTGTCCAGTATCAAAACAATGCCTCCTCATGACATTTCTGGTGAAAAATTAGTTGATAATCTGTTTGGAGACTGTGAATTGGCTCAGGAAATCCAACAGATAATGTTTGAATCAAGAGAATACCTAAAAGATGCTGAAGTCAATCAAAAAAGGGAGATTCCTGCAAACATGGTATGGCTATGGGGACAGGGAGTTACACCTAAATTGCCTAACTTCGAGCAAACCTATGGAATTACCGCATCAGTAATCACTGGTGTGGACTTGCTTAAGGGTATCGGAAACTTTGCAGGTATGAATGTCATTGATGTTCCTGGTGCAACAGGATACTTTGACACTGACTACAAACAAAAGGGAGAATATGGAATTGAAGCATTGAATGAAACAGATTTGCTTTTGATTCATATTGAAGCTCCTGATGAAGCGGGACACGCTCAAAACATTGAAGAAAAGGTCAAAGCTATTGAAAGAATTGATGAGTTCATTGTTGGCCCTATAATTGCAAGTTTGGAAGGTAAAGACTTTAAAGCAGCAATATTGCCTGACCATCCGACTCCAATTGATGTAGGGACCCATACTCGCGATAATGTGCCTTTAGTAATCTATGATTCATCTAGAGAAGGTGATGAATGCGAATCATTTGATGAGGAAGGAGTCAAAAAAGGTTCACTTGAAACAAGACCTGGACACTTTTTAGTTCAAAGATTAATATCTGGAGATTTTTAAAATGAAAGTAATTCTTGTTAATGGAAGTCCAAATAAGAAAGGATGTACATACACTGCACTTTGTGAAGTTGAAAAGACTTTAAACGAGGCAGGTATTGAAACTGAAATTTTTTGGATTAAAACAAAACCGATTATAGGTTGTACTGCATGTTTAAAATGTAGAGAAAAAGGGGAATGCACATTTGATAATGATGTGGTTAACGAGTTTGTCAAAAAGGCGTACGATGCTGATGGATTCATTTTCGGATCACCGGTTTATTATGCCGGTGCAACTGGCGCCATAACATCATTCTTGGACAGAGCATTCTATTCAAATGCACAATCCACAGGACTTGAGGCATTTAAACATAAGCCTGCTTCAGTAATATGTTCTGCAAGACGTGCTGGAACAACAGCAACTTATGAACAATTGATTAAATATTTGGGAATTTCACAAATGCCAATAATTTCATCATTCTATTGGAACATGGTTCATGGAAACACACCAGAAGAAGTAATGGATGATGCGGAAGGCCTTGCTACTATGAGGCAGCTTGGAAGAAACATGGCATTTTTCTTAAAATGTATTGAAGTAGGTAAAAAAGAAGGTTTGGTTCCTGAAGAAGAGCCAAAAATTGCTACAAACTTCATAAGATAATATCATGAACATTTTTAAAACTCCTGAAGGTTATATTTACTCAAATAGGGCACTGCTTGCCCTATTTGTTCCACTTTTAATTGAATATGCTCTGGAATTCTTTGTAGGGCTAGCCGATTCCATCATGGTGGCGTCATTGGGAGAAGCAGCTATTTCGGGAGTTTCATTGGTTGACTTTTTAGTTCAACTACTCATTTTTTCTTTTTCAGCTCTTGCAACCGGCGGGGCCGTTGTTGCAGGACAATATTTGGGTGATAATCAAATAGACAAAGCGCAAGACTCCGCTACACAGCTTGTTTGGTTTTCAACGATTTTGTCAACAGTCTTAATGATTTTAGTAATCATTTTAAGGCAATTTTTAATCGGAATTCTATTTGGCCAGATTGAAGCTGACGTATGGCAGAATGCGGAGATATACTTGTATATTGTTGCTTTGTCAATTCCATTTTTAGCAATATATAATGCCGGTGCGGCTATTTTCAGAACAACCAACAATGCTGACTTGCCAATGAAAATATTGCTTGTATGTGATGTATTGAATGTTATCGGTAATGCGATATGTATTTATTATCTGGGCTGGGATGTTAGGGGAGTGGCCATTCCAACGGTAATTTCAAGAGCCCTTTCAGCAGTCCTGATTATGTACTTTGCAGTGGATGATGATTATAAGCTACACATTAAAAAGACATTAAGGCATAAATTCGACTTTTATATCCTTAGAAAAGTGCTTAAAGTTGGTATTCCTTATGGTGTTGAAAATGGTCTTTTCCAACTTGGCAGGGTGCTTGTTTTAAGCATTGTTTCAACATTCGGAACAATGGCAATAGCTGCAAACTCTGTAGGTTATGCGATTGGAATATTTTCGGTATTGCCTGGTTTTGCAATTAATTTGGGATTGACTGCAGTTATTTCAAGATGTGTCGGTGCAAACGATTACGAGCAGGTCAGGTATTATAATAAGAAATGTTTAATTATAGTGGTTATTTCACACATAATCATTAATGTGATTATCTTTGCAGGCCTGCCGTTGATATTGGGCATTTATAATCTATCCGCTCAAACAGCGGCAATGACAACGGAAATGGTTATTTGGCACGGCATATTCGCAATTATAATTTGGCCTTTGGCTTTCACATTACCATCTACGTTCAGAGGAGCTGGAGATTCAAAATCCGTAATGTACATTAGCTTGGCCGTAATGTTTATATGCAGAATCGGCCTATCTTATGTTATAGCCGAGTGGATGGGAATTGGAGTGTTTGGAACATGGATAGCAATGTTCATCGACTGGTATGTGAGGGCAGGAATTTATATTTATCGTTATTTCTCAAATAAATGGACAGAATATAGGGTGGTTTAATGACAGAAATCGAGTATAAGGACATACATGAATTTAAAAAAGATGATTTGCAAGATCTATTTTTGTCTGTAGGATGGTCCTCAGGACACTTTCCAAAAAAACTACAGATTGCAATGAAAAATTTTGAAACAGTAATCTCAGCATGGGATGATGATAAACTTGTTGGAATGGTTTGTGTGATGGATGATGGGGTTATGAATGCATATGTTCATTATCTTCTTGTAAGGCCGGAATATCAGGATAAGGGAATAGGAAAGGAATTAGTTTCAAGAGTTAAGGAAATATATAAGGATTACTTAAGGATAATTGTAGTGGGCTATGATGAAGAAATTGGCTTTTATGAAAACTGCGGTTTTGAAAAGGCAGAGGACGCTAGTCCGCTTTTCATCACTGACTTATGGACATAGGTGTTAATATGGTTTTGTTTAGAGGAGATGTAAAGTGTAAAAGCTTACAGAGACGTACAACAATTAGTGTGATATTACCGTCCGATAATATTCATTTTCTGCAGGACACAGAAGAAATAGTGCCGCAACCCTATAAGACGCTATATTTGCTCCATGGATTATATGGAAGCGATGACATATTTCTTGCAAATACTTCCATTCAGAAATTTGCCGAGGATAATGGGATAGCTGTCGTCATACCATGTGGCGAAAACAGTTTTTACGTTGATAATGAAAGGGCACATGCATATTATGGGGAATATGTCGGTCAGGAACTTTTGGATATTACAAGAAACATTTTTCCGCTTTCAGATAGACGTGAAGACACGTTCATTGCGGGATTTTCAATGGGAGGTTATGGTGCAATCAGAAACGGTTTGAAATACTCTCAAAACTTCTCTAAGATAGGAATGATTTCAGCGGCATTGATAACAGACGATATTGTCAATTATGTCAGCGATGATAATGTGCTTCGCTCAAGGGATTTTTACGAATCAATTTTCGGGGATTTGGATAAATTAAAAGGTTCTGATATGGATCCAAAATATCTTATTGAAACAACGGAGGATGTTCCCGATATTTTCATGGCATGCGGTCATGATGATTTCTTGCATGACAAGAATGTTGATTTTTATGAGTTTTTGAAATTCAAAAACATTGAAGCTGACTTTGTTGAGGCTCCTGGAGAGCACACCTGGGAATTTTGTGATGAATATATAAAGGAATTCATTAAAACATTAGTTGAGTGATATTATGAAATGCCCCGATTGTGGAAGCGAATTGGATGAGGACAATTACTGCTTTGAATGTCAGAAGTTTTTTGATGATGACGAATTCAATGAGGATTTTGAAGAGGATTTCACACAAGATTTTGACTATGTTGATTATGATTCAAGGGTAAACAATGGGGAAGCTATTTGTCTAAACTGCACATTTTGGTCAGTAAGTCCTCATGGGTCAGCTTATGGAATGATATGTAGAAGAGGTTATTTTACGGAAGGTCCCGGTGATTCCTGTGGCGATTTCATTCCTGAAACTCATTTTGCAAGCTATGGTGATGAGGGCCAATATCAGTTTAATGAAACCGGACGTGCCATTTCAAATAAATTGTATTACTGGAAAAACAGCAGATAGTATTCTATATTTTACCTTCTTTTATAAAGACCATATAATTTTTATATATCATGACAAACTAAAATTATAAATGTATTTTATTTAATTAAGGAGAGGATTCATTGACAAAATATATTATAATTACTGGTGGGGTAGTTAGTTCCATAGGTAAGGGTATTACCTCCGCATCTATGGGAAGAATTTTAAGATCTTACGGTTTAAAAGTTGCAGCTATTAAAATAGACCCATATTTGAACTGGGATTCCGGAACACTCAATCCATACCAACATGGGGAAGTATTTGTGACTCATGATGGAATGGAAACAGATTTGGACCTCGGGCATTATGAAAGATTTTTAGATGTTGAACTTGATGGACTGGCTAACATTACAACAGGAAAAGTTTACGAATCTGTAATCGCAAAAGAAAGAGAAGGAGGATACTTGGGCGAGTGTGTACAGGTTATTCCGCACATTACCAATCGTATTAAGGAAATGATTAGGGAAAACTCTGAAAGTGCAGATTACGATGTGGTTTTAGTGGAACTTGGTGGTACTGTTGGAGACATTGAAAGTCAACCTTTCCTTGAAGCTTTAAGACAACTCAGAAATGAGGAAGGACGTGAAAACGTCATGTTTGTCCATGTTACATTTATCCCCTACCTAAATGCAGCTGGAGAATTCAAAACCAAACCAACCCAACACTCTACAAAAGAGCTCAGAAGTGTCGGTATAAATCCTGACGTTATTGTATGCAGGTCCCAAGAACACATTGATGATGCATTGCTTGCAAAAGTGGCACATTTCTGTGACGTTGATAGAAATGCAGTGGTAAATACTCCTGATGCAGGCACAATTTATGAAGTGCCTTTAGTTTTGGAAGATAAAAATATTGGTGAATTTATTGTTAATAGAATAGGTTTGGATGTTGAACCTGATTCATCAAAATTAGATGAATGGAGAAAAATCGTAGAATCTCTTAGAATTACCGACCCTGAGGTTACTATTGGTATTGTCGGAAAATATGTTGAACTTGAAGACTCATACATTAGTATTCGTGAATCCCTGCTTCATGCAGCGGCCAGCATTGGTGTTAAAGCCAACATTCAATACTTAAGCTCCGATGTTGAAGAATTGGATGAGGAAGTCTTGAAAAGTTTCGATGGTATTCTGATTCCTGGAGGATTCGGAGAACGTGGATTTGAAGGCAAATTGGATGCAGTGGATTATGCTATTGAAAACAATGTGCCTCTATTCGGAATCTGTCTTGGAATGCAATCAATGGTAACTCAATTTGCAAGAAGGAACGGTTATGATGATGCAAACAGTTCTGAGTTTGATGATAATTTGGAATTCCCTGTAATTGACATGATGGAAGAGCAAAAGAAAATCAAAAACATGGGTGGAACAATGCGTTTAGGTTCTTATGACTGTAAAATCATAGAAGGAACTAAAACATTTGAAGCTTATGATGAAATTGATATAGAGGAACGTCACAGACACAGATATGAATTCAACAATGATTATAGGGAAGATTTGGAACAAAAAGGTTTAATCATTTCCGGAACCAGTCCTGATAACTTCTTAGTGGAAATCGTTGAACTTCCAGATCATCCATGGGCTATTGGATGTCAATTCCATCCGGAATTTAAATCAAGGCCAAATAGGCCACATCCTTTATTCAAAGCATTTTTAGAAGCTATTTACGAGTATTCTAAAAATTAGCTTTTTCTTTTTTTACAATTTTACAAACTGAAAACAATTTAACGAGATTAATTTCTATCTAATTAATATATTAGTTGCTATAATCTATTTTTATGAATTTAGATAGTGTGTTTTTGGTTCAAATTATAGTTACAGTTTTATTTTCTATTTTGGCATCAATTTTTGATGTTAAAAAGGGTTTTGTCCCCGACTGGTTAAATAATTTATTGGTGGCTTTTGGTTTAGTTTCGAATTTGATTTTGACATTCATGGCAGGTAATGTTAAATTCATTTTAGCTTCAATTATTTCAATGGTTGTCACCTATTACATATCATATTTGCTATGGCAATTGCATTTATGGGGAGGAGGTGATGCAAAATTATTCGCTTCAATTGCTACAGTTATACCATTTGGCATAAATATGGATACTTTTAATATTTTTCCGTTGTTGTCCATTTATCCGTTTTCAATAAGTGTTATAGTGAACAGCATTTTGGTGTCATTCCCGTTTTTAATCGTATTCACCATTAGACTAATTATAAAAAACGATTCTGTCAAGAGCAATGCGGATTTGCTGATTAACATTTTCAACTATAACGGTTTGAGGTTGTTGATCAACACCACACTCAATAAGGCGGTAAATGTCAGGGATTTAAAAGAGGGAATGATAGTTAATGAATACTATTTTAATGATTATCATGTTTGTGAGTTAATTCAGGAATTGGACGAAAACCTTGAAGTATATAAGAGCAAGGATGGGAATTTCAAATATTATTTTAAGTCCAGAAGTGCAGGAGGCATTACTTCAAAGGAAGTGTCTCTGCTGAAGATAATGTGTGCCCAAAAATTCATTTCCGATACCCTATGCATTAAGATTGGCTTTCCATTCACACCGGCAATACTGTTGGGCCTTTTGATTGCCTTAACATATGGCGACCTGATGATGCTGATATCAAAAAATCTGGTTCTGGTGGTTTGATGATAAGGGATAAGGGTGGCCAAATCTCTCTTGAATACCTATTGATTTTTTCAGTGTCGTTTATAGTTTTAATTGCCTTTACACTGCCTCTTTTGGAAGAGAGCATGAGTTATACATTTGATGTGTCGGATTCAATCAAAACAAAGTCTGATTTGTCCAAAATCTCCGATACAATCAAACAGGTTTATGGGGAGGGGCAGGGATCTAAGAAAACCGTAAGCCTTGAAATTGACAAGCCAATTAAGATTAATGTGTACTCTACTCATGTTTCATCCAAAATCAAACTTAAAAATAACCAATACAAGGAGATAAGTGTCAATGCAAAATCAAATCTAAAAACAACCTCGTTTAAAGTATCGAAGGGCGAAAAAATTTTTATTGTAGAATGGCCTGAAAATAGTCAAAATATGATAATGTATCAAAAATAGCCCATTTTTCATACAAACTTATTTAACTTGTTAATTTAAATATTTAAATTAATAGTTAATGGCGTGTGAATTTATGGATATGATAACTGCAATTATTTACATCATTTTATTTATAATAATGATGGTATTTGTTTTTTCAATTGGAATGTTAAGACAATACATGCCTAAAAAAGAGATTGTTTTAGTGCTTGTTGTAGCTTTCTTAATAGGTGCAATAGGAGGTGCATTCTTCTTAGAGCCTATTTATGAAGATATGCCAACTGTTGTAAGTCTTGTTGAGAGAAATATTCCCGGTAATGAAGAGACAATGTATTTAGATTTATCTTCTTCAATAAATATGAAAGAGTTGAGCAACGATTTGTCATCAACAGAAGGTTTCATTTCTTTTGAAGAGACAAGTATTACGATTCCGTTGTGGAAATTTAATGACAGGGAAATGGAATATTTCAATCGTGTTTTAGGAAATATTGATTCTCATTATAAACATTATAATGTAACAAAAGACGGAAAACTTGAAATCGAACTTGAAGATAATTATTCTTCTTATGATGCTTTAAAAACATTTTCAGATTGGTACAGGTTAGTTTATGGAGGATCACTTTCTTATGCTCAGGTACATGCAAAACTTGTTGTTGATGCATCTTCAGTTGATAAGTTCCAAAAAATCTTAATGGATAAGGGAGTTGTAGCCAGTAAGATGGAGGGGCCTGTACAAACTACAATGAACGATACCAATTCTTCACTGATTCCATCTTATCAATTTGTATTACTTACAGGTGTTGTTGGAATCATTGTTGCAGTATTTGGAATATACTATGAGTCTTTCGGTGTTTTCTCAAGAAGATTTAAAAAATTCATGTCAGAGAAACGTAAAAGGTAGTAGTTTATGAATGCTGCAGTTCTGTTTTCAGGAGGTAAGGATAGTACAATGGCATTGTATTATGCCTTGAAAATGGGGGAAGATGTCAAGTATCTTCTTTCCATGAAATCTCGCAATGATGAATCATACATGTTTCATGTTCCGAATATTCATGTAACTGATTTACTTGCAGAGGCTCTTGATATTCCGATAATGTCCGTTGAAACCGATGGCATTAAAGAAGAGGAACTCAAAGATTTGAAGCATGCTTTTGAAAACCTAAAAAGTTTGGGTGTTGAGTGCATATACACGGGTGCCCTTTACTCCCAATATCAAAAATCAAGAATTGAAAGGTTAGGTTTGGAAGTCGGATTGGAAATAATCTCTCCGTATTGGCATGTTAATGAATTGGAATATATGAGGGAAATTGTTTCTCTTGGATTTAAAATAATCATAAGCGGAGTAGCTGCCTGGGGCTTGGATGAAACCTGGCTTGGAAGGGTAATCGATGATGAGGCCATCGACGAACTTGTTAAAATCAGTGAAAAGTATTATGTTAATATTGCTTTTGAAGGCGGAGAGGCCGAAACGTTAGCCATTGATGGACCTATTTTTAAAAAGAGGCTAAAAATATTAAAAGATAAAAAGGAGTGGCATCGTGACAGTGGTGTTTATATAATTGAAGATGCCGTCTTAGAAGCTAAGGTTCATGGCTGAATCTCTTCGAAAAATTCCCTGATTTGGTCTCTGCAACTTTCCAGATCGCTTTCATTGATGATGAGCTTATCTGAAAGTGCAACCACATCACCGATACCGAATCCTAATTCTGTCACATCTCTTTTATGGAATCCTTCGTAATCCTGGGAATCGTCTTCCCTGTTTCTAATTTTCAATCTTTCAAAACGTAAGGTAGGGTTTGCGAAAATTGAAAGGATTATGAAGTCATCAAAGTTTTCTTTAAACATGTTTACTTCGTGTGGGCTTCTGATTCCTTCGATTATGTAAAGTTTATCAGGTTGTTCTTCTTGGAGTTTTTTAATTTTTTTGATTGTCAGTTCGGAAACGATATTGTTGCCGAATTCCTTTCTTAAATTGACGGCTGTTTCTTTGGTGGGTTCATTTCTTTTTTTGGCTTCTTCTCTTATGATGTCTCCCATGCTCACGATAATTGCGCCTTTTTCAATAGCCACTTCATCAACTAAACTTTTTCCAGAGCCTGGCAGACCAGATATTCCCATTACTTTCATTTATAATCCTCTTTTAATTTGTTCTAGACATTCCTTAAGGTTTTCATCATTATCAAAATCATTAACCATTTCGATTAACACGTTCTTATCTTGGGTTTTCAAGTCTTCAGCTATTTTTGTCATGAATGGAATTGCTCTTACAATATTGTCCATGATTGAAACGTCGGACATTTTTGAAGTTCTTGAGAGCGGATTCAAGTCGATGGTAATTGTATTTTTACCGGTTTTCTTAAGAATTTCGGCTCTGTCGCCATCTTCAAGTGGAATCAGTATTGTATCTGCTGTGTAAATTCCTGTTTTACTTGCAGTAGCACGATTATTTTTGATATCGTTTAGATATTCAATGTCGTCATCCAAAGATCCAAGAATCTCTTTATATCCGTGCTCCCTGTATAATGCGGTCAGCAGTTCTACCCTTTCATCGGTTCTGTAGAACAGGTTTATTTCTATTTTGGCATTAACTGCATTGGCCAATTCTATTATTTCATCGATTGCCAATGCTGTCGCATTTCCATTAACTGAAATAACTGGATTATTTGATAAAAGTAATGCTGCAACCGCAACATACATCGCTCTTTTTGCAGGGTAAGTTGTTTTTTCACCTATTAAGTAATCAAAGGCTTCTCCCCTACCGTGAGCAATCATTGAGGAGTCTGCTAGGTATCCTTTTTCAGCAGCTTTAACGATTTTATCTCTTAAAAGTAGAGATTCATAACGTGGGTGTGATTTTGGTATCATAATTCGTCTCCTTATTTTAAATCAATACTCATCTGTGCTAAATATCCTAAAAAGGTTGTAATCAATAAGGTTATAACAATAATTGAAAAAACATGAAATTCGTAATCTGTGAACATTATATTTGGGGTTTTTGAGATAATCGAAAGGGAAAAATCGCAGATAACATCCACTATGATAAATATCACTCCAACGATCAATCCTTCAATAACTTCATTTTCATATATGTTTCTAATGTAGAGTATTCCAAAAAATCCTGTTACTATAATCAGAATTATTGGGATTACTATATTGAAACTCAAAAGTGAATTGCTGAAAATCTTGAGCGCCATCCATGTTGCAAGATATGTGATTATCCATATTAATATTCCATAGATTATTGCTAATTTTAATTTCATATTCAAACCTTAATATTAGTTTGGTTTGAAAAGATTATATATTTTACTAAGTTAAAAAAAGTTTGGGATGATTAGGTAGCTACAAATTATAGCTACCTAATAACTTGTTTTACAAGTTTTTAGAGAAATGAATTTTAAAATTTGGCTGTTTAATCTATCTCTCTGGCTACATCGTAGCCAAGTTTATATTTGTTCTAATAGTATATAAACTTATTTGTATTTTATAAAAATTCAATTATACTTTATAAAAAAATTATATATCATTTGATATCATATTATTTAATGAATGACAGATTACAGCGAACATGAATTGTATCTAAGGAAAGTCCTTTCAAATTCAATTGGTTCTTTAAATCCTTCAGAAGATGCTAAAAAAGAAGCAAGAAAATATTCCAGCTCTTATTTTAATGATTATAAACAAAGGCTTTTGAATGAGTATGAAGGAAAAAGGTTAATGGACATTGACAATTCCGAGGTCATTTCCACATCTTTCGGGGACACGTTAAGGATTACACAAAAGGAAGAGATTGATTTTGACATTTATGATAATGATTTTAAAAGTCAGATGAACAGTAACCTTAAGCTGCTTCCAAAAATAGGAATCAGAACAGAACAAAATCTAAAGGATAAGGGTTATACGACAATCGAATCGCTTAAAAATCATGACAGATACTGTGATGCGGCATCAAAATTCATGGAAAACATCGATGATCTGTCATTTTGTGAGATTATTGAAATATTGGACAATAACAAATACTCAAAAAAATGCAGGGACAACGTTCTCAAGTCAATAAGCTTAACTGACAGGGAGAATTTCAAGTTTATGGATATTGAAACATTGGGCCTTTCAAACGTTCCAATAATATTGATAGGCATTGCTGAAATCAAAAAAAATAAAATCATATCTTCACAATACTTCTTAAGGGATATATACGAAGAGGGGGCGATTATTGAAGCCTACCTGTCACATTTGGATGAAGACTCCGTCCATGTAACATTCAATGGAAAAAGCTTTGATGTGCCGTTTATAAAAAATAGGTGCCGCTATAATAGGTTGGATGTTGATTTGGATTTGCCGCACCTGGATTTGATGTATTTTGCAAAAAACCTATGGAAGGACGATTTGCCAAATTGCCAACTTCAGACAATTGAACGGGAACTATTCGGCATTGAACGTGAAGGGGATGTTCCGGGCCAGTATATTCCAAACTATTATAATACTTATTTAAGCGAAAGAAATATCGGACCGATTGTTCCAATAATAGAGCATAATCGTCAGGATATTGTTTCACTAGCCAGTTTTCTAGAGAAAATGTATGAGGAAGTAAATTAAATGGGATTATTTGATAGATTTAAAAGTAAACAACCTAAAAAAGAAAGGAAAACCATTCCAAAGGATATTGAAATCGATGAAGATCAGTTGCTCCTGAAAGAAATAGCTATAAATGCAAAGGACAGAACAGAAAGGGCAGTGGCTGCAGATAAAATCACCGATGAATTTGTTGCACTTGACATTGCAAAAAATGTAAAGGACAGGGCAATCAGGCTAATTGCAGCAAATAAGCTTAAGGATGAAAGCTTGCTTTGGGATGCCGCTGAAAACTCAAAGTTTTTTGATGTAAGAAGCTTTGCATATGAAAGATTGGGTGAAAACAACAAATCAATAGCCGAAATTGTCAAGAACACCAAGAAAAATAAGAATGTTGATGAAATATTTAACAAGATTGTGGATGAGCAAACCCTGGAGGACATAGCTATTGAAGCAATCGATAAAAATTACAGAAGATTGTCTCTAGAAAAAATAGAAAGTGAAGAAATTTTATATGACTTGGTTTTTAAGGCAAAAGATTCATCCATCAGAAAATCCGCAGTAAATAAGGAGAATTTCACAGATGAAAACGTTCTCAAACGGGTTGTAATGGAAGATAAGGATGAGGCAGTCAAAATGGCTGCGGTTAATAAAATTGAAAATGGGGAAATCTTATCTGATATTGCACTAATGGAGGATAACGCTAAAATCAGGTCAATTATTTTCGGCAAGATTGATGATGTTGAAATCCTAAAGGAAATTGCACTCAACTCCCAAAAATCCGATGTTCGCCTGGATATTGTTAACAAGGTTGATGATGAGGATTTATTGGCTCAAATTGCTTTAGACGATGATGACAGTGTGGTTAGAAGCGAAGCTGTTAAAAAGATTACTGATAATGATGTTTTATTAAAGGTCATTCGCACAGATAAAGATCCGTTTGTAAGACAAATTGCAGTTAAGAATCTGAATGACGCACAGGAACTGATTGATATAGCCTTAAATGATGATGATCAGTATGTGAGGTCCCATGCAATATCAAATCCCGCTTTGCATGATGAAGCCGATTTCACTTACATTGCCCTTAATTCAACACATGGGGATGTTGCATTTGAAGCAATGGAACACATTAGCGATGAGGCGAATTTCATTGAGATATTGAAAAATGCGAAATTGGAAGAGGTTAGAAAGTCTACATTGGACAACATCACAGATTTGGAAACATTAATCAGAATAGTTCTTGCAAATAAGGATGAGGAATTTTCCCTTAAAGCTTTAAATAAAATCAAAGTTGAAAGCTGCTTAATTAAAATTTATGAACAGGGCATTTCTGAAAACATATCTGTTCGTGCGGTTTCATTGGTGAGAGATCAGAAGTTTTTAACCAAGGTTGCTAAAAATGATGAATCCTGGAGGGTTCGTGAAACCGCCTGTAAAAAAATAGTAAGCAAAAAAGTGTTGAAGGAAATCTCTATTTCTGATGAAAATGAATATGTAAGAGCAGTGGCTAAAAAAAGGATGAGTCTATAAATAGAACTCAGGCTCCTTTCTTTCACTATTTGCTTGTTCAAATGCTGGTTTTTTAGCTTCAAAGGCTTCTCCTGTAAACATACGCGCATCTTCTGGACAGATGTGTATGCATGCAGTACATCTTGAACATGAATCCAAATCAGTGTCTATTGGGTCATCTTCAGGGATTGCCTTTTCAGGGCAGATTGAAACGCAATCATAACAGAATGCGCAAAGTGCATCGTCACATGAAATGACAAACGGCAATTGTTTATAGTCGGTATATGGTCGGTTTCCGGGAATTTCACTTTCTAAAGATGCGCCGGATTCTATTTTTTCCCGGCATTTTACAGCGAAATCATTTATTTTTTCAATGTCTTGTGCATCCGGCCTTCCAACTGCAACGCCGCTGAATATTGAGTGATGGCTTACGGTGGATCCTGCCGCAATCACATTGAAGTTATTTTCCTTAAGCAAATCTACAAGTTCAAGCAATGAGTCGGTTACATGTGCATTACCATAATTCACGATAGCAATTGCTTTTGTTCTGCCCCCTTTAAGTTTTGCTAATCTCTCACGTCCGCTTTTTGGAATTCTTCCGGCAAACACTGGCATTCCTACAATGACAATATCGTCACCTGCAAACTCCTTTTCGGAATCAAAATTCAACAGGTCATATGTTTCCTTTTCCTGTGTAAAGTTGCTGGCTATCTGGTCAACAACTTTTTTGGTTGTGCTTGATGGGCTGAAATAAACTTTTATCACATTTGACATTTTTTCACCTGGTATAATTTTGGTTTCACATTAACTTAATGATTTCGAATAGGATTTCAAACTCCTCTACTTTTTTTCAAATCATTTTTTTCAATAGAAACTATTTAATATTATTAAAAGTATAAAGGATATTTGGTGATATGATGGAATTAATGAGAGAGCTTTCTTTAGCACCAGGGGTTTCCGGGTCTGAAGAAGAAATAGCTAAAATTATTACACGCGAATTAGAAAATGTTGCTGATAAAATTGAAAAGGACAGTATGGGAAACCTTATTGCCACTAAAAAAGGTGAAAAAAAGGCTCCTACTGTAATGCTTGCAGCACACATGGACGAAATTGGTCTAATGGTTAGATACATTGACGATAACGGATTTATTAAATTTTCAAACATTGGCGGAATCAACGATCAGATGCTGATGAACCAAACAGTAACAATACACTCCTCAGTCGGTGAAGATATTGTAGGTGTAATAGGTTCAAAACCACCTCACGTTACTAAGGCCGAAGAGAAAAACAAGGTTGTTAAGGCTGAGGACATGTTCATTGACATTGGTGCAAAAGATAAGGAAGATGCCGAAAAGATGGTAAGAATCGGTGATAAGATGACCTTCAATGCACTCTTTGTGGAATATCCTAACAATCTCATCATGGGAAAGGCTTTAGACAATCGTGTAGGATGTTATGTGATGATTGAAGTTTTAAAAAGAGTAAACACCAGAGCTACTGTTTATGGTGTTGGTACAGTTCAGGAAGAAGTGGGTCTTAAAGGGGCTAAAACTTCTGCTTTCAAGTTAAATCCTGATTTGGCTATTGCTCTTGACGTAACCTTATCCGGTGACCATCCTGGAATTAAACCGGAAGAGGCTCCAGTGGTTGCAGGTAAAGGTCCTGCCATTATCCTGGCTGATGCAAGCGGAAGAGGCATTTTAACTCAGCAATCAGTTAAAGACATGCTCATCAAAGCTGGAGATGAAAACGACATTCCATACCAATTGGAAGTAAGTGACGGCGGAACAACTGACGGAACTGCAATTCACCTAACCCGTGAAGGAATTCCAACTGGTGTTTTATCTGTTCCTACCAGGTATATACACACTCCGGTAAGCGTATGCAGTATGGATGACATTGAATCAACCATTCAATTGATCACCGAAGCTATAAATAATTTATAGCTACTCTTTTTTTCTTTTTTTATTAATTATTATTGATTCCAGCATTTTGTTTAAAAGTATTTATACTAGAAGTTCTTTAAGTTATGTTGTCGAGGTTATAAAATGAGTGAGAAACATATTACCATCATGATTATTAGTACAATACCGGATATGTTTGCGGAACATTATTATTTCATTAAAAACGTGTTCCCGAATTTAAAGGAAATATGTAAACAACATGATATTGAATTGGACTATCTTGATTTGTTTT
This sequence comes from Methanobrevibacter sp., assembly GCA_017434525.1. Classification (GTDB taxonomy): domain Archaea; phylum Methanobacteriota; class Methanobacteria; order Methanobacteriales; family Methanobacteriaceae; genus Methanocatella. Next base: position 31,836 of record JAFRFD010000048.1, read on the forward strand.
ATTCCATTACCGAAGAGGAATTCAATACCTGCAGGTCCATTCGCAGATATTTCACTTCAATCGATTCGGATAGGACCTTCTATATCTGCTTTAGAGGTCAAAAATTGGGTTGCATTCCAACCCATGAGGATATTGACCAGGCAACAATACAGAAATACCCTGAACTGGTGGACTATATCGGGGACATGTCATTTACAGAATTGACAGTAATGCATGCAATTCATCCCTTTGAAAAATGTGAAGACGGCGAAATCAAAAAGTTATCTCCCGTAAAGCATTCATTGTTCTATTTCAGGGATGACCACTATCTTGACGAGTTGTCACCGTCCCAAAAGGAGATTTACACATGCAGACCGGACTGTGATGATGAGTTCGTACAGGATTTAAAGCTTGCAATGGCTAAGGATTTGGTTGTTCACAACAAAAGGGAATTCGATGAGCTGAAAGATAACATGGCCAACATCAATGTTAGGAAATATGCTGGAATATGGGATGATAATGCAGATTTTGTTGATATAATAAACGGCTATACTGAGGAGTATGCCAATTTGAGAAGTGTGTCTGTTGATGATTTGGCAAATTTTTATAAAAAATTGTCATTCAAGGATTCGCAGGGCGGTTTTGTAGATTTTGAATGTGAAGGCAAATCCTTAAAAGATGTGATGATTGAAGATTTCATCAATGAATTAAAATTAGAGTTTCCTGAAAATTTTAGTTAATGATAGATTATTTGAATCTATCATCTGATTTTTGTGATTTTGCTTTTTGGTGTTTGGTTTCAAACCATCCTATTTTTAACTCATCTATTGTATCCTCATATAATTGGGGAACGTATGGCTTGATGTCTAAAAGTGGTGTTCCGTCCAAGACGTCAACATTTTCGATGTAGACTGTGTTGTCTTCAACTTTTTTAACTTTAACAACACTCATTCCAATTCTGTTTGGCCTTTTTGGAGATCTTGTTGCAAAGACGCCATGGGTGTCATTGTCCATAAACGGTTTTACTTCGAGCACGTATCCTTCGACTTTGTGCAATAAGTAAAGAATGTGAATGTGGGAAAATCCATCTAGATCTTTTAATCCGTCGACATATTTATCCTTGATTTCTATTTTTCCTTCAATTCCTTTTGCGCCTGTTGGCTGAATCGGCATTCCTTCAATCTCTTTGAATTCTGTATGGATTGTACCGATTGATTCTAATTCGATATTCATAGTAATTAGTATTGACTTGTTTTTTAATAAAATTTTCTAAAGCTATCGTTATTATTTTTTGAATTTCGATGAAATTTTATATTAAGAGTTTAAATTGTATTATTTTTATAATATATAATATATTAAACTTATTTTTAATTTTTAAATTTTTTAATAATCATTTAATTAATTATATTACTTATAATTGTTTTTTATAAAAATTTATTTAAAAATTATATAGATATGAAACATATTCTGTAATCGATTTTAAAATTCTTCTTTATACTAAAAAACGAAACATTTATATACAATTCGATATAATGTTATATTGTCAAAAACATACTGATGTGAAATTATGAATTTAAGTGCAAGAAATCAATTAAACGGAAAAATTACAAATGTCGAACTTGGCGCCGTTATGGCTAACATTAAAATTGAAGTAAGTGAACCTAATGTCATTACTGCAGTTATTACAAAAGATTCTGCTGAAAAATTAGGTTTAGCTGAAGGTGACGACGTAACCGCTATCATTAAATCTACTGAAGTAATTATTGGTAAATAGATAGGGATGTGAAAGAATGCAACTTAGTGGAAGAAATCAATTAAAAGGAAAAGTTACCAGTGTCGATCTTGGTGCTGTTATGGCTAACATTAAAATTGAAGTAAGTGAACCTAATGTCATTACTGCAGTTATTACTAAAGAATCTGCTGAAAAATTAGGTTTAGCTGAAGGCGATGACGTAACCGCTATCATTAAATCTACTGAAGTAATCATCGGAAAATAAGTTTTAGGAATAATTAGTAGGATTCAAAATCCTGCTATTCCTAACAATACAAAAATTATAAACACTATCACTGCCGCTTTTAAAAGGGTTTTTAAATTTTTAACAATTGCATATATGATTATGAATAGGATAATTACTCGTATAATGTTCATTATCATATTTATCCACCGGCAAGGATAGTTTTAGTTCCTTCTTTGGAAATTTCCTCTTTTTTAAATTCTACATCGTATTTTACAGTTTCAATAACTTCTTTTAATGCGTCAAGAGTTTCTCCTCTGTGATTGCCCAAAACTGCAACTAAAAACAGCATGTCTCCTGTATAAAACTCACCGATGTAGTGAATGACTGAGATTTCAAATACATTGTATTTGATTTTGGCGTTTTCAACAATTTTTTCGATTTCCTTTTGGGTTTTTTCTCTGTCTGGAGTGGTCAATATCAATTTTTCCAGGTTCATGTTTTCTTCTTTTCCACGAACTATTCCTTCAAAGGTAAAGATAGCTCCGGAATAATCAATTTTACTGCTTTTTTTCAAATCGGCTATTAAATCAGCCATTGTTACTTTATCTTCTTTTGCTTCTATAACTCTTACAACCATGTTAATGTCTCCAGTAAGTATTATGTTTATAATATTATATAACTATTGTTATATATCACTGATTTCCTTGATTGACAAATTTTTAATTCTCTCGACTCCGTTGATTTCTTCAATAATGTCTGCGGTTGCTTTGGGAACCAATTCAGACCAATTTTCTTCATTTAGAATCCTGCGTCTGACTTCAGTTCCTGATAAATGCAATCTATCGTAAAGCGGAGGCTGTCTGACTTCATAGCCTTCTTCAGAGAACAACTGTTTAACCAAAGGGTTTCCGGAATAAACGATTGAAAAAGGAGGGGTTAACATCTTAACATGTGATGCCCATATTGCATTGAAATTAATGTCCTGCATTGGAATGATATAATATCTGCTGGCATCGATTCCCGCATCCGCCAAAGCCTGGGAAATCATGACAATCCTTTCACCTGCGGTGAACGGATCTTTTAGCTCATGGCTTAACTGCGCACTTCCGATACCAATGATGATTTCATCAACCTCTTCTAAAATCTTATTGATTACCTGCATGTGTCCATTGTGGACAGGCTGCATTCTTCCAATTAATATTCCTCGAACTTTTTGCATATAAATCACACTACGGACTCAATTCATCTAAACTTTCAATTAATCTATTTGCGGCTTTTTGCTTTTCAGATAGGGAATCTGTAATTGAAGTTTCAACCAAGATGGTTGGAATTCCCTCATCTGCTATCGGCATGGTAACTTTTTCGGGACTGGTTCCTTCGGTAAAGTTAAAATCAACAATGCCCATATCACCGGCTATCTTATCAATATATTCATTTATTTGGGGTGTTCTATTAGAAAGACTAAATAGGAAATTGGAATACTCATAAACAGGATCAATTTCATGAACATCCACAACAATGAACGGCTTATCATTAGCAATATTCGGAACGATGAATTCCTGGGATAATTCCTCGCCGGCCGACCTTGTGTCCTCACGGGATGTCAAGTTGTCATTGACTTGAACATAATATACCACATATCGCTTAGTTAAGTTATGGCTTCCGCCTTCTGAGGCAATATTGTAAATGGTCCTGTTCACCGCTTCATGAATTTCATGTTCCCTCGGATGAACTCCCAAAATGAGGCCAACGGTTTCATTGGAGGACTCATCGCCTGCAATAATCTTATAAACGGTACCATTGGCATTTTCACCAACGGCTGTTGCTTTATAAACATTATTGTTATGGTTGGCCATCAGCAATATTGATGCATTGATTATCACTATGGCAATTAAAACTAACAATATCAGCTTATATTGATTTTTTTTATTCATAAGTCAACCTTAACAGTTATCTTATTAATTTTTGTTTTTGTTAATTAAAATACTTTTTTAATTGAATAAACATTTATTAAAGACTTTTGATATAATATTTAATTAACAAATTATGGAGTTTTCGTAATGGAAGATAAAAATAAAATTATTATTCTTGTGGCAGTTATTGCTGTTATTGCAATTGCAGGCATACTTTTCGCTACAGGAATGTTAAATGGAAATAATAATCAGATGACCACTCAATTTAAAACAGACTTTATGGAAGGCAGTTTTGTTGGAAATGTCAGCTTAGAAAATGATACACAAAAGTTCATGCATTCTTATGAGGATAAAAATCATCACATAACTTACAATATTTCAACCGTAGACAACTCATCAGAATTGATGGAAATCTATCAGTTCCAGGGTGTTCCAAATCCTGAAGAAAGAACCTTCAACGGCAATGACTGGAACATTTACTTCACTCAGGCAATACCTGGAAATGACACTAGCGATACAAGCAATGCCATGAATATTGTTATTTGCGAATCCCAAGGTGAAAAACAGGGGTACCTGATTTACGCTATCTTCGATGCTAAAAGTGATATCAATTCAACCAATAACATATTCTCAGACGGTTACATCAAATACATTGAACCTTTACTTAAATCCATTACTTTAAAGGAAAGCAAAGATGTTCCAAAAATCAATGAGGAATTCGGACTGTCCGAAGATGAATTTGCACAACAGCTTGATATGATTCGCCAGTATAACGCTGGAAATACTTCCGTTTTAGAAGGATAAATTATGAAGATTACAGTTTTTCATGCAGATGAATGTGACAGGAAAAAATGCACTTCCATCAAAATGGAGAGGTTGGGCAAATGCAGGTTAGTTTACAATATAAACAAAATACCTTCAGGTGCCATTGTACTGAATCCATATGCTGAAAAAGCTGTATCATACGAAGACTATAGATATGTCCATAGGAGAGGAATTGTGGGACTTGACTGCTCTTGGAATGAGGTGTCAAGTTCTAAAAAATTCTTTTCACTTTCCAAATATCACAGATCATTGCCTTTTTTGATTGCAACAAATCCTGTTAATTACGGAAAACCTTGCATATTGTCGACTGTTGAAGCAATATCCGCTACTTTGTATATTACTCGTTTTAAGGATGAGGCCCGTGAACTTTTAGATGGTTTTAAATGGGGGCATACTTTTTTAGAATTGAATCATGATTTGCTTGAGGCTTATAGTGAAGCGGACACTAGCGCTGAAGTTGTGAAGGTTCAAAATGATATTCTTTCTGAAAAGGGGATTAATTCAGAAAGTTAACTTTTCTATTTTTTTATAATTTTTAATTAATTAGAATATTTAATATAATCAAAACTAAATTCAATGCAAACAGTCCTATCATCATATATCTATATTTAAACTCTTTAGATTGATATATGAATGTTATTAGAATTAGAGTTATTATTAGATTAAGAATTGATATCCATATCATGTTATCAACACCATTTTGTAGTAATGAGAAGGTTTATATAATGAAAAAAAGAAAGGAAGTATTATGGGATTAGTAACCCCATAATACTTGTAATATTAATTGCAATATTGAAATTAAGGTCTGCATAATTCCAAGTGCAATTAATATCACTTCACTTTTTTCATGGAATAACCTCCATTCGAGCTACTTATCATAGCTCTAGTGGCTAATTCTATTTTTAACTGCATATAAATCCATTTATTACATTAAAATCGCAAATGATATTTATTTGTTGTATTAAGCATGTTAAATTGATTTCACTTAGAAAAATTGTTCTCATTTTAAATTGTGTAATATTTCTTTTTTATATTAATTTTTATTATTTTGTTCTTATTTTTAAATCAGATGATATTAACAATTGTTATTTATGAAAAGAGTTTTATTGTTTTAAAATAAGATATTTAATTAAATATGTTATTCATTTTATTGTTTAGGTGTATGTATGGCGAGAATGAAGTCGGTAGTAAATGAAAGTCTGTGTGTTTCATGCGGATGCAGTATTAAGGTTTGTCCAAAAGGTGCAATTGAAGTTAAGAATGGAATATGCGCAATTATCAATCAGGATTTATGTATTGGATGCGGTAAATGTGTATTGGAATGTCCCGCTTCCGTTATTGATGGGGAATCTCCAAAAAGAGATAATAAAGTTCGATTTAAAAATGGGTATGATTATCTTTGGATTTTTACAATTGTTTACTTCACCTTAGGATTTTTTAATATAATATTTGCATGGTTAGGCATGATTTGCTTTATTTTGCCATTGCTGTTCGCCATATTTAAGGGAAACAAAGCATTTTGTAATAAATATTGTGATAGAGGACAATTTTTAGGATTGCTTGGGGGACGTTTGGGTTTATCCAGGAAAAGGGATGTTCCTAATTGGATGCGCTCAAAGGCGTTCCGCTATGGGTTTTTAATATTTTTCTTTGCAATGTTTTTTGTAATGCTTTGGAATACATATTTGGTATTTGCAGGAACAAAAAACTTAACACAGGCAGTTACACTCTTATGGACATTTAATGTGCCTTGGACATGGGCATATCATGGGGAGGTAATAGCTCCGTGGGTTTCACAATATGCCTTCGGTTTTTACAGCGTAATGCTTACATCAACAATATTGGGTTTGGTGACAATGATTCTCTTTAAACCTAGATCATGGTGTGTATATTGTCCTATGGGAACAATGACTCAGGCTATCTGTAAAGTAAAAAATTATAGAAAATCTAAATTTTCAAAATGATGTTCTATTCAAGGATTTGAATGAATTTAGAGAAGTGTCATGAGCGGTTTTCAATAAGAAACTCAACATGAATTCCTTTGGGAAACACTATTATGAATACTCACTTCATAATCAAAAATTAGATATATGCCAATAATCCATATTTAATAATAGGTGATTATTATTAGTTCTAATGATATGCAAGGATTAAACGGGTTATTGAACATATTCAAAAAGGAAGTTGCTGATTTCTCTAAAATTACTTTTATTGGAAGTCCCGGTCTTTGCACTCCATTCGCTGAATTTTTGAGTTTTGGAGTAGCTGATAAGGAAACCCACTTCATTCCTTTGCTGGATTTAAACGATTGTCATGAATTTGAATTGAAATCATATGGTATGGCACTCAAGGATGATGTTTCAAATCCAAAAGAGTCTGAAGTCATAGTTCTGTTGGGAGGATTGGCAATGCCTCAGTACAATGTGGATGTTGAGGATTTGATTGATCTGGTTGAGGACATCATGAAAAAAGATGGAAAAATCATTGGTGTTTGTTTTATGAACATGTTTTCTGATTTTGGCTGGAAGGATAAAATTAATTTTGACTGCATTATTGATGGGACATTAATACCTATGATTCAAAAATAGCTAAATGTTAATGTCGACTCCATATGCGATTTTCTTGAGTTTGAAAATATATTATTTTTCTTTCTCAAGATATTTTCGTTAATTTAAGTCTTTTCTACTAAACATTTAAATACTATTAAGTTAAAATAATTAATTAATAGTTATGAAGACTGAAATATTACTTTTAATTTCATAACATTTATTATTACTAAATTTTCATGATTATAGGAGGAGTTATTAATGGCAAGATTTGAAGTAGCAGAAAACAGAATGTTCAATGTTAAAATCTGCTTAAAATGTAATGCTCGTAACCCTGCTGGTGCTAAAACCTGTAGAAAATGTGGTTACAAAGGTTTAAGATTCAAAGCAAAAGAACCAAGAGGATCATAGATTTATTCTATGTTTCTTTTACTATTTTTTTTATAATTTTTTTTAATTTATTCTAGTTTTAAAACAATTAATTTAATATATCATTTTTAATAAATCTTATTTTAGGTAATCTTTATGAAAAACGTTGAAAATTATATTAGAGATATTCTTAAAGAAAGAAAAATTCACTTTACTTTGATTGATCCTGACGAACAAACACCAGAGGAAGCTTTAGAAATAGCCACTCAGGCTATCGAAGGTGGAACTGATGGAATCATGATTGGAGGATCTACAGTAAATGGTGATGATGTAGACAATACCTGTAAGATTTTATCTGAAAACATTGCAGTGCCAATTATCATTTTCCCTGGAAACACCAGCAGTGTAAGCAAATATGCAGATGCTATCTTTTACATGAGCTATGTAAATTCCAGAAACCCTCATTGGATTAACGGTGCTCAAGCAATTGCCGCACCTGCAGTCAAGGCATCCGGAATGGAAATATTGTCCATGCACTATATGGTTATCGCTCCCGGTGGAACTGTTGGTTGGGTTGGAGATGCGAACTTAGTTCCTAGAAACAAACCTAAAATACCTGCCGTTTATGCAATGTCTGCAGAATTGTTTGGAATCAAATTCTTCTATCTTGAAGCGGGTTCAGGTGTTGATGAACCGATTCCAGCTGAAATGATTGCATACTCCAAAAGGGCTGCTCCTAAAAACATTCTTGTTGTCGGTGGAGGAATCCGTGATGGAAAAGCAGCTTACATGGCAGCAAAAGCTGGTGGGGATGTAATTGTAACAGGAACTGTCGTTGAAGAAGTTTCAGATGTTAAAGCTAAAATTCAAGAATTAACCGGAGCCATTAAGAAGGCTTCATTAGAGTAGTTATCAACTGCTCTCTCTATATTTTTTTATACACCATTGACCTAATTGTTAATTAGGAGATATTATGTTAAATTCACTATATGAAAAGGCCATCGCTAAAAGAGGATTTATCCATGATATTGAATCAGAAACAGATATAGAATCACTGCTTGAAGGCAGATGGTTTGATAGGGATATCGGTGAGAGTTCTGACGACTTTATCATTGCAGCGGGAGACGGAAGTTTTAACAAAAAGAAATTTCTAACAACTAACTTCTGTGCTGTAGGTGCAGAATCCATAATTTATGATGGAAAAATTAAAAAAATTGATGATTCCGATATTTTTGACATTGGACATGTTTCTTTTTTGGATGATCTTTTAGGCAATTACATGGCAATCTATGAGTTAAAATGTGCCTTAAGAGCTATAAAGGAATATGATGTAGACTATTACATGTTTGACGGTTCCATATTGGGCGACCTTCAGAATGCATTTCCAAGAAGTGCCAAGTTGCCGGATAAAATCAGGAATAACTTGGATGATACTCTTTTGAATGAATTCGAGAGAAGATTAGCCAAAAATCCTTATGGATTGGTATTTCCAGAGATTAGAGATACTTTTAAGTTAATGGAACTTCCAAAGAGTGAAAATTCCAATAAGATAGAGCAGTACAATTTGCATCTGGCATCCATTGAAAAGATTATACTGTTAAGGGAAATCCTGCAATACAGAAAGAAAATTATTTCCATTTCAAAAACATCTTCTGACAATTCATTGTTTCATTGGAATATTCCAGACATTGCATTTTTGGATAAAAACACTAAAAAACAGGGAATTTCCTTAATCAAGAATGATTTTAAGGTATATGAAAATGCGCCTTTCCCATTTTACAATGATTTTTTCAAGAAAATTACATTTACGATATTTTATGTCAGACTTCAGGATAATAAAAACGTTTTGAAGGTGGAATTGCCTTATAAAGCTTCAAACAAAGAAGTGTTTGAAATATTAAGAAAAATAAATGTTTTATCCGTTCAAGGGTATCCGTATCTTTTAAATAAGGCACACAATGATGTTGTAATTACAGACAGGAACATTAAGGAATTATTAAAGATAGCTAAAATTTATGAAACAACCAATAGGGAAGTGATGTCATGGTAGTTGGAATTTGTGTTGGGGAAACCTCACTTACAGAAGTTACATTCATCTCAGACAAGATGCCTAAAGTTGGTGAATATGTAACTATTGAATATGATGATAAAAAAGTTCTAGGTATGATTGAAAACTTGATTAGAGGTAATGATGCGTTAAATGTTGATATAAATGATTTTAAGGCAATACAAAAAATCTCAAGCATAGGGGTTGACGACAATTACATTAGGGGCAAAGTCAAAATTCTTGGTGATGTCAACGACAATTTAAAATTGCCTAGAACACCTGTTTTACCTGGAACAGAAATCAGATTGGCCGATAATGACATTTTAAAAGAGATATTTAAGGTCAAAAACCCTTTAAAATTAGGTTGTCTTGTAAATCAAAGTGATGTCGACGTCAACGTCGATGCCAATCCGATTTTATCAAGGCATCTTGCTATTTTGGCAATGACCGGTGCGGGTAAATCAAATACGGTGTCTGTATTGATAGACCAATTATTGGGCTACAGCATTCCTGTATTTGTATTTGACATGCATGGCGAGTATAAGGACGCCAGCTTTCCGAATGGGGAAGTGAATGTAATCAATCCGAAAATCAATCCTAATTACATGGCATTCAATGAAATACGAAGATTGGTTAACATTCCAACTAATGGTTATATTCAGGAAAGGCATTTTAGAAGGGCATTCAAGGAAGCAAAGGCAATGCTTTCAGACGGAAGGGCATCAACAAATAATTTCCTGCAGTTGATGTACGATTTCTTATACGAAAAATCTCTTGAAGAGGGTTCAGATAAGCAAATAGTCGATGTAATGAACAAGATTGATGATTCAATGGATAGATATTCCAAGCTGTTTGACAAGAATGTAAAAAACATATTGTCCAACATCAAATCAGGATACGTTAATGTTTTGGATTTAAGCCAGGTGGATGAATCCGTGGCAAGCGTACTTGTAAGCCATATCTTGAGAAATTCACTTCAACGCTCTAAAGATGCCGCCCACAGCGGAAACAAAGAGGATTTGTTGAATAATTCCGTGTTCTACATTTTAGAAGAGGCACATATTTTAGCCCCAAATAAACGTGATTCCGATTCAAAAAGATGGATTCAAAGGGTTGCAAGAGAAGGTCGTAAATTTGGTTTGGGATTATGTCTGGTAAGCCAGTCCCCAAAGACTGTTGACCATGATGCGTTATCTCAAATGAACAACATGATCATTTTAAGACTTGTGGAGCCTGAAGACCAAAGGCATGTCCAGTCAGCAAGCGAAAGCCTATCACAGGATTTGGTCAATCAACTTCCTTCATTAAACGTTGGTGAAGCTATTGTTTTAGGTTTAATGAGCAGAGTGCCTACCCTTGTTAAAATCGATGAGTTTAAGGGTCGCCGCCATGGTGATGACATGGATATCGTATCTCATTTTAAAGACATCAAAATGAAGGAAGCTCAAAAACTTGAAGATGCGAAAAAAGAAACACTAGATATGGGATATGATTATTAATATCTCATCTTTTTTTTATTTCATTTTAATTAAATATTTACATTCCAATATCAATTTTGATTACTTCTCAAATGCTCTCTTAGCAAACTATTAAATATACATTCAAATAAAATAATATTCAGTTAAATACTGTTATAGTGTTTAAATTGGTTATAATACAATTAAATTAAAAAGGGTAATATAATGAAATTTGCACATTTAGCAGATACTCATTTAGGTTATCGCCAATTTGGATTAATTGAGCGTGAAAAAGACTTTTATGAAGTATTTGGAAAAGTAATAGATAAAATAATCGAAGAAAAAGTAGACTTTGTAATACATAGTGGAGACTTATTCGAAACCGAAAAACCATCTCCAATGGCGCTTTTAGAATTCCAAAAAGGATTGCTCAAGCTTAAGGGTGCAGGAATTCCAATGTACGCAATTGCAGGAAACCATGACTCTGTAATGCGTAAGGGTGCGATTCCACCTCAAGTGATTTTTAAAAAAATGGGTTTGAAAGTTATTAGTCCGATCAATACTAATTACATGCATGATGATGTTTTTATTGCAGGATTGCCATTTTATCCGGCATCCCAAAGCAATGTATTGAAATCCAAGTTAGTGGAACTTTCAAAAAAGGCTGCTGATCATGATAAATCAATTTTAGTATTGCACCAGGGAATAGATTCACATTTGAACATACAATATGAATTGGAAATTGGTGATATACCTGATAATTTTGATTATTATGCATTGGGTCATATTCACAAATATATCGTGACAGACTTTGGAAAAGGAAAATTGGTGTATCCAGGCTCTAGTGAAATATGGAAAACCGATGAAATAGAGGATTATCGCAAAAATGGAAAAGGTTTTGTAGTCGTTGACTTGGATGGTTCCAAACCACAAATTAAAAGGGTGAAAATTGACATTCCACGTGAATTCATAGAAAGGTCTCTTGATTACAAGAACCTTGAAAGCGGTATAGAGGGTTTAAAAGAAACAATCAAGGACCTTGACAAAAAGCCTATTCTGAAATTGAAAATTAACAATGTCGATTCAGATACAGGTTTTGTTTATGATATTATTAAAGAAGAACTTGGAGAGTTATCCCTAATGATTAGACCTACTTTCAATATGGTTGGCGATGATATCGAAATAGGGAACGATATAACTAATTCCATTGGTCCTGAAGAGTTAATAGTTGAAAAGTTGGAAGGTTATGGAAATAGTGATGTTGACAAGTTGGCCATAGAACTCTATAGGCTTTTGTCAAAAGATAGGCTTGAGGATTCACAGACCTTGATAGATCAATACTTCGTAGATAATTATCAATCAACCAATGATGAAATGGAATTCAAAACAGAAAAAATCGAAGAAGACGTCGAAGAGGATGTGGCTGAAGATGAAAACATAGATGAGGAATCTAGTGATGTTCAAGTAACATTTAAGGGGGCTCTAAAATGATTTTCACAAAATTAAAACTTAATAATTTCAAATCTCACCAGAACACTACAATTGAATTCAACACTGGAATAAGTGTTATAGTTGGTGAAAATGGTGCTGGAAAATCCACAATTTTAGAAGCAATAAGCTTTGCTTTATTTAAACAACATACAGCTAAAAAAATTGATGATTTGGTTAGAAACAACGCAAAATCAATGGCTGTTGAATTGGAATTCACTTCTTATGGCAAGCAATATAAAATTGTACGTGAGAAAAAATCCAATTTAAAATCATCCATTTACACTAAAACATCTGTAGATGGGGGTTATGTCCACATTTGTACTGGTGATAAAGAAGTAAATGAGCAAATTCGCCAAATCCTGGATGTTGATTCCGATTTGTTCTTGAATGCAATTTACATCCGTCAGGGTGAGATAGCCGAATTGGTTGACAAATCTCCTGCAGAGAAAAAATTATTGATTGCAAAATTGCTCGGTATAGATTCTCTTGAGAAAGCTTGGAAAAATCTTCTTCCATTCATCAATGAATATGAAAACAAACTTTCTGAACTCAAAGGAAAATTGTACAATTCAAAAGAGCTAAAAGAAGAGCACGAACAAAAAATGATTGAATTGAACGAGCTCAAAGATAGGGGTCATGAACTCGAAGAGCAAATAGAAGACGTTACCCAATCTTTAAGGGAAATTTCAGAAAGTAAGAGGGACATGGAGACGGAAAAGGAAATCTATGAAAACTTAATTAATAATCTAGAGATTGAAAAAAATAATTTAGAGAAATTAGAAACAAACAAACGGTCAATTCAAGAAAATCTGGATAAGATCAGAGAATCAGAAGAACAAATTCTTCGATTGGAAAAATATGTATCTAAGTTGGATGTTTATCTTGAGTTTGAAAAATCAGTTATCAATATTCAAAATCTAAAAGAAGAAGAAAAACGCATAAATGAAAAATTGGATTCAATCAGTCAACAAAAAGCCATTGTAAGCGATAAAAAAGAGGGATATGATAAGTTCCTGGCTTCAGATGAAGAAATTACAAAATTGGATAATCAAAAGGTCCAATACGAAAAGGATTTAGCTACAATGACCAAGCTTGAACAGGATAAGAAAGATCTTCTTGAATCTATTGAAAATGAAAGAAATGACATAGAGAAATTTTATTCACTCGCTAAAGATAAACTTGCTGACACTGGTTTGGATGAAGAGGATTTGGATAAAATAGATGGATTCAACAGTCTTGAAAAAACTACTAACGAATTCATTGAGCGACTCTCCCAAAAAATTGATGATTTATCAAATGATATCATTTCTAAAAATGAGGATATTGTCGTATTCAAACAAAACATCAAATCTGCTCAAAAGCCATTAAAGGAATTGGACGATGTGGACAACAGATGTCCTGTATGTCAATCTGAACTAGATTCTAAAAGGAAACTTAAATTAATACAACAGTATGAAACTGAAATAGTTGAAAACAAGAAACTGATTTCCCAAAATGAGGAAGATGTTAGTTCATTCACAAGAAATAAAAAAAGCTTCGAAGAAAAACTTTCCACAATCAATGATTTATCTAAAGAAATAATTGAATATAAACAGAAATTCAATCATTTAGAAAAAGAATTGGTTAAATTGAATAAATTAGATGAAGGTTTGGAGTCCAAAGAGTCTGTCAGCAATAAACTCGGGGAGATTATTCTTGTAATTGCTAAAGAAAGAACCAATCGTGAAAACTATCAGGATTCCTATGATGCATATAATCAAGCTAAAGGCGCTTTGGAGGTTTTGGGTGACCAGACAGAAGTTCAATATAAGCTTAAACAAGTCAAAAACGAAATTGATAATCATGTTAAAAATATTAAGTTGGCTATTGAACAGGATTCACATTTAAGTGTAGATATCAGTACTTCTGAACTTCAAAATCGCATATCCGATTTGAAACAGAAAAACGAGGAGTATAATCAGCTTAAAGGTTTTGTTCAAAATAAAAACTCTTTAATGACTCAGCATGATACAATTAAAGAGGAAATAGGTACTTCCATTAATCAAATTGAAATCACTGAAAATAAAATTGAAGCAACCCTTTATGACAAGGAAAAATATGAACAGATTCTTTATCGCTATGAAAGATATGAAAGACAACATAATGCATTTAGCAATGAACTTTCAGAACTTAAAGGCAGGGCTCGTGAATCAATAGTTTATATTAAGGAATTGGGTGAAAAAATACATATGACTGAACAATTCCAACAGGAATATAATGATGTTAAAGATTATATAAATCTATTGAACCATATTAGGGATTTATATAATAAAAATGGCATTCAAAAGGATTTAAGGAGTATTTCAAAGCCTTTAATTCAAAAATATACCAAGGAATTCTTCAATGAATTCAACTTCAATTACTCTGATTTGACTTTGGATGAGGATTATGACGTTACTGTATATGGTCCTGAAGGTGAATCATCCATGACTATGGTGAGTGGTGGTGAAAAAATTGCTATTGCACTTGCTTTAAGATTAGGAATCACACAAGCATTGTCCAAAGGAGAATTAGATACAATTTTATTAGATGAGCCTACAATTCATTTGGATAGTTCTAGAAGACATGAACTCATTAATCTATTAAAAGACATGTCTTTACTGCCGCAAATGATTATTGTAACTCACGAAAGTCAGCTTGAAAATGCGGCTGACAACTTGATTAAAGTTGAAAAAGAAAATGGTATTTCAAAAGTCATTGTTTAAATATCATTTTTTTTATTATTTTTTTAGAATAGTTCATCGGCATTTTTAACGGAGTCTATGATGCAATTTGCATTCCATCCGACAATTGTTGCAGCTTTTTCTTCCAATTCTATTGGAACTTCTTCAAGACCCAATGGTCTTACTAAAATTATTGGAATGTCGTACTTTTCACTTGCATCCAATAAGGTATCGAAAAGTTCTTTGTTGTCCTTGTAAAGTCCTGCCAGTAAGACTATTCTGTCAACCTTGCTGTAGAATTGTTCGCTGGCGTGAGCATATGATCCGGAAATTGATTCTTTCCATAAGAAATCAACTTTTGAAAATAGCTTTTCAGTAAATTGCCCGTATTCATTCTTTTTGTCAATACCATTAGAAATTACTAAATTGTAAATCTTATCATCTTTCTCATCTTCAAACATTTAATCACCTTGCTTTTAATTTAATTGTCATATTTAAAAAATATTTCTTTTTTACACAATATTTATTAGTCCAAAAGTAGTAACTTATGTATAGTAATTATTTTTTTAAGGATTAGTTTTTTATGAAAGCAGCTGTAATAGGTTTAGGTGTAGAAGGAAAAAAAGCAGTCAATTCCCTTTTAAAACATGGTTGGGAAGTTTATGCTACAGATTTGAATATCAATGTCGATTTAAACGGTTTGGATTTGCCAATGATTTCTATGGATATGATGGATGGTGAGCAAACAGTATCTATTGTTGGTGAAAACATTACTTTGGATTTGGGATTTACCAATCCCTATGCTGTTGAGCAATGTGATGCAATAGCTATTAGTCCCAGTATGTTCGGAGGTCCATTCGCAGAAAGATTATTGGCAGACGGACATCTCTTGAGTGATGTGGTAAATAAACACAAGGACATATTCACAATTGGAATTACAGGAACCAACGGTAAAACCACTACAGTGCACATGTTAAAAAGCATTCTGGAAAGTGCCGGCAAAAAAGTTTTAGTCGGGGGAAATGGTGGCGGAGGATTTTCAGGCTATTATGATTTAATCCTTGAGGCTAGCCAAGGTGATTATGATATATTGCTTGTGGAAGTATGTGACATGACCCTTGACTTTTGCAGGTATTCCTTTGATTTTGACATGATCGGCCTTACAAACATTGGCAACGACCATATGAATGTTCATAAAACCATTGCAAATTATAAAAATTCTTTAGTTAGGTTTTTTGAAGATAAACTAATATTTACAGCTTTTAATCAGGATTTCAATAGTGATTTTAAGGAATCTGCCAACAGGACTATTCCTTATTTCGAATATCAGGATGAACTGCAGGTATTCGGGAAATTCAATTTGCTTAATGCAGGCCTTGCAACAGCCATTGCGAGGGAATTGAAAGTGCCAAAAGATGTTATTAGAGATACATTAAGTAATTTTAAGGCTGTTGAAGGCAGATTGGATGTTTATAAGATTAATAATGCTTCCGTTTATGTGGGAAAAACAGATAACTCAGATGCTTTGGCGTCCGTATTATCCGAGAAGGATTTCTATGCAATATTCATTGGAACTCCAAGGCGTAATGAGGAACACAGATTGGATATTTTGGATGTTGCCGTCAAATATAATCCGGAAGTGATTGTATTGTTTCCGGGACTGGATGATACATTGGACATGGCAATTTATAGGCTTAATTTGTTGGGTTATGGGGGCAATATCATCACAGTTAACTCATTGGATGAGATTATTGAACTTGTTGCCGAATATTCCCATGAAGATGCAATATTGATTGGAGGCAATGGTCAAGAGACCATTATTGACATTCAAGAAAGGATTAAATTAATCTCTGAAAAATTATCCACCGAATACTAATCTTTTTATAATATTATTACTAAACTTAATATTTAGTATAAACATGAAATTTAATACAATAATTAATTGTCTGATATTGGGAGTAAAATAATGAAAAATTGGAGAAGGAAATCATTAATAATCGTATTAGCATTATTATTTGCTTGCATTCTTTTATTTGCTTTTTCATCAGTAAGCAGTACTCCATATACTGGTCAATCAGTAGCAGATGCCTATAATATATCCGTTGGCCAATCCATGTTTGATGGTGACTCTATTTTGGGCCATAATAGGACAATCGAAGTTCCATTATTGAATAATTTCGGATTTTTATCCCATCAATTATTAGCTTTGGATTTTCAAGGAATTTTGATGTCACTTTCCACAGGGGTTGTGCCATTTGATTTTACAACAGTATCTGGAGAAGGCGTTGACTCATATGGAAATGCAAAGGGTATAGATGGACCAGGTTATTTGACCTATGAGGGGGATAAATTAGCTGTTAAAAATCCTGATAATTATGTATGGGGTTACAGTGCACCTTATAAACTTTTATGTAAAACTAGTACTGGAGTAGATGTTATTGAAGGGGACAAAGTAGTTCAATCTGTTCCAGTTGATCAAATCAAACATTTAAACTACAGTACTGATTATTATGATAATAACACTATTGTAAGCTGGTATAATTATGATGCAGTGGAAGGTTCAACATTCACTTTGGAAAAGGGAATGGTTGGATTTTCTGATGGAAGGTCTGATATTAGTTCACAGGAAGTTCCATATATATTCGGTCAGGATGTAGTTGACTATGCTGCAGAATATCCTACAGGTTCTCCAATTCTATTATATTCCGGTAATTATACGGAAGAGAATGGTGAGGTCTATGGTACTTCATTAGGTTCACATCCAGAATATGGTGATTCCATAAGGGAAGTAAATGCCAGACAATTTGTAGAAGCATGGAATGGTACTGTCATACCTCCGAACTCCACCAGTTCCGGAAAGGATTATATCTACTTTGAAGCCGCAAGTGATGCGGAAGCTCCGGGTGGAAGTGCAGCTCATGGAGTATGTCCATCAGCAAGGGCATTAAGAGCAGCTGTTCTTGCAGAAGGATTTGGTTTGCCTGTTGGTATGGATGGAACTGAAAATGCAGTATTGTATGGTTACAACCCTGCTAGTGGAATTACCGTTACCAATAACCATGATTATCCGGTTAAAATCAATATGTGGACTGAAGGTTCAGGAACAGGTATGGGAATTTATGCGCAAATTACAAGATATATTCCGAATAAGTGAATATAATCTTTTATTCTTTTTTTATGTCTATTTCAACTATTATTACTGCAGCCGGAAAGAATTCCCGGATGAGAAAAGATCAATTGGCCAGAAACATTGATTTAAAAAATAAACTAATTTTACCATTTAAAGATAAGACGGTCATAGAGACAACTATTGACAATGCATTATCCTTGGATATAGATGAATGTATTGTGGTGCTTGGCCATTATGCTGATGAAATAAAAGAAGCCATATTTGATAATTATGAGGGCCAAGTCAAATTCATAGAAAATAATCCTGTTGATGTAGGTTTATCAATATCACTTTATAACGGGCTGTCAAACATTAGCTCTGATTTTGCATTGTGCATTACTGCAGACCAACCGACGGTTTTGCCTGAAACATTTAATAGGATGATTGAGACTAGTCTAAATAGTGAAGATCCCTTTCATACAATTTCAATATTGAGAAGAAGAAAGACTGGTTTGTTGGATACTGCTGAAGGTCTTGGCATGCCTTTTGTAGCGCCAAGAGAAAACTTAATGAAGTATCTCGAACATGAAGATGATAATTTAAATCCCATTTTAAGAAAAATTTTTGCTGATGGTTATACTTTTTATGGAATAAAAGAAAAAAATAAAAAAGAATTATTAAATATCAATCATTATGATGATTATCTAAATCTTTTAGATTGAATCAAGTCCGGAAATTACTTCTTCAATCATTTCAGAACTAATTCCCACAGTCATTTCATTATCTTTAATGTCAGCTGCTTTTCTGGAACCGTCACAACCTAAAGTGAAGTTAACGCCTTTTGCAAGGTATGGGTTTGCAAATGCATCTCCACATAATGATTGAATGCCTGCAAATGAAGGTTCGATTTTTTCACCTGTTTTGTAAACTATGCTTTGTGCAAGTTTCATTCCGCCGACAGGTTCGGTGATGACTTGAATGACGTCAGCCTCAAAATCCGCTTCATCTAAAGGTGCATAAATAATTCCCCAACTTATATCTTTAATGATTGAAAGTTTGCCAGTGAGTTTTTTAGCGGTTTCCAAATCTTGGAATCTGCCTAATGAGAAATATTTTTCACCGTTTGCCAATTTTTCAGGCATGTCTCTAAGTCCGATAGCTCCAGCTCCACCTAAACACATTTGTTGTTCAATGGTTGAGTAAAACTTATTTCCTAATGATGCTTTTCTTACCATTTCACAATGTCTGATTTTTTCATCAATTAGATCGTAACCTTCAGGGAGGTCATCTTCTGTTTTAATTAATTTCATTGCAACAGGCTTTGCATCAAGCTTAATTTTACTTTCAATTGCTTCGCAATATTTTTTATTTATTTCGAGATTTGAATCTGCCATATAAATCGCCTAATTAATATTATGTATTAAGGAATTTTAAAGTCTTTTGTTATGTCACTGTTATTTTTACAAAATGTCCTAAAATCACATGCACTGCAGGTTCTTTTGTCCGCCTCGGCTTTCCATGCATCTTGTATTTTGCACCCTTTCGTCTCTTTGATAAGTGAGTTTTCAATATCTTCAACGACCCTATCAAATTTTTCCACGGCTTTGCGGCGTTCCTCATCGTTAATGGCTATAAATCTTATGGAACGGGCAATCTTGAACTCCTCACTTAAGTTAGGCATTTTCTCGTCTTCCTGCCAGTTCAATATTAATTGTATGTCGTCGTAAAATTCATCATTAACAGGAACGTCGGTTAAATCATTAATGATTTCTTCTTTAATCAGGGTTAAATCCTCAATTGAAGGCACTAATTCATTTAAATAAAGGATTATCCCTGCAGATATATTTTTAGCATCTTCCTGTTTTGACCTAAGCCAGGAATATGTTAAAATCTGCTGTTTATGATTTTCCCATTTGTCCTCGCTTTGAAGATCGGCAACTTTGGTAGGGGGTCTTTTCATTCCTTTATAATCTATTATGATTTCATAGTCCTCTATGTCGGTTTCATCTAGATTTTTTTTAATAAATTCAACGATTTTGTTGTCAAAATTGTAGAGGGTGCTCTGTTCATGAATCCTATTTATTTTTGTAGATGTCAAAACGTCAACAACACCGTTGATTCCATAGTAATTGGACCTGGAGATATTTTTATCGTAATTTGGCATTGGACGAACTCCCTTAATGAGAATTTCAGATGCGTCAATTAAAGGGAACAAATGCCTTCCCCAAATGTTTATTGCCTTTTCAGCTCTTGCACTGGCTAACTTCTTATGGTCATGTTCATTCAAATCCTCAAGCTTCAAATCGCTTCCAGGCTGGTTAATGCTGAAAAATAAATCTTCATCGTGAGGATATAATCCTCTTACCTGCAATCTTAAGTCGATTTCATCTTCAATAGGCCTTATGTCAGTTTTCCAATCCCACGGAAATTCTTTTTCATGATATTTCCAATCAAGATATGCCTCTTCCATCACTCCATGGATAAACTCACCAAACCATCTTTGAACAGGTTTTGACGGCGGGAGCGTGCCCTTATTTTGATAACGGTATTGCAGGCCACAAGTAATGTAGGACAATAGGTCTCCAGTCAAACTGTATTCAGGTATCATGTATGATTTTGATCTTGTAGGTAATTTCATGGTTCCTCCTAAATTAGATAGATTTCTTTAAATCCAATATAATTTTCATCTCTGCTCCATCCAAGAGCAATGTTTGGAATGTCAATGTGCTGATTTTTTATTGGATATCCTTCAATGGCCGGATTAAGGCCAACCAATAGCAAAACACTTTCGGCTCTTGAAAATGCCACAAAGTACAGGCGTGTCAAATCATCAAACAGCCTGTCCTTTTCGCTTCTTTCACTTTCTCCCAATGTGGAGTATTTTCTGATGCTGTCTTCAATTGTTTCCTTATCCTCAATCTTTTTTGGGAATCTTAGCCTTTGGGTCTTAATGTTATTTGTCTTAAATTTGGAGCCCACATCAACAATGACCAGTGGAAATTCCAGACCTTTTGATTGGTGAATTGATAAGACGTTGATTCTATCTTCGGGAAGTGTTTCATATTGGGTTTCATTAACTTTGACTCCGCCGCTTGATATCGGTACAAAAATATTCCAAATGGCCTCTAGAACGGAATCCCTTTCGTCAATCGGGCTTTTAAATGAAATATTTGAATGGTATTTATTGAAAAAGCCTGTTTGAGTGATTGACTTTGTAATCGCTTCAAGGTATGCGACACCTTCCACATCACTTTGAAGAGGTTCTATCCATGTTGTGAGTTTATAGGCTAGTTCCATTAGGCTAACTATTTTTGGCCATTTGGCTTCTCTTCCTTTTTCATCAACTTCAGGATATGGTCGTCTAATCTGCCAACGGGTTACAAACGAATTCAATTCCATTGGGTCTCTAGGTTCCGGATTTGATTTAATGTACTCTTTTGCCTGCACTCTCCATCGGTTCATGTTATATTTGGCCAGATTTGGAATTGTCTTATCCGTTTTTTGTATTCCTCCTTCAGGGTCAATACATTCCAAAATCAGTCCGCAGAATATGGCAACAATTTCAACATCCTGAAGGTCAATTCCTCTTGGATTGAATATTTCAATTGGTTTTCTGGAATGTTTCAATGTTTTTCTGAGATTATATAAAAATGAATTCGGACCATTTTTAACTTCTTTAGGCGAATAGGATAGGATGGCTATGTCTGAAGGGGAACCATATTCGCTGTCCAATGCAAGTTTTATCTTTTCTATTTTCCTTCCTTTGCGAATGTTTTCTTGCTTGAGCTTTTGAAGCTCTGCAATGCTTATGTTGCCATTGACCTTTTTATAGTAGTCTTCATTCAACACCTGAAGGACCTTCAATTCCACTTCTCCTTTGTTCACTAAACTATTGATTAGTTTTGCAAGGGAATTTGCCAACATTTCAGGATTGTTTCTGAACATTCCTAAAACCGGCATCTTTTCCTTATCGAAATCAGGTGCAATGATTTTTGGTTTGTTTTCAACCCTTGCCTTTTGATAATCCTTATCCAGTTCAGCAAAATGGTTGCAATGTTCTATGATGTTTTCTGTAGAGCGGTAATTGGTTCTCAGGTTAATCTCTTCAACTTCAATGCCCAAACGTTGGTTTACACGCTGTTTATAATTTGTAAACAGGTCAACTGTAGCTCCTCTAAAACGGTAAAGGGATTGGTCATCGTCCCCTACAACGGTAATGCTTCCTCCGTTTTCTATGGCGGATTCGGCAATGGTAAAGTATATGTCCTCCTGAATGAGATTTGTGTCCTGGTACTCGTCGATTAGAACAATTTTGATTTCATCTAAAAAGTCTTCAAATTGTCCTTCCTTGAGCCTTTCAAGGAAATTATATTCAAGCATTGTAAAGTCAATGGTGTGCCTTTCCTTTAGGGTGTTTTCATATTCTGAAATGCAATCCAGGGCAAGTCTAAGGCCGCTGTCTGCCTGTTCATATAGTTTATCAAAATCCACCTGGTCAAAATAGATTCTGTTTTTCATTTCAATCAAGATGCCACTTATTCTTGACGGTTCCTCGAGCTTTTGCCATCCGGTTAACTCTTTGAGATATGCTATAAGGTCCTCATCACGATATCTTTCGTCCTTAAGAAGAATTTTCATCATTGCTGAAGTACAAACAAATTCCTCAATGAGAACGGGTTGTGTTTCACCGGGTTTTTTAAAGTCCCTTAATAGCTCTTCAGATAGGCTGTCTGTTGTGCCAATGTAGATTTGGTTGAAATCAATTCTTTCGATTTCAACGATTTTTGCGATATCATTGAAGTCACTTTCATCCAGACTGCTTGTAAGATGATTTTTGATTTCATCCCCCCAACCGAGAATTCTAGAATACAGTTCCTCTGCGGCTTTTTTTGTGAAGGTTGTGGCCAATATTTCACTTGGGCTTATTCCATCAACAAAAATGTATTTTAATATTTTAAGAACCATAACGGTTGTTTTTCCAGATCCGGGTCCTGCCACAATGAAAAGGGATTCATTGCAATCAGATAATATTGCTCTTTTCTGGTCTTCATTTGAAGAGATGTCTCTTTTAAGAATATTTACTACTATGTCTTCAAATTCCTCATATGAAATCATTTTTTCCCTCATAGTCTATAATAATTAATTTTTCGTTTTAATTATTTAAATAGTAATAGTGAGAGCATTTGAAAAGTAATGTTAGTTTTCTTCAAAATCTTTTGATAACAAGACTTAACAATAAAAAAAATTAAAGTTTATTCATGGAAAAAATATTTTTCCATAATATGCATAAGTTAGGGAAATTTTTTTCCTAACTTCATTTTAAAATTCTATTTTTCTTTCAAGATTAATTCGAAAATCAACGAATAATTTAAATAATATTTCAATTTAAAATATAAATATTAATCCAAATTAGCTGATATTATGTCTGAGCCCAACAATATTGATATGTTTAAAAATGATGTCCGATTTAGGGATAATATTGCACATGTTGAGACAATACCTGCTAAAAAAGCTAATTTTAAAAAAGTCGATAATTTAAATGAAAAAATTATAGGATATTTGGATTCAAAAGATGTTAAACTTTATACTCACCAAGCAGAAACTTATGAAGCCATTAGAAATGGCAAAAACGTTATAATCACAACACCGACTGCTTCCGGGAAAACTTTGGCATTTAATTTGCCGATTATGGAAACAATGATAGATGATATGGAAGCCACTGCCCTTTACATCTATCCCGCAAAGGCGCTGTCCAATGACCAGCTGCATGTATTGGAAAATCTTGAAGAAGAACTTGAAATCGATATCAAACCAAGAACCTATGACGGCGATACTCCAAGGGAAGAAAAGAAGGGCATCAGGGAAAATTCAAGGATTGTCTTAACAAATCCATATCAATTGCATCTAATTTTGTCCTGGCACCATCAATGGAGTCGTTTTTATAAAAATTTAAAATACATTGTCATAGACGAGTCACATTACTATAAGGGAGTGTTCGGATCAAATGTGGCATTTCTAATCAAAAGATTAAAAAGAATAGCCAATTTTTACGGTTCAAATCCGCAGTTTATTTTATCTTCGGCAACACTGGCCAATCCTTTGGAGTTGGCTAACAGATTGACAGGTGAGGAATTCACATTGGTCGATGAGGATGCATCCCCCAGCGGCGAAAAAGACTTTATCATGTACAATCCTTTCAAAAACTACAGAAGAAATAGGGTCAACATGCAGAATGCCCCTTCCGTTCACATGGAAACTGAAAACATTTTTATTTACATGATGCTTAAGGGGATTCAAACATTATGCTTTACGGTTTCAAGAAAAACCACAGAACTGATTGCAATGTGGGCCAAAAAGGACATGACCCAAATTAAGGGGAAATTGGCACATAGGATTGCCGCTTATCGTGCAGGATATAGGCCACAGGAAAGGCGTGAAATTGAAGAAGGGCTTAAAAGCGGCAAATATTTGGGTGTCACATGTACAAATGCACTTGAATTGGGCATAAATATAGGGTCTCTTGATGCGGTAATCATTTCAGGATATCCCGGAACGATGATTTCCACATGGCAGCAATCCGGAAGGGCAGGCAGAAGCAACCAAAAATCTCTTGCTATTCTGATTGCATTTGAAAATCAATTGGACCAATATTTCATGAACAATCCCTCATTTTTCTTCGATAAGCCTCATGAAAACGCAATCATTGATTTGACCAATCCTATATTGCAGGAAGCACATCTGTTATGCGCCGCTAAGGAGTTGCCTCTCAAAAAAGGAGAGGTTAAAAAATATTTCGGGATTGGTGATGAAATCTTGGATGATTTGGTATCCAAAAAGGATTTGCATAAAAATATCCGCGGTGATTATATGTATCCTTATGATGATAATCCTGCACTTGACCATTCGCTTGACCAGATTTCAGGTCAGGAATTTAAGGTAATGAATAATGGAAGGCTTTTGGAGACAATGGAAAGGTCTCAAGTATATAGGGAAGCTCATGAAGGAGCCATATTGATCAATAAAGGAGATACTTATGTTGTAAATAGCGTTAACTTGAAGAGCGGTTTTGTCAACGTCAGTCAAAAGACCGTAGATTACCATACGATGGTTTTAAACAAAACGGAAATTAACATTGAAAAGAAATTGTCCAAAACAAAATATGGTGATTTGACAATCCACTTTGGAGAGTTGACCGTTAGCGAGGATTACTTTAAATATAAAAAAATGCAGTTTTCAAAGGCAATCGGAACCTATCCGCTTGATCTGCCTCCCTTAAAGTTCAAAACCAAGGGATTATGGTTCACCATTCCAAAGGTTGTAAGCGACACTCTTGAAGACATGTTTCCAAATGAGGAGGAAGTGTTTGAAGGAGGGCTTCACGGTGCAGAACATGCTTTAATCGGACTGTTTCCACTTCATACAATGTGTGATAGGTTTGACATCGGTGGGCTTTCTACAAATTATCATGAGGACACTCAGGAGGCAACCATATTTATCTATGACGGTTATGAGGGAGGAATAGGCATAACTGAAAAGGCTGTTGATGTTTTTGTTGAATTGCTTAAATCCACAATTGATTTGCTTGATAACTGCAATTGCAAAAGCGGTTGTCCTGCGTGCATCTATTCTCCAAAATGCGGAAACGACAACAAGCCTCTTCACAAAAACGCAACCAAATTCATTCTCAACTACATGTGCAAATTGATTTCTAAAAAGGAAGGGGTCGAAAGGGAAATAATTGAAGAAGCGGTTGATAAGAAAGGGGATAGTGATGTTGAGGAGTTATTTGGTGAAGCTTTAGAACTCTTTAATAATGATGATTATTCATCTTCAAAAGACATTTTAAATAACATTTTGGCAATTGATAAAAAACATGTGAATTCGCTGGCATTAATGGCTAAAATATTGTATAATCAGGAACAGAGGGACATCTCATTATATTTTGTTAAAAAGGCTTTGGCATTGGATAGGTCAAATGAGATGGCCAACGAATTGGATGTTCTTCTTTCAGCTAAAAAACAAGATGAAACAGTCAGTGAGGAGTTCGAGTCATTAGATGACATTGATGTGATGTATGAGGAAGCCTATGACCTATATGTCCAGGGAGATTTGGAAACATCCAGCGAAATCTTGGAAAAAATCTTAAACTTCGATGACAGAAATGCAGACGCACTGGCTTTGATGGGATTGATTTATTATAACTCCGGAATCTTTCCTAAAGCGGTTGAATGTTATAGGAAAGCATCGAAAATAAATAAAAATGGTGAAATGGTTAGGGAATTAAAGATGAGAGTTGCTTAGGGAAAACTTTCATAAGGGCTGAAACCCTCTTCGAAGTTTTCGCAAACTTTTTCTAGTTCTTCAGGAATGTCTATTTTTTGAGTGCAATGGTCAAGACAGGTTCCGCAGTAAGTACATTCGTCGGCAGGCACTTTTTCATCAGCTAGTTTGTCGAAATATAGTTTATATATGTTTTCTTGAGGTCTGTTTTTACTTAAATTGTATAGACTGAAGTATTCAGGAATGGGAATCATTTCAGGACAGGCATCAACGCAGTATCCGCATTCGCTGCATTGTACTGCAACTGATGAATCTAATTTTTTCGCCATCTTTTTAAGAAATTCTTTTTCTTCATCGCTTAACACTTCAAAATTCTCGAATGTATTGCAGTTGTCAAGCATATCTTCCATCTTGTTCATTCCGCTCAAAACAATTTTAACGCTGTCGAGTGATGCGGCAAATCTTAAGGCAAAACTGGCTATTGATTTGTCAGGATTGAATTGCTTGAAATCGTTTTCAATTTCTTCAGGGCAATTTATAATCACTCCTCCTTTTAAGGGTTCCATCACATAAACGTCAAGTCCATGTTCAACGCATAACTCATAACATTTGCGTGATTCAATTGCAGGATCTTCCCAATCAAGATAATTTAACTGCAGTTGAACAATATCGAACATGTCCCCATATTTGTCCAGGACTTTTTCAAGCAGTTCTGCCCCATCATGAAAACTGAAACCAATTTTTTTAGCTATTCCGTCTTCTTTCATCTTTTTAACATATTCGAAAGTTTCACACTCTTCTGCTAATTTCAACCAAGGAGTGTTGATGTTGTGGATAAAAAAGACATCGAAATAATCAGTTCCTAATCTTTCAAGCATTTCATTGACAAACTTTTCATTATCCTCTTTGGAGGTTAATGCCCATGTCGGCATTTTGTCACAGATTTGAAATGATTCGCGGGGATATCTTTCAACCACCGCTTTTCTTATTGCAACTTCGCTAATGCCTCCATGATAAGCATAAGAAGTGTCGAAGTAGTTAAATCCTTTTTCCATATAGGTATCAACCATTTTGTTAAATAGTTCCTGATTGACTTTTGTAGGGTCATTTGAGTCGGTTTGCGGAAGTCTCATGCATCCAAAACCGAATTTTGATTTGTAGGTCATAATATAGTCTCCGAATGTAATTGATATTATATTTTTATCGAAATCTATTTAAATGTTGCTAATTACAACATTAATTCATTTTTTTTAAATTATATTATTACTCGAGTATTACTCAAATATTAAATAGGTTTATAAATGTATAAAATCATATTTACTATATTAATAATTATATTATAGGAGAAAATATAATGCATGAATTATCTATGGCTCAAGGTATTATCAATGCAGTTATAGATACTGCTGAAAGTAATAATGCAACCGAAGTCACTGAAGTCACAATAGAACTTGGTAGGCTTGCAATGGTAAATCCTGAGCAGTTGAAATTTATTTTAGGAGTTTTAGTTGAAAATACTATCGTTGAAGATTCAGAAATTATTTTCGAAGAGATTCCTGTAGAAGTTAAATGTTCAGAATGTGAATTCCATGGGGATGCAATACTTGATGATAAAGATCATTATGCGCCAATAGTTAGATGTCCGAAATGTGATAGTTTGGCTGTTGAAATTCTTAATGGAAGAGATATTGTAGTTAAAAATATTGTTATTGAAAAACCTGATGATAATTAATTGAATAAGGTGAAAAGATGCACCAAGTAGCAGATATAGAAGTAGCAAAAAATATTATGGACGCTAATAAAAGGTTAGCTGATAAAAATCTTAAACATTTAGAAGAGAAAGGCATTTTCTGTGTTGATTTTGTAGGAGCAATCGGTTCTGGTAAGACAACTTTAATCGAAGAAATCATTGACAACACAGATTATAAAATAGGCGTTATTGCTGGTGATGTCATCTCCAAATTTGATGCAGAACGTATCGAAGCACATAACGTTCCCGTTGCAGGATTGAATACCGGTAAAGAATGTCATTTGGATGCACATTTGGTCCATCATGGACTTCATGACTTGCCGTTAGATGATTTGGATATGGTAATTATTGAAAATGTGGGTAATTTGATCTGTCCTGTTGATTTTGATTTGGGTTCTCACATGAGGATGGTTGTTGTCAGTGTCACTGAAGGTGATGACACCGTAGAAAAACACCCAATTATTTTCCAAACATCAGATGTCATTGTTATCAATAAAATAGACTTGGCGGATGCCGTTGGTGCAGATATTGATAAGATGGTGGCAGATGCTAAAAAATTAAACCCTAATGTTCAGGTCATTACATCTAATTTGAAAGATGGTAAAGGATTGGATGAGATTATTCAAGCAATTGAAGATGCTAAAAACAGTTTATAGAACTTAATAGGTGGTTTCATGAAAGTATGGATTGATATATCCAATGCACCCCATGTTAGGTTTTTCAAGGATGTAATCAAATATCTGGAAGCCGAAGGTGAAGATGTAATCGTCACAGGAAGGCAATTCGGTGATATCCACAAATTGATGGAGATGTATGATATTGATTTCATATCCGTTGGAAAACATGGTGTCAGTTTATATGATAAGTTAAGAGAAAGTACATCAAGAGTTTATAATCTTGTTGATATTATACATGATGAAAAGGTGGATGTTGCCCTTAGCAAGCATTCTATTGAGCTTCCTAGAATTTCCTTCGGTCTAGGGATCCCAAGTTTGTACGTTTTAGACAACGAACATGCCCTTGCGGCTAATAAATTGACACTTCCGTTATGTGACAGGATTATCACTCCGAAAATAATAGACATGTGGAAATTAATGAAGTTTGGAGCAGACCCAAACACTATCATTTCATATGATGGAACCTCTGAACTGATGCATTTTAAAAGTTTCGAATATAATGATAATGTTTTCAATGATTTGGATTTGGATTTAAAACATCCGAAAACAATATTGATGAGGCCTGAGCCTTCTCTTGCATCATATCTGGATGCGGACTGTAGGAAATCTGTTCTGTCTCCTATTGTTGATGAATTAAAGAATGTGGCCAACATTTTAGTTCTGCCAAGATTCAAAGAACAGGCAGAGATTTTTGAAGGAATTGACAATGTTTCAATTTTAAAACCTCCAGTAGATACATCCAGTTTAATCAAAAAATGTGATTTGGTTATTGGTGCAGGTGGAACAATGAATAGGGAAGCTGCAATATTGCAGACTCCAGTAATATCATGTTATCCTGGAGAAACATTGTCTGTTGACCAATATTATGTCAATCATGGCTTAATGTACAGGTCAATTGATACGGATGATGTAATCAACAAGGCACTGGATTTCATTGTAAATCCTCATGAACATGTTGACATCAAAACCGATGATTTATTCCAAGTCATCATAGACAATTTATATGACTTGGCTAAAAATGGAAAATAGTTTATATATTAATACTTCCAAATATTATTATTGTATTAATTTTAATTTTTTTGGGCTGGTAGCTCAGATGGTAGATCGTCGCCTTGGCATGGCGGAGGCCCCGGGTTCAAATCCCGGTCAGTCCATTTATTAAATAAAGAGAAATTTGTGATTAAAATATGTTGTTAATTGCTCAAAATCATTTACAATTGATTGTTGAAATGGGTTTAATGCTATTTGTTACAATGGTATTTTTCCTTAACCTGATTCCGCTCTCATTAAGTGTTGTTACTTTCTTGTCCTTGTTTATCATGGGAGGTTTTACATTTATTTTTGGTGCGGACATTGTTCTTTTGATAATATCTTCAAGTCAGGCGGAATTCACTCACCCATTTGGTCCAATTGCACTTTTAGGGGCGGTTGCTGCTTTAGCATCGCTGAAGGTAATGAAGGAATCGGGTGTAGATATAAGACCCTTAAGAAGATTTGTAATAATATTCTTAATTGCTATTACAGTATTCGGAGGATTGATGCACAGGTCTTTCTTGTTACTGTGGATTTTAGGTTTATTCCTGGGATACATGATCATTTCCAAATCCTTCAGAGAAAAATCCATCTTAACCGGAAAAAGAATTTTGATGTTTTTAGGTGTGGCAGGTGCAGGATTCATACTCCTGGAAGTGATTGCAAGAGTCTCCGGCATGACAATTTTCTCACCACTTTTGAGGTTGGGCAGGATTGAACAATATTCCTTATCAAGTATTAAGACGGTATTAAACAACATTCAGGTTATAGGCCATAGTGCTAAGGCTTCCTATTGGGGAGCAGAAGGAACAGCATTTGCTGAAGGTTATATCACATTACCAATGCAATTGGTTTTATTCTTCGGTCTTCCATTCCCAATGTTTTTCGGTATATTAGTTAACCAAAAAGATACAATCGATTATATGCTTCCGGGTATTTTTGGTTATGGATTTGATTTCGGATATTTGGGTCTTGTAGGATTAATGGTGTTCGTACTTGGAACAATCCTTATTGGTTTTAAAATTTTAACAATATATAGAGAAAAAAGAGAGAAAAACAATAAAAAGTACTTGGGAAGAGAAGTACTGTTAACAGGTGCATTAGCAGCATTTTGTGCACAGGCCATAATTGGTATGTTTGTATTTAACAGAACAATTAACGGTATGGCACTATTGACATTCATATTTATAGGAGCGCTGATTTTAGCTAATGCAGTTACGCTTAAATCCAGATCATAGAGAGGTTTGATTATGAAAGCTTTAGTTTTACTAGGATGTCCTGAGACTCCTTCTCAAACTCCAATGGCAGTTTATGTATTCAATAAATTAACAAAATTGGGCTATGATGTCACAATAGCTGCAAACCCTGCAGCATCTAAATTGGTTAAGATATCCGATCCTGAAGGATTATACAATCTTAAATTAATGGATTTGGAAAGGATGTTGGGAGATATTAACGAAGGAGATTATGATTTATTGGTTGGTTTTGTTCACAAGGATGCAGCAGCATCATTTTTCGTAACATTTGAACAGATATTGCAATGCAAATCTTTAGCACTTGTATTTTCCAGAGATGCTGATGAAGTTGAGGAATTCGTCAATATGATTGAAGAAAGCGGATGCAATGCTAAAATTGCCGCTGTTAGAGCGTTCCACAATCCTTCACCAATTAAAGTTAAATTCGACAAAGCGATTAAGGAGTTTGAATAATATGTCTTTTTGTTTAGATACTTACCTTCAGCAATCCGATAATTATGAAATTCATGCTTCAAAAGCAGGTTTTAAAGACTGTGCAATGATTATCAGATTTAAAGCTGAGGATATTGTTTATATTAAACCTGGTGACCAGGTATTGGGAGTCAGAGTCATAGGAATTCCACCGATACCAATCGGTTTTGACCATGAAAAGGGAACTGTATTTTTACCTTACACAAAACCTTGCCATGGAACTTCTGTTGTAGAGCTGCCGATTGATGAAGAGGAAGTCGAAAAAATCAGAAAATTAGACACTGGTAATAAAAAATGAGATCCACTGTTGTTGGAAGTTTTCCTGCAGAAGAAAGCTCTCCATCTAATTTTAAAGATAAATTATTAAATACCTTTGGATCTTATGATCCATTTAAAGAAGCTATTAAGGCCAGTGTCATTGCTCAGCTTGATGCGGGAGTAGACATTATTTCCGATGGTCAGGTTAGAGGAGACATGGTTTCTATTTTTACAAAATATATTCCTGGAATGAAGATTGAGGATGGAAATACGGTCATCGTTTCCAAAATCAGAAATCCGACTCAGGAAATATCCATTAATGATATGAAATATGCAAAAAAGGTAATGAAAGAGTACTTTAACGGCAATATTCCTGAAGGAAAAGGAATCAAGGGAATAATTACAGGTCCGAATACCATTGTCCACTCTTCAAGAATCCAGTCTTTTTATAAAAACAAGGAAGATGCCATCATAGATTTGGCACATTCTCTGAAATTTGAAGTTGATGCGATTGTAAAGAAAGTGGATCCGGTTTATATTCAGGTGGATGAACCGTTTCTATCAACAGGGATGGTTGACATGAAGGTGGCAAAGGAAGCTATTGATATTATTCATGATGGTTTGGAGGTTCCATTGGGAATGCATGTATGTGGTTTATTAAATGATGCATTCAAAGATATTGCCAAATTTAATGTGGATATTTTAGACATGGAATTTGCCGGAAACAATGTTAATCTTGGGGTTTTAGAAAAGAACGCTTCATTGCTCGGCGATAAGAAAGTGGGTTTTGGATGTGTTGATTCTTCTGTAAATGAAGTCGATGACATCAAGGATATAGAAAACTTGGTTTTAAAAGCAATTGAAATCGTGGGCAAAGACAATCTGATTTTAGACCCTGATTGCGGATTGAGAAGAGCTCCCAAGGATGTCGCATTTGAAAAGTTAAGATTAATGAATGAAATTAAAGACAAATATAGCTAGATATTATGAACTTTGCGTTTTCATTTGTTGGCTTGCTATTTTTAGTCATGCTATTTGTTCCAAATATATTGTGGAGTAAATGTCCTCCTAAGGATTATGAAAAATACTCTAATAATGAAAACAAAATATTATTGGCTTTGGAAAGAATTGGGGAAGTGTTGGTAACTGTTTTTTCCCTATTTTGTGGTGTTAGTTTTAGTTTTAATGTTGTTTTAGCAATTGCATTCCTTTCAATGATTGTCTATGAGTTATACTGGATTAGATACTTCAAAAGCCCTAAAACAATGAATGATATGTACGGTAACTTTTTATTCATCCCTCTTCCGGGTGCAACTCTTCCGGTTTTGGCCTTTTTAATTTTGGGAGTTTGTGCAAATAATATTTTGTTAATAATCTCTGCTGTAATTCTGGGCATTGGTCATATTGGAATACATTTCGGCCATAAGCAAGAAATAATTTGAACATATATTTCAATTTTTAAAAATTAAATTGTTATTTGATATATTTTACCAATATTTTTAACTATAATTTTTGACATGTTCTATAATTTTTAATAATTTAATAATATTGTTTACATGATGATTGATGTTTTCTTAAAATATTATAAATTCCTATTTTTTTCATTTTTTAAAAAATATGTTAAGGGTTTATATAGTTTATAATGCAAAATTATAATTAGGTGCGATATTATGTCTAAGGAACATGTAACAATTATGATTAAAGGTTCAGTAAATGATATGTTTGGTGAATTTTCCTATTTTTTAACAGAAATATTTCCTGAACTGTATCAATTTTGTAAAGACCACAATATCGAACTTGAATATCGCGATTCATTTTATTCAATTTCCAAAGAGGAGATGGAGAATAACAGGCTTATTTTATCTAACTTAAATTCCATTGATTTTGATAGAACATTCTTTATTTGTTTTAGGGGACAGCGTTTGGGTTGGGTTCCAAGCGAGAATGATGTTGATAAACTAACCTTGGAGGTATTTCCCGAACTTGTAAATTACATAGGCACCATTTCAATTTCAGAACTTTCAATGTTGCATGCCCTAAAGCCATTTGATAAATATGAATCTGATAAACTGATCAAATTACCTCCTGTAAAACATGCATTATTCTATTTCAGAAACCCAAATTATCTTGAAAACTTAAACGATTATCAAAAGTTGTTTTACACAAATTCCATTATGGGTGAAAATGCAGAGGTCCCTGACATGAATATCGCCAAAGCCAAAGACCTGATTAATGATATAAAAAATGAATTCGATTCATACGATGATATCGAAACTCAAATTAATATTCGACATTATGATGGAATTTGGGATAATGAATTAAGCAGAAATGATGTTATAGGGAAATACGCAGAAAAATACCTCGAGATAAATAGTTTGTCTTCAAATGGTTCAATAGAATTTGGAAAATTATTTGGAGATGATGCTGTTGGTTGTTTCAGTGATTTCAAGTGTGAAGGCAAATCTTTGAAAGACATTGTTGTTGAAGACTTTAAGGAAGCGTTGATATCTGAATTTCCTCAAAATTTCAATTAAAAAATTAGGGTTCTCTAGCTGTGGGGCTAGAGATTAAAATACTTTTTTTATCTATATTCATGTTTGAAGTTTTTGTCATATAGCTTGGATGCATTAAAGTCGCCGGGGTCTAGGACATCTCCCACTACAATCATTGCAGTCTTTGTAATATTGGCATCTTTAACTTTTTGTGCAATATCCTCGAGGGTTCCTCTAATTATTTGCTGGTCTGGCCAAGTTGCTTTTTTAACAACAGCAACAGGGGTGGTTTTTTCATAGCCAACAAGCAACTCATCAACAACCTTTTCAATCATTCCTATTCCCAAAAAGATGCACATTGTTGCATGATGCTTTGAAAAACTGGCAATGCTTTCACCATCCGGCTTTGGAGTTCTTCCTTCAGGACGTGTAATAATAACACTTTGGGAAATCTCAGGTAATGTCAATTCAGCTTCAAGAACGCTGGCGGTTCCAAACAGTGAGCTTACACCAGGAATGATTTCATATTCAATGTCATGTTTTTTAAGCTCACGTATTTGTTCGGCTATGGCTCCATAAATTGAAGGGTCTCCGGTATGTACACGAGCTACCAACTTGCCTTCATTAACGGCTTCGGTAATGATGCCATCAGTCTCTTCTAAATTCAGATAAGCACTGTTGTGAATTTCACAATTTTCTTTTGCAGGACATAAAACATCTTTATTAACAAGAGAACCTGCATAAATAATAACGTCTGCCTGTTCAATTGCTTTTCTTCCTTTTACGGTTATTAGATCGGGATCTCCAGGGCCTGCACCAATGAATATAACTTTTCCTTTCATAGTTAATTTTATACTTCAAGTATTATTTAATAATTTTGTCTCAAGATTGACTTTTAATTTGAGCAAACTTTATTAATTTCTAAAATAATTAAAAAATATGGATAATAAAGGTTTTATTTCAATAGAATATTTATTTTCAATCTTTGTTATTTTAATAATAGCTATTCCATTATTATTTCTGTCACAATCGGCTATTGAATCAAGTTTGAATATGGAGGAAGCGGTTTCACACAGGGCTATTTTGGATAATGTTGCAGATGAAATCAGTCAGGTGAATTCTAATGGTGAAGGCTACTCAAAATACATTAGGCTGCCGTCCAATGTGGGTTATTATGAAATTACTGTTGAAAATAATAAGCTGACAATTGAATATGGCAATAAAAAGGGCGAAACATTGCTTCCTCTATTGAATATTGATTCTAAATATAAACTGCAAAGCGGAAAGTCATATTTGATTTCAAAAAACGGTGAGGGAAAACTGGTGATAACATGATGGAAACAACAGGCCAGACTAGTGCCGAATATCTGCTTCTAGCAGGCGTCATGATATTGATATTGATGATTTCGGCAGTGATGATTTTCAATAATCAGGAATTAAACATTGCCATGAGTGCTGCCAGAAGCGGCGTTAATGATGGTCTTATTGAATCTTCAGGAGCAATTTATTCAAAACAGGCATATGATGACTATGCGAAATCAAAAAGCAATCTGTTAGTTCCTTATTCAGTTGAAATAGTAAACATTTCATATTCCGACATTGGAACGGATGCAAATTATGATAAGAAAAAAATACAGTTTAAGGTATATGCAAAAGCCTCAAAGGACTTTTCCAAAACTGAACTGGTTTCAATTGGGGATAGGATAAATTATAACCTGCGAAAATCCCTGGCCATCAGCTTCAATACAACTTCATCGACAAATAAATTATATAATCCGGTTTTCTCACCACATTATGTCTTCACAACAGCTAATGTTAAATGGGTTTAGGCATATATTGTATAATATGACAAGATATGAAAAAGGAAAGGAAGTTTTGGAGTCAATTCAGGAAAGGTCTGTTGAGGAAATTTTCAAAGACCTTGAGGATGTTGCTCCGGATTTAGGCCGTTTTGTAGTTGAATTCCCATATTCCGAAATTTACACACGTCCTGAAGTGGACTTGAAAACCCGCGAGTTATGTACTGTTGCGGCTTTAACTGTTTTAGGAACAATTCCTCAACTCAAAGACCATATAAATGCGGCTTTGAATGTTGGAAATAGTGAAGCCGAAATTGTAGAGATTATCATGCAGATGAGCGCTTATTGTGGGTTTCCAAAAGCCATAAATGGTGCTGTTGCCGCAAAAGAGGTTTTCAGCGAACGAGAATAATTTGTAATGATGTGATTATTGTGCATGAGATTGATGGAATTGGAATTTCCGATGTTGGATATGATAGAGTATGCCTTAATTGCATATTCTGGCAAACGAATGTGCAGTTAAGGGGTCCGGCCCAGGGAGTAATATGTACCAAAGGCATGGGCCATACAAATCCGAACGATTCCTGCAGCATGTTTTCTCCAAACAGGAGTGTTGATAATCAGGATTTGAACAGATATTTTAACAAAAAAAGCAAGATGGATGCATGGAAAAGATTTTAATGGAGGATATTGAATGTATAGTGATGAAGAAAAAAAGCAATTGATGGATGATTTGGCTGAAATGGAAACTTTCAAGGCAGATACTGGTGATGAGGGCAAAATTTTGCAAGAAGACTTAAAGGATTATTTCATCAACGGTAATGGGGATAAACAGGATCTGATTTTTAGATTGGAGTTATATTTCTATGCATTTAAGCTGTTCTGTCGAAAAGAAGTTAAAATTGACAGAAATCAATTCACAATATTTTTGAACGATTCCATTTTAGAGTGGGATTTGATTAAACTGGTTATGCAGGATTTCACTGATTTCGAATTTGAAATTGAAGCAGTAAAAGAAAATAATGATGTGTTAATCAATTTGAACTATACTCTTCATTACTAGATTTTGAATACTTTGCGTGCATTATTGGTGGTAACCTCATCAACAATGCCCACATCAATATCTTTAATTTCAGCTATTTTATAAACTGCGTTAACGACATTAACAGGTTCATTTCTCTCTTCTTTTGTCATGGCCAAATATGGGCTGTCAGTTTCTGTTAAAATATAATCCAAATCAATTTTATTAACTAAATCCTGGTGGTGTTGTGAATAGCATAGCATTGTCGAAAAGCTCATGTAGCAATTGTCCATGTTCATTATCCTTTTGGCGGTTTTCAAGCTGCCTCCATAACAATGAAAAACAAAATAAGGGATGTCCTCATAATCTGTGATGATATTCACTGCTTTTTTCTCGCAGTCTCTCACATGCATTACTATTGGAACTTTATGTTCATTTGCAAGATTTAAAAAGCTTCTAAATATTTCCTGTTGCCTTTCACGCAGCGCCTTATCAGTTACATAATAATAGTCCATTCCAACTTCGCCAACAGCAACAATATTGTCTAAATTAGATATTAAGTGATTTTGAGCATCTTTCAATTCATCGTCAGTTGAGTTTTGAGAACTTACTGGATGAAAACCGAAAGTAGGATAAATGAATCCTTCATA
The DNA here is from genome assembly GCA_017434525.1 of Methanobrevibacter sp. Lineage (GTDB taxonomy): Archaea > Methanobacteriota > Methanobacteria > Methanobacteriales > Methanobacteriaceae > Methanocatella. Next base: position 69,918 of record JAFRFD010000048.1, read on the forward strand.
TTCTTTTGATAGAGCTAAAACGTTTTCATTGCTCTGTCTGTTAAAGCCAGATGCAACAACAAAGTCCAACTTATCCTGGGCTCTTTTGACTACATCTTCACGATCATCATCAAAATCTTCAAAATCAATATGGCAATGGGTGTCAATCATTTTATACACCGAATCTTCTGTCTCTTGCTTGATATGATCTGATTGCTCTTAAAAAATCGACTCTTCTAAGTTCCGGCCATAATGTTTCACAGAAATAGAGTTCTGAATATGAAGACTGCCAGAGCAAGAATCCGCTTAAACGCTCTTCGCCGCTTGTTCTTATAATCAGGTTAGGGTCGTCAAGCCCCGCTGTATACAGGTTTTTGCTTACAAGCTCTTCATCAACATCATCAATTGAAACTTTTCCTGCCTGAACATCTTCGATAATCTTTTTAAAAGAGTCCACGATTTCTAAACGTCCGTCATACCCAATAGCCAAATTAAAGAAACGTTTGTTGTAATTTTTAGTTGCTTCTTCGGCATCTCGAATGGCTTCTTTCACATTGTCCGGAAGCAGTTCTGTTCTACCTACAACTTTTACTCTCACTTCGTTTTTGTGAATTTTTTCGTGGTCTACCAGTCTTTTGAAGTTTATAACAAATAGATTCATCAATCCTTCAACTTCGTGTTTTGGTCTGTTGAAGTTTTCTGTTGAAAATGCATAGGCAGTTATTATTTCAATTCCAAGCTCGATACTCCAATCAAGAACTTTTTCTAATGTGTCAACTCCAAGTTCATGACCTTTTAAAACGTCAATATTTCCTTGGAGTTTGGAATATCTTCTATTTCCATCCATAATTATAGCTACATGCTTTGGCATCTTTTCTGGAACAAGATTCCTTGAGATATACCATTCATATATTCTATAAAGTATATTTTCTGCCATTTTATTATCCCTTAAAAGTTTATATTAATATAATATTTTGTACATTAATGTTTTTAAATGTTAGCCAATTTGTATGCAAATATTAAACTTCTAATATATCCCTCAACGGTTTGATCACGGCTGGTGTCAATGTATATTCCATTTATTCCAAAGGTTATTGCACCGCAACTCGGCCAGGAATTGACTAAAATTAGTGTTCTAAAAATGATGTTGCCTATAATCCCATCAGGTGCAATGATGACATTGCAGTTTTCATTTAATGCCTGTTCTATGAGGATATAATAGTTTTTCACTTCAAAATCAGTCTTTTCTTTAATCAATTTGGTTAACTCTTCGCTTTCATCGATTGATTTGGAGATTTTTTCGCTTCTTCCATAATCTCCCTTTCTTCCGTCGGCAAGAATGGCAATTTTCGGTTCTTTATCAAGTCTTTTTAAAAATTCACCACAGTTTATAGCAATTTTGAGTTTGTCTTCAATTGTATTTCCCTCATCGATTCCGACTGGGGTTAATAAGAATTCACGACCATTGCCATTAACGTAAGTTGCTCTTGAAATTTCAGGAAAATGTTTTTTGACTTCTTTAATGACGCCTGATGCCGCAAGTGATCCCCTTACAACTGCATCTATTTTGTCATCGAGGATTGATTTAACCAAATCGTTATCGTTGTATATTAATTTGATGTTTACATTGTATTTGTTCTCAAAAATTTCAATAGCCTTAACAATATTATTGTTTTCACCGATTCCGATTGCTATAGTTTTCATTATTTATGTATTTTATTGTATGATATTATTAAATTTTATTTTTCAAAGTTGTATATTCTGTTGCTAATAATGTATAACTGAGTACATTTGTATACATAATCTTTTTTAAACATGTTGAGTTAATTATTATTATGAACGATGATGAGATTTTTCGGCTGGTCGGTTATGTAATGGCCTCTGAATATAGGACTAATATTTTAAAAAGTATTGGTGAAAATATTAAAATCCCATCTGCAATTGCTGGTGATACTGGTTTGAGGACAAATCACGTATCCAACGTGCTTAAAGACTTAAAAGAAAATAGTTTAGTCGTGTGTTTGAATGAAAATGCTCGCAAAGGCAGATTATATAAGAATACCGAGTTAGGTCTTAAAATTTTAAAATTTTTGTAATTTCCTTTTAATTACATTAATTTAGTTGAATGATATTTAATGGATTTTGTTTTTTTTTGATTAATAAGTTAATATTAGATTAAGTTTATGCCTTTTTTTAATATATATTTGAATATTATTCAATAAATTATATTGTTTATTATACATTTAATTAAAAATATAATTTTCATATTTTAAATTAATTTAAGGTTATTTTTAGAAAAATTTAAAAAAATGCTCATGATGATTTGTTAAAATCATCAATCGCTGAATCAACTAGTTTTAAAACTGACTCGCTCAAGTCAGGATATGTGTCATTAATTGCAACCGGAATGTTGTCGCAGTATACCACTTCAAGGCCTGCGGCTATCGCATCTTTTGTTGCAACATCCACAGCAGCCGCTTTAAGTTCAGAAAGCATTACATCTGCTTTGTCCATGTATTTTTTCATATCTTCACGTAAAAGAGGTCTGTTGGATAGGTGAGAGGTTGTTCCAATAACTTCACAGCCATAATTGGTTTCTAGATATTCGACTAATTTGTCTTTAACCTCTTCAGGTGCGGTGGTTGCAAACAATACCTTTTTGCCTGAGATGTCCTCTAATGGTTTTGGCCTGAATACTGTAGATATGACTGTTGCATCAGGATTGACTTCACCTATAAACTCTTCAATTTTCCTGATTTTTTCATCAGAACACATAGGCTCTTCACACATTGTTAATATGATCAAATCACCTAAACCAACCCTATAAGGTCCGAAGTATGTTGTCAGGTTTTCAATTGGTTGGTTGGCTCCAATTAGTACAATTTTTTTATTGGTTTTGATAGGGGGTATTGCAGCTCCGCTGCCTTCAAAAATGGCGAATTTTGAATCGACCTCATTGGCCATCTGGGCTCCTTTCTTCATATTTGTTAGAAATACTTCTCCTGCCATTCCTCCTCCGCAACGTCTGCAGCCGATGGTTAGAATTCTGCTCATTAAAGCATCTTCCCAATGGTCACTTGCCGCATGAACACCCTTTTCGGATTGTTCCAAAAGAAATTCCGCATTTATTTTAAGCTTTTCACCGTGCACGATTTCAGGCTCTTCAGGTCCTCCTCTTCCCATTGCAATTACGCATGGCTCATATCCGTTTTTATCGATAAGTCTTGATACGAATCCGGAAACTGCTGTTTTTCCAATACGTTTTCCGGTTCCCAGAATTGTTATTGATGGTTTTTCCATTATGTCATATTGTGAGGTGGGTTCAAATTTAAAATCGGGTCCTTCATAGCTTATTCCTTCATTTAAAACTTTACAGGCAATTTTAAATCTTTTTGGATAATCCAGAATAGGTTCGTCACTTAAATCCATTACGGTATCGATGTCATATTTCCTAATCATATCCACAATGATGTCGTATGGAATGTCTTTGTCCTTTGCAAATTGGACAGGAACTCCGAGCTTTTCAGAGTATGATTCTTCAGAGTCGTCTCTAAGTTTTTCGGTTCCTCCAATAAATACTGCAGCAGCTATATCTATGTGTTCCAAATTGTTTAAAGTATCTATTGCTTCTTGAGTGACTGGCAGGTAGTGTTCGCCATCAACCAAACATAGCATTTTGTTTAGGGCTTTCATAATATTAAATATAATTTTTATTAATATAAAAGTATAATAGTAAAATATGAATTTCTCACAAATTGACATTGGCGAAACCCATATTAGGCTGACAACGGATTTAAATAGCCATGATTTAAAAAGATATGTTTTTGACATGAGGAGGGATTTGAAAGATCATATCTTTAGGTATAATGAGTTTTCTCTGGCCATTGAACCTCTTAACGTGCCCGATGATGATTTGCCGGACATTGTTTTTAAGATGTATGAATCATCCGGCTATGCCGATGTGGGGCCGATGGCATGTGTTGCAGGAACCATTTCCGAGCTGTCTTTGGATTATCTAATTGAACGTGGATCTAAATATTCCATTGTTGAAAATGGTGGTGATATAGCCCTAGTTAATGACAGGAAGGTTTTGTGTGGAATTTATTCGAATAATGAAGTTTTGGGAAACAGCATTGCATTTGAAATTAAAAAACGAAGAAAGCCATTGGGCATCTGTTCTTCATCAGGAAAAATTGGACATTCAATAAGCTTTGGCGATGCGGACAGCGTCACTGTCATTGGCAAATCTCCGTCTCTTTGCGATGGCTTTGCAACCAGAATTGCCAATTCCGTCAAAGGTGAGTCTTCACAGGATAAGGTTGCAAGCGGGCTTGAATGTGGGGATGAATATCGGGAGTTTTTTGATGGTGCATTGATTATTTGCGGTGAGAATGTTGGAACAATCGGAAAGCTTCCCAAGATTGTAGAGACAAATGAGTTCTCTGATGGTTCAAATTTGGGCTATTGAAATATGGCATAAACCTTCAATTAAATCAATACTTTTTACATTAAACTATAGTTTACTTGATTAGATATTTCATAATTTTGTGTTTTATGCATAAATTATCAAATTGCAACCGATAAATCTATCTGCATAGGATAATTTTAGTTAAAATAACGTATCATCAAGTTAATTTTTAAAAATATTGAAGATTATTTGACTAATCAGCATTTGTCATGTATTTTTAATGCAATATTTAAATATGAGTAACATATAATATTAAAGTATATAAAAATCGGAGTTATTTTTTAACTAACATAAATTAGTAGTTAAATGGGTTAGATATAATGTACAAAGACGAAATGATTCAATTACATCAATTTTTAGTATATGTTTTAAAATACTTAGCAGAGGATGACCAAATTACCAATGATTGCAGCGAATATATAACACTCAAAATTAGCCCACATCATATCCATAAGACAAAAGCGGAGCATAAGCATGCGATTTTTGTTTTGTGTAAAATTATTTCTCAGGTTATAGCCGATAAAGAAGATAATTCTATACCTGAAAATGTTCGCAATTCCCTTTCAGATTTAGTTAGACGTTCTGAAGTGGAACTTAAAGCTGATTAACTCTTTAACTCTTTTTTTCTTTTTTTAAAATAATTTATAAATATTCATTTTCTACAAAAAATAACAATTGTGAAAAGGAATTGTTATATGAATATTTTTTCAATTTTTTTTCAATTGATTAAAGCAAACCATTAAAAAGTTTCAAAAACAATTACATATTAATAATGTTTAAAGATTAAATTTACATGAGTGATATTATTGAAATCTTTTGAATTTTTATCAAAAAACAGAGAAGAAAAACCAAGAAGTAAAGGAATTACAATGGTTTTGGACAAAGGATTGGGCCTTGAAACAGCTGAAAGCCTAATGGATATTTCCGGAGAATATGTTGATTACTTGAAGTTCGGATGGGGAACCTCAATCGTACATGAACAGGACATAATAAAGGCTAAAGTGGAAATGTATAAGAACCATCAGATTACACCATATACCGGAGGAACATTATTCGAACTGGCTTATATGAATAATAAGTTAACTGAATTTTTTGAAGAAGCTCGAAATTTAGGTTTTCCGGCAATTGAAATATCAGACGGCTCTACAAATATTCATCATAATGATAAGTTAAACTGCATCAAAAGAGCAAAGCAGGAAGGTTTTGAAGTATTGTCCGAAGTTGGAAAAAAAGACCCTAACCTTGATAAGGAACTCACATTGGATGAAAGGATTCAATACATGCAAGAGGAATTGGATGCAGGATCATCATTAATAATCGTAGAGGCAAGAGAAGGCGGAAAAAACATAGGAATATTTGACAAATCCGGAAATGCCAAAGAAGATGAAATTGACTACATTTTAGATAATATTGAATCTGATAAAATACTCTGGGAAGCACCAAACAAAGACCAGCAAGTGTTCTTTATACTAAAACTTGGAAATACTGTTAATTTAGGAAATGTCTCAAGTGATGACATCACCTCCCTTGAAACCTTAAGAAGAGGGTTGAGGGGAGATACTTTAGGAAAAATTTAAAGTTGATTAAAATGACTAAAAATCGTTCAATCGCCGATATCAATGAAAAAATCGAAAAGGGCGAAGCCAATATCTACACTGCAGAAGAATTCAAAAAGCTAATAAAAAAAGGCGACACTCCAAGTTTCGATGATGTTGATGTGGTTACATGCGGAACCTGTGGCGTTATGAGTGGAACAGCAGCCATTCTAAACTTCATAATCTCTGAACCTGGAGAGTTCATAAGGGCATCCGAAGTTTATCTCAATGGTGTTCCGGCTTATGCGGGGCCTTGTCCAAACGAATGGCTGGGCTCAGTTGATGTGATTCTACACGGAACTGCACATTCTATTGATGATGAAAAGTATGGTGGAGGTTTCCTCTTAAAAGACATTCTTGAAGGAAAAGAAATAGACGTGCGCATAGAAAGTGCCGACGGCAAAACAATAAAAAACACAATTACCATTGAAGACATCACTCGTGGACAAATAGTCGGTGCTCGTATGGCATTTAAGAATTATACTGCATTTACAAATCCAAATAATGAGCCTGTCAGTTCAATATTTGCGGCAACTCCTTTGGAAGGAAACCTTAGAGGTTTAACATTTTCAGGATGTGGGGATTTGAACCCTCTTCAAAATGATATCCCTCACAACGTGATAAAGGAAGGTTCAAAGGTTTTAATTAATGGTGCTCAGGGATATGTTTTGGGTGACGGTACAAGATCAAGTGCTGAAAAACCAAATCTGATGTTGTCTGCAGACTTAATTAAAATGGACCCATATTACATCGGAGGATTCAAAACAGGACAGGGTGGAGAAATCTATGATACGGTAGCTATTCCAATACCTGTTTTGAATGAGGAAATTTACAATAATCTTTTGATAACTGATGAAATGGTTGACATTCCTGTGGCGGACATTAAAGGACGTCACCTTCCACTTGATGAAACCAATTATGCTGAGCTTTGGGGAGAATATGATTTAAGGCCTCAATATAATAGGGAAAAGTGTTCAAAATGCGATAATTGTATTGTGGAGGAAATATGTCCTACAAATGCATTCAAAAACGAAAGGCTGAACCTTGCATACTGTTACGGATGTGGAATGTGCGTCAGCCATTGTCCTAATGATGCATTTGATATGAATATTGGTAGTGTTGATTTGAACATCAATGGAAATGATGTCAATATTCCTATAATCTGCAGGCAATCCGATAGATTAAGGGGAAATAAATTATCTTTAAAATTAAAGAAAATGATTGAATCAAAAGAGTTTAAATTATGAGGTGGAAATTTGTCTAACCAACAGAAAATTACAGATTCACCCATTGAGTTTGCAGTAGAAATCATAAATGATGTTAAAAACTCAAAGGAGGAAGGAGTCTTAAAGTGTGTGCAGTGTGGAATGTGCACATCAACTTGTCCTGCCGCTCGTCACTCAGATTATAATCCTCGTGAGATTATTGAAAGGGTGTTAGATGGTGATGAGACCATTTTGGAAGACGATAACATTTGGAATTGTTTTTACTGTTATACTTGCCATAGCGTCTGTCCAGTTGGAAATAGCGTATGTGAAGTAAACCAAATCCTAAAGCAGATTGCAATCGAAAATGAAATCGGCTATGAAAAACTCTATGAATACATGGGATTTGCAGATTCCTACTTTACAGCGGCAATCGGAGCAATTCCAGAAATATTTTTTGCCGATATTGATCGTGATGTGCCCGGATGGTGGGATTTCAGACAAAATCTGGATGAAATCAGAAAAGAACTTGAACTTGACCCTCCGTTAATGCCGTCAAAAGAGGTCATTGATGAAGTCAGCAAAATACTAACAATAACTGGTTTTAAAGCAAAGATTGAAAAGATAAGGTCATCCCAGGAGGTTGAAAAATGAAGAACATTCCTGATAAGGACATATTGCTTTTCAGAAGCTGTCTTGTAAGTGTGGAATATCCTGGTGTGGAAGCCTCAACAAAATTTGTTTTTGATAAGTTGGGAATAGATTATGCAATTTCAGAAAAGCAAACATGCTGCACAGGTCTTGGACATTACTCTGATGTTTTTAACCAAATTGACACATCAGCTATCGGTGCACGTAACTTTAAGATAGCTAAGGAGATTGGCAGACCAAACCTCGTAATGATGTGTGCCACATGTTATGCAATTAACAAAAAATCAGTTAAACTGCTCAATAAAAAAGATGATTTGAGAAATCACATTAACCAATTATTTGATGAAAATGGTTTAAGCCATCTGAAATATGAAAAAGATGACTTGAAACCGACAGAAAACATTTTCCATGTTGTGGACATTTTATACGGTAAAAAGGATGAAATCAAAGACAATATCAAATATGATTTAAGCGATTATACAATAGCAACCCATCATGGGTGTCATTATTGCAAGGTGCATTATGAAGACACCATTGGTGGAGTAAGAGATCCAAACATCATGGATGAGCTGATAGAAGAGTGCGGTTGTAAAACCATAGGTTGGTATGACCACAAACGCGCTACATGCGGAACAGGATTTAGACAAAGGTACTCCAATCCTGAACTGTCATTTACGGCAACAGCGGATAAAATGAATGCCATTGATGATGAGGATGTTGATATTCTGGTCCATCTATGTCCAAATTGCCATATTCAATTTGACAGGTATCAACACCTAATTGGAGAACGTGAAGGCAGAAATTTCAAAGCAATACACTTGAACATAGCTCAATTCATTGCACTTGCAATGGGTGGAGATTTAGATAAGGTAATAGGGCAAAAAGCCCATACCGTACCGATAAATTCAATAATTAAGGAGTTGAAGGAGGTTAAAAAATGAGGGATGATTTAAAAGTTGGCGTGTTTTTATGTGAATGCGGAGGAAATATTGCAGATATAGTTGATTTGGATAAAGTCAGAGAAGAGCTTGATGTGGAATTCATTGGTCAGTTTGAGAATTTATGCTCTCTTAATGGCCGTAAGATTATTCGTGATGCGATATTTGACCATGACTTGGACCGTGTTGTGGTTGCTGCATGCTCACCGATTTCTCATGAAAAGACCTTCCAGGACTATGTGAAACCTCTGAATCCTTATTTGATGGATATGGCAAATATACGTGAGCAATGCTCCTGGGTACATTCAGACAAGGAAAAGGCAACCCATAAGGCCATTACATTAATCAATGCATCAATTGAAAAGGTAAAGCAATCCGATGCTGTGGACCCGATTTACTGCCAAACACCAGATGAAGTGGCAGTTATAGGGGGAGGAATTGCCGGAATGAATGCCGCATTGTCCCTTGCAAAACAAGGAATTAAGGTCACATTAATAGAGCAATCACCTTCAATTGGAGGACATATGGCAAAAATAGGTAAGGTTTTCTCACCTGTTAAGATAGCTGAAGAATGTGGAATGTGCCTTCTTAATCCGATCTTGAATGAACTTGTTTGGAATGAAAACATATGCGTATTGACAAACACCAAGGTCATTGAGGCTGAAAGGCGAGCAGGAACCTATAATTTGATTTTGGAGAAATCTCCAAGATATGTCGACACTGAAAAATGTATTGCATGCGGCAAATGTGCAGAAGCATGTGAAGTAGAGGTTCCAAACGACTGGAATGATAATCTATCCATGAGAAAGGCAATATACAGACCATTCGGACAGTCATATCCTGAAGCTTACGTTATCGATATGGAGAATTGTGACAAGTGCAGTAACTGTGTTAAAGCATGTACTATGAAAGCTATTAAGCTAAGGGGAAAACCTGAAAGAATTCCTCTCCAAGTAGGTTCAATTGTTGTTGCTACTGGCCATAAGCTGTTTGACATGGATAAACGTCCGGAATATGGTTATGACAGGTATGCGGATGTAATAACCCAATCAGAACTTGGCCGTATTACTGGCGTAAACGGTCCGACAAAGGGAAAACTTCTAAAGGCAAATGGAGAAGTTCCAAAGCGTGTTGTCATGATTCAATGTGTGGGATCAAGGGATGAAAAACCGGATGGGCATAAATACTGTTCCAAAATCTGTTGTACTGTTGCTTTGAAAAATGCAAACATCATCAAACACAAATATCCGGATACTGACGTTTTAATATGTTACACCGATATCAGAACTCCAGGAATGTTTGAAAAATACTACAAGCACACTCAGGAAAATGAAGTTAGGTTCCTGAGGGGTCGTCCGGGTGAAGTTGTTAAGAAAGGAGACAATTTCATTGTAAGAACCGAGGATACTCTTAAAGGGGAATTCGTTGAAATTGAAGCGGATATGGTAGTGCTTTCAACAGCAATGGAGCCGTCAGAAGGTACCAAAGAAATAGCTGAAATTCTAAATGTTGGAGTTACAGAAGATGGTTTCATTAAGGAGTCACATCCAAAAATCAAGCCTATAGCTACTGATGTTCAGGGAATATTCGTGTGCGGAACAGCACATGACCCGAAAGACATCACGGATTCAATCATGCAGGCAACGGCGGCAGCTGCAAAAGTCAGCGAATATAATTATGGTGGAGTTGAAATCGAACCGTTCATTGCAGAAATTGATAAGGAAAGATGTACAGTTTGCGGTGATTGTATAAAAAGATGTAAATACAAATCAATGAGCATTCAAAATGATGAAATCTACATTGACCCGATGAGCTGTACTGGATGCGGTAAATGTCTTGTTGGATGTAACCAAAGGGCAATTACGGTAAACGGTAACATCGATGAGAAAATCATGTCAACAATCAAAGGTGTTCTCGCTAAAAAGCAAGAAGGCGAGCGCATGATATTGGTTTTCTTGGACAATATAGGTTACACTGCAGCGGATAACATTGGTGTCAACAGATTGTCTTACCCTGAATCAATTCATATCATTAAAGTAATATCCGTCAATCGTGTAAGGCCAAAACATATTCATTACGCGCTTGATAACGGTGCTGATGGTGTATTCATTGGTGAATTCCCTGGAGATTTAATGTATGATGAAGTGGAACGTAAAATCCAAGGTGTCAAAGATAGAATCAGAGAGTTAGGAGAAGACCCGGAAAGACTTACCTTTTCAAAGGTATATATTCCATACTTCTCAGGGCTTGCACGCAAATTCCAAGAATTCGATGCTAAAATTGAAGAATTGGATGGAGTGGAATAATGACAGTGAAGTAAATGCTTAGCATTTACTTATTATTTTTTTTCAATGGTTTTCATAAATCTTTCTTTAATTTCAATCGGTGTTAAATCAATGATTGGAGCTTTAGAGTTTCCAGGTTCTGTATGATATACAATAAAGCTTGCATCATCACTTTCAATTACTTCTTTTAAGTCAATGTCTTTAAAGTCATAGCTATTAAGCCCAACACTCTTTGCAATTTCGACCAAATCAATCTTTTGGGCATAAGTGTCCTGATTTCCTGTTGATCCGTAAGCGCCATTATCAATAACAATCCATGTTAAATTACGGGGATTGTTTGCAAATATTGTAACTAGGGAACCCATATTCATCAAAAGTGACCCGTCTCCATCGATAACTACAACGTCCTTATCAGGTCGGGCTAGCGCCAGGCCAAATCCGATTGATGAGGCAAGACCCATTGAACCAATCATGTAGAAATTTTCATTTCTGTCATTAATTTCATATAGTTCTCTTGAAGGAAATCCTATATTGCATACAATCAATTCATCATCGATATTTTTCATTATGTCTTCAATAGCTTCATATCTTGCCATATTATCACCAATATCCTATCTCTAAAAGTACACTTACTGGTCTTCCTTCACTAATTGACAAATCCCATGCTTCCATTATGTCCTCGTATGCTCCTTCAGGGTTTCCAGGTTTGAAAAATTTAAAGTCCATTCCTTCCAATATTCTTGGGGTTGACTCTCCCATCGGAATCTGTCCGCAGATGTTTTCTCCTTCGGTTCCTCTGTGGCTCATTATCATTAGAAGAGGAAATCCATATAATTGTGTCAATGATTTCAATGCGTTTATTGAGTTTCCAAGTCCTGAATTCTGCATTAAAATCGCCGGTTTTTTACCGCCCAAATATGCTCCTGCACATATTCCAATTCCTTCCTCTTCACGTGTAACCGGAATGTGGATTATTTCATCATCTTCATTAAGCATATCAAGTATTTTTGATAGATTAACGCAGGGGACACTTACAATAAAGTTTATCCCAATATCCTTAAGGGCATCATAAATCGCTTCACTACTGTCCATCATATCACTTCAATTTTTTATATTATTTTAGTATATTCGAAATATTATAAATAGATATTCAATTGTCATGATTTTTCAATTGTAATTGGGTTATATTGGTGTAACTTAATAGTAACCTTTTTATTTAACTTATAACTTATATAAAATCATGTTTGATAAACTATCAATTTCTTCTACAACAGAAAGGATTTTGACAAAATCTCTTGACGAGTCCATCACTGTTGGTGAAGCTAACCATTTAATGAGTTTAAATGGGTCAGAATTATATCCCTTACTTGCTACCGCTGATTTTTTAAGACATCAAATCGTTGGCGATGATGTTACATTCATCAATAACTGCAATATCAATTTTACAAATATATGTACTGTAAGATGTGGTTTTTGTGCATTTGGAAGGGATGCCGATGACCCTGACGCTTATATTTTAAATGATAGTCAAATTTTGGGTAAAGCGGAGAGGGCAGTAGCCAACGGAGCTCGTGAATTCACATTGATGGGCGGAGTTCTTCCGGATGCAGACATTGACTATTATGAACATTTGCTTACAATATTAAAAGATGCTCATCCTGATGTTGCAATACATGGATTTTCACCGACAATGATTAGGGATGCATGTTTCGTATCCGGAATGGATGTTGCTGAAGGTTTTGAAAGGCTTAAGGATGCGGGCCTTGACACATTGCCAGGCACTGCGGCCGAAATATTGACGGACAGGTCAAGGGAGATAATCTGTCCTGAAAAGGTCAGCGTGGCCGAGTGGGTGGACATTATCAAGACAGCTCAGGAGGTTGGAATTCCAGGCTCAGCAACAATAATGTACGGGCATGTGGAAACTTTAGAGGAAAGGGTAGAGCATATTGACATTATCAGACAAATCCAGCAGGATACTGGTGGATTTACAGAATTCATTCCAATGACTTTTATGCATGAATATTCTCCAATCTTTTTGGAAGGCCAATCAAATCTTGGAGCCACCGGAACACAGGATTTGAAATTATATGCCGTTTCAAGGTTAATGCTTAGGGATTTAATTCCAAACATACAGGTATCATGGGTAAAGATGGGATTCAGGTTTGCACAGGTAGTATTGACTGCTGGTGCAAATGATTTAGGCGGCACATTGGGTGGTGATGAGCTATCAGAGGCTTCAGGAGCTCCTGACGGCGTTGAAGCATCCATTGAAACTCTAAGTCGTATGGTAAAGGATTTGGGAAGAAACCCAATTGAGCGAAATTCCAAATACACAGAATTCTATCAAATTGAATAGGTGTTTTGATGAAAAAGTTTATAGTGTTTGACGGTTTGGACGGTTGCGGAAAGGACACTCAAGTTAATCTAATTGCCCAAATGTATGAACAGCAAGGAAGAAAGGTGGACATCAGGTCCCATCCATGTTCTGACAATAAGTTTGGCCGCAAATCAAAACAAGCCCTTTTGAAAACAGGTAAGATTAACCACTTGAAAGCAACTCTTTATTATGGACTGGATGCACTGAGATCAGTTCATATGTACTATTACAATAAGGACACTGATGTATTGATTTTTTCAAGGTATACCATGGCCGTAGCATATCTTCCCGATGTTGTGAATGTAATCGTATATAAAATAGTTTCCCATGTTCTTCCGAAATCTGATTGCATGTTCTTTTTGGATGTTTCTCCCGAGGAATCACTTAGAAGAATCCAATCTCGTAATGAAGAGGAAGAGATGTTTGAAAACATTGAGGATTTGAGAAAGGTACGTTCAAAAACAAAAATAGCTACTTATGAATGGAACATTATTCCGGCTGATGATGCGCCTGAGGTAATTTCTCAGAAGGTAAGGGATATCTGCATCAAATCAGACCAAAAATTATTATAGTTGGCGTAAGCTCATAGAATTAGGTTATATGAGATGTTTTTTTGAATTAGGAGTAATTAGAAAAAATATTATCAAATTCTGAAATTTAATAATTTTTAATAAAATTAAAATTAGTTGGATTTTTATTTAAAATTAATTAATATTTTTAATGATTATTATAATGTTAATCGTTGATTTCAAGTTAGGGATAGTAATTTAGAAAACTATTTTATTAAGAAAGAATTTTTATTAATTTGTCAATATAATAATATATTAATTTGTATGTTTGTTTAATATTTTTATAAATTTTTTTCATAATTTTAATAAAAATCTTTATATTGTAAATACTATAAAATTATATATAGTGATAATATGTTTTTTGAATCATCAATGTCCAATGGTACCCATATTCTTGATAAGTTTGAATTTGAGAATGGAAATATTCTTGAGAATGTAGAGGTAGAATATGTTACTTTTGGTGTCCCAAAATTTGATGATGAGGGATTCATTACCAATGCCGTCATAACTTTCCTTCCATATGAAGACAGGTTCTCTTTTTTTGCCAATGCAAAAGAGTTTATGGCGATGAAAAATATTGAGTTTAATTTAAATGATTTTTATTTTATTAGAATATCTTCTCTTGGAATGCCGAATTCATGTTCTCCATCTACAACAGGTTTAAAATATAACTTTCCAAATTACACTATGTTGGATATCGTTAATTTCAAAAGAAAATTTTTAAAAGAAAAGTTTAAAATAAAATCTATTTTGTCATTGATAGGTGAAAATATCGGGGGCTATGAGATATTTACATGGGCATGCGAGTATCCCGATGAAATGAGGTCAATATTTGTTTTAAATAGTTCTTATAAAAATTCTGGTTATAGGTACACAATAACAAAATGTTTTGACTATATTATGGAGAGTGCTGAAGACTATTATTCAGATACTTATAGCATGACCTCTTCAAGGATGCTAATTGCTGTAAACACTTTAATTCTGGCCCAATATTTACCAAAAAATGTTTTAAATAAAATGGAGAATTATGAAATTGATGCCCTATTGGACGTTTTCAATGATGAGGGTCTTTTTAAAGATATTTATGATTTCAAGTTACAAACTGAATGTCTTTTGGAATATGAAATTAGTGAAGATAAACTAAAAAATATTAAAGCCAAATCATTATTTGCAGGCATTAATTTGATTTTCTATGATGAGGATGTAGATTTAATTCCGTTAGAATCTTTAATTGAAGATTCAACAGTATTGATTTATGAAGATCCAATAAAAAGTATTGATTTTTCGGCCTATGATTATGCTCATCTTATCAGGGATGCAACTAAATTTTTAAATGAACAACTTGATAAAGAGTAGTCTATGTGAATATCAGCTATTGCCCTATAGTCTAAACACCTTTTCGCTCATAAACGAATTTAGGAACGGCCTTGTCAAATGGATCAAAGGTTTCCCTGTTTTTAACTTCCATACATTTCATGCTTACTTTGGAGTGAAGTGATGAAGGAAGTCTTAAAATCCTCTTTAAGTCAATTGTTACCTTTGCATCGATTGTTGCAAGATTCACCCTTGCCATGGCTTCAACAAAGTTTTTGTAACGTCTAGGGCCAATGTCCTTTTTAAACAGTCCCCAGTTGTCATTATCCAGATGGTGTCTTGATGCCATGATGTCTTTCATCAGCTTCGGATTAATTCCGTCAAGTTTTTCATTTCCAACTAAATGCTGGACGTTGAATTTGACTTTATCTGTGAAAATCTTAGAGTATCCTATAGGTATTGTGAAATGTTCAAAGTTAAAGCTTTGATTTGAGATTTCAGAGTTCATGAATTGGGATTTTGGAACTTCCGCACCTGCAACATACTTTAAAACCTCTGACCTTAATTCACTGTTGGAGGTCATCATTTCCTCATCAAGAATTCTTATGTGGTATCCCCTTCCGGAATAAATCAGATGGATGTTTTTAAGGCCCAAATCTCCTTCTAATGTGTCGATGAGGGTATTTACTATTTCTAAAGCTTCACCAAGACAGGTCTCACAGACTCCATCGCATTGACATGACCTGATTGGAATGTCCTTTGCATCAACATCGAAGATGTATTCCGCTTTAAGCCAATCTTCCCTTCTTTTTGGATTGTTATAAAAAGCTACGGATATGTAGGCTGCAAATGGAGCTTTATATCTTAGGAATTTCCTTAAGGATTCAGTTCCTCTAAAGACTTTGTATCTGTCATTCGGTCCTCTTCCGTTATGGTCAAAACCGAACTCCCTTTTTTTAATATCCTTGGAGATGAATTCCGGAAGGTCTTTAGGGTCCCATTCCTCTCGGTAATATTGTCTTCGCTCTTTGATTGTAGCTTTAGAAAACATGATTATAGGTTTATTTTTAAAGTATTTATTTTATTTGATGCTGTGCTTTTGCACACTTTTATTAGTCATGTAAAATAATATAATCACATGGAAGAGTTTGTTGAAGTGATTGGTGTTGAACATCTAAAAACAGTTTTATCAGGTTTGTCTCCTGAAGAAATAGTGAAACCCGCTTATGATAATTGGCAATCCGGCATTAAGACAGGCCATACCATATTGAACCTGGAAACAGGTAACGTTTATGGGTTGGGCATTGAATTGAATCAATTGCCGCTAGCCAGTGAAATCTACATTGAACTGTTCACAATAGAATCTCATGACGAGCCTGTAAATGAAGAGGATTTCTTTTCTAAAAGCGAATATGGAGAGTTTTTGGAGTTCAGCAGTGATGATCCATGCGAATATATTCCCGATATAATTACTGATTTTTGCCAACAAAAGGGAATTGACGAGTATGAACGTACCATTGGGATTTTAGCATATAATTTCGAGAAAAAAGAACAGGCCAATTACAACATGTGGGAATCCAAGATTTTAAACAAGTATTATGATGCGATTCATGAAGGACATAATCCTTTCCAGTTTTCACAATCTAGTCTTTAGGTGCTTCCTTGTCCAATTGGAATTTTTTACGCCCATAACATGACAATGGGTTGTTTATGCCTTTGCAGGACTTGTCGGGATGGCATAGGTGAGGCAGGTGAATTTTAATTTTTTCACAGCTCATCGGAGTATACCATTTGGTTTCGCCTTCATGGTTGATGTCAACTCTCTCATGCATTCCAAAACCTAATTTTGAGATGATATTGATTTTTTCCTGCGGCTGGTCTTCAAACAGAGGTGGTGTACAGTTATCCGCAGCGTCAAAGATTAATGGCAATATCTCATTTTCAGTAATGCTTAAGTCTGGATCCATGTCTGATACTTTAACGGTTTCATCTGATGCAAATATTCTAGGATATAGTCTTGCATATGAAGCAAATGAGGTCAGTAAAAGCACGATTGCATCGTTACGTCCTCCAGAAGATACTCCTTCGACGGTTGTTTTAATGCATGGTGGAAATGCTTCAGGATTTAACTTTCCAGCTTCAACTGTTCCGAATAGGCCTCCGCTTCCAGCGTAATATTGGTTGTATTTGCTGATTTCATCCGGAATGAATTCCTTAAGTTCCTCTCCGATTTTAATGATTGCGGGGTGAATCTCAATTCTGGCTGACATCTCCTTGATTCTTGCAATGTATTCCTCTGTTTTCTGCATTATCAATCTTGATAGGATTTGCTCCTTAACGCTGTCTCCAACAAGTATTCCATACATTCTATCCGGGCTTCTATCAGTAAATTCATCACCGAAGCGTTCTAAAAAGTCATCCTGTTGAAGAATGATGTCTCCGTCATCTATTAATAAATCAGTTAACTTTAGTTTTTTGGATCCAACAACATCTCTCAATGATTTCCAATGAATGGCTCCATCTACTTTCACTTCATCCAATACTTCATCAATGATTTCTGCCCTTGACATTGGAGGAATTTTTGCCAATCTCTCTAAAATAAGTGTTCCCTGAGATTCGACAAAAAGCCGAGTTTCACGTGATCCCAAATTGAACTGGATGGCTATGGCTTGACATAATATATGAAAAACAACAACGTCCTGTGCAAATAAGTCCGAATTGGTTAAATATTCAAATTCGGATTGGGTGAAATTTTTATTGTTTTTCTTCTCAATGGCCCATTGAATACGTTTAATTGCATAATCGGCATAGGATTTTGGAATCACTGAATCATCTGATATCTTTTGGTTGTTTGTATGGATAATGCTGTCAATCAATGATTCGTCCTCATCAAATATCTGATTCAAATCCCCGTATTGTCTAATGATTTGCCTTCCTTCGTTTGACAATGGGTTAATGTATGAAACTTCAGCCATGTTTTTAACTTTTTATTTTATGTATTAAATAGCTAACTCATTTTTGAAATCATTATTGTCATTGCCTTGAACCTCTCCGGCTTGTAGAAACCGGAGATTCTTAGGCCATGCATATTGTTTTGTCAAAGCATTTCCATTCATATGTATATATGAATTTTCCTTGACCAATAGGCATGAAATCTACTAAGCATAGCATCGTTGAACCAGCGACGCGTAAACCTTCGTCTAAAATATTTTTCGCAGCATTAACATCCCGTTTATGTACTGTGTGGCAATGTGGGCATTCCCATTCTCGTTCTTCACGGCCTAAGCCATGATTTATTTCCCCGCAAACATTGCATTTTTTACTGGATGGAAACCATCGGTCGATTTGTATGAATTCTCGTCCATACCATTCGGCTTTGTATTTTATCATTTCAATGAGTTTTCCCCATCCAATTTCATGAATGCTGCGACTTAAGTTACTTTTAATCATTCCTCGGATGTTTAATGTTTCCATGGCTATGAATTTGCAGTGTTTGACAATATTGTAGGATATTTTATGGTAATAGTCATTGACCACGTTGTTTTTCTTGTTAATCCATTTTCTAAGCTTTTGTCTTGTTTTTTTCCAGTTGGATCCACCTTCTTTTTGCCTGGCCAGTTTTTGCTGGTAATGTTGTATTCTGCTGTTTATTTTTTTCAAGTCAGGTTTTTGTATGGTTTTGCCGTTGGAAAATGTTAGGAAGTCTGTTAATCCCACATCAATACCTACATATAAATCATGCTCAAAGAATTCGCCTTTTGGTTGTATTTTTTCTATTTCATATGCTATGCAGACGAACCATTTTCCGTTTTCTTTTAGGATTGTTGCTTCTTTGATTTTTCCATTGATGTTTCGTTTGTGTTTGACTTCAATGTATCCGAGTTTGTTTAATCTTAATCTATTTCCTTCCCATCTTATGGAACCTTTAATTCCATTTTTGGTGGTGTATTCGTTGTTTCTGAGTGTGATGGATGTTACTGGATTTTTTTTAAGTGATTTGAAGTTGGGAAATCCAGTTCTTCCATCGTAGTATCCATCATATGCATGGATTAAGCGGTCTGTAGAGGCTTGAATACATGTGGAATCTGCTTTTTTCAGGAATGGTTTTTGTTTTTTTAGATTTTTAACGATTTTTTGTGTGTACTTGCGGTCGACTTTATATTGGTTGCCAATGTTAAATTCTGTGACTAGGTTTTTGCGGTAAATACTGTATTCTAATGTTTTATTGAATACATAACCAGTGGCACGTAAATTGAAATTCAATACCCTTTCTAAATCCTTATCAGGAACAAATTCAATTTTTTCAGTCAAAATAAAAACCTTTTCAACCATTTATATAAAAACTCCTCAAATACATACTATTTTAATATATTTATATTATTTTTTAGA
Organism: Methanobrevibacter sp.; assembly: GCA_017434525.1. Classification (GTDB taxonomy): domain Archaea; phylum Methanobacteriota; class Methanobacteria; order Methanobacteriales; family Methanobacteriaceae; genus Methanocatella. The sequence goes on from JAFRFD010000048.1 coordinate 89,691, forward strand.
CAAAGGAAAAAAGAACATTTTAGGCCATCTTTTAATTTCTTTTATTAAAAACCTGCATGGATTCAAAAGAATCCATATTTTTTTCAAAGAAAAAAAATAACTGTTCTTTTTTCTATAATTATAAATATATGCACTTGTAATAAAAAGAGATTATCCAAGAGAGCAAATGAAAAGTAATATTTTTTTACAATGAAATCCAGATACTCTCTTAAAGTGCAATTCATCTCCGGCTTTAAGAAGCCGGAGAATTCTTGCACAATAATGTTAAAATGTTTGATTTTAATTTTGCTTGCTTTTTAATTTTATTTCATAATACTGATTTCATATGATATAACAATGTTAAAATATAGCATATATAATATATAAGTGACATAATTATATCATGTTTAAAATAATTGAGGGGATTAAATAAATGTCAAAAATTTTTATTTCATGTGCACTACCTTATGCAAATGGGCCATGTCATTTAGGCCATATCCGTTCCACTTATTTGCCTGCAGATATTTATGCAAGGTACAATAGAATGGTCGGCAATGATGTCTTGATGGTTTGCGCAACCGATGAGCATGGAACTCCAATTGCAGTAAAGGCAGATAAAGAAAACAAAAAACCGATTGAAATTTCAAAAAGATACCACGACATGATTGTTAGTGATGTTGAATCAATGAACATATCCTTGGATAACTTTACAAGAACCACAGACGAAAAGCACTACGAGATTGCGAAAAACTTCTTTAAGGACTTATATGATAACGGATTTATATACAGAGAAGATATCCAACAGTTATATTGTCCGAATTGTAACAAATTCCTTCCTGACAGATATGTTGAAGGATTGTGTCCGGTATGCGGTTCCGAAGCTAGAGGGGATCATTGTGAAAAATGCGGAAAGGCATTAAATCCTACAGAACTTGATGAACCTCACTGCATTACCTGCGGAACAACACCGATTATCAAAGACACATTTCAATATGCTTTTAAATTGTCTGAGTTTGAAGATGACTTGAAGGAGTACATCAAAACCAATGAAAACCTTCCTTCCAATGTAAAGAACTATGCGATAAACTGGCTCAACGATGGGTTAACCGATTGGATTTTAACCCGTGATATGGATTGGGGTATTCCAGTTCCATTGGACGAAGCTAAAGGCAAAGTATTGTACGTTTGGATTGAAGCATTTTTAGGATATATCTCATCAGCTTCACAATGGTCAGAAAAATCCGGCATCAAATGGGAGGACTATTGGAATGATTATGTTGTCCACTTCATAGGAAAGGACATTATTTACCACCATTCCATATTTTGGCCAGGACTTCTAAAGGCATATGGATGCAAATTGCCAGACATGATTTATGCAGGTGAATTCTTGTCCCTTGAAGGAGAGAAAATGTCAACAAGTAAGAATTGGGTCATATGGATAGCAGATTTTGTAAAAGACTATGAACCTGATTTGCTTAGATATTACTTGACAATCAACGCTCCTTTGAATAAGGATTCAGACTTTTCATGGGATGACTTCCAAAGAAGGAACAATGATGAACTTGCCGATGTGATTGGAAACTTCTTGCACAGGACATTTGTATTTACCAAAAAGCAATTTGACAGTAAAATCCCCGAATACACAAATCCTTCTGAGGAAGATGAAGAATTTAGATTGGCAATTGAACAGCTACCTGACAAGGCAGGTGAATATATAGCAAATTATGAGTTTAGAGAAGCTTTGCTTGAAGTATTCAAAGTGGCTAAAAAAGGAAATAAGTATTTCAATGATGCTGAACCATGGAAAGCTATCAAAGAGGACAAGGTTAAAGCAGCAAACTGCTTATATTTATCCAATCAATTAGCAAAAACCTTAGCTTACATGTTAAAACCATTCCTTCCAACAAAAGCAGATAAAATTGCAGATATAATGAATTTGGGCAGTCTCGACAACTGGGAGGATTCAAAAATACCATTGCCTGTAGGTCATGAAATCAACAAGGCCAAACCATTATTCAAAAAAATTGAAGATAAAGAGATTGAAGCTCAAAAATCCAAGTTAAAAGAAAACTTAAGTGAAAAAGAGGATGAAAATATGACTGATTTAGTAACAATAGATCAATTTGATGAATTTGTAATCAAAATAGGTGAAGTAAAAGAAGCGGAAAAAATTGAAAAATCAGATAAGCTATTAAAATTACAAGTCGACATAGGTGAAGACAAACCTAGGCAAATCGTTGCAGGCCTTGCCAAATTCTACTCCCCTGAAGAATTAGTCGGAAGAAAAGTCTGTGTAGTGGCTAACTTACAACCTGCAAAATTATTTGGAACATTATCTGAAGGTATGATTTTAGCAACTGGAGCATCCGGTGCATTGCTTTCACCTGATGAAAACGGTAAAGTCGGCGAAAGAATCCAATAGAATTATTCATAAAATCTGATTAAAATGGAAGAATCTGTCCTAGTGAACAAGGCCGAGAGCTACTTAAAAGAAATTGCAGAGGACGCAATTATCATGGAGGATATTGAAGATTTTGACAATTTTAAAAATCTCTACTATAAGCTAGTTGACAGATTAAACTATTTGCAAAGCCTAAAGGACGATATGGATGCTCAAGGATACACAACCCCATTCACGGCCCTAAACAGATACGGAACAAAATCCGTTGGGGATGTTGCCCTCGAGGAAGTGGGAGAGAATTCTCGCCACAACCAAATATTTAGAATGAAAGCCAATTCCAAGAAAAATATATTGGATAGGGTCAAATCAGCCATTGACTCTCATAAAATCGCAATCGGCAATCTTGAGCAATTCGGGTATGTTAAATGCAATTCATGTTATAAAAAATATTCCATTAATGAGTATATGCAACATGAAGCGAAATGCACTTGCGGTTCTCAAGGTTTTACTTTTAAGATAAATAGGGAAGCAACATTTAGATTGGAAATCATTCCCTACTTGCCTCTTTCCGGAAACTATATGGTGCTCATGAGTGAATTTTCAGCTTATGGCAGAGAATCCTTTAAACAAGTCCTGAATATTTTAAAACAGGAGCGTAAAGGTGTTGTAAAAACCATTTCTCTTGTCATCAGATTCAGGGATAAGAACAATCGTTTGATAAGGAAAAACATTTCATTAGGTTCTGAATATGTACACAACTATGAAGAGGAAGTCAGACGCCAATATGGAAGAAATGTCAGAATCGAAGCTTTAAGGTTTCATAGAACAAAACCTGCAATCATTGATGATAAGCATGCAAGGACAGCGTTGGCGATCGCCTATGTCAAGTATGCTGAAGAAATCATTGACTATATCAAAGATGACATACTGAAGAGAAGATTGACTGATTTCAAAAGAATTAACAAGTATTATGAGATTCTTTCAAAATATGAAAATCAAACTCCCGATTTCATTGACAAATATGATTTGAATGCTATTGAAAAATGGAGAGAGACACAAATTCGAAATGAGCTCATCAAACTGAATTATGCAGATAAATTCGGCAATTTGAAGAGGTCTTTAAGCAGGGACTTGAAAATTAAGGATTCAATTTATAAAAATACATTTAAAAATATTGCATCCACATTAATAATATGGGATATCTTCAGATATTATCTAACCACTTCCAATAACTCCCGTAAAATCACTTCCGGTCCGTTCCCTTACATTCGTGTGGAGCTGGACCGTGAACAGAGAAAAGTTTTCCAAACCAATTACATTAAGGTTATTGATACCCTGAATAACTTTACAGACATTAAGATTATATCAGTTCCAGAAATGGATCTGCTGTTGTATGAGAAATTCAAATTTGAAAAGCAATCCAGAAGTTCAAATATCAAATTCAATCATGTTGCGCTTGGTGCGGCATTGATACAGCAAAATTCTGAAATAGAGCTTGAAGACATCAGTAATGCATTTAATATTAACGAATCCAAAATCAAAAAGGAAATAAAAAATATTGACCAAATCAGAAATCCGAAAAGCGATAAATCCAAAAGGTTCTTGGACTTAATTAAAAAATAGTGATTATATGGATGAAAATGTAACAACAATTCATATAACAAAGGCATTATCCTCTTCATTGATTGTTGAGTTGATAGAGGAGTATCCTAACTTGACTGAAATTACTTGTTCTCAAAGTGTTTATGATAGAACCTCAAAAACATATATCGATGCATTGTCACAGCTGGACATTGAAGTCGTTAAGAAATATAACTGGGGAGCCAAATCCAAAACCGAAGGAGCTGAATTTGAAGTCTTGAAACTGTCTGATGATGGCCTAAAACCAAAGGAAATAGCTGAAAAGTTAAACATCACTTTAAATAGGGTTTATTATCTTTTAAGAAAAAGCAATGCTAATTTTGACAATAGGAAACGCAAACATAATCATGATGAAGTTAAAAAACTTAAAGATGAGGGCTTATCTGCAAAAGAGATATCTGAAAGATTGGATATTCCCTTAAGGACAGTTTATTATATTTCAAATAAAAAATAATTACTTTTTTTAATAATGAATGCTAAATAGTTAATCATGATTATTCTACCACAACTTCCTTTATATGCGATAGCAATAATCTGTGGTTTACTTTCTTTTTTTGTAACCAGGTTATTAATGCCAAAAATAATTAGAAAACTTGAAGAAGCAGACATTGTAGGAAAAGACATTCACAAGTCCTGGAAACCTGTCGTTGCTGAAATGGGTGGATTCGGAATCATATTCGGGTTTGTAATTGGAATGTTTTCCGGAATATACATGCATGACCTTTTAGCATTTCCGCTTGTTGTTGTCTTAGTTGTGATATTGCTTGTTGGAATGATTGGTATTTTGGATGATTTGCTTGCGCTTTCATCAAAATCAAAATTCCTTTTGCTTTTCATAGCAGGCCTTCCATTGATTTGGGCAGCACCTCCTAACGTTGGCTTATTATATTTAATCACTATCCCTATAGCATTGTCAATCGGTGCCAACCTGACAAACATGCTTGCAGGCTTAAACGGTATTGAATCTGGTTTGGGCGTTATTTCAATGACATCACTGACAATTGCGTGCATAATTTTGGGAAAGTATGATGTTACAATCATATCCATGAGTATGCTTGGTGCATTATTGGCATTTTTATACTTCAACAGATATCCTGCAAAAATATTTCCGGGAGATACAGGCACATTGATTATTGGTGCAACCATTGTTTGTATTGCATTTATTGGAAGGGTGAAATTAATTGCGCTTATCGTATTGATGCCGAATATCATTGATGCGGCTTTAAAATTCTATTCAGCTGGTGTAATGAATCGTTCCCAACAAAAACCGACACAATTGAATGATGAAGGTAAACTGGTAAGGCCTGATGTTGGTTTTAAATCATTAATCAGATTGACTTTGAGAAAACCGATTGCTGAAAAGGATGCTGTTAAAATTATCTGGGCAATTGGAATCATATTTGGAATAATCGGTATTCTTGTGGCATTGTTCATGCCTGGAATGCTTGAAAATCAGACTCTGATGAACTTTTTGCAAATTAAGGAAATGTTCTACCACATAGGATGATAATATGATGAGGCCTTATGTAATATTGAATGCGGCAATGACATTGGATGGCAAAATCGCAACCCAAACTGGCAGCTCAAATATTTCTGGTGAAGAGGACCTGAAAAGAGTTCATGAGATTAGAAAGGAATGTGATGCAATCATGGTTGGAATAGGAACCGTTTTGGAAGATGATCCAAGGCTGACCGTCCACAAGATTGACGCAAATCCAAGCGACAATCCCGTTCGTGTGGTAGTTGACAGTAAATGTAGAACTCCAATCGATGCCAGAATAACCAATGAGGATGCAAAAACAATAATTGCCTGCGCCAATGCATATAAAAAGGAGTTCATTGGTTCCGAAAAGTATGAGACCTTCAAGAAACGAGGTGTAAAGTTCTTCTGGAGCGGAGATAAAAGGGTTGACCTGACTTTGCTTATGAGTTATCTTCATGAAGAGGGCATCGAAAAGCTAATGCTTGAAGGGGGAGCTACCCTGAACTTTTCAATGATTAAGGCAGGTCTTATAGATGAGATAAGCATTTGTGTTGCTCCAATGGTTGTTGGAGGTGCTAACGCCAAGACTTTCTTTGATGGTGAAGGTTTTGACACAATGGATGAGGCTGTTAAGTTGGAGTTAATTGAATCATATCCTTTGGGAAAGGATCTAATTTTAAGATATAAGGTTTCAAATTAAAAAGGGTCAATAAATCCTACATTCTGATATGGGCAATATAGAAATTTTTTCCTAATGTAGTTCACGATTTTTGCAATAACATTTTCCATCGATGGTAAATTTCATCATTTTTGTTATAATGTAATGTTTCTTCTAAATTCTTGACTTTCCCTATTTCCAGGACCATATTTTTCAAAATAGTAGTCCAAATCATCACGAATATTTTCAAAAATATTATAGTTTATTCGAAAATCATCTAAAATAACTATTCCATATATATCAGCATATGCACTTAGTTATATTTTGCAAGTTTTTTAGTTATTGAGTTGAGGTACCTCGCATCGGTTGTCTTTTTTTCAGAAATTTGATGGGATACCCTTCGAGTTCATAATGAAATTCCTTTGCTTTTCAGCAATTCTCTTGGATTGTCAACAATTGCCTTCATGGCTTCATCGTGGCTTAACCCTGCACCAAGTGCAATTTCATATGATTTTTCAAAAGTGATTATGTTGTCAGGTGAGTGGGTGTCTGTATCGACCAAAAGCTTGTTTCCGACTTCACGTGCAATTTTTGCAACATGGCCGTTTCCAAGGCAGTGTCCCTGACGTGCTGAAATTTCCAGATATATGTCATTTTCTTTTGCAATTTCAGCTTCCTCTACTGTAATTAAGCCTGGATGGCCTAAGATATCAACATGTTCGGATTCAACTGCAGCCCTATTAGTTCCAGGAGTCACAGGTTCGTTCAATGTTTCACCGTGAACAACAACGATTTTTGCTCCCAAATCCTTGGCCCTTTCTGCAATGCCGTCAATTGACTCGCAAGGGGCATGGGTAACTTCAGCACCCAATATCACTGTAATGTCCCAGTTTGCATTGATGTCGTCAATCGCATCCTGGATTGCAGGAATTGTATCAACATTTGACCAGTCCACATGGTCTGTAATGGCTATTGCTTCATGATTTAATTTTAAAGCTCTTCTTGCAAGTTCGGAAGGCAATAATTCTCCGTCACTAAATAAACTGTGCATGTGTAAATCGATTCTTTTATTCAAAATATTACCTCTTAATCTTAAATATAATATTTTATATAATACATTCAATATAAATTTATATAACTTAAAAATTTTTGAGGTTAATAAAATGAAAGCAAAAGCTGTAAAAATAACCGATGGTGTTTACTGGGTAGGTGTTATTCATTGGAATAGCAGAACCTTCCACGGATATGGAATTCCAGGTACCACATACAATGCGTATTTGGTATTTGGTGAAGAAAAGACTGTATTAATCGATAATGTTTACAGAGGATTATCTGATCAGTATTATGCAAGAATTGAAGATGCATTTGCTCAAGAGGGCAAAGACATCAAAATTGATGTATTTGTACAAAACCACTCTGAAATGGATCATTCAACTTACTTGAGAGAAACTATCGATAAATTCAATCCTGATGCAGAAATTTACGCATCAGCAAACTGTATTAAATTCCTAGAAGGCCAATATCATAATTTCTCTGATTTGGAAATTAATGCAGTAGCTACTGGCGATGAATTGGATATTGGTGGAAGAACCTTGAAATTCATTTCAGCACCGATGCTTCACTGGCCGGACAGCATGTTCACATTATTGGCAGAAGAAGGAATCCTATTTTCAAACGATGCATTCGGACAACATGTGGCTCACTCTAAAAGATTCGACAAAGATTATTCTTTGGATTACTTGCTTAGGGAAGCTCAAAAATACTATGCAAATCTAGTTACCTTAGGCTCTCCAATGCTTAGAATGAAATTGAATGAATTGACAGAAACCGGACTTATCAATGACATTAAAATGATTGCTCCATGTCACGGTCAAATATGGACAAACCCAGGCCCTATAGTGGAAAAGTACTCTGAATGGGGATCTGGTGTTTGCAAAGACAAAATCACAGTTATTTATGATACTATGCATCATTCAACCGAAAAGCTCGCTTTCCAGATTGCTGAAGGAATCATGAGTGAAGGTGTGGAAGTAGCGATGTACTTTATGCAGGAAGACGGTCCGGATGATGTCATCACTGATATTTTGGACTCCAAAGCTATTGCGCTTGGTGCTCCTACAATGATGAACAAACCGTTCCCAAGAATAGGCAACATGATGTACTGGCTGGATTGTGTCAACTTCAAAGGAACAGGCAGTGAAAAGAATGCCTTGATATTCTCATCCAAAGGATGGGGTGGTGGAGCTATTAAAAAACTCCAAGATGAACTGGAAACTGCCGGATTTACAGTAACAGATACTTTGGATGTTTTATTTGTACCTGATGAAGATGTTTTAGCTGAAGCATTTGAAAAAGGTGCAGAACTTGCTCGTTCCATTAAAGAATAATTTTCATTATTCTTTTATTTTTTTATTTTCATAATTGTTGCAATCAGCAACATTTAAATAACATTGTTTTTTATACATAGTATAGAGGTTATGTCATGTCTAGTATAGTAATTTATTTTTCAAGAAACGGTGAAAATTACTTTGGTGGCCAACTTAAAAACATTGAAAAAGGAAACACTGAAGTGATTGCAGAGTACATAAAAGATTTAACAGGTGCAGAATTGTTTAAAGTAGAACCTGCTTCTGCATATCCTGAAGATTATGTGGAATGCATTGATGTTGCTAAAAAAGAACAGCAGAACGGCGCAAGGCCTGAATTAAAAGAAACATTGGATGACATTTCAGCATATGATACAATTTATATAGGTTTTCCAAACTGGTGGGGAACTCTTCCAATGCCGATGTTTACTCAGCTAGAACAGCTTGATTTCACCGGCAAAGTTGTAAAACCATTTGTCACCCATGAAGGATCCGGTTTTGGTTCATCTCAAAGAGACTTGAAAAAGTTATGTGAGGGTGCTGAAATCAAGAAAGGCCTTTCAGTTCCGGGTGCAAATGTTTATGATGCAAAAGATACAGTAAGTAATTGGATAGATGAATAATTTCTATCATTATTACTTTTTTTTATTTAATCTTTAATATTTTTGTAAATTTTTTGTTCAATAATTTTGTTTAAAATTGATTATTTTTCAAGATAATTTTAATTACGTCCTATTTTTATTTGAATAATTATAGTAAATTTATTAAAATTCTATTTTATATTTCTATTTTATATTTGATAGGTTGTATTTTTATAAAGACATATAAATTGATGATAATTTTATATTTTTTTTAATAAATATTGATTAATTTTATAAAATGTTTATTTTTTTTGGCATGATATAATTGGAAATTTATAGTAACATTTATATTACTTTAATATTAATATACCTATTACGGAATATGAATTCATGTTAAATGGGCAATATTCCTGAGAATTTAAATAATATAATATTATGTTTATTGAGTTAAAACAAATCTTATATTAAAATACAAATCAGATTTCTGTTAAATACAATTTTAACTGGTATGATTGGTATTTTTTGGTCTAGTGTTATAACTAACGAGTATACTTGATTGACTAGGATATGTGATGAGTTTAAATAGGAATATAACTTAGCTTAATTAGATATACTTTGTTGTTAAAAGCATTTTGATGATTAGGTTATATTATTTATATAGGTTTCAATTTAACTGAAATAAATTTTAGTTTATATTATTAAATGGAAAGATGATTTAGTTTATGTATTGGATTTGTTTCTCGATTTGAGGGAAATAATGAAAAGTAAACTGAAGATTTTATTGGTCTTTGTTGTACTAATATGGTCTATTGGGATGGTTTCAGCTGCTGAAAGTGTTTCAACAGACGCAGATGTAAATAATGGAAATGAATATTTAGCTAATCAAGTAACTGATGTTGACATAGTAAGTGAAGGCGGCAGTCCTGGCACTTTCACTGAATTAAATAAGGAACTTTTGAATAAAACAACTGTAACTTTAACTAAAGATTACGCCTATCAAAGTGGTGACAGTAACTTTAAAACTGGTATTCCGATTAACGATATAATCATTAACGGAAATGGCCATACAATTGATGGGAGTAATTTGGCAAGAATATTTTCCCAATCTAGTGGATCTGTAACATTAAACAACGTGAAATTAATAAATGGATATGCATCTGGCAAAACTAACGGTGGAGCATATCTTTTAAGTGAAGGTAACCTAACAGTTAACAATTGTCAATTTGAAAATAATTATGCTGGACGACATGGAGGAGCTATAGGAATATCATCTATCGAGAGTGAAGATTTCCTAAAGATTTATGACTCCACATTCAAAAACAATTCGGCACAATTCAATGGTGGAGCAGTATATAGTTATTATTTAGAAGTGGACAATTCTTATTTCGAGCTAAATAAGATTTTGACAAGATCTTCTACAGAATATACTACAATTGGACAGAAAGGTCTAGGTGGAGCAATCTGTTCGGTTGATTCCAAAATCAAAAATTCATTATTTAAAAACAATAGAGTTTTAAATAGTGGTTATTGGCAGATTGAAGAGGGTGGTGGAGCAATAACATCACTCAAGACATTAACTGTTGAAAATTCAAATTTCACAGAAAATACAGCCCTTAAAGGTGGAGCAATATTCGGAATTGCGGCGTATGACAGTTATTTAAATTCAAAAAATTATGTTAACATAACAAATTCAAACTTCTATGATAATGTTGCACAGAGTGGAGGAGCGGTTTGTTCAAACTTCAATATGACAGTTGACAATTCAGTATTTGACCATAACACTGCTACCGGATACGGTGGTGGAGCGATTAATACTGGATTTAAAAGTAATGACAATAACTTTACAAACTCAAACTTCACAAATAACGTAGCATACAATTATGGGGGAGCTATATCTTCAAGTCACTCACATGTTGAAAAATGTCTCTTTGACAATAACACAGCAAATCATGGAGGAGCAATCTTCTCATTAAGCTTTGCTATTGCTGATTCAACATTTAAGGACAATGTGGGAACATTAGGAAACGAGACTATTGTTGTTGTGGATAATCTAACAAAAGACAGTAAAACAAAAATTTCAGATGATGAAATTAGTTTGTTTAATCAGCACAAGATCCAAGACTATTCAAAAGATGTATTGAATGGTGCTCCTGCAAATGTTAAATATATTCCAACAGGAACCTTTGCAGGCTATGAGGTATTTTGTATTGAACAGCATTTGTTCTATCCAGATAACACAGAGGGGGTAATGGTTAAGGATTTGACCTATATATCAAATTCAGTTAATAAGGACATAGTAGGGGAATATGTAAGGATATTATTTGCATTAAGGGATTTATATCCTTTAAAATATAAAGACTATTCTTTAGGTGAAATTCAGAACCTAGTTTGGCTTTTCACAGATGGAAATTATAAAAATTCCCGTGATCAGCTTATCCGTGATGTTCTAGCGGAATATGCAAATCCTACTATTGAATTTACTAATACAACATTCATGTTGAAAGGTAATAATGATACCTTAAGAGAATATGATATGCAAATCTTTTTGACTCCGACTGATAGGCAAAACATGGTTTTGTTTAAAAGCCAGCCTTTTGTTCCAAACTTTAACGAAACAGTTAAAAAAGACACATTAAATGAAACAGTTCTCGTTGGAGAAGATGTAGAATTTAAGATTACTGTTACTAACAATGGCAATATGCCTTTGGATGAAGTATTTATTAGTGATTTAGATTACAGCAAAGGTTTGTCATTCAAATCATGGAAACCTGTTGTTGGTGATTGGATATTCAAGGGTAACGGAAAATGGGTGTTAAATTATACATTAGTGCCTGAAGAAAGTGCAAGCATTATTGTTAAATTTGCAACTTCTGCTCTAGGTACTTTAACAAACAACGTTACATCAGGATATAAGAATATCACATTGTCAAATTCAACTAATAAGACAAAAACATTAGCTTATCCAAAATTAAGTGTACAAAAATTAACTAATAATGAAACTGTACATCCTGGAGACGAAGTCAGTTTTGACATTGTCGTTAGAAATGTTGGGGAATATGACTGTACAGGAGTATATATTGTCGATAACCAATACAGTGAAGGTTTAGTATACGACTATTATGTTGATCCTACTGATTCCTGGATTTACCGGGGAGATAACAGATGGGATTACAATAAAGTTTTAAAAGCAGGCGAAGAATCAATTATTACTTTATTCTTCTTTGTAAAATCTAATAAAGTTGGACTATTATTCAATACTGTATTCGTAGGCAATAATATGACAAATGAAACTGAATACAGTACTAATCATACCAATGTGACAAAAAATAACGATACATTTGATGATAATGAAACAAATAAAACTAATAAAACTGTTCAAAAACATCACAAATCAAGAATTGACAAGAATGCTACAGGAAATCCATTGTATGCATTAACATTGGTACTAGCAACTTTAGGAGTTATCACTTCTAAACGTAGGAAATAATTTATGATGTTATGTTTATCATAACATTTTTTCTTTTTTTTTAAAAAAATTCATTTTTAATACAATTTTTCCATAGATATAAATAATAGCTTTTATAAACATATAAGTAATATAAACGACATTTTTGTATTAAATAGGAGGAAATTGTTTTGAGATTAAAAAATGAGTTGATTGTAATTTGCTTAATATTATTCATACTCATTAGCATATCTGCTGTTTCGGCAGAAAACACTAATTCAAACTTAATATCAATTAACAACAATGATAATGATAATGTTTTAGATATCAACAATTTAAATAATAATGAAATTTTAACGAATGAAAATGATGGAAGCTTTGCCGATTTGGATGCCAAAATAAATGGCAATTCTTCAACAAATATTGTTCTTGATAAGAATTACACTTACTCCAGCACTGATACAATCAAAACTGGAATCTTAATATCAAAGAATAATACTGTAATTGATGGTCAGGGCCATACCATTGATGCTAAAGGCAACTCTAGAATGTTTAATGTAACCGCCACTACTGTTACTTTGAAAAATATTAATTTTATCAACGGTAACAGTGTCAAATCTGGAGGTGCAATTTATGGTTATGGTGAAAATTTAAGAGTGATAAATTGTACTTTTACAGACAATAATGCGGCATCCTGGGGAGGTGCAATATTTTCATATCCTGACAGTTATGCAATTTATGTTAACTCCACATTCATCAACAATAAAGCTAAATATGGAGGGGCTATTGCTGCTTACTATGGATTTAGGCATAATATTATAAATTGTACTTTCGATTCCAATTATGCGAGTGAAGAAGGTGGTGCAATAGGCATTTATGGACAATTGGCAACTACTGAACGCCCATATGATGATACTGTAAATATTAGAGGTTGTTTATTTACTAACAATGATGCTTCTAACGGATCTGCCATAGCCAATATATTGTCAGCTTACATTAACATGACTGATTCTGTAATTTTGGGCAGTAGTGAGAATCTTATTTATTCCTGGGGGGCAATGTTTTTTGCAGAAAATAACTGGTGGGGGAACACTGTAGAAAATAAATCAGTAAAACCAGATATTGCAAAAGGAGTAACATTCTCAAAATGGCTATACTTTGATTTTGTACCACACATCGAAACTTCCACTGCAACAGTATCCATAAATAATTTATATGATGGTGAAACCGGTCAGACTAGCATCTATTCAACTTCAAGATTGCCTTCAGTAAATGTAGAGTTCAGTGGAATCAACACTACATTTGCAGAGAATAATGTGTACTTAGACCATTCAGGCAAATACGAAATAGGTTTTGCTTTACAAGGCAATGCAGTTTTAACAGCTAATTCTAGCAATGCAGTTATTTCTAAAAAGATGAAAGTTGGTGGATTAAAAGAGTTGGAACTTTTAATCGCAAATGCTGATGATGGCTCTCTAATTAAACTTGATAAGGATTATGTTTATACTGAAGGCATAGACAATAAGATTGGAGTTGCAATTTCCGGAAAACATGATTTGGTAATAGATGGTAATGGTCATTCCATCAACGGTATGGGAAAATCCAGAGTATTTCTGGTATATGGTGATTCTTCCGACATCACTTTTAAAAACATGAACATTGTTGGTGGTTATACGGATGATGGTGCAGATGGTGCTGGAGCATATCTAGAAGCAAGGAATGTTGATTTTATCAATTGTACCTTTTTGAATAACATTGCTAACGGTTATGGTAGTGGTGCCGCTTTACATGTTAACGGAAAAAACGCTAAAGTAATTGATTGTAGTTTCATAAATAACTCACACTTATATTCTTCTGGTGGAGCTATATCTTGGGCAAATGGAGAAGCATACATAATCAATTCCTTATTTGAAAATAATACTGCTCTCTTCACTCAGGGTGGAGCATTAATGATGCATTCTAATGGTAATATAGTAAATTGTACTTTCATACGTAATAGTGCGGGGCATGCTGGTGCTATATTTAGTTACAATTCACTAAATATATCAGACTGTACCTTCACTTCCAATATTGCTTTAACTGAAGATAGCTCTGTAGGTGCTGGCGGTGCAGTATATGTTAATACCGATGCTTATGTTAACATTACTAATTCCATATTTAATAATAACAGTGCTACTACTGGAGCATCAATTTATGCTTATTATGCTATGATTGATAAATGTATATTTATTAATAATACTGCTTCCAATGGTATTGTGGTTAGCAGGCAAAAAGACAGTATTGTTATTAATTCCATATTTTTAAATAATCATATTGTTGACACAGACACTACCTTTGGTACATATATTGCAGGTTACATCTATGCTGATTATAACTGGTTTGGGCATGTTTCTGATAATTATACTAAAACTCCAGTTATGCGTATCTCAAATGGTTATGGGGTCACCAAATGGTTGTTCCTAAATGCCACCTCCCCTATTAAAACTGGAAATAATTTACAAACCAGATTCACTTTCTTGGTCTATGATACAAATACAAAAATGGTCGCTCAATATGATATGGATGATATGCCATCTGTTGACTTAAAGTTATCCGGACAAAACATAACACTTAAACAGGAAAATGCATTCGTTGGAGAAGACGTTAATGGTATTACTACATATTATAAGGGCAATTTGATTGCAGAGTATGAAACAGTAAAATATGTGGTGCCTTTCGTATTTAGGGAAGAAAGCTATTTTATTGTAAATTCCACATTTAATATAATTAAAGACCAATCAAAATATTTGGGTGCTGTTGTTTACCCATTCAATGAAGATAGCATGTACTTCTTGTACAATGCTGGTAGAATAACCTTCACAATTAATGATACCAGCATCTTTACTTTTGATAAGGCTACAGATAAAATCAAAGGTCTTAAGGTAGGTCTTGCAACAATCACTTTCAAATTTGACGGCAAAAATGTTATCGGTGAGGATAAATACACTCCGTCTAATGTTACAGTATTGGTTAATGTATCAAAAGCCGAAACAAGAATTATCAACAGTACATCAGCCCCATCCGACACTTTTGTTGGTGATAACTCAAATTTCATTGTTAGTGTAGTGGACGGTAAAAACAAAAGCATTAGGGGAGCCACATTAGAAGTCATTAACAATAATCCTGATGTTATAAACTTGTATGTCTCTGGAAGCAATCTTCAATATAAGACCTTGACTGAAGGGTTGGCAAACATCACAGTAAAATTTGCCGGAAATGATAATTATCTTCCTTCAAGCAGGGATTTCACATTCCAAGTCGGAAGAAAAGATCCTAATATAAGGCTTAGTGATGAAAACATTTCAATTTTAGTTTCCCATGATTATCTGATTGGTATATTCACATCCGCTTCACACAATTTCACATACATCAGTAATGACACCAATGTAGCAGTTATGGATGAAAATGGAGTTCATGGAATTGGTGACGGTGTGGCCAATATAACCATTAGATTTGGAGGGGATGCCAAATATTATCCTGTTGACGTGTATTTGATTGTTAATGTAAAGGGGGTTAAAACATACATTGATGTCAATCAGACAAAACTAATGTATTTGACTGATGTTGAGTATATAAACGCTGTTGTAAGGGATGAAAATGGAAAATTCATTGGTTATGCTACAGAATTTACATCCAATGACACCAGTGTTGTCAGTGTTAATGAAACCAGACTCGATGCAGTTGGTGTGGGTAAGGCATTGGTCAGCATTAAATACAATGGACGTTATGAATATTCTCCTTCAACCGTTGATGTGATTGTAACAGTAGAAACAGCTACCAACAATATTAATGTTGTTTCTGATGTTGAAATCCAAATAGATCAAAGAATTAATCTAAATGCAACTTTGGATTATGGCAGGGGACTGTTATATGAAAGTTCCAACTCATCCGTAGTCACCGTAGATTCAAGAGGTTACATTAAAGGTATTAAGACTGGTGAAGCCAACATTACAATCACTTATGAAGGTAGCGAAAAATACGACCCCTCTTCTAAAAATGTAACTGTTAGAGTGGTTAAGGTTCCAACTTCAATTGATGTTGCAAGTTCACTTGCATGGATTATTGGCGAAAACGACACTGTAAATGCAGCCTTAAATCCTCAAAACGCAGGAACCTTGACTTTCACAAGCAACAACGAGAGTGTTGTAACAATCAATCAAACAACCGGTAAAATCGCTGCTGTTGGCGTTGGAAAGACCGCTATTGAAATAAGTTATGCTGGCACTGAGAAATATGCAGCTGTTAATAGGACAGTAGAAGTAAATGTTTATAAATCATATATTCCTACTTCTATTGTGGTAAACGAATCATTTGAATTGTTTGTGGATGATGCAATTGACATCGGCGCTATCCTTAATCCGGCTAATGCTGGTAAATTGGATTATGTAAGTAGTGATGAAAGTGTCGTATCTGTTAATCAGACAACAGGTAAAATCACTGCTGTCGGCGTAGGTAAAGCAAATGTCACTGTTAGCTTTTCCGGAAATAATGCTTACTTGCCTAACAGCACAACTGTGCTTGTTACCGTTTCATTGATTCCAACAAGCATTGAAGCTAATAAAACAATAACCCTCAATAAAACTGAAGATGCAGCATTTGAGTATGTGTTCTCACACCCTGAAGCAGGTTCTGTCAAAACCTCTTTTACCAATCCAAGTATAGCACATATTGAAAATGGCAGAATCATTGCGGATAAGGTGGGTAAAACTGTTCTAACTCTAAAATTCAATGGAAATGAGAAATACACAGCTTCAAATGCAACAATTGAAATTATTGTTGTTGATGTTGAAACAAGCATTGACGTTGCAGACACACTTGAGGTAAATCTCACAGAAACAGAATCTATTGTTGCTAGGTTAAATCCTCAGGAAGTAGGTAAATTAAGATTCGGTAATTATGACAATACAATTATTTCAATTGATACAAACGGAAAAGTCACTGGACTCAAATTAGGAAGTACTAATGTTACTGTTAGCTTTAAAGGCGAAGGTAAATATCGCGCTTCCAATAGAACCATTACAGTCATAGTTAAAGATGTTGAAACCAATATAGATGTCAACGATTCAATTGGTCTAAACCTTAGTGAAACAGGATCCATTGTTGCTAGGTTAAATCCTCAACAAGCCGGCAAATTGCAATTCAACACAAACGATAATGAGATTATTTCTTTAGATGAAAAAGGAAATATCAAAGGTCTTAAAGTTGGTACTGCTAGTGTATTGATTACATTCAATGCAAACGGCAAATACCGTGCATCAAATAAAACTGTAACTGTAACTGTATCAGATGTTGTAACAGAGATTAATGTGGACAACACTAATGTCGAATTGATATACGGCGATGAAACAAATCTCAATGCCACTCTTTCTCCTATCGAAGCAGGCAAATTGGCATATTCAACTAGTGATTCTAGTGTAGTTACTGTTGATGAAAATGGAAATATCAAAGCTATCAAGCCAGGTATGGCCATTATTACAATAAGTTATGACGGTAAAGCTAAATACAGGTCTTCAAATAAAACTGTTGCTGTAAACGTTTCACGTGCTCCTAGTTCAATCATAATTAATGATACTTTGGAGTTGCAGGTTGGTGTGGCTCAAACCATAAAACCATATACTGACCCATCAAATATTAAATTGAATTATGCTACAAACGATAGTGAAACCATTAGTATTGATGAAAACGGATTCGTTCAGGCTTTAAGGCATGGTAGTGCGATAATTACAATCAATTTCACTGGAAATGAATATTATCTTCCTTCAAATGCAACTGTTAAAGTTAACATCAAATCCATGATTACTGAAATACGCGTTAACAATACAGTAACCATAGGTTATGGTGAGAGCAGGTCTCTTGGAGCAATAATATTTATTCCTGTTGCAAATTATCCTCTTGATGGAAAACTAAAATATATAAGCAGCAATCCTAATATTGTCAGCGTTGATGAAAATGTCGGATTGATTACTGCAAATAACATTGGTAAAGCCAATATTACTGTTATTTATGAAGGCAGTTCAATATTTGCTCCTTCAAATGCCACTGTCAATGTTGAAGTTTTAACAAGAACAACCAATGTCAAAATTGATGAACCTTCAGTCAGTTTGTATGTGGACGATACTAATAAAATATCTGCAGGTTTATTGAACGGCCCTGAAAACTACGTGTTGCATTATTTCAGCAGCAATCCTGCCGTTGTAGGTGTAAATGGATTGACCGGTGAAATTACAGCAAGAAAAGAGGGTACTGCTATAATTACTGTTAGTTATGGTGGAGATGATGAGTATCACTCATCCGAAGCAAATGTTTCAGTATCAGTTTTAAAATATAAGACTCAAATCAAATCCCAAAATACATTTGAACTTGAAGTAAAAAATTCTGTTGACTTAAATGCTATGGTAACTCCAAATGATGGCATTTTGACTTACAAATCGAGTGATGTCGAAATTGTATCCGTTGATGCATTCGGAAAAATCAAGGCCCTTAAATCAGGCAGTGCAGTTATTACCATTAAATTCGCCGGTGATAACAAGTATCTTCCATCCGAAAAGCAGGTCATCATCAATGTATCCAGAATAAAAACTTCAATCAATCTTGATGATATGGAACTTTTCGCTGGTGAGGAATATGAATTGAAAAATGTCGTCGTTCCTGACGGAGCCCCTACAAGGGCCAAATATTATGAATACACAAGCGATGACCTTGAGGTCTTTGATGTGGATAATGGCCTAATTACCACATTCCATGAAGGAACTGCTGAACTTTATGTTGAATTTAAAGGAGATGACATTTACGCTCCTTCAAGCAAGACTGTAACTGTAACTGTAGTCAAAAGGGTAATTTCACAGAACGAATACAACTTCACTGTTGAGGTAGATGACATCCAAAGAAAAGCGACTTTCACTCTGTATGTGCCAGAAGATGCTGAAGGTATGTTCCAGGTTATTATAAATGGGGAGCCTTATGCTGAAAACATTGAAGATGGAAAAGCAGTAGTTGAAGTTTATGATCTTGAACCTGGCGATTATAAGGCTACTTTAAGATTCACTGGTGATGAAAAGTATGCAAGTATCAACAATGCAACCACATTCCATTTAGGTCAGTACAAAATTGACAAAAACAATGATGTGGATGTTACATTAGGAGATTATGTAGTATATTCAGTTCATTTAACCAGGGATACCCAAGCTATGGAAGGCAAAAAAGTCAAGTTTATAGTGAACAACAGGGTATATAAAGCATATACTGATAGGTTAGGATATGCAACAGTTAAATTTAAACTGTATGCTATGGGTACATACACTATTGTAGCTAAATATGCTGGTTTAAAAGTCAAAAACAATATTAGGGTGCACCTTATTGTCGCTAATAACGTGAAAGCTAAAAAGACCAAAGATCTTAAGATTCAAATTGCTCTGAAAAAAGTGAATAACAAATACTTGTCAGGCAAAAAAGTAACCTTAAAATTCAATGGTAAAAAATACAAGGCTTACACATCTAAAAAAGGCGTTGCCACATTCACCATCAGTAAAAGTGTACTCAATAAACTCAAGACTGGCAAATATAAGTACAAAGTTTACTATTCAACAGATGTTGTAACTAGAAAAATTAAATTATACTAAATAGAGATTCGATTTTTTCTCTATTTTTCTCTTTCTTTTTTTTCAAAAATTTTAATTAAACCAAAAACAAATTTACTATTATGTCAAATTCAGTATTTGTACCAGGCCACATTACCGGTTTTTTCACAATAGAAAACCATGAAATTAAGTTGAAAAACGGTTCATGCGGTGCAGGATTTTTACTTTCACGTGGTGTGAAAACAACAGTTTCTCAATCAGATGAACTTGTCATTGAGGTTAATCAAGGGGATTCAACAGTCATAGATGAGGTTTTATCTATTTTGGAGCTTGACAATACTGACTTTAAAATAGCTCAGGACATTCAGCTTCCAATAGGTGCGGGCTTTGGAACATCAGCAGCATCCGCCTTAAGCCTGACTCTGGCATTGAACGAATTTTTAGATTTGGGATATTCACAAGAGCTGTGCGGTCAGATTGCCCATATGGCTGAAGTTAACTTGGGAGCTGGTTTGGGTGATGTTATAGCACAGACTGGTCATGGAATGGTTTTAAGGACCAAGCCCGGAGCGCCCGGTATCGGTGAGATTGAATCCTTTGAAGAAGAGGTATTCATCGGTTGGAAAACATTTGGGGAGATAGAAACTTCTGACATAATTTTGAATCCTCATTATATGAAAGTCATTTCAGATTCCGGAGCCAAATATCTTGAATTATTTGAAAAGGAACATTCATTGGAGAATTTCTTGAGCTTTTCCTTGAAGTTTTCTCATGAGATAGGTCTAATGTCAGATGAGGTGAAAACTCAAATTGATTATATTAATTCTTCGAGTGATATTTTAGGTAGTTCCATGGCAATGTTAGGAAATACGATATTTGCATTTGCGTATAATGAAGATGCATTCAAAAAGTTAAACATTGAAAACTTACATATAGATAAACTCAACAACATTGGGATAGTTTATGATTAAACTTAGTTATGATATAGAAAAGTATAGGGAACATCTCCTGGAACTGATTGAAGATGGGGATGTTGTAATCGAATTGGGATGCCACGTCGGCAGATCAACTCAACTGTTTTGTGATAAATGCAGTGTGATAGCCATTGACAATTCACCGGAAGCTACAGAAGAGATGGCAAAACTTGATGTGGATTTCATCAAAGGTGATGTCCGCCTCCATGATGTTATTTTAGAGGTCTTTAAAAAAATTCAAAAATGTGATGTTCTGGCCATTGATTTGGGTGGAGGATACCATCCGGATACTGTTTTTAAGGTGTTTTACATCTGGTCTTCAACATTCAAACCTAAGCATACGGTAATCAGAAATCGTGGAGTGTTGGAATTTTTCAACTCTGCAAGCGGTAGCGGGGAAGAATACATGTCTGATGAAGGTTATCTTGAAAGCTATCATGATTCTGGAATTCCTCCTCAAATCAAAGAATTTGACTTGTGGACTCCAAATCTCAAAAGATAGTTAATTTTAAATGCAATGGTTAACTGAAAGCAATTTTTCTTTCAAATTATATATCTCATTTTAATCTATATTTTTTTTAAAAAATATTTATCTATTAAATGTTACAAATAATCCTTATAAAATATATAATTTTATTCTATAAAAATAAATATTGAATAATATTTATCCTTTTATTTTAATCATATTCTTAATTTTAATTATTTATTTTTAGTTAACTGTCTATTTTTGTACAATTAAGATTTATATATCATGATAAAGAAAAATATAATTCATAAGTAAAGAGGTTATATAAATGATAGGTAAAAAGATTCGTTTAGAAAGAATCATTAACAGAAATACTGGAAGAACCGTTATTGCACCGATGGACCATGGTGTATCAAGCGGTCCGATTCCAGGAATCATCGATATGGATGAAACCGTTGAGGAAATCTCCCAAGGTGGAGCAGACGCAATCCTAATGCATAAAGGTATTGTAAAACAAGGACACAGAGGTTACGGTAAGGATATTGGTCTTATTGTACACTTGTCTGCTAGTACATCCCTTGCACCTGATCCAAACGATAAGGTAACTGTTACAAGTGTTGAAAAAGCAATCCAACTTGGTGCAGATGCAGTTTCAATTCACGTAAACCTGGGATCTGAAACAGAAAGTCAAATGTTGCAGGAATTAGGAGCAATTGCAGAAACCTGTGACTACTGGGGAATGCCATTACTTGCAATGATGTATCCTAGAGGACAAAAAGTGGAAAACGAGCATGATGTAGAATTCGTAAAACACGCAGCACGTGTAGGGTCTGAACTTGGTGTGGACATCGTTAAAACCAACTACACCGGAGACCCAGATTCATTCAGGGAAGTTGTCGAAGGAGCAATTGTACCTGTAGTCATTGCAGGTGGTCCTAAAATAGACACCGATGAAGAATTGTTGCAGATGGTAAAAGACTCCCTCGAAGTGGGCGGTGCAGGTGTTGCATTCGGACGTAACCTGTTCCAAGCTGAAAACCCTGGAAAAATCACCCGTGCAATTTCAGAAGTTGTTCATCATGATGCTGAAGTTGATGAAGCTTTAAAATTCTTAGAATAGGTGATTTGATGCAAAATAAATTTGCATGGATTAGCACTCCTGACGAGGTGTGGGAAGATAAAAAGGAAATGATAACAACCGCACTTGAATCAGGAATTGACCATGTCCTTGACTTGGATGACATTGAAAACATCAGAAAATTGGGTAACGTAAAAATCATTGCAAACAGTGATGATGCAGACATTTATCTGGTTGGAATCAACGGTGAAGGGGATGGAGTTGTAGAGTTGAATGATGACTTTACAGATTCAATCGATATTGCAAATGCAAAAAAGGCAAAAAGCGAAGGAAAACAAGTTTGTGCATACATTAAAATCACTGATAAGGCTCACGAACAATTGGCAGTAAAATTGGGTCCGATTGTAGACTATATCATATTGGTCGGAACAGACTGGACAATCATTCCTCTTGAAAACATCATTGCGGATTTACAAAAGGAAGATGTCCAAATCATCGCAGCTGTGCGTGATGTTGAAGGAGCCCGTGTTGCACTTGAAACATTGGAGCACGGAACCGATGGAGTAATATTTGAAGCCAATGACTTCAATCAAACAAAAAAGATTGCTCAGGAAGTAATTGAAGCTTCCCAATTGAAATATGACTTGAAGATAGCTACCGTAACCAACGTAAAACCGTTGGGATCAGGCGACAGGGTATGTGTCGATACAACAGACATGATGAAACCTGGTGAGGGAATGCTTATAGGTTCATATTCAAAATCAATGTTTTTGGTTCACTCAGAATCTTTGGAAAGCGAATATGTCGCTTCACGTCCGTTCAGGGTAAATGCAGGTCCTGTTCAGGCATATGTAATGGTGCCTGGAAACAAGACAAGATATCTGGCAGAACTTGTAGCCGGTGATGAGGTATTGATTGTAAATACCGAAGGCGAAACCAGAACAGCATATGTCGGAAGAAGCAAAATAGAAAGAAGGCCATTGATATTGATTGAGGCCGAATATGAAGGAAAAACAATAAGGACTTTACTTCAAAATGCGGAAACAATCAGGATAGTCGATGCAAATGATGAACCTCTTTCAGTTGCCGATGTAAAACCTGGAGATAAGGTTAAAGTATACATAGAATCAAATGCACGTCACTTTGGAATAGCTATTGATGAGACAATCATAGAACAATAGGTGAAAATATGAGTCAACTAAGAGCATTTCTAGCTATTGACGTTGATGAGGAGCTTAAGGCTAAAATGTATAGGGTCATTAAGGAATTCAAGAAAATCGATGCCAATATCAAATATGTGGATTTGGAAAACCTTCATTTAACCCTTAAATTTTTTGGCGACATTGATACTGAAGGTTTGGATGTGCTTTCATCTAAAATTGAAGGTGTTGTTTCAAACTTCGACAAGTTCACAATTAAAGTCAAAGGCTGTGGTGCCTTTCCAAACAACAATAGGATAAAGGTAATCTGGCTAGGCATTGAAGATGATGAACTAATCAGACAATTGCATGACGAACTTGATAAGGAGTTTGTAGCATTGGGATTTGATAAGGATAAGAAATTCTCATCACACCTAACAATCGGACGCATGAAATCCGGAAAAGGTAAAAATGAAGTAAAATCCACAATTGAAGAATTCAGTGAAGTTGAAATTGGCGAGATGGATGTTGATAGGATTATCCTTAAGAAATCAACATTAACTCCTCAAGGACCAATTTATGAGGATTTGGAAATATTTGAATTGTGATAATATGGATTATGAGCTAATATTAAAAGACATTAAACCTACTGCGGAAGAAAAGCAACATGTGGATGATGTTTCTTCCAAATTAATGCACTTTTTGCAGAAAACCTGTGATGAAAACGGTATTGATGCAAAAGTTACATTGGTAGGTTCAGTTGCTAAAAACACTGCACTTAAAGGAAAATCTGACATTGATATTTTCATTGCTTTTCCTTTGGATACAGAAATGCAATATTTAAAGGATAAAGGTCTTGAATTGGCTCATAAGTGTTGTAATGAATTTGATTCAACAGCACAACATCACTTCGCATCACACCCTTACGTTACAACATATATCGAAGGCTGTGAAGTTGATATAGTTCCCTGCTATGCAATAGATGATGGAAAAGATCTTAAATCAGCTGTTGACAGAACAATTCTCCATACACGTTACGTTAAAAAGAATTTATCTGAAAGTAAGGAAGATGAAGTGTTGCTTTTAAAACGTTTCATGGCAATGACCGGAACATATGGCTCTGAGTTTAAAGTCGGTGGTTTTGCAGGTTATTTATGCGAACTTTTAATAATTCATTATGGAACTTTTGAAAATACATTAAAAGAAGCCATCAAATGGCAATATGGTCATGTCATCGATTTAAAAGACTATGGTACTGCAGGATTATTTGATGATCCTTTGATTGTTATTGATCCAACTGATTGCAATCGTAATGTTGGTGCGGCTTTGAGATTAAATAAAATGGCTGAATTCATACAATCCGCACGAAATTATATATTCTCCAACAATAAAGAGGAGTATTTCTATCCTATAAAAAGAAATATTAAAAAAGAGGATATTTTGGCTCAATTTGATAAAAGAAATAGTGATTTAATTGCAATCCAATTCAATATTCCCGACATGCCTTTGGATACCCTCCATCCGCAACTTAAAAAAACTTGCGAAGCATTGGAAAAGAAATTGAATGCAGAAGAATTCAATGTTTTTAAAGCAGATTATTGGAGTGATGAAATACTCACTGGTGTAATCCTGCTTGAAATGGCTTGTTCAAAATTAAATGACATTAAAGTCAATATTGGTCCAAAGGTATTCATCAATAAGGCCTGTGAAAATTTTGTAGCCAAATATGGCCGTGAAAACTGTTATATTCAAGATGACTTTTTAGTTCACACACAAGAAAGGGAATTTGACAATGCAGAGGATTTGATAAGATACATTTTCACACCAGAACACATTAATCTTATTAAAGTTGGAAAAAACCTCAAAAAAACACTTATAAATACTCATAAATTTATTGAAATAGATGAAATGGAAAATGAGGGATATTTAGAATTCTTGGATGATTTTATAAATCCGGGTCAATATATTGTAAGGTGAATAAATGGCTTCCAACAAAACTGAAGATATAGATTTGATTGTAAATCACCCAAAAAAGGCAATAAATAAGTTAGCTTTACCTATCATTATTTCGAACTTATTTATGATGCTCAACAATATTATTGATGGTATTTGGGTTTCAGGATTGGGTCCTCATCCTTTAGCCGCAGTCGGATTTGTAACACCTCTATTTTTAGCTCTTGTTGGATTTGCAAACGGTTTGGGTGCAGGTTCAAACAGTCTGATTGCACGTTGCATCGGTGCTGAAGACTATGAATTGGCAGGCAATAGTGCAATCCATTCAATGATGCTCAGTATAATTGTAACTATAATCGTAACTATTCTGCTTTTGATAATTTTAAATCCATTACTTTTGATAATGGGTGCAGGTGAAGTCATATCCGAAACAATGAGTTACGGCACCATAGTTATTGGTGGAAGTTTTTCAATTTTTATACCTGCAATGATGGCGGCCATATTCCGCTCACAGGGTGAAATAAAACGTGCATCATATCCATTAATGTTTACCGCTATCATCAACATCCTTTTCGATCCGATATTTATCTATGTGCTTGGTTGGGGAGTTGGCGGAGCAGCGGCAGCAACTGTTGTAGCCGGTGCAATTCCGATGCTTTTGATGATATATTGGATGTTCATAAAACAGGATAGCTTTTTAAAAGTTAAAATGAGCGAATACAAACGAGATTTAAGCATATATAAAGATATTTTAGTGGTAGGAATTCCTGCCAGTCTGGAACAGTTCATTCTGTCTTCCTTTTCAATATTGATGAACTATTGGTTGACAATAATTGCCGGAACTGTCGCTGTTGCAGTATATAGTACCACCTGGAGATTAGTAGCTATTGGAATGGCTCCATTAATCGGTATAGGCATATCCGCATTGACTGTCGGTGGGGCTGCTTATGGCGCAAGGAATCTGACCAATTTCAAGACAGCACTTAATTACGGCGTAAAGTTGGGATTGATTTCATCTGTGATAATCTGTTCATGCTTATTTATTTTCGCTGAGCCATTATCATATATCTTTTCATATTCCGCAGACAGTTCAGTTTTAGCTCCAAAAATAGTTGAAGCCCTGCACATTTTATCATTCTTCCTATTATTGGTACCATTAGGGATCGTATCAGGTAATCTTTTCCAATCAATGGGAAAAGGCACAATATCTCTTGCACTAACCATATTTAGGGCATTTATATTGGAAATGGTCTTTTCAGGATTATTTGCATTCATCTTAAACTTAGGGGCACCGGGAATATATGCGGGAACTGTTGTTGGAATGTCAATCGGGTCTATTGTTGCATATATTTACATAAACTATTATCTAAATAAACATAAGGGTTATTTTGAGATTAAATGAAGTCAAATGCCTCTTTTTTCAGATTAATTTTTTTAAAAGAATTATTGTGTTTTCAAAGTTCACCAATTATTATGCAAACAGTAACATAGGTCTTGTTAAAGGAATCAGAAATTACATAATTCGGAGTTGCCATTCTTGGTTGGTGAGGTTAATGATGATGTTGTAATGGAGGTTAATGAACCTAGCTATATTGAAACCCGTGAAAAAGTTCTACCTCTTAGGCGTACTTTTCAATCAACTTTGTTATAAAATTTTATCTGAAGTGGTTATTTAACTTTTTGGAAAAATGTTCAAAATATTAATTTGAAAATTAGTCTAATAATTCTTAAAATATATATTATTAGGTTTAAATTAGTTCATTAAACCAGAGTTTTACGAAACAAAAAATAGATTATGATGTGATTTGAACATAGTGATATGTTATGTGGATGGTACTACTACAAATAAAAAAAAATAATGTTTAATCTGGTTATTTTTATTAAATAAGAAACCGAATACTTTAATAATGATTAAAAAGATAAAAATAGAGTGATTCGCATGAAATTCAAAAAATCGATAATAATTACATTGTTATTATTATCATTTTTAATGATTGGATTTGTTAGTGCATCAAGTGATAATACGGTAGTAAATTCTGAATAAAAGAATTAACTAAAAATCAACAATAATTAAAAATTTTAAATGTGATATTATGAGTAATTTTTTTAAATTTGAAGATGAAGGTATAGATTTTCCATTTTACAATGATATTCCTAAATTGTCAAAGGTGGAATGGGTAATTTTGGCATTGGCACCATTTTTGGTGGGATTGATTACTTTAACTGGTGGTAAATGCATTCCATTTCATGAGGTGCTTCCTACAGGTACTTTGCCAGTCTGTTATTTCTTGGTTACAATCATTCCATTTGCTTATGTCTGTCATGGAAAGCTGGGCCTGATTTTCAAAAAGCCTAGACTTAAGGATTTTAAGGTCATTATCATTTGTATTATTCTGTATTTTGTATGGGGCGGAGTGGCAAGCGCCATAAGTAATTTTTTAGGATTCTCAGCAGACGCAAACATGATGTCAGAAGGAACAATTACAATTATAGAACCCCTATTCACACTCATTCAATTGGTGGCCGAGGAGTTATTCAAAGTATCCGTTTTGTTAATTGCCATGGCTTTAATTTATTATTTTACAAAAAACAGAAAAAATGCTCTTGTTTTTGGAATTTTCGCATCTATGATATTATTTGGTTTGATACATTTGACTGCATACAATTATAATCTTTTCCAATGTATTTTCATTATTGGAATTGGAAGTATTATTCATTTGTATCCGTATATTAAAACAAAAAATGTTGTCAATTCATATCTTGTACATATAACTATTGATTTAAGTTCAATGGCCCTAATGGCTTTTGCACAGTACTACCACTATGCTTTGACTTAAGTTAAGTGATTAACAATCACTTAACACTCCAAACCCCATCAACACACATTAATGTTTTTAACTTTTTTTTACAATACATCCATAACTTATAAATTATCTTTTAAAGTTGATGAGTATGATTTTGTTGACTTTTTCAAAAACTTTGTTGATTTTCAAAATCGTCTTTTCGATTTTGATTCCAAATTAGATCTCTGCGATATATTCGTTTTAAACGCCTCGTTTGGTCTTGAATGTTCGTTTTCTGGATTTTGGCATTGTTTTTTGAAATGCATTTTCGATTTTGTTACTTGTTTTTTCAATTCTTTTATCTTTTAAGTGATGAATGAAGCTTTTATATCGTGGTCTGATTGATTTTTTGATTATTTTGTAAATAACTGGATGAAATTCTTCTTTACGATAAATTAATGATTTTACTTCTTTTTTGAATTCATTGTAATCATTTAAATCGAATAAATCTTTGATTATTTTCAGTTGTTTGTGACATTCTTGATATTCTTCGTCAGAAATGCGATTTTTGTCTTTAAAAGTTTTTAATTGTTTATTTAAACTTTTTTTAGTATGAAAAATACATAATTGGTGTTTAAAACCTAGTTTTGGGATAATAGATGCATATTTTTTGTCTAAATCTGTTGTGATTGCAATTTTATTTTTATTTCCTGTGGATTCTCTTAAAAACTTTTCAACAGTGTTTTCATCTTCAGTATCGTAAATTGCATCGGCTACGATGCAATTTGAAATAGAATCAAGTAATGTGTGGCGATATTTCCATTCTCCATTGATTTTCATCCATTCTACATCAATGACATAATAGCCTGAGCAACGACCTAAATCAAATTCTAAAATGTTTTCATTAACGAAAAGCCAATTTTCAATTGTTTGGTGTGAAACAGTGATTCCAAAGAACTTTTTAAAAGATTTACAAACATTTTTTAAGCTTCCCAAATAATCTGAAATTAAATGTTCTGATTCACTTTTCAATTCATTCGTAAAATTGCTGTTTTTATCAACAAGACTTGATAAATCAGTTTGAAAGGTTTTACTACATCGTTTACAAATATAACGCTGAACCTTCACCTTAGTTTTACCAATTTCTTTAAACACTAATGTTCTTTTTGTAAAACCATATTTTACAACATGACGAGTTCCACAATGTGGACATCGAGCTAAATTCATTTTAAAATAAGGAACATCCTTCTTAAAACTTAAATCAAAAGATTTCAAGACCTTTTGACAGGATTTAAAAATTTTTACAAAACGAGGATCTGAAAGGATTAATCCATCATTAGAATCGCAAAATATATATTGTTTAACATCTAAAATACTATTTGGAGTAAATTTTTTTTGTTTTCGCATAATAAAAACTTTTACTCCACCTTTTTATTAAATTTAACTATTTTTAAACAAAATTAAAGATTCCAAACTAATTTTCATCAAAAAATTTCAAATCAACAAAGTTTTTGAAAGAGTCCAATATTTCTTAATAATATTGATTTAAATATAATGTTCAATAAACATTTAACTAATTATAGTTTAACTTGAAAACATGTCCGGTTAATATAAAATGTTCTATTTAATGAGGGTTACTATTGTCGGGGTACTGTTTTACATAATATTTAAAGGAAATTTAAAATGAAATTATATAAAGATTATAGAAGATTGGAAAAGGTTTATGAACTGCGTGTTTATAATCTTGTTGAAAAGGAGTTGTATCAGCCTTCTCCTCTTGAGTTCATTGTGGATGATGTTCCGTTTCCACAGCTTATAAGCAATGTTCCGATGGATGTGAATATTTTAATCCCTCACAACGACGGAAATGATTTTATAATAAAATCAGTGGGTAATTTCATACTTGATGCGGAAAATCTTCAGCTGGATGATGTAAGGGGAAGACTGTTAAGTAAAATTTCACCGGCATTTTATGAGATGTTTCATGAATATTTTCATGAGGTATATAAAACTCAAGAAACCATAGAGGTTCACGTTTTCTATTATGGGGCAGAAAAGCTGTCAAAAATTACTATTGTCAAAATCCTATATGAAATGAATAGGCTGTTTGTCTTTGCAGACCACATCAATACCGATCCGATTATTCCGGATGAGTTTAAACAGATTCAGTATTCCGAAGATAAGGTCAGTATGATGGAATATTTCACACAAACCGGAAGTTATCGTAAGGTTGATGGAAAATATACCTGGACACAGGGAATATATAACATCTTAAATCGCCCTAAAGAGGAACATGACACTTATTATAATATAGTATTTGATTTGGCCATTCCGGAAGACCAGGAATTAATTGAAAATATCCTGAAAATCATGGATACCGACACCGGGCATCATGAAGACATTATCAGAATCAGAACTGATGACGGTACATTAAAGTATCTTGAAATTAATCTTTATTCCAATTTTGATGAGGACGGTAATCTTATCAGCCGTTACGGTTTAATAAATGACGTTACAAGATACTCTAAAAAATCAGGTGCAAAACCGGTTGATTTTCTGTTGCAGGGATTTAAAAACAGTAAAAAACTTGCTTTGTTAATCGAACCGTTAAACATTAAGCATTATGAATTTTCAGAAGGTTTTTATTATTTTATAGAGGAATCTCCAAAAACTTATGTTCACTCCCGGGATGTAATCGATAATATTGTGGAAGAGCAAACAAAAAAACAGATTGTCCGATTGGCTGATGGTGAAATAAACCGTATTGATGAAACTTTCACATACAATGTTGGCGGTGATGAAACCAATCAGAAAATCTGTGAACTTTACATTGAAAGGTTTGAATTCAGTCAAACCAATCACAGCCTGGGATTTTTAGCAGACATTACCGATGAAATGAGCAGACAGAGGGAACTGGAGAATGCCAATGAACATCAAAGCGTATTGATTAAGGAAGTTCACCACAGAGTCAAAAACAACCTTCAGATTCTAAACAGCTTTTTAAATCTTGAAAAAAGAGCATATAAGGATAAACCTGAAGTCATCATTGACCATATGCAGGCAAGATTAACTTCACTGGCTCTGCTTCATGAAAAAACATATAATACACATGACTTTAAAAATATCAATCTAAACAGCTTTATTCAGGACCAGGACAATCAAATCAGAAATTTGGTCGGTCTGAAAAACGGTGTGGAATTCGAATCTGAAGTTGATGAAGACCTTAATTTAACAATTGAAGTCATCACTCCTCTGTTACTGGTTATTGATGAACTCAATATGAATGCAATAAAACATGCATTCCCTGATGCCTCCGCTGAAAATAAACTGATTACCAAGAAAATATTTAAACTTGATGAAAATACCGCTCAGCTGACATTCAAGGATAATGGTGTTGGTATTGAAGATCCTAAAAAGATTAAAAAGAATTTGGGATGCATTATCATTAAAAATCTCACCAAGCAGCTTGATGGTAAAATCGAATTGGTTGAACATAGAAACGGTACAGAATACAAATTGGTTTTCCCTATAAAGATGCAGCATACAATTCATGGATAGTCAATGTCTTTTAAATCATTTTTAAAGAGATTCAATCAGCAAGGCCTGTCAATTGGGATTTTTAATTTTACAGTTCAATGCAGTTGTCGAAAGCAACGCATCGCCAAGACATCTATATGAAAAATCGGCTTCAGCAACTGAGAACAATTCCAGAAGGATTCAGATTAAAGAATGGGGAATATGCAAACATATGTCCGTATTATATTGAATTTTAGATTCTAAGGATATTTTTTGCAATAAAATTGGCATTAGTTTACTTAATGAGAAAAGCATGGGTATTTTGGATGAATTTTGCAATTTGAGTTGAATTATGGTAAAATCATAAAAAACTCAATGATTTAAATATTTAATTGATAGGGATATTATAGTCTTTTACTTAATGTTTTTGCCATTTTGTAAAATTATTCTTGGGCTGTTATGCTCTTGTGAGTCATAAGGATTACCAAGCTATCCCTCGTTGACTTACGAGTTCACAATATTTTCTTGTATTGCTTTTTGCAGTATGTTTTTTGAGGCGTTGATGTCTCTGTTGTGTTTTGTTTTGCATACGGGGCAGGTCCATTCTCTTATGTCGAGTGTTAGGTCGTGTTTTTGGTATCCGCAGTTATTGCATAGTTGGCTGGATGGATAGAATCGATCGATTTGTATGAAATGTTTTTTTGTACCATTCTGCTTTGTATTTTATCATTTTGACGAGTTTGTATAAACTTATTCTTTGTAGTTTGGGTGCCCATTTTTTGTTTTTAAACATGCCTTTTATGTTTAAGTCTTCCATTGCAATTATATCATAATTTCTGACTAGATATTTGCTTAGTTGGTGGTATGCGTTTTGTATTTTGTTGTTTTTTCTATTTAGCCATTTGTAGTATTTTTGCAGCGTTTTCTTGTAGTTATTGCTCATGTATTTCTGTCGATTTAGTTTTCGTTGGTATTTGTGAATCATTTCCTCTTCGTGTGTTAGGTCAAGGTTGACTATCTCTTGGCCGGTGGAAAGTGTTGCGAGATTTTTTAATCCAAGATCAATACCAATATGCTTACCAGTTTTTTCTAGTTCTTTTACGGTTGTTGTTATGTTTACTATTGCGTAATATTTGCCGTTTTCTCTTTTAACAGTTACATTATTGATTTTAGAATTTTTAAGCAATTTTTTGTATTTGCTGCTTGTGCGATAATGTACATATCCCAGTTTTTGCTAAGCGTATTCTACGGTTGGTTATCTTGATGTTATTTCCGTTTTTTTGAATTCTGAATGATCGTTTAGGGTTCTTTTTGGATTTAAATTTTGGAAAACCATGTTTTTCTTTGAAAAACTTAGTAAATGCTTTATTTAAATCACGAAAAACCTGTTGCTGGCTGGTAGACTCTCCATCATACAAAAAACTATTTTCCTGTTTCAACATCTTCAAAATAGCATTTAAATTGTTGATTGTGGGAGATAATGGGCATCCGTGAAATTTAAATAGTTCATATAAATCACAATATATGCCAAGGATATTGTTCCATATAAAGCGTGCATTACCTATATTCTGCTCTAAAACCTGAATCATGCTTTTACTAGGTAAAAGTTCCAATTTCAAACCTTTATTCACAACCAAACACATAAAAATAATGCCCCTACTAAAATTCAGCATATTTTTTTTTAGTGAAATATGAATTTTATCAAAATTCAATTATTCAATATGTTGTTGATTTATATTTAAAAGAAGTCCAAGAGAGCATTTGAAAAGTAATCGCCAAATGGTAAAAACATTTGGTAATATACTATAATATGAAAGATTCAATGTCAATAGGGGTCGAGATGCATTTATTGATATATTAAGTATTTCTGATTCGGTAACTAAAGTTGACCGATAAAAAATATCTGAATTATTAGAACACGTGTAAAGTTAAAGTTTTGTTACTTTAACTTTCAATCTTTGCTTTTTGTTAACTTTTGACTGTTAATGGTTTTTATCTGATTTGATTTTAAATTTTGAAAATAGGCATGTTATACATACTAAACTGAGATTAATGCTCAGATTTTCCGTTCTACTCTAAAAGGATTAATAAAATTGATTTAGTCATTGATTCGATACCTGGTCTGTGATCTAAATATGCTCAGAGAAACATATCAAAAACTCCCATCATCTGAAGTCCGATATATGAAATAACGATTACCTGCATTACTTTTAATTTGTTTACACTAATTTTTTGAGCAAGATTTGCAGCGTAACCAGCTACTATAATGCTTGTAACTGTTAAAAATACAAATTGAAGCAGATTAACATAGCCTAAAGAGAAATCAGGCAATCCCTGAACATTCAAACCCAGAATTATATAACAGACCACTCCTCCCAATGCGGTGGTCACGGATAAAAGAGAGGTTGTTCCGATTGTATTTTTATTGGGATACTTTAGATATGCAACAAAAATCGGAATTAAAAAAGCAGCTCCTGCAGGTCCAACCAATCCGTTGAATAAAGCCGCTATAAATGCAAAAAAGTTAAAAAGATATCCTTCAGTTTTAATGTTGTCAAGAGAATCAGGGGATTTAACTAAAACTAGGGCAACCGTTGATATTATACATATTAAACCAAATGTGATTTTTAAAATTGAAACATCAATGTACTGGGCTATGATGGCTCCGATAACGGCTCCTGTGAAACCTAAAATCATCATGGATTTCAGATGCTGCTCCACAACCAGATGGTTCTGTATATGCTTTCTTGAACTGTTGGTCATTGTAGTGCCTATCACGGCCAAACCGGTTGCAAACGTAACGGTAAGGGCAGTTTTGGCATCACAGCCAATTGAAGTTAAAAGATAGTACTGAATTGGAGTAATTACAATTCCACCGCCAATACCTAAAAGACCGGCCATAAAACCTGCAAAACACCCTCCAATCAGTAACAAAAGAATGTAAAAAAATATATCCATATTAACACTTATAATTTGGCTATTATCTCATCAACATCCCGACTGCTGATGTCCAGTTCAACACCGTTAATATTGGCTTCGGCTATTTCAGGAGCATAGCTGATTGAACTGATAACATTCACATCATCATCCAATTTGGATTTTAATAAGTCTTCAATGGAATTGTCAACTTTGTTCAGTACAACCAAATTTTCTTTGCCTGCCTTTTTAGCCATTTCATTGATCTTGTTTGCAAGAATCACGGCATCATTTGATCCGTCCACTACAGTAACCAGTTTGTCGATGCTTCCGGCCACGCCCTGACCGATATGTTCAACACCTGCGGAGGTATCTACAATCACAACCTGATTTTCTTCAAGCTTGAGGTTTGAAATGAAATCCATTGCAAGGTTGGATATAGGGCAGCTGCATCCGTCACAGGGATTGTCGATTTTTCCCATCTGCATGAATCCCAAATTGCCTTTCCATGTTGCAAAAGACCATCCAAATCATTAAATCTGATTTCATCAACAATATGGACTGCATCCTCCTGCTGTAGAATCACTTTCACAAGTTCACCCATTACACGACCTCTTCCACCTCAGTATTCAATGAATGTGGTTTCAGGCATTTCAACCCCTAGAATCTTATTGATTCCAAGGTTTCCTTCATCAATATCAACTACAAGAACCTGATTG
Organism: Methanobrevibacter sp.; assembly: GCA_017434525.1. Lineage (GTDB taxonomy): Archaea > Methanobacteriota > Methanobacteria > Methanobacteriales > Methanobacteriaceae > Methanocatella. Next base: position 125,405 of record JAFRFD010000048.1, read on the forward strand.
TCTTGGGATAATTTCTTTGCCATGATGGAGGTTAGTGTGCTTTTTCCACAGCCTCCACGACTGTTAACTAGTATTTTTCCTTTCATTTAATCAACACCTAAATTTGATGTTTATAACTATGAAAGAACTGCTTTTAAAAGATTTTGTAACTGAAAAGTAACAATAATATTAATTAACAGTGTAATATGGACTGATTAGTAATACTTTTTAAAAATATTTAAGTTATAGTGGTCAAATTGAATATTAGGTGTGAAAGTGACATTGAAAAGGAAATATGATAAACTGCCTGAATACTGTCAATTCGAAAAAAATATCGGCATCATTAAAAACAAATGGACAGTTTATATAATCAGGGATTTAATTATAGGAAAAAAATACTTCACTGACTTCAAAGAGGACAAGCCGGAACTTTCAAATAAAATGCTGGCATAAAGATTAGGCGAATTGGAAGATAATAACATAATTGAAAAAACTGTTGATGGCAATGAAACATCCTATTGTCTAACACAAAAAGGACGCAAACTTCAAAATATTATCTATGAACTGGCCATTATAAACCTCGAAGAGGAATATTCCGGCAGTGAGCTTGAAGAGATAAAAGAAGAGTTGAAAAAATTAAAGTCAACAGATTAATTCCACCTATTAACTATTTTTTCAAAAGGGTATAATAAACTAATAATAATTGATAATACTAAAATAAGACAAATTAGAAAAAATTAGGTTGACGGCATTGAAAATATTTATATAATTTCTTTTTTTAAAATGGCTTTGTAGAAATTCTATTTGATTTTTGCAAAAAAATTTTTAAAATCTATTTTTATTTCTATTTTTACTTAGAATCTCTTAAAATAATCTGATTATTTTTTATTTAGATTTACACTTGAAATTTCACATCGATTCGAAAAAATAAGCAATATATAATTATATATAGTAAAACGGAGAATAAATATTATTATGAAACGCGAAAATACCTATTCTCCAGTTAATAGTTTGTTTTCAAAGCAATTAAATCTTTCGGATTTTGGTTTTGAAAAACCAGCACTCAAAAAAATTAAAGAAATTAACAAGGATATTAAGCCAAACAAACTGTTAAAATTCATCAAATATGTATTTAAATACTCAAAAATTGTGTTAAATAAATATTCAAGCCATTTTTCAAAGCATGACTTCACACAACCTGCATTATTCACACTTTTAGCAGTGAAAATCTACACAAGAAGCACATACAAACAAATAACAGATTTATTGGAATTATCTGATAAAATACAGAAATATTTACACTTAAAAAAGGTACCACATTACACAACACTCCAGAAATTCTTCCAAAGACTACCAACATCAATATTGCAAGAATTAAACAAACAAATATTAATCAATCATCAAATCAATGGTGAAATAATTGCTTTAGACGGAAGTGGATTCATTAACGACTACGCAGACAAATATTACGCAATAATCAGACGAAAAGAAAGAAAAAGCTACGTAAAAAACCATATTTCAATCGATGTTGACAGCAGATTAATACTCCATTTCGCAGCCCAAAAAGGTCCAAGATTCGACACACGATTCGCAATTGCAGCAATAAGAAACATAAAGAAATATAATCCAAAATACATCCTGGCCGACAGAGCATACGACACAGAACCTATCAGAAAATGCATAAATGAAGAAGCAAAAGCAGAAGATCAAATACCACTAAAAACCAGAGCAAAAACAGGACATTATCGATTAAAAAGCAAAAATAAATTCAACCAAGAAATCTACTCAAGAAGAAACAATGTAGAATCAATATTTAGCGTAATAAAAAGAATATTCAACGGAACAAACAGAAGCAGAA
>JAFRFD010000011.1 GCA_017434525.1 Methanobrevibacter sp.
AGTCCAATGGAACTAACATGCTTTGATTTATATTATCATCTTTTAAAACCATGAATAAAACAACCATAAATATTTATATCTATAATAAAAGATTGTACTTCATAGTATATAAAATTAAAGAAAAATAAGTCAATTAAAATTGGAAAAAATTGTGACTTCGTGTCACATCCTCAAATAATAAAAAAAATATATTAATATGAATTATCTATAAAAATCTCATAAAAAATTAATACTCCCCAAAATCAATGAATTCAGGGGCAGAATTAGCCCTTTCTTCTTCTGGAGGGATTTTCATATAATCTCCATAAATTTGAGTTAAAACATTGTCATAATTTTTAGGGATTCTAACTTCAAAATCTCCAAATTTGACTTTAGTAGCAGGCTCAAAATCATCTCTTTGGAAAGGTGCATACTTACGATGGAAAAAAACAATAACCCTATCAGTTTTTTTATTATTAAACAAAGTCATTTCCTTTGTAAGTAACTTCTTCCAAGTTCTACGATTTACTGGAATGAAATTCAAAATATGGTATGCAGCATGATGTAAAAAAGTTCTAAATTTTGTATACATATCTACTTTAATACATGAATTAATAACAAATTGGTAAAAGAAAACATATGCTTTATGTTGCAATTTACCTAAAAAATCATTATTGGAAATATTATCAAGTGGAAACAAGTCTATATTAATTCCTAATTCATAACTCACATAAGAAGAGTACCAACGACTAAAAGTAGTATTTTTTAGAGAGACTTTAGCTAAAGAACCAAAACAATCATCGATATAATCCATTTGAATAAGATCATATTTATCAGGTAATTCATTATACAATATGTTTAAAGCATTATCAAAATCTTCTCGAAATAACATAATATCCATATCATCATCCCAAGGAATAAAACCATTGTGTCTTATAGCACCTAATAGAGAACCACCGTATAGATAATATTTTAAATCATGTTTATCCAAAATGTCTACAACATCTTTAAGAATCATCAATTCTACTTCTTGTAAATGTTTTAATTCATCATCATCGTAATCTCTGAATTCAACAACCATGAATTTTTATCTATTTAAAATTATATATAAATTTATCATTGCCTCACCATTCGGCATTTTTAAAAATTTTTATTTGTTTAATTGAATATATTAACATATTAAATCCATTAAATTAAAAAAAAACAAGATTTAAAATGAACTTATAGAAATAGAAATCAATTCAATTATTAAAAGAGGATTTTAACAAGATTGTTTTATTTAAAAATAATGATTAATATAAATATTAGAAATATAAAAAATTATAATATTATTAAATTCAATTTATATGGCGATTAGATATGGATTATAAAATTAGTGTCATAATTCCAGTTTATAATGCAGAAAAAACATTGAAAAATGCTATTGAATCAGTCATAAATCAAAGCATTAAATTTGAAAATATTGAATTAATAATAGTTAATGATAACTCTACAGACAATTCGAAAAATATCATTAACCAATATTCTAAAAAATATGAAAATATTATTGGAATTCATTTAAAAGAAAATTCTGGATTTCCTGGAAAACCTCGAAATATTGGTATAGATAATGCACATGCGCCTTATTTAATATTTCTAGATGCTGATGATGAGTATTTACCCCATGCATTCGAAACATATTATAATACAATTGCCAAAGAGAAATCAGATTTTGTAATGGCTAGCCATTATTGGAATCTAGAAAACGAAAAAGTTAAAGTTAATATCGTGCATGAATGTGAAGATAACTCAGATTTAATTAACATTAATCCCTTGTTAAATGAAGAAAATTTTAGAAGAACTACTTATTATCATGTTGCTCCTTGGGGGAAGATATTTGATAAAAATTTAATTAATGAAAATAATATTAAATTTCTTGAAGATGCATTATCTGAAGATGCTTACTTTTATTATCATGCATTAATAAAATCTAAACGGATTACATTATTGCCCAATGATATATTGTATATATATAATGTTTCTGATTCTAATGAATCAATTATCCATTCACATGATTTAAAAACATTTAATGCATTTTTAAAAGGAGTTGAAGAATTATTGAACTTACTTAAAAATGTAAAATTTAAAAAAAGGCATCCTATTCGGGCAAGTATACATAGCTTAATATTATTATTTTCAAATTTAACTTTAAAAGAAAAAAGAGAAAATATCCATAGATTATATGAACTAGAATCATCAATAGATGAAGAAATTTATTTACCCTTAAAAGAAGTTAAATTATTGAATGACCAAATTTTAAAGCAAAATTACACTCGTGCAATAATCCTTTCAGAAATATATTCCTTTTTGTATAGAAACAACACCCTTAGAAAAATTTACCGTAAGTTTAGGTCATAAAAAACTTAAAATTATATCACATATACAGTTTTTGTTGTTTGTATGAAACTTAAATTTAGGATACAATATCTTAATATATGTTAAATATCAAAAATAGTTCTATCAAAAAAAGTGTTTTTTATAATCATTTCAAAACTATAAAATCATTATATGCAAATTTTTTAATATTATAAAGGTGTTATTAATGGCTAGATTATATGGAAAAAAAGAAGATATTGATTCTGATACTGTTAGAAATTTCTTTGATAAACGTGCGGAAAAAGACGTTGAAAATTTAATGACAATAACCTCTTTTCAAGAAAATGATTATTTAGAAAAAAGACAAAAAGAAGAAATTAATCTAATTTCTAAAAAAATTGATTTTAATGGAAAAAAAATATTAGAAATCGGTTGCGGACTTGGAAGATGGGCGGACTTCTTTCATGATAAATGTAGTGAATATGTTGGTATTGATTACTCCGAAAATCTAATTGAAATAGCTAAAAAACATTTTAATTTTCCTAATTGCTACTTTGAGATACTCTCTGCAACAGAACTGGATGAAGATAATTTACCTATTAATGGACCATACGACATCATTTTCATCACAGGGGTTATAATGTACCTAAATGATAATGATATAGATATAATGATTGAAAAGATTAATAAATTAACACATGAAAATTCAATAATATACATACGCGAGTCAACTTCAGTTTTAGATACACGATTAACATTGAAAGACTTTTATTCAAAAGAATTAAAATCAGATTATAATGTTATATATAGAACAAAAAAAGAATTACTTGAGTTTTTTGAAAAAATTGAAAATATCAATTCAATCGAAACATCACTAATACATACAGAATATAACGATTTTGATGAGACTTCATTTAGATATTTTATTTTAAAATAAGGTGATTTTATGACAAAAATTAATCATGCAGTAATATGTGCAGCAGGTTTAGGATCCAGACTTGGAAAAAATATGCCAAAAACATTGGTAAATGTAACAGATGATAAAAAAATTATCGATTTCCAATTAGAAATGGTTGAAGACATTGAATTAGTATCTTATGTCATAGGATATCAATGTGAAAAAGTTATGGAATATGTAAAAGATAAAAGAGAAGATTTAAGGATTATTCACAACCCAGGCTATGAACATAATTCAACAAGCTATTCTATCTACCTAGCAACAAAAGATATTGATGAACCATATGTATCTATTGATGGAGATTTATTAATTAATAAAGAGGAATTTAAAAGTTTTTATAAATCTTTTAAAGGAGAAACAATTTTAGGAATAACCCCTGCAAAAACTGAAGATGGAGTATATGCCATTTTAAATGATAAACAAGAAATTATTTCATTTCAAAGACAACCTAAAACCCCTCATGAATGGGCAAATATAGCTTGTATTGAAAAGCCCGTTGTGTTAGACAAAGATGCACCTTACGTTTATCCTCAATTTGAAAAACATTTACCTCTTAAATCATTTAATATTAATAATTTATTTGAAGTAGATACTCCTGGTGATTTTGAATTTGCATTAAAAAATTTAGATAAACTATAATAAGATAGAATATTAATGGATATAATCTTAAAAGACTTAATTTAATTTGGAATTTGGTATTGTTATATATTCATTGAAAAAGAATGAATTAAATAGAAGTTTTAGTTATTTAGTTAATATAATTAAAGAAAACATGAAAAAATAGAAAAACACACAAATCTCAATAAATATCAAATATTATATTAACCCCTAAAAATTTGATAATATGAAAACAAAAAAAGAGAGAATTTTTTACTACGATTTTTTAAGAGCATTCGCCATAATTGCAGTGCTTATTTGTCATGTTGACTTCTTTTTTGGTTCTTTAGATACCCCTATCAAAATTATAAGCCAAATGACCTTCCATGACATCGGAAGAATCGGCGTGCCTATTTTTTTAATGATCAGCGGTGCCTTGCTTCTCAATAGGAAATATGAATTAGGAGATTTTTTAAAAAGAAGGTTTGCAAGAATCATCTACCCGTTCATCTTTTGGATAATACTAATTTCCGCTCAAATTCTCTATCTTAATGGAAGTTATACCAAAGTTTGGAACACTTTCATCGGAAACCCTTCAATAACATGGTATTTCTGGACTTTAATCGGAATATACCTGTTCATTCCGGTCATCAACACATTCATTGAAAAATACGGACTCAAAGGCTGTGAATATTTCCTGGCGATTTGGTTTGCAACAATCATTCTAAAAACATTCAGTTCTTATCCGCTCTTTCCGGACTTCAATCTGGACTACTTTGCAGGATATATCGGATATCCTGTTCTCGGCTATTACCTGAACAACAGGGAATTTAACCTAACCGACAAGAAGATGTGCATTCTCGGACTGATTACGCTCATACTTTCATTGGGAGTGTTCGTATATCTGGATTACAACAATATCAATTACATCTCCCTGATTTATCAAAATATTCCAATGGTATTCATGGGAGCGGGCATGTTTGTTTTCATCAAATATCTTGACAGCATCACTTCATTTAGACATGTTAAGGACAACATCATTGGAAAGGCAATCATTTCAATAAGCTTATGCAGCTATGGGATGTATTTTTCCCATGTAATCGTGCTGAAATTCCTAGCTCCGTTCAATCCCAAATCCAATCTATTATTCCCCGTGATGTTTGCGCTTACGGTGTTCCTCTCATGGCTATTGCCGTACATCTTCTCAAAGATTCCATACATTAAAACATTCAGTGGAGTCTGAATCAACAATTCCAAATACTTAAATACAACATCCGAGTTACTATTTCTATGAATAGGAAAATATTAATTGCCCTTATTGCTATTGTAATAGTAATCGGCGCGGGAATATATGCATTCACCAACACGGGTTCAAGCAGCGGCCCAATAAGTGTTGATGCAAATGCACTGGAAGATAGGGGAAACCTTGTCGTTGACTCTAAAAGCTTAGATGAAAGCAACGGATTTTACCACACCGATGCTGCAGACAACAATACCATTTTAATCAAGAACAAAGGTGCCCTGAAGTTAGTAAACTCCATAATCAACAAGACTGGAGATACACAGACTTCAGGAGATGACGCTGACTTTTACGGCGTTAACTCCGCTATTTTAGTAAACACCAACGGAACATTGGACATTTCCAATGTTGAAATCAATACCAACTCCAAAGGATCCAACGGTATTTTTGTAACCAATGGCGAAGCTTCTTCAACTGGAAGTTCCCAACAGGGAAATTCTTCTGGAGGTTCACAGCCTCCTGAAGCAACCGGTGGAAATTCCCAACAGGGAGGAAGTGGAGGCCAACCTCCAGAAATGCCGTCCGGTGCAGGCAGCGGTGAAGGCCAAGGTGGAGGCGGACAGCCTGGTCAAACCACAGTGTCCGGAACCACAGAAGCAAACATTAAAAATGTGAAAATCACAACACACTCCGATAAGTCAAGAGGTCTTGATGCAACCTACAACGGCAAAATTACCGCAAGTAACGTCATCATCAACACTGACGGTCAAAGCTGTGCGGCTCTTGCAACAGACCGTGGAGAAGGCCATGTTCATGTTTCAAATTCTGAAATCAACACAGGAGTAAGCAGGGATTCAGGCAGGGGATCACCTTTAATATATTCAACAGGTAACATCACCCTTGACAATTCCAAAGGTACTGCATATGTGTCCCAAATTGCCTGCATTGAAGGTAAAAACTCAATTGAACTTTCAAACTCTGACCTGACCGGTTACGCCGAAGGAAACCGTAAGGATGGAGACGAATATGTTGACTTGGGAGGAATTTTCATCTACCAATCCATGAGCGGGGATGCTGATGTTGGAACATCACTCTTTACCGCCAAAAACTCAAAACTGTCAATAGCTTCCGATTCATCAGTATACAAAGAAGCACCAATGTTCCATGTAACCAATACTGCATGTGTGATTGATTTGGAAAACACTGAACTAAGCTTTGGCAGCGGAACATTCCTGCAGATAGCCGGACAAAACCAATGGGGAACAACCGGCTCCAACGGAGGAGTGGCTGAATTAAATACAGATAACGAAAAAATAGACGGCAACATCATTGTCGATTCCATAAGCTCCCTTAATTGGACAATGAAAAATACCGAATTTAAAGGAGCCATCAATTCAACCGGAAACACTACCGTCAATGTGGCAGAGGGTTCTACCTGGACCTTAACTGGTGACAGTTCACTTTCAAGTCTGGAAGTTTCAGGAAAAATTGACTATGGCAACTATAAACTGACTGTCAATGGCAAAACATACGACAGTTCAAACCCATTTAAAGGATAGGAAAGATTGATTTCTTTCCTAATTTCTATTTTTAGCAGTGAAAACCTGCATCATATACTTCTTTTAACAAATCAGGTTGGGTTTTTGCATCACCTATTACTGTGAATACTGCCTTTTCTGTAGGATTTTTAGAAAAGCTGATGAAATCCCTTATTCCTGTCAGTGCATTTCCATTTGATGCACCGGCAGCAGTTATGATGTAATATTCCTTGTTCTCCAATTGGTTGAATATCGGATAGCATCTGTCAAAGAACCTTTTTAGGGTTCCGCACATGGAATAGTAGTATATTGGAGTTGCATATACTATTACATCCGCTTCCATCATCTTGTCAAGCACCTCTTCAAGGCCATCCTCCTGGAAACATTTCATTTCAGGTGTTTTGCATTTGTAGCATGCCTTGCATGCATGGAATCTGATTTCTTCCAGGTTATATTTTACTACAGCATTATCAGCATCTAGGGCGCCTTTAACAAATTCATCGCACAAGGTATCTGAATTTCCACCAATCCTTGGTGATGAACTGATTACAACTACTTTTTTACTCATTTTCAATCCACTCTTTTGCTTTTGAAGTATTACCCATAAATCTCATTCCTTTAGAAAAATCAAGTTCAGGATATGAGTTTTGAAGATCATTTACACACTTGTCAATGCCTGACCCTCCGGATGTACAGAATGCCTTAATTGTTTTGCCAGTCAAATCAACGCTTTCTATGAATGTGTTGATGATTGTCGGTGCTGTATACCACCATACCGGAAATCCGATAACCACAATATCATAATTGGAAACATCACATGTTTCTTTGATTGGTGGTCTGAATTCCTTGTCGTTCATCTCTATTGTTGATCTTGAATTTTTATCTGTCCAGTCCAAATCTGCAGGAGTATAAGTTTCAGTAGGTTGAATTTCAAAGACATCATAGCCATTTTCACTAGCTATCTTTTCTGCTACATCTTTTGTTACTCCGCTTGCTGAGAAATATGCAATTAGAACATTACTCATATTATCACCTAATTAAAATTATATTTTTATAATATATAATTGTTTTAATTCGCAACAATTGTAATTAAGACAATAATTATAAACCTTAAATTCTAAAAAAGAAACAATTTTACAAGAAAAAAGCAATGTTATAAAATTCTAAAAAAAATATTAAGCAGTAGAAAAAATAGTCTCCATTTCAGGGATTCCATAGTTATTAGCAAGATTTTGTTTAAAACAGATATCTTTCTCTTGTTCTAAAACAAAATAAGTGAATTTAATTTGAATGCAAATTAATTCGTCACTGATAACAATACTCATATCAATATTTGGAGACATGAGATTTTTTTTGTCAATACCCAATATTTTTGAAGTACTAATTATTTCTAATGCTGCAGGAAAACCATGTTCATCTAAATCCAAAATAATACCCTTAGCTATTTCTATTGATTTTTCATATCTAAATGATTCTTCAATGGAAATATCAATCATATCATATTCACAATCATATGCATAATCTAATTTAGATTTCATCAATGTTTCCTCCGCATTTTTTCTTTAGGTATCACAGTAATTATAATTATCTCATTGGAATTAATTATATCAACAACAATATATAACCTAAAGTCTTTTGAATACCAACAGGGACTTCAGACAACAATTTATAGTTAACCAAATTCCAAATCAACATCACGATCATTTGATTTTTTCAAATAATGATTTGTATGTCTTATCCCATATGGATTATTTTTTATATTATTTAAAATATTAATTAAATAATTAATAGTATAATCCATCTATTCACCTCAAATTATATTAAAGGCATTAACAGGTATGTAATTTCAAAAATATATCTTTTTCTATTTTTAAAATTAAAATAATCTATAATGAATACAATTTTATAAAATAAAAGCAATATTACACAGTTAAAACAATATTAAATAATTATCAATTTAACAAATATTATAAGCAAACAAAAACAAAATATATAACATTATAATTAATGAAGGTAATATAAAATGTCAAGACCTATTGTTGCAATAACAAGACCAAAAGATAGGGCAAAAAAGGCTTGTGAGATTGTGGAAAAGTTAGGAGGAAGTGCAATTCTTGCACCAACACTTGATTTGGAACCGGTCAACAGCGAATCCTTAAAATATTTAGTATCTAAAAAGGAAGAGTTAGATTGGATTATTTTTACATCCCCAACCACAATCGTTTCCTTAAATAAGTTCTATCCTGATTTCATTAAAACCTTAAACTGCAAATTAGCAGTCATAGGAAATAAAACTGGAAGATTAGCTGAAAAAAATGGATTGACAGTTGATTTGATGCCTGAGGATTTCACTGCCGAAGGCTTAATCGAAGAGTTTAAAAAACGTGAAATTACGAATCAAACCATTGGAATTCCAAGAACCGCTTCTGCAAGACCAATACTGCCAGAAGAATTAGAAAAACTTGGAAATGAAATCATTTTAGCTGAAGCATATAAATCACTATTTCCAATGGATGAAAAGGCAATCAAAGAATTGATTAGAAAAATCGAAAACAAGGAAATTGATGCAATCACATTTACAAGTCCGCTGACCGTTGAAAACTTCTTCGAAATAGCCGATGATAAAGAAAAGCTTGCACACTTATTAAACGACAACTTATTGACTGTTTGCATTGGTCCGATTACTGCAAAAGTATTAGAAAAATACAATATTACCTACATTTACCCAGACACTTACACAGTTCCCGATATGATGGAACTATTATTCAAAACATGGAGAGAGGAAAATGAATGATAAAATAAGCATTATCCTGCCAATTTTTAATGTCGGACCTCACTTAAAGGGAGGAATTGACTCTCTAATAAATCAAACTATTGGAAATGAAAATTTGGAAATCATTATGGTTAACGACTGCTCAACAGACGGATCAGATAAGATAATCGATGAGTATGCTGAAAAATACGATTGCTGCGTGGCAATTCATCATGAAACCAACAGTGGAGGAGCCCATACTCCCCGCAACACTGGAATTGAGGCATCCACCGGCGATTACATAATGTTTTTGGACCCCGATGACAGATATACGCCGGACGCCTGTGAAGTCCTATACAATACAATCAAGGAAAATGATGTTGATTTGGCGTTTGCAAGGTTTAGAAGAATATTTGAATACGGAGGATATGTCCAGAAATCATACTCCCCTTATGAAGATGACCTTGAAAGCGCATATCCTGATGAGACATTTGAGTCTGCAAACTTTTTGGATATCCCTGATATCATTTGGGACAATGTCGTTGAGAGATTTTTATATGGTAAAACCCTGGAAGTGACCTATCCTAGAGACAAACCTATAGATGTCATTCATGTCGACAATATCGAACAGGAACCTGATTTATTAAAAATGCAGCCTTCTGTATGGTGTAAAATTTATAAAAGAGAATTAATCATGGACAATAATATGCGTTTTAAGAAGTTCGTTACAGGCGATGACATGGCATTTACATTAGAGGCGCTCCTAAATGCAAATGGAATTGTCTACTTAAATAATTTCATTAGCTATGATTATTATATTAGGGATTTGCCGGATGACAAATCAATTACCAATACCGTTAACGTCAGACTTCTGGATGAGTTGATGGAAGCCTATATTTACTGCAGAAAGAAAACCGAAAACTTCTCAAGCGTGGTTCAAAACGTGTCATTGAATCCTCACCTGCTTCATTGGATGCATACCTGGAAAGGCTCACCATTCACCAAAAGCGAAAATGAACTGTTGCTACGTAAAGTAAAAAGGCTCAAAAAGATTCACAACAACGACTTCAAATCAAAAATGCTAATGTCTACAATGACAACCGCCCTAGAAACTAAAATACTCACATCAAAGGAGTAAAATCATGAAGGATTATAAATACGTGATTGTAGGTGCGGGGCTTTCCGGCCTTACAATTGCTGAGAGAATTGCAAACGAACTTGATGAAGAAGTGTTAATCATAGAAAAGCGCAACCACATCGGAGGTAACGTTTATGATTTCTATGATGATGGAGTGCTAGTCCAAAAATACGGACCCCACATCTACCATACAAGCGAAAAGAAAGTGCATGACTACCTGTCACAGTTTACAGAATGGAACGATTATGTTCACAGGGTTCTAAGCTTTGTTGATGACAAGCTTGTTCCAATGCCAATCTGCATCGATACACTAAATGCATTATACGATCTTGATTTGGATGAAGAATCCATGAAAGAATGGATTGACGAACACAAGGAGGACATTGATGAAGTAAACTCTTCAGAGGATGTCGTGCTTAAGAATGCAGGCCGTGACATTTACGAAAAGCTCTTTAAAAACTACACAGAAAAGCAATGGGGAACTTCAGCTGCAAACCTAAGTCCTGCTGTAATCTCAAGAATTCCATTCAGATTCAATCATGACGACAGATACTTCTCAGACACATATCAGGGAATGCCTAAAGAGGGATTCACCAAAATGTGTGAAAACATGATTAAATCCGACAAGATACATGTCGGCTTGAATGCAGACTATAAAGACTACATTGATAAAATCAACTATGAGACATTGATTTATACAGGCCCTATCGATTATTTTTATGACTACAAATATGGGGAGCTGTTATACAGATGCCTAAACTTCGTATATGAAATCTTGGATGAGGATTCATACCAGGAAGTTGCAGTGGTCAATTATCCCAACCATCCTTACTTTACAAGAATAACCGAATTTAAGAAATTGACCTGGCAGGAGATAGAAGGAAAGACCGCAATCATGAGAGAATATCCTGGATTCAATGGAGAGAAATGCTATCCATATCCTACCCAGGAATACCTGGACAAATTCAAATTATACGAAGCAGAAATGGAAAAAGAAGAAAACGTGATATTTTTAGGAAGACTTGCCAAATATAAATATTATAACATGGATTTAGTTGTTAAGGAAGCATTGGAAGTCTTTGAAAATCAAATTAAATAGGTGATAAAATGATTACAATATGGCCACAATATTTAGATAAGAACCTGAGTCTTTCACAAGGCCGCAAAGTTTCAATGGAATATGCCGTATCCGAACCAAGCATTTCCGATATTGAAAGAGCCTTAAAAAGACTTGGACTAACATACAATACCCAAAAAGATAAATCATACCCTGGAAAATGGTATGAGAACTCTGGAAGAGTGCTTGTTGAATGGGAAGATTCAAAATTAGAATTATTAAAAGAAGTTAGCTTAAAAATAAAAGAAATAAGAAACTGATTACCATGAAAATGCCACAATTAATGCAGGAACAATACCGAGAAGCAAAACAAATAATAGAAAATGCACAAGACATTAAGATTTATTCTCATATTGACTGTGATGGTATCTGTTCCGGCGCAATCTTATCAACCATACTAGACAGACAAAACAAAGATCATGAAATCGAATTCGTTAATTTAGATGTCCTGGATGACATTGAACTTACACATGAACTAACGATATTTTCCGATTTGGGTTCAGGTCAAAACATCACCACAAATGTGAGTGAAAACCAGAAAATTATAATCCTGGACCACCACCCCCCATTAAGGGACATTGATTTCAAAAACGGGAAAGATTATACATACCTGGAAATCAATCCCCTCCATCATGGAATTGACGGATCATACTACGTATGCGGTGGAGGATTATGCTATTTTCTTGCAAAGGAATTTGGATATGATGATTTAAGCTGGATTGGAGTTCTATCCGCAATTGGAGATATGCAAAATACAAAAAGCGGTCACTTTGAAGGCCTGAATGAAATCATCCAGCAGGATGCAATAGACGGAGGTTATTTGGAACTCACCAAAAATGATTTGAACATCTATGGCAGAAACACAAGACCTCTCTTTGTAGCCCTTTCGTATTTCAGTGACGTTAACCTGCCAATTACAAACAACACCAACGAAACCATGGCCATTTTAGAGGAACTCGGAATTGATGAAAAGCATAACCGGAAAACACTGAATGAATTGACGGATGAAGACAAGACCAAACTCTTCAAATATCTCTTTGAGATGATATCAAAGGCAGTTCCGGGAAAATACATAAGATACATTCCACAACTGATCATAGGAGATTCATACACATTCTTGAATGAAGAGGAATCAAGCTTTCTAAGAGATGCCTCTGAGTTTTCAACTGCAATGAATGCATGCGGCAGAAACCATCAGGAAAAGGTGGCTATGGAAGTTTTAAAGGGAGATCGGTTTGTAGCGCTTGATGAACTCGAAGCCGTCAGCAAAGACCATAAGCGCAACTTGGCCCAGGCAATTGAAAAAGTTGCAGGCAGTGAAGAAACCAATATCATCGAGTTGGAAAACCTGCAATATTTCGACGGCGATGGAATAAAACCTGAAATTGTCGGAACAGTGACAGGAATGATTCTGGGATATTGCAACTGGAAAAAGCCTATAATTGGATTTACACAGACCGACAGCGAAGGTCTTAAGATTTCTCTTAGATGCTCCAGACTGCTATCCTATGAAGGAATTCATTTCGGTAATATTATTAGAGAAATATCCTCCAAAGTTGGCGGAAGCGGTGGAGGGCATGCAATGGCATGTGGTGCATACATACCTATCGAAAGGAAAAATGAATTTCTCGAACTATTCAATGAAACATTGAATGGCAAAATATCAAATTAATTTATATATTATTAAATTTAAAAATATAAATTAATCAAGTTTAATTGAGGGATGAATATGATGAAATCATTTAAAAAAAGAGGTGCACTTACACATTTTCAAATTCTAAGTGAAATATCCAAACAGGATCCGCACCTCAAACAAAAAGATTTGGCTAATACTTTGGGAATTACAATTCAAGCTGTTTCTGAGAATATTAAGACATTAATTGAGCAAGGATACATAACATCCAAAGATGGAAGGTCTCCTTACAAAATAACCCAAGCAGGTATTGACAAAGTTAAAAAAGATGCAATAAGTCTAAGAAAATATTCTGATTCTGTTTTAGAAACCATGAATCATTATAAAACCATATGGCCTGCTATTGCAAGAGAAGACCTTAAAAAAGACGATATCGTTGGTCTTTTCATGGAAAGTGGAGTGTTATACGCTCATAAAAAAGAAGAAAATGCAACAGGCATTGTTTTAGATGATGCTGAAGCGGGAATGGATGTGTCATTAACCAATCTTACCGGAATCATTGACATGAGCATCGGTGAAGTCACTGTCATTAATCTTCCAACCATAAAAGACGGAGGATCCAAATCCTGCGATATGGACCTCATCAAAAACGTTTATGATAAAGGAACCAATAGTGGCGGAGTATTTGACAAAGTAGCAGTAGCAGGAACCGTTGCACGAGCTGTTGTTGGAAAATTAGGTTTACCGCTCGATATTGAGTATGCTGCTCCACAAGCAACCGCAAATGCCGCACGTAAAGGATTGAATGTTCTTGCAATTTGTGTTGGAGAAATGAGCAAAGCATTTACACGCGAACTTGAAAACGAAAAGATTAAATTTAACATTATTGATGGGGCAAAATAATTAATTTTTCCTCACTTTTTTTAATAACCCTGCAGCTATTTCCTCCGGAGTAATATCTGCAGAAGAATTCTTTTTTATAGCATCAAGATATTCTTCCAAGTTATCAACTTCAATTGAATTTTTTACCTCATCCAAAACTCGCTTATTTTTAATATCTTCAATTTCACTATCCGTCGGAAGCTTTTTTTCTATAATATTGCCTTTAGATATTTTTTTGATATTATTGAAGTTTATAACATCCTCTTTAGAAACCAAGGTAAATGCAAAACCACTATTGCCTGCCCTTGCCGTCCTGCCGATTCTGTGGACATATGAATCATAATTTTGAGGCACATCATAGTTTATAATGAAATCCAAATTTGAAATGTCCAAACCCCTGCTGGCCACATCTGTTGCAACCAAGAAGCTGACATTTCCGTTTCTGAATTTATTCATCACCTTATCCCTTGTCTTTTGAGACATGTCACCATGAATCGATTCAACGGAGCAACCCTCTTTTTTAAGGTTTTTATATATAAAATCAACACCTTTTTTAGTGTTTGAAAATATTAATGCGGATTTTATGTCATAAGCATCAATCAACTTCATCAAATCATCTAATTTATGCTTGTGATTAGTTTTAAAAGCATATTGGGTTATTTTTGGAATGTTTTGTTTTTTATTGGATATTTTAATGAATTTGGGATTATTCTGATAATTTTTTGCAATTTTTCTTATCTCCTGAGGAATTGTGGCTGAAAATAGCAGGGTTTGCTTTCTATATGGAGTTTCTTTTAATATTTCTTCAATATCCTCCCTGAATCCCATATCAAGCATTTCATCCGCTTCATCCAGAACTACCCTTTCAACCCCAATTAAATCCAAGTTGCCCTTTTGAATATGGTCAATGATACGGCCAGGAGTTCCAACTACAATATGAACGCCCTTTTTAAGAACCCTTGTTTGTTTTCCAATTGGCTGACCCCCATAAACCGCCAAAACCTTGAGTTTTTTAATATTTGCTCCAACCTTATCGATTTCACCAGCAACCTGAAGACACAATTCTCTTGTCGGACATAATACAATGGCCTGAGGAGATCTATCATCTATGAAAATCTTTTCCAATACTGGAATTGCAAATGCAATTGTTTTTCCTGAACCGGTTTGTGCCTGGGCCGTAATGTCAATGCCCTTTAAAGCAGGCGGAATTGCCATTTTTTGAATTGGAGTCAATTTGGTAAAACCCATTTTGCCAATCGCTTTCCTAATTTCATCGGAAATATTCAAATCATCAAAATTCATCATTAATAATATTTAAAAAAATAGCTATATAATAATTTAGATTAGTTTAGACTGGTATGAATCCTGCGGGAAATCATACAAATAGGGAAATATTTCCCTAAAATCATTTAAGATGCCCGCCTGAGACGTTCTCCTCTTGAAAATTCCCATCAATTTCTTGTTGTTTGGACTTGGAATTGAATAATCGTTTCCATAATTTTTGATGTATTTATCTTTCAATCCTGGAAAATGCTCGTCAAGTTTTGAGTAAAAATGCTCCCGATTGCCCTCCCTTAAAGTCAGACCCATCTCATAACATAAAATTCCTTTAACGTCACTTTCAATGCAAAAGTCAATAATCGAATTAATGTTATCCTCAGTGTCGTTGATGTAAGGCAATATAGGACACAGCCAAACAACAGTTGGGATTCCTTCATCCCTTAGGGTTTTCAGGACTTCAACACGTCTTGATGTTGGACAGACATTTGGCTCAATAATGCTGCACAACTCATCATCGGCAGTCGTTAATGTCATCTGAATAACCACTCTAGATTTTTCATTAATCTTTTTTAGCAACTCCAAATCCCTTAAAACCAAATCGGATTTGGTGATGCATGTAAAACCAAAGCCGTATTTGTAAATTAGCTCCAGAGATCTTCTAACATACCTCAAATGTTTTTCAAGCGGAACATATGGGTCTGTCATTGCACCTGTTCCAATCATTGATTTTGGTCTTTTGATAAGCTCCTTTTTAAGCAGCTCCAGAGAATTCTCCTTAACTTCAATATCTTCAAACTTATGGTCCATCCCATAGATTTTGCTTCTGGAATCGCAGTATATGCATCCGTGGGTGCAACCCCTATAGAGATTCATTCCATTTTTTTGAGACAATATGGTTTTTGACTTTACATAGTGCATGAGATTAATTTATTGAAAATGATATTTAAACGAATTGTGAGAGCGGCTGCAAAGTAATTTAAATATTACAATGGACATAGTAAAAATATGGAACAAAAAAACATTACCGAATACGAAAAGAAGTATGAAATTAAAAACCATCCAGACATAAAAGGTATTCAAATAATTGAAGGTAAAAACAATTTCCCCATTAGTTGGCTCAACAACAGGGATATTGCGAATACCAGATATATCTCGAGCATATGAAAGGCATAAAAACTGCAGCAACACCTGAGATGACACATGGAAGTGCAGTTCACGAACAGCTCGAAACAATCTTCAAACAGGATGCAACCCCCGCAAGTTTTGAACAGGCAGTTGAGGAATCCAAAAAAACCGCATCAATGTCAAGGGAAGTCTTTGTAATAGCTCCCGAATATGGAATCCGAGGATACATCGATGAAATCCGAATGAAACCGGAAGAAATTGTAATAATAGACGACAAACCTGGGCGCACACCATACCCCTCTTCAATGAACCAGGTGCGAGCCTATGCTCTTGCATACAAAAGCATGACCAATGAAGATAGAATAATCAAATCCGCCCTAAGGGAACGGGGAACAGACAATCTCTTTTGGATTGAACAGTTCACTCCTGAAGTTGAAAAAGAAATCGAGTTCACAATCAACAGAATGCAAGGCCTGATTGATGGTTCAAGACCATTCATTCCAACCAAAAATCCGAACAAATGCAGATCATGCAGATATTCACGCTATTGTGAACATTACAAGAAAGATTAAAAATGAACAAACAGAAAATTTCAGCAATATTGCTGATAATCTTTTTAATAACACTCGGCCTTACACTAGCCAATGCCATCTTAGATGATTCCAATAGCGTTGACAAGAAAACCGGAAACATAACACTTGAAAATAGAACAATACACTATGACAATGCAGGCAAATGTGTTGAAGTAATCGATGGAAACACCATACAGGTTTACGGTGTTGGAAAGGTTCAGCTAGTTCAAGTTAAAACCCCCCAGACAAATGAATCCGGATTCAGCAATGCCAAAAAGTTTGTTGAAGAGAAATGCCTTGGAAAAACAGTATACCTGGACATTGACGACAAACAGCCTCAAGACAAATACGGACGGACATTGGCCATCGTATACACTGACACAGACGACATTAACAAGGAACTGATTGAAAATAAGCTGGCTGAAATATCTTATTTCGAGCCAAGTGAGTTTAAAGAGGGTGAAATATAATTACACTACCCTATTTAACCCTAAATATATTTTATTTTTCTTATAGGTTTTATCTAAAATAGAATTCCATTCCTCGACACTAATGTGTCCCTTGTTTGGAATTAAGCTGTCCAGTGACGATTCGTTTAGGTTTAAGATATCGGCAAGGACATAGGATAAAGTTCTGCCGGTCAGTGACAAATCATAAGGATCATAACCAGTGACCGCTAAAACCCACATGTTATCCTTTGATGCACTGTTATATTCCTTTTTAAGAGCATCAAACCAGCTGGCTATTTTGGTATCCTCATTACCGATGCCTGAGCCAATGGAGATATAGTAGTCTTCGCCTGAAAATTCAATATTTTCACAGGCCCTTTTAATTTTTTCCTTAAGTTCAGGAGAATCGAGTTCCAAGTCAAATTCGTTATTTTCTATTGTCTCAGAGAGATAATTTTCAATTTCCTTAATATTTTTATAATATCCAATAGGCTCCAATCTATCAGGATCCCTATCGCACAAATCATAAATCAGGTCCTCATCGACCTCACAAATCTCATATCCTTCCAGTTTATGGGATTTGTATTCTTTAAAATCAATGCAATAGTTTTCCAAATCCTCTTTATTTAGATACCATAAAACTTGAACTTTTTTAATCATAATGCAAAAAAAATATGGAAAATATGCTATTGAAGCACATTAACAACTACAGTCCTTGTAATTTTTCCAAATAATCTATCAGTATTCATTATTCTGCCGACAAGCCAATCAAATATGATTGGGAACCACAATATTTTAGTCAGGTTACGCACAATAGCTTGCGCCCAATTAATGTTGTAACCGTTTCTTGACTTAACTTCAAGATACATCAATGCCTTTCCGACAGTGGCTCCTTTGTATTTTTCAAGAACCACAAAATAGGCCAATCCTAAAATTGAAACCAAATATGGGAACATATTATAAACTGGAATAACATCCAATGGACTAAATATAAGAGAAACAAGAAATGAAACAATCCACATGAATGCTGACACTACAAAAAAATCAATTACATATGCAATTATTCTTCTGGTAAATACAGTTGCCATTTTATCACCTTAACATACTCTTGGAACTGGATCAGCGATAGGTGCTTCAAGAATTCTTTCACCACCTATAGGAGTATTGATAACCACATAATCTCCTTCAACAACTTCACCAATTATTGCCGCATTTTCACCATACTTTTCACCACGAATAGCTTCAAGGATTTCTTCAGCCTTATCGGCTTTAACGCCCATTACAACTTTTCCTTCGTTAGCTACTTCAAACGGATCAATGCCCAACATTTCAGATACCGCATGAACTTCTTCTCTGATTGGAATTGCATCCTGTTCTAAGACAACTCCAACACCTGCTTTTGAAGCCATTTCATTAATAGCATTGGCAAAACCACCACGAGTAGGGTCCTTCATAGCTGTAACTCCCCCAATATCCAAAGCTTTTTTGATTATGTTCCACATTGGAGCTACATCAGATTTCAAATCGGTTTCAAAACCGAATCCTTCTCTGAATGACATTAAACTCATTCCGTGATCGCCCAAACTGCCTGTAACAATGATTTTATCGCCAACCTGCAGGGTTGAATCTCGAATTACCTCTCCTTTTTTGGCAATTCCAATTCCTGTAGTTACCATTACAATCCCGTCAAGCTTATCCTGAGGCATTACTTTGGTATCTCCTGTAACTACAGCCACATCAACTTCTTCACAAGTTGCATTCAATGATTTCATGATTCTATCCAAATCATCAATCGGAAATCCTTCCTGCATGATAATTGCATTAGAAATAGCCAATGGACGTGCCCCCATTACAGAAACATCATTAATTGTTCCTGCTGCTGAAATCCTACCAATGTCTCCTCCAGGGAAGAATAATGGGTCAATGGTGTGACCATCAGTAGTCACGACAATTTCCCAATCGCCTAAAGGAATGGAAGCTCCATCGTCTAATGCATCTAAACTAATACCACCATTTACGCTTTTTTTAGTGATATTATCTAAAACAGTACTGGCAATTAAATTAGCCATTACCTCTCCACCAGCACCGTGATTCATACTAACTTTATCGTCTGACATTATATCTCCTAAATAAATTATCAATATATAATATGTGAAAACAAGTATATAATTATTAGTAACTGAAAAAAAATATTGAAAAATTAAAAGAGAATTAAAAAAAAAGAGAGAATTTAAGTATTGAACTTAAATTAATACACCGTTAACTACACCATCTTGACCAGGTCTAGATGTGACTTTTGCATTACCTTCAGGGGTTTCTACGATAGCACCTTTGGTAATGATGTTTCTTCTTACGTAGTTAGGGTTTGCGGTGTTTTCGATTACATTAAGAATGTCTAAAAGTTGAGTTTTACCGTTAGCATCAGTAACGTTGATTTTATTAGCAGAAGCTAATCTGAGTTTTTCGTTTCCGCCACGGGTTCTGATTTTCCTTAATTTTTTCTCATCTAATCTGGTTTCTGCAGGATCTCTTCCTAATTCAGATTTCCTTTTTCCACGGTTTGCAACATTTCTTGCACCGGATGGACTTCTTGTTGATTTTCCTTGAGTAATTGCCATTATTTCACCTAATAAATATAATTAATAATATAATAATCGCAGTCAATAAGCCTCTTTTCAATTAAACTATCTGCAAGATAAATAATAGCTTAATTTTTGAGAGCAAAAAAGAGCCTTAAAGAATAATGATAATAAAATATTACTTTATCATTATATATAAATGTTTTATTTTTCAGTTAAAAATAGAAAAAATCAGGATTTATTATTCAAAATAAAATCATCGACGAGTTTATCAAAATCCTCTTCGGAAATATTTTCATCAGAGGCTGCCTTTAGGATTTTTTGAATTTCCTCATCCGGAACATCATCTCCAAGCATTTCAATCAACAATTCCCTTAAATCACCATCATCAATGTATGCTTCACCATCAGGGCTTTTAATATGGGATTTCTCATCGTCGTCATAAACATAATACGGGACATCATCCATTTTCATCACCTAGTAAAAATCCGGAAATTCATAATAAACTATCTTATAGGGATCATCATCAAAATACCATTCGTTTGGCTCGATGACTTCATCCTCATCATCCAAGAAGAAATCGTCTTCGCCATCTTCACCTTCCACTTGAATTACAATATTAACATCACCACCCAGGGATTCCAAATCTATACCCAACTCATCAAAATCTATCACTATTTCATCGCCGTCACTTTCAGGTACGACAATAACTATCTCATCACCCGGTTTAACATCAATATTCTGATTTTGCAAAATATCCTCTCCAATTCCTATGGAACAATACCATTTTCTTGATTAACTAATATTATTTAACAAGTCATATTTAATATTAATCTAAAAAAATGGAAGGTAACTCTAGGAGTTACTATCCATCACAAAACTGACTTCTGGAATTCCAAAGTCATTCTTACGTTTGATAGAACATATCTTCAAATCCTCAATTGAAATTGTGAAACATAAACAGACGGAGTCACAATCAATGCCTATTTTAACATTCGGATTTTCCAAAACTTTCTTAGAGACGTTGAATACTTCAGATGCATTGTCGACCAATACTGAAGTTGGCATGTTGTCCTTATCTATAGACAAAAAGATGCCCTCTGATATGCTGTAATTTGCGCAATATCCCATTCTACCGTCAATTTTTCCAACGAATATATCGTTTATCTCATCATAACTTGATATCAAAGTTTCTTTTTCCATGTTATCAACCTCATACATACTATGACATATTAAACATATTTATATTGTCCTAGAGCATTTGAAAAGTAATATTTGAGATTTTTAAAGTAAATAAACCGATTATAAAGCAATAAAATTGAAATAGTTATGGAAAATTGATTTGAAAACAAATATTAAGAAGATGAAATATAATAAAGAATAGGTGAAAAATTGGTTAAAGAAAGCCCCGAACAATTGGCTCTTGAAAATGAAATAAAGGAGCAGGCCATAAAATTCATAACATATCTCAATTCAACCCTTCCGGAAAGCATGGAACTTGAATATGAAGGATTTTACAGAAGAGGATTTTTTGTAAGTAAAAAAAGATATGCAGTCATTGAAGATGGCGAAATCATCGCAAAAGGACTGGAACTGGTTAGAAGAGACTGGGCACCAATTGTTAAAAAAACCCAAGAAGAAATTTTAATGGCCATTCTAAAAGAGGGAGATTCCGACAAAGCAATAAAAGCCGTGAAAAAAGTTTTAAAGAGAATCAAAAAAGGCGAAGTTGACAATAAAGAGCTAATCATACACACCCAAATCACCAAACCCCTTGACCAATACAAGCAGGTCGGACCCCATGTCGTTGCCGCAAGAAAAATCGAAGATCATGGCATTAAAGTTACAAGAGGCACCATCATCCAATATATAATCGTTAAAGGAAAAGGCTCCATCAGCCAGCGTGCAGTCCCTTATGAATATAGTGAAGGTTATGCATATGATAAGGATTATTACATCAACAATCAGCTAATCCCTGCAGTTGAGAGAATCATGTATGCATTCGGATATACAAGAAGTGATTTGGAGGACCTTGCCCGTGGTGAAGTCCAACAAAGTCTCGACGCTTTTTTCTAAAAATATAAATATTCATAAAATTAAAATAAGATTTGTATGATTAATAATGATGAACGTGTTGTATTTTTCGATATAGACGGCACCCTACTCGACACAAGCAACTTTGCTGAAACCGCTAGAAAAGCAGCTATCGGAATAATGGTCGATAACGGATTGCCGCTCGATAAGGATGAAGCATATGGCGTTTTAAAAACAATTATCCGTGAGAAAGGATCAAATTATGGCAAACACTTCAATGTACTTACCCAGGTTGTCCTTGGCCACGAAGACCCTATGCTTGTAGCACTCGGAATGACAACATACCATAACGTTAAAATGGCACTTTTAAGACCGTTTCCAGAAACCATTGATACTTTAATTTATCTTAAAAGCCAAGGATACCGCTTAGCAGTTATTTCAAACGGCATTACAATCAAACAATGGGAAAAGCTCATTAGACTTAACATCAACTCATTTTTTGATGCGGTAATTACCTCCGAAGAGGTAGGCAAAGAAAAACCGGATAAATTAATCTATGATGTTGCACTTAGAAAAATGAATGGAAATCCTGAAAAATCAGTAATGGTTGGAAACAAATTCAAAGCTGATGCCTTGGGTGCAGTTAATGCAGGATTAGGTGCAATTTTAGTCAATTCTGATGTAACAGAAGATGACAGAGAATATATAAAAAAAGAAAATTTAGACATTACTATTGTTGAAGATATTGGTGACATTAATACTATTTTATAATCACCAAAATTACCTATTTTTTAAAAATCCAGTTCTAAGGTTACTGGACAGTGGTCTGAACCGTAAATGTCTGCCAAGATTTTAGCTGACTTGACTTTATCTTTAATTTCCTCATTTACAAAAAAGTAATCAAGTCTCCAACCGGAATTCCTTTCACGTGCCTTGAATCTGTAGCTCCACCATGTAAAGTTGCCTTCACCCTCATCAAACATTCTAAAAGTATCAACAAAACCAGCCTGTTCCATCTCGTCCAACCATGCGCGTTCTTCAGGCAAATAACCAGATTTTCCTTCACAGTTTTTAGGATTGTAGACATCAATCGGATTGTGTGCAATATTATAATCGCCAGTGATAACTAGATTTTTTCCTTCATTTTTCAACTCAACCAATTGTTTGAGCAATTCATTGCAGAATTTAACCTTAAAATCAAGCCTGGAACCTTCCTTTCCGCTGTTTGGAAAATAGATATTGAATAAGATAAAGTTTTCATACTCTATTTTTAAAACCCTGCCCTCACTGTCAAGTTCTTCTACACCGAGACCCTTTTCAATGCTGAGGGGTTCGATTCGGGAGTATGTTCCAACACCACTATAGCCCTTCTTTTCGGCTTCATTGTAAAACTTATGGAATTCATCCATTTCAGCCAATCTCTTTGGAATCTGCTCTTGGGTAGCTCTTACCTCCTGAAAGTTAATGATGTCCGATTCGTCATTTTCAAACCAGCTCCAAAAATCTTCCTTTTTGGAAACTGCCCTAATTCCATTTACATTCCAAGAAACCAGCCTGATTGACACTATAATCTAACTCCCTGATCAATAGGCAATTCACGAAGCCATTTAATGTCACTTTTGTAAAGCATACGAATGTCCTCTACATCATATCTTATCATTGCCAACCTTTCAATACCCAAACCGAAAGCAAGTGCAGGTTGGTTAATGCCCAATGGTTTTAATACTTCTGGCCTGAACATTCCAGCCCCACCAAGCTCAATCCAGCTTTCCTTTTCTTCCAAATAGATTTCGGTTTCGGTTGATAAATAAGTATAAGGGAAATAAGCAGGTCTGAATCTTACTTCAAATCCTAATTTTTTATAGAATTCCTTTAAAGTTCCTAAAAGGTTTTGATAGCTGATTCCTTCATCACAAACAAGTCCTTCCACCTGATGGAACTCAGGCAAGTGTTTGTAGTCAAAGGTTTCTCTTCTGAATACCCTTCCGACTGAAAACATTTTGATTGGAGGTTCATGTTCAAACAGGTGTTTTGTAGATATTCCAGTTGTGTGAGTCCTTAAAACACTTTGGCGAGCAATATCCTCA
The DNA here is from genome assembly GCA_017434525.1 of Methanobrevibacter sp. Classification (GTDB taxonomy): domain Archaea; phylum Methanobacteriota; class Methanobacteria; order Methanobacteriales; family Methanobacteriaceae; genus Methanocatella. The sequence continues at coordinate 24,317 of JAFRFD010000011.1, forward strand.
CTCCAATCATATTGCCACCCAATTGAACCTGTATCCGCTCCGGTTTCATGAGTTTCGGCTGTGAGCTTTACCAAATCCATATCAGGCAAGTCGCAAGTCAAAGGATTTTTCAAATAGAATGTGTCCTGCATTTCACGGGCAGCATGGTCCTGTGGCTGGAAGAGTGAGTCAAAATTCCAGAATGCTGATTCGACATATTCTCCTTTGTCTTCTGAAAAGCCCATATTCAAAAAGATTTCTCTTATTTCATCAATGATTACTCTTAATGGGTGTTTTTTACCTGCAAAAATGACTGGTGCTTCTGCATTAATATCATATGGACGGTATTCGAGGCTTTTCCATTCTCCGTCTTTTAGGTGTTCGTGAGTTAATTGAGTGGCTTGCTCTTTAATCTCAAATCCATGCTTGAGTATTTCTTCACCTTTAGGCAAAATTGTAAAAGAATGTGAGGTTTCTTTTTTAACATTTAAAATATTTTTTCTGCCTGCAAGCTTTTTTACACCGTTCATCAAATCATCAGTGAAAAGCTTAACTCCATCCGCATTTGCTTTAAGATAATCCAGGGTTTCTTCATCTATATCCATTTTGGATACGAAATCCTTACCGAACTCGGTAATGTTGACAACGCCCTTATCGATTTGCGCCCAGTTTTTACGGCGTAGCCAGCCAATAGCAATGTTGGTTTCTTTTTTGTCCACACCTGTTTCGTCTGACAAATCTTTCATATGGATTTGTTCTTTTTTAGCTAAAACGTCCAATATCCTACGTTCAGGAAGTCCTTTTTCAGCATATTCCATTCCGTCATCTGTTAGGGAATATATTTCTTCAACATCCTTGTGCATTTCAATAATGTCTTTTGATGCAAGGGATCCTGCTGCACTCATTACAGATTTGATGTCCATTCCACTATTTTCAGCTATTTCCTCAGGAGTGGCTTCAGGCTTGGCTTCCAATTCTTTTAAAAGTTTCTTTTCGTAAATATGCAATTCACTAATGGTTTTTTCAATATCCTCACTCATTTAAACACCATATATTAAGATTAATAATATAATGATATTTGTTTTAAGTAATTTATAAAGGTAGTGTTAATCTTCAATAATGAAAACACCATCAAAGACTTCAATTGAATCTGGATCTAATTCAATAGCTTTTTTAAAACATTCTTCGCATTCTTTATCCATATCTAGTTGACTTAAAGCCATACCCTTATACATCCAAGCTAAAGCAATTTCATCATCAATTTTTAAACATTCATCAAAATATTCAATTGATTTTTGAAATTTTTCTTGATTGAGCAAATGTTTTCCCTTTAGAATCAAATAATTAACATCATTAGAATCAATTTTTTCAGCACGCTTGAAATATTCATCAGATTTTTCATAATCTTTTAATTCGGAATATATTATTGCTTTCCCAATATTAAAATCTAAATCATTTTTATCTATCTCAAGTGCCTTATCAAAGCAATCCAAAGCCTTATCAAATTGATTTACTTGACAATATAATGAAGCTTTATTTGACCAGGAATACTGATTTGGTTCTATTTTAATAGCCTTATCAAATGCATTATGTGCTTTGGAGAGATAATTTAACTCACTTAAGAATACTCCTTTGTCATGCCAATAGTTAACTTCATTAGGATTGATTTTGATTGCCTTATCCATTATTTTAATAGCTTTCTTGAGTCTACCCAAAAATGCAAACGATAATGCTTTGTAATGTAAGACATCGCCCTGATTTGGTTTTAATCTTAATGAACTGTTGAAATACTCAATAGCCCTTTCGTAATCTTTAAAAATGTAAAAACAAACTAAACCACAATCAAATACCTCTTTTGGATCATTCATGTCAATTGGTTCATATTCCTCATCGAAATCAACATATTCTTCACCAAAATTTTCAGCAAAAGCTTTTTGAAAAATTTTGAAGGATTTTTCTTCATCTCCCTGAACACCAATCATTAACGATTTCATGAATAGGAATTTGGGATATTCCTCACAATCTTCAGGAATTTCATCTAAAATAATCAATGCTTCATTCAATTTATTTTGAAAAAATAATTCATCCGCTTTATCAAGAAAATATTGATATTTGCTATTTTTTCCATCTGCAACTTGTTGTAAACTATTTTTCATATTTTCATCTCCAATCATTAGTGATGAAAATATTGGCAAGAGTAGGGAATATAATTTAACTAAGTGCGACTTTGAACAAAATCATAAAAGCACAAAAAAATAATAAAAAAAAAGAGTTATTCAAAATTTGATTTCAAATAACTAACAAAGATTGATGCAGCGGTTAAATCAGCAGTAGTTCCCGGATTATATTTGTTTTTAAACAGATAATCATCAAATTCCTTAAGTTTATCTTTAAAATCAGATTGATCTTTTAAATTAAGCAAATCCCTAGTCATCATTGATATTTTTAGGGCTTCATCTGAACCGTATTTTCTTGAAATTAAAGTGTCGGGAACCTGTGAGAGTATTGTCAGAAATGTTAAAACGCAGGCATCATTTTGTGACTTTTCCTCTCTTAACTGATGATAAGCCGGATAACCTATTTCAAAAACGGCAGGCATATCACGGGTCATTTCACGAGCTAACATGTCCCATGGAGCTGAAATCTTCAATACATCATACATTGTCTGGTTGTTATCCCTTAACTCCTGTTTAGCATTGTCGCTGGCCACATCATATTCATCCTGGTCTCCCATACCGCCGGCATCTGCAATGTTGATTGCATCATACAAATCACATGCATCATCAACAGAGGTATTTCCCATCAGCAATTTAACGTTTTCACGAATATCATCAAATGAATCGCTGATGGCAGCTGCAACCGCAATTGGTGTTGTCATCATGACAATACCTAAATTTGTATTGTTTTTAATCCACCTGTCTGTTTCGGCCACTGCCTGAAGGATGTATTTTCCCAATTCAGGGTTTTCCACATCAACATCACTGCATGCCTCACGGATAGTGTCACCAATAACAATTCCGCTTATTATGAAATCTTCAAATTCCATATCATCATAATCACGGGTTCTGTGAACATTACCCGGTTTTGGATATCCGCTTACTTCAAGCGCTGAAGCGATTTGTGCTATTTTTGCAATTTCTGAAGGTTTCATTCTATCACATCATTTAAAAGCAAGTATGGTGCAAAGTTAGTGATAATTAAGTCCGCTCCGGCTCTTTTAATTGAAATAAGTGCTTCCAGAATAGCCCTTTCAGTCAAATATCCTTTTTCTATTGCTGCCATAATCATGGAATATTCACCACTTACGTTATATGCGACCAATGGAAGCATGAACTCATCCCTTACCATGCGGACAACATCCAAGTAGGGAAGTGCAGGTTTTACCATTAAGAAGTCACATCCCTCAATAACGTCAAGTTCACATTCACGAATAGCCTCAACCGCATTGGCAGGATCCATCTGGTAGGATTTTCTGTCTCCAGCATGTGGTGATGAGCAGGCAGCAACCCTAAACGGTTCATAAAACGCAGAGGCATATTTTGCTGAATATGACATGATCATTACGTTGTAAAAACCGTTTTCATCCAAAGTTTCGCGAATAGCTTTGACTCTTCCATCCATCATGTCTGAGGGAGCCACAATATCCGCACCGGCCTGTGCATGGGATAAAGCGACTTTGGCAATAATCGGTAGGGATTCGTCATTCAATATTTCAATGCCATCATCAGTATCATCATTTTCAACAATCATGCCGCAATGTCCATGAGAAGTGTATTGGCATAGGCAGACATCACTTATAACGACCAAATTGGTCTCCTTTTTGAGTTTTCTTATTGCCTTTTGAACGATTCCTGTTGCGGAGTAGTCCGGAGTTGCAATTTCATCTTTGGTTTCCTCTTTTGGAATTCCAAATACTATTATTGATTTTAAACCTTTAGCTTCAAGCTGTTTTGCAAATTCAACGCCAGCATCTAAAGAGTATCTGAATTCACCAGGAAGTGATGAAATCTCTTCCTTTTCCATGTCCTTAAGTTCTTCTTTAAAATAAATCGGATAAATCAAGTCTTCTTTTTGAAGTTTTGTTTCACGCACGATATCTCTAATTTTAGCATTTTTTCTTAATCTTCTCATTCTTGTTGTTGGAAATTGCATAATTATCACTTAATTAATAATTTTGATTTGAAATTATTTAAAATTGACAGTATGGAATCATTCTGAAAAATTGTTGAGATACACTAAAATTGTTGTAAACTAATAAAATTGTTAAAACCCCGTAAAATTGATTTAACCCCGTATATGATTTGGAATATTCCTTGTAAAGATTTAGGATAGATTTGGAAAAAAAATATTTATATATTACTCTTAAAATAATAATACACAGGCGTCTGTTAAATTTTTAAGTGATAAAAATGAAAATAAGAAAATTTAACGGATTCAATGAAAATGGCTATCTGCCCTATGGAATATATAATATGACTTTTGAAGAATTTAGAAGCACATTTGGTGAAAATTCAACAAAAAGAAAAGAAATTATAACAGAATATGAAAAACATATGGTTGAAATCAAAAATACAGGATATTTCCTTGATCACTGGATTGATGGCAGTTTTGTTTCAACAAAAGAAAATCCTAACGATATAGATACTTTAACTGAATTTGACGGATTTGAAGCTGAAAAGAATAATGATAAAGAAAAAATTGAAAATATTATCTCAAACTCAAGATCCATGACAAATAATAAATGCCATTCGCTTAGAGTATATCGATATCCGAGTTCAGATGAAATAGCATACAAACTGTATTTAAAATCAAAAATGAGAATATTATTGATATTGTTCGGCCATGATAGAGAAGGAATTCCAAAAGGAATAATCCACCTAATTGGAGATTAGTTATGAGATTTAAAACAATTGAAGAATATGATAAAGAATTAAGTGAAATGGAAGAGGATTTACTTGAAATGGAAGCCTACATCGAAAAACATCCTGAAAAATTTGGAGTTAAAGGAAATTATGAAACCTATAAACAGGTATACAAAATTTTCGAAAATGATAAAAAAAGATTTCTTGATGAATTAAATACAATATGTTTAATATTAAATGGGAATTTAATAAATAAAGGTTTAAATGTGGAAGAATTATTTAATCTGAGCAAGCATTTCAATGAAACTGAAAATATTACGACTAATTTACTTGGAAATAAAATCGACCATGAAAATTTAATTGTAAAAGAAATCGCCCAAGGGTCTTATAAAATCACATTCTCATTTCCAAATCCAACGGAAGAAGACGTAAAAAGAACATCGCCAAGAAAAAAAGGCTTGATGAAAATCTTTGATTTCATAAACTGCGGAGACAACATTGAAAAATTAAAAAACGAGGCGGGACCCAATGGTCATGACGCGCTAATTTCATATAAAGAATTTTTAGAAGAAATCGTAAAACACAATGCTGACTTCACCCTCGATACTGAACTGGAAACTGTCAAAGCCGGGCTAACTTTAGAGCAATGCAAAAATATTTGTGAAAACTTAAATGTTTAGAATACAAATATTACTATTAATTATCAAAAAGAGGCCAAATATGTCAAATTCAATCGGAGAAAAATTTAGAATAACAAGTTTTGGAGCAAGCCACGGAGTTGCTGTTGGCGCTATTGTTGATGGATGTCCTGCAAACCTTGAATTAAGTGCTGAAGACATTCAAAAAGAATTAGATAAAAGAAAACCTGGAACAAGTAGTGTCACTACTCCTAGAAAAGAATCAGACGAAGTTCAAATATTATCCGGAATATTTGAAGGAAAGACTGATGGAACTCCCATCACAGGAGTTGTTTTCAATAAAAACCAGCACTCCAAAGATTATTCTATGTTTAAAAGCACTCCCCGCCCGTCCCATGGAGACTTCGGATGGATGATGAAATACGGCAACTATGACTACAATGGAGGCGGCCGTGGAAGTGGACGAGTCACAATCGGCCACGTCATTGGTGGAGCGATAGCCAAAAAATTATTAAAAACCCGAAACATTGAAATCATTTCCCATGTAGTCCAAATTGGAGACATCAAAGCAGAGCCTCAAGATTTCAATACAATCAAAGAAAATGTTGAAAAAAATCCTGTCAGATGTGCAGACCTAAAAGCGGCTAAAGAAATGGAAGAATTGATCTTGAATAAAAAACAGGAAGGAGATTCTGTTGGAGGAATTGTCGAAACAATAGCTATTGGTGTTCCTCAAGGTCTTGGAGAACCTGTTTTCGGTCGCCTTGATGGGGACTTAGCTAAAATATTGATGAACATCGGAGCCGTTAAAGGGGTTGAAATTGGTCTTGGATTTGATGTTTCAAACCATACCGGTTCTGAAATCAATGATGAATATCAAATTGAAGATGGCAAAATCACTACAAAAACAAATAACTCAGGCGGAATAATCGGAGGCATGAGCAATGGAATGCCAATCATCGCAAGAATTGCCGTAAAGCCTACACCATCCATTTCCAAATGTCAAAATTCAGTCAATTTAGATGCAATGGAAAATGAAAAAATAGAAATTAAAGGAAGACATGACCCCTGCATCTGCCCTAGAGTGACAGCAGTAGCCGAATCAAGTACTGCAATTGTTCTTGCAGACCATATGATTCTATCAGGATTCATTCATCCTACAAACTTGAAACATTAATTCTTTTTCATGAAAGAAACTTCATCAAACTCATTATGCTTAAATGCCAATTGATAGGAGTTTTTTCTTTCATTATTAAACATTTTATGATTTGTACTATGACTAGGTGAGTCAACATCCTTTAGAGAAATTAGTCTAAATCTTTTTGGATTATTGTAATTCACATTAAATGACAAACCGTCAAATGCCGCAATAGTTTTAACACCAGTTTGCTTTGAAATCTTTTTTGCTTCAGTAACCGGATTATTGGATATCATCTTAAGGCCCAAATGGGTCATTACTGCAACTTTCGGCTGCACCTCATTAATCAAATCAATGAAATTGCGGGTGCACATATGCCCATTAATTGTTCGGTTACCTGGCCTCAATACGCTTGCTATTAAAATGTCCGCATCCTTATGGTCTTCAGCCAAACCTTCAAAATAACCAGTGTCTGAAGTGTATGAGACTTTAAATCCATTGTAATCAATTTGAAAACCGCAACCGGTCGGATCACCATGTTGAGTCCGGGTTCCCTTAACTTTAATATTACCTACTGGAGTTTCGACTCCTGGCTTTAAGAGAATCCTATCTGATTTTGATTGATGATAAGATGAAATACATGGACCCCAAACATCATAACCGTTTAAAACACTTTCACTTCCAAAAATTGTACCGAAATCACGTGTCATACCTCTTGTCATGGATTCAATGAGAATTTCAGCATCGTTATAATGGTCTGTGTGGGCATGAGTTACAAAAACACCGCTTAAGTTACGTGGGTCAAATCCAAATTGGTAAGTTCTAATCAATGCTCCTGGACCCGGATCTATGTGATAATTTTTACCGCCCAAATTATCAATCCTAAATCCTCCTGTCATTCTTCGCTGTGAAATGGCGGAAAACCTTCCACCACCACTGCCTAAAAATGTTATTTTCATTTAAACCCCCAATCATAAAGAACATAAAATTATATCACAATTGAGAGATGATTTATCTTTTTTAAGGCATAAATTTTCATTTTCAATGACAACTTTATCCCCTATTTTTACATTATCAGATTCGGTAAACATCAAGACATTTTGACCCGGGCCTGCAAGCTGTTTCCAGTTTCCATCCATTGCTTGTGTTTTATCGTTTAATTGAACATATAACATGTTTCCATCAATGGAAACAACTTTACCCACTTCCCCTTTGTCAATAATCTTGTTTGCCATGTCAATTGCAATATTCTGTTGAACTAATTTTTCTGTTAAATCTTGCCTAAACTTTATCAATACCTTAATGTCATTGTCGATAGTTATATTAAGATGTTGTTGAGCTTGAGAGGGATTATATAGAGGTTGTTGAATTAAAGTATCGGATTTATCACCAACAGTGGGTGTTTTGGATGCGACTTCTGCTAAAATGCCTTCAAATACTTCACCCATGTATTTCAAGCTTTGTGAAGCTTTCCATTTCTTTTGGATGAGATCTTGAGCCAAGTGTTTTGCGAAATTGTTTCCAAAAATAATAATTCCTTTTTCACCCGCCTTACGTGATTTTTGCTCGGAACCCAATAACTCAACTATTTGATACCCGTTTGTAGTCCCATAGATTCTCCTACGTTTAGTTTCAAAAGTTCCTTTAGTGCTTACTTCACCCCTAACGGTATTTCCAACTATTTTTAACTTACTTGCATCGTCAGTGATTTTAATGGAAATGCCAAGTTCGCTTGCACGTTTTGCAAACACATCATCATCTTTAATACTTCCATCATACAATTCCTTTTCTAATTGTGCTAAATTACTTTTATCACCAAAATACCCTATCTTTCTTTTATCTCCTGTCATTACACATCCTTTTTTTCCAATGTAAGCAATAATTAAGCTCATAATATCCCCTAAATTAGATATTTTAAATGAATAAAATATCAACAGTTTATTATTTA